>CACNSY010000047.1 GCA_902623255.1 uncultured Alphaproteobacteria bacterium | reverse complement strand
AGGGAAGAGATCTAAATTCGACTATTGACTCAAGGGCTGTTTATAATTCTGCAATGTCTGTTTGTTTTAACCAAGATCCAGAATTTTTACGTAAAGAAGTTTTTTGGGGAGACGAGCTTCCTGATTTGTCTCAAGAATTGTTTAAGATTTAGAAATAAATAATTTTTTTAGTAATTTCATGTTAAACAACAATATGGTTTCAGAAAATTTTGATAGTTTATTCAAGGCTGCAAAAAAAGTTAGAGAGCAAGCTCATGTGCCTTATTCAAATTTTAAAGTAGGAGCAGCTTTTCTAACAGAAGATAGTAAAATTATTACTGGTTGTAATGTTGAAAATGCTGCCTATCCTCAATCCCAGTGTGCCGAAGCAACTGCAATTGGAAATATGATATCTAATGGAAACAAAAAAATTTTAGAAGTTGTGGTTATAGGTTCAGGTGAATTATTATGTTCACCCTGTGGTGGTTGTAGACAGAGGTTAAGAGAATTTGCTACTTTAGATACTAAGATTCATATGTGTAATGAAAATGGTCATATGAAAACATCTACGCTCGAAGAATTACTTCCAGATTCTTTTGGCCCAGAGAATCTTTAATGTTACCCTCGGCAAAAAAATTTTTAGAAATAACAAATAATACTTCACCCGATATTGCCGTAATTTTAGGAAGTGGACTAACTAATTTTTTTGAAGAAAAAGATATTCAAGAATCAATCTCATATGAACAGTTAGCTGATTTTCCACAGCCAACTGTCAAAGGTCACGCAGGTAAATTAGTTTTAGGAAAAATAAATACTTTAAATGTTGTATGTATGTATGGAAGATCACATATTTATGAAGGGCATAATCCTCAAAGTTTAGCTTCACCCATAAGAGTATTAAAGGACATTGGGTCTAAGTTATTAGTTGTTACAAATGCAGCAGGTAGTTTAGATGAAGCTATGCCGGCTGGCAGTTTAATGGCAATTAAAGATCATATTAACTGGAGTGGTTTTAATCCACTTATTGGACCTAATGCTGAAGAGTATGGCCCTCGCTTTCATGATATGAGTGATGGGTATCACAAGTTTTATAGAGATCAGTTAATACAAGTCGCTAAAAAAATAGATCAAAAAATTTATGAAGGTATCTATTGTATGTACTCAGGACCAAATTTTGAAACTCCTGCTGAAATCAATGCCTTAAAAGTAATAGGTGGAAATGCAGTTGGAATGTCTACAGTACCAGAAGTTTTAGTTGCTAATCATTGCGGACTTCCCGTTATTGGTATCAGCGTAATCACCAACTTAGCTGCTGGTATGAATAAAACAAAATTAAGTCATCAGGAAACTTTAGAGAATGCAAGTTTAGCAGAGAACAATGTTTTAAATTTAATTAAACAATTTATACAAGAAGTTCAATTCGATGATACCTCAAGAGATAATTAGAAAAAAAAGAGACAACAAAGATCTATCAAAAGAAGATATCAACTTTTTTGTAGACGGTTTAACAAATGGATCTTTTTCAGATGCGCAAATTGCAGCAATGAGCATGGCAATATTTTCAAATGGAATGACTCCTGAAGAAACTGTTTGTTTAACTGAAGCGATGACGAACTCAGGCGATACACTAAATTGGTCTGAGATTGTAGATTCTGAGTTGGTTTGTGATAAGCACTCAACTGGTGGAGTTGGAGACAAGACGAGCGTTATTTTAGCACCAATACTTGCAGCTTGTGGACTGTATGTACCTATGATTTCAGGTAGAGGTTTGGGTCATACCGGTGGTACTCTAGATAAATTTGATTCAATACCTGGGTACAATACAAAGCCTGATTTAGAAACTTTTAAAAAAGTTGTAAAAGACGTTGGTTGTGCAATTATTGGTCAAACCTCTAATTTAGCACCAGCTGATAAAAAATTATATTCTATAAGGGATATTGTAGGTACAGTAGAATCTTTACCTTTAATAACATCATCTATTCTTTCAAAGAAAATTGCAAGCGGTCTTTCATCTTTAGTACTTGATGTAAAAGTTGGTAATGGATCTTTTAATAGCACTATTGATATAGCAAGAGATTTATCCAACTCCTTA
>CACNSY010000046.1 GCA_902623255.1 uncultured Alphaproteobacteria bacterium | reverse complement strand
TATGACTAAGTTTTGATAAATAGGCTAATTGCTCTGATCTTTGATCTCTTGAGCTGCTCGGCATCATTGTTGCCATATCCCAGTGTAAAATACCTGCAATATCTGATGTCAGTGAAGCTTCATTAAAGATTTCTTTAAGTTTTAAATATGTTTTCATTTTTTCTTCCTAAATAAATAAATTATAAAAATAATCAAAAAAGAAAAGCTCATCAAAAACCATGTAATTGCATACTGCAAATGATTATTTGAAAAATTATGATTTTGAGATGAAGGTATTAAGAAATTCTCTGCATAATTGCTCATATTTTTAATGAAAAATTTCTGATTTATCTTAACGTTTAAGTAAGTTTGAATTTGCTCCAGATCATAATAATACCATTCATTTGAAGAAATAGAGTTCTCAGGAGTAAACATCTGTTTTTGAGTTGGATATCGGATGTATCCTAGTATTTCAGCATTTATTATTTCATTATTGTCTTTAAAATAATCATATCTACTTTGCTCAAACCAACCTTCATCAATTAAATAATTATTACCATGATTATCTGACAATAAACTAGCTATTCTAACACCAGAAATGCCATTCAATGTTTTGGCCGGGAAAAAAATTTTTTTACTTCTATCTATAGTCCCTAAAGTGATAACTTTAGTAAACTCATCAATGTTTGGATACTTCATTTTTCCCATTGAAAGTGAAAGTGGTTTTTGGTCCTTTAGTTCATTAAATTCGGCTATAATTTTTTCTTTCCATTCCAGTCTTTGCAATTGCCAAGTTCCTAAAAATATAGTCAGTGCAACACAAAATAAACTGAATAAAAAAAATTTTATTGGAAAGTTTTTAATTTATGCACCCCAAACATAAACGCAGACAAACAAGAACAGCCAAACTACATCAACAAAGTGCCAGTACCATGCTGCTGCCTCTAATCCAAAATGCCTATCTGGAGTAAAATGATTTTTATAAACACGATACAAACAAACTGCTAAGAACGCTGTTCCAACCATTACGTGAAATCCATGAAAACCCGTCGCCATGTAAAATACTGATGGATATATCCCATCTGTAAAACTGAAATAATGATGAGCTGCTTCGTAATATTCTACACCCTGCATAATTGAGAAAAAAATACCAAGACCAACAGTACACCATAATGCTTGAATAGCTTGATCTCTATGGCCTTCTCTAACAGCGTGGTGAGCCCATGTACAAGTAGTACCCGACATTAATAATATTAATGTATTTAAAAAAGGAACATCAAGAGGATCAAATGTTTTAATACCCTCTGGCGGCCAAATGCCTACAGCACCATTACTGTCAAAAGTTTCTGAGAATTCTTCTATAGGTAGTTTAGGTGTTAAACTTGCATCAAAGAAAGCCCAAAAGAAAGCAACAAAGAACATTACTTCTGATGCAATAAAAAGAGCCATTCCATATCTTAATCCGAGTTCCACAACTGGTGTGTGAACTTTTTGGAAAGTTGATTCTTTAATTACATCTCTCCACCATAAGAACATAATAGTTAACAAACCAATAGTTCCAAGAATTAAAAGCCAAGAAGTTCCGTAGTGCATATAAAATACAAGGCCAGCAGCCATTGCGAGTCCAGCTATTGATGAAAGGAATGGAAGAGGACTTGGATCAACTAAGTGATATGGATGTTTCTGCCCTGTTGTTGATTTATTAGCCATTGGTTATTCTATATATTTAAAAAAGGTATATGACAATGTTATCTCTTCAACATCTTTCATTGTTGGATCATCGTTAATTGAAGGATCAATGTAAAACACAACAGGCATTTCAACTGTTTCTCCAGGTTTCAAAGCCTGCTTTTCGAAACAGAAACACTGTGTTTTAATAAAATATGGACCAACCTTTTCTGGTAAAACATTAAATGTCGCAGTTCCAATTGTTTCTACGTCAGATTGATTGGTAGCTTTGTAATTAACGAGTTTATTTTCACCAACTTTGAATTTAATATTTTCTGGTGCAGTAAAAGTCCAATTTATACTATCATTAACATCCGCATTAAATTTAAGATTAATATCTCTTTCTAAAATTGATAATGAAAGGAACTCAGATGTACTTGTCTTACCACCATAACCAGTAACTCGA
>CACNSY010000045.1 GCA_902623255.1 uncultured Alphaproteobacteria bacterium | reverse complement strand
AGAATATTGATTCTGGTGTTGTATTATTATTTCTATCACCTCCATTTGCAAATTTAATAATTGATTTCGGATATTTATCTTTTACTTTTTTAAGACCATCGATGCACGTCTTATCTCCATCATCAAATTCTATAACATCAATAACATTTTTTAACTCATTCATAATTATAGTTCTTTCAATAAAAGGAAGAAATTCCTTACCCTTCTTTTTTTGAAGCCATAAATCAGAATTTAGTAAAACTACAACTTCACCATGTTTAGCAGCTTCTTTAATTAATTTTATATGACCACTGTGAATTGGGTCAAAACCTCCACTGACAACAACTATTTCACGCATACTTGCTTCTCCATTTTTCTGGATCTTCTAAAAATTCTTTTAAGTTTGAAACCTTATCTTCAGAATATATTTTTTCACTTTCAATATAATGTATTATATCTTTCCAAGTACACAGTGAGTGCATATTAACATTTAATTTAAATAATTCTGATTCTTTGAAATTAAAAATATCATAATAAAATATTACAAATATATCTTTAACTTTTAATCCTGCTTCACGCATTGCGTTAATAAAAATTATTTTACTACCTCCATCAGTAGCTAGATCTTCAACCAAAAGAGCTTTTTGATTATTTTCAAATTCACCTTCAATTTGTTTATTTTTTCCAAAACCTTTTGTTTTTTTTCTAATGTAAATCATTTGTTTATCTAATTTTTGAGAAATAAAAGCAGCATATGGAATTCCAGCAGTCTCTCCCCCAGCAATAATTTCTGTATTAATATTATTTTTAGTTAAATAATCTATGGCTTTATCAATTATAAAATTTCTTTCTTTTGTAAAAGAAATAATTTTTCTACAATCAACATAAACAGGACTAGCTAATCCTGATGTAAGAGTAAAATATTTATCAAATGAAAAATTAATAGACTTTATATCTACTAATATTTTAGCTATCTCTTTAGACATTTTTTTAAGTTATTTGCGCAATATGTTCAAATGATAAATTTCCAGGCACAATCATTATTGGTATTCTTAGGTTTGTAATTTCATTACTCACCAGAGAAGTTATTATTGGACCAGGGTTTTTACTATTTGGATCAGTATTGGCAGCTAAAACAAGAACATTAATATTTTTTTCTTCATCTAATAATTGTTTTAATTCAGATATAGTATCCCCCTCTCTTAAAGAGAGAGCAGGATAGTCACCTGTTCTTTCTTGGACAAATGAGGCAGCTTTTTTAAGAATTGTTTCTGCTTCTTCTCTAGCTTCTTCTTTCATAATGTCTGTAACACCCTTGGTTGTTAGAACATCCAAAGGCTCTATGAATGTTGCAATTATGATTTTTCTTCCAGTTTTTTTTGATCTTGCACAAGCATATTCAAGAGCTGTGTTCATTTCTTCTGAATTATCTGCAACAACTAGAATATATCTATCATCACTCATTTACTTCTCCTAAATAAAGCAGCAGCAATAAAACCTGAAAATATTGAAAAGATAATTACAAAAACTCCATATGTAGCTGCATTCTCATTAGCAAAGTCAAATATTTGACTTCCTATACCAGTTTTTTTTATAACTATATTTTTTTGATCTGTACTCATAATTGTATTATTTCTTATATAGTAAATATCAACATTATAAATCCCTGGTATTGTATTTGTTGGAAAAAAAACGCTAGTTTGAAATAATTTATCTTTGACCTTTTTCATTTCAAAACTTTTATAAAATGATTGTTCTTTTTTTATTCTAACAAAATTTTCATTCCAATTTTTTTGGTCATTTTTGAAAATAAAATTTTGATTAAAAGTCTTATTATTTAAAATTTTTTCAAAACTTAGATCCTCATTAATTAATATTGACTCAGGCAAAATTTCATTAATTTCTTTTGAGGAGGATAAAAAGAATAAAGATGGAATGTTACTATAGGTAACGTATTGATTATTTATCCATATTCCAAAATACCTCTCTTTTTTTTGTATTCTCATTTTTGATGGCGGCCCTTTTATTGTCAAAAGTGTCTCATGATTATCTTTTAGTAATCCAAAAATAATTATTTCTTTTCCATTAAAATCTGTTTTTAATTCAATACTATCCTCAGATAAGTCAAAATAAATTTCTTCAGCATGAAGAAAGTTATAAAAAAAAATTACAGTCAATAAAGTTGTTAG
>CACNSY010000044.1 GCA_902623255.1 uncultured Alphaproteobacteria bacterium | reverse complement strand
TAAAATTATTAGTAATTCCCCTTATAATTAGTTTTGGACTAATTTCTTGTAATACAACATCTCCAAATAAGGTAAAAAAATCTGATGCACAAAAAGTAACTAATATTGAATATGGAACAATTAAAACCTCTCTTCCAGTAAAAATTGAAGGTGAAAGTGATTGGATTGGAGCAACTGCTGGAGCAATGATAGGAGGTCTTTTAGCTTCTCAAATATGTGGAGAAGAAGAAATATTAGGAACTAAGTGTCAAGATATTGCTATAGTATATGGAACTATTGGAGGAGCCGCTATGGGCTCAGTAATTCAAGCTAAAATTGGCAATCATGATGGCTTCCAATATATAGTAAATATTGATGAATGTGGTAATAACACTTCTAATTGCCAAAATGATCAAGAAAAGGCTTTTGTACAAGGAGATAATAATGCCCTTCCAAATGGGCAAAGAGTTGTAATTATTTACGGTGATGTAATAAGAGTTATGCCTTATGAAGAATAATTTAGTTAAATTAATTTTTAGTATTTTTTTATTATTTCCATTTCACCTGAATGCAGAACTAATATTTGAAGATAATTTTCCAAAAGATATTCAAGGTATTTGGAGTGATGATTGTGACGCAGAATATCAAGTATTTATAATATCAAATAATACAAGTATGTGGATTGACGAGACATATGTTGGTTTTAATGTGTCCAAAACCTCAAAGGTACAAGATTGGTCAGCTTATAAATGGGGAGAATTAGATGGAAGTTATTATTATTTTTTAAAAAAAGATGGTGATAATTTACTTGAAGTTACTGCTCCTGATGGTTGGGATGGTATAGACTATTCTTTTTTAAATTCATCAGAGTATTCAGTTTATGAAAAATGTGAATCAATCCCTAGTGTCTTTCAAATTATTTATGGAGAAATTATTAACTTAATGAATTCTCAATTAATTGAAACATGTAATAATGATAGCAATCCTGCAAATTGTATTAATGAAACTTTTTCATTTTTAGATGTATCACAAGATGATGAATTATCTGTAGCAGAATTAACACGTGCAGCAAGAATAGCTATTTATTTTACCTTTATTGACAAAAGACAAGACGAAGACAGAGAAATAGGATTTGCAACTTATACAACTACATCACTAATATTTCCTGCATTATCAAAAATATTAATTGGGAATTATGATTATGATAATTCAAATACAATTTCTTTAAAAGAAATTTATACGGATCGTATTGATACATTAGACTATCAAAATTTATTTAAAGAAAATTTAAAAGGATTAGATCCAGAAGAATTAAGACGATTAATTGAAAACTTAGATTTTCTTAAGTCATTAATGCTAAATTAATTTAGTGTCTTGACTTTTAAGCATAATTTTAATTATAAATAGATATGAACAAAAGAAATGTCTACGCAGCTATTGCGATAGTATTTATCTTTGCTGCTTTAAATTTAACTATATTTTTTTTCTATTAAATTATGGTTATCAGAAGAAAATCTAGTATTTATAAAAGATTATATGAAATTAATGGTCAGAAAATGATGTTTGGTCACGATAATATTCATTTTAAGACTATTAACTTACCTACAAAACAGAGATACAAAAATTTATGCAGTAAATTCGGATTAAAAAAAATTAAATCTTTAAGTAAAAAAAATTTTCAAATAATTAGCATTAATTAAGTGAAAAATATCGCAATAATTGGAGCTGGAATGACTGGCTTGTCTCTTGCTTATAATCTTCAAGAACATAATATTACAATTTTTGATAAATCATGGAGACCAGGAGGAAGAGTCTCTACTAGAAAGCATGATAATTATATTTTTGATCATGGTGCACATTATCTTTCGACAAATCATTCTGTAAATCAATTAAACGAAGTAATAAGTAAATATAACTTGGGACAAATAATAGAAATAGATTTTGCAACAGATTATTTAAAAAATAAAAAGATAAGAAAAAAAATTATTATTGGTAAAAATGGAATGAATTCTATTCCAAAGTCTATTTTTGATAATATTAAAGTAAATAGTTATTTAAATTCAAAAATAATTAAAATTTCAAAAAACAGTAATGATCTCTTCTCACTATTTTCTGAAAAAGAAGAATTTAAAGATTTTGAATATGTTTTAATTTGTATACCTTATTTTCAATCAAAAGAACTTTCAAAAG
>CACNSY010000043.1 GCA_902623255.1 uncultured Alphaproteobacteria bacterium | reverse complement strand
GTAATTTTGATGATTGTCAAAAAATTGTCAAAGAACTATTTGTAGATGATGAAATACAAGAGTCTACTTCTTTAACTGCAGTAAACTCTATAAACTGGGCACGATTAATTGCCCAAGTAGTTTATTATTTTTGGTCTTATTTACAAACTGATAAGCATCAAATAAATTTTATTGTTCCTTCGGGAAATTTTGGCAATATCTTTTCTGCCTTTGTTGCTAAACAAATGGGATTACCTATTGGTCATTTACATATTGCAACTAATTCTAATGATATCTTGAAGTCCATAGTAGACACTGGAGAAATGAAAAAAAAATCTGTTTCTCAAACTTATAGCCCTAGTATGGATATACAAGTTTCAAGTAATTTTGAGAGACAAATTTTTGAAAGCCTAAATAGAGATAGCAAAAGAGTAAATGAAGTATTTGAAAGCTTTTCATCAAAAGGTTTTTATCAATTTGATGACTCTGTTTTAGCTAAGTTTCAGCAAATATATAAGGCTTCCTCAATTGATGATAGCCAGACTCTGGAAACAATTAAATATGTATATGAAAAATATAATTATATTGCTGATCCACATACTGCAACAGGACTAAAAGTATTATTAGATAAAAAAGATAATGAAGCATGGGTATCTTTGGTTTGTGCACATCCTGCAAAATTTGACAAAGCTGTGAATAAAGCAATCAATAAAGAAATTGATATACCAAAAGAATTGAGCAATCTCTTTGATAAAGAGGAAAAGATGACTATATTACCCAATAGTACTATGGATGTAAAAAACTTCATCTTGGAAAAAATAAACAATGCATAAAATTACAACACTAGAAAACGGATTAAGAATAGTAACTCAAAATATGCCAGGGTTGGAAACAGTATCAATGGGTATATGGAATTTTGTTGGTGGTAGAGATGAAACAAAAGATATAAATGGTGTTGCTCACCTTTTAGAGCATATGGCTTTTAAGGGCACATCAACTAAAAATGCTCTTCAAATTGCCGAAACAATTGAAAATGTTGGCGGAGATATAAATGCCTATACTTCAAAGGAAATAACAGCTTATTATGTAAAACTCTTAGCTGATGATCTACATTATGGAATAGATATTCTGACAGATATTTTGCAAAATTCTACATTTGCTGAAGATGAACTTAATCGAGAAAGAGGAGTCATAATTCAAGAAATTGGCATGTACCTTGATACACCTGATGATATGATTTTTGATTATTGGCAAGAAAAAGCATACCCGGACCAGCCAATGGGACGCTCCATATTGGGTAAAACTGATATTATTAAAAATATTTCAAGAGACGAGGTTAAAGACTTCATGATGAATCATTATAATCCAAAAAAAATGATTATTAGTGCAGCTGGAAAAATTGACCATGATCAATTTGTAGAATCAATTAAAAAATCATGCACTAACCTACCAACTGGATTATCTACTGAAAGACAAAAAGCTGATTACAAATCTGGAGAATACAGAGAAGATAAAAAATTAGAACAGATTCACTTACTACTTGGTTTTGAAGGTATAGATTATCACCATGATGATTACTATTCTTTATTGGTTTATTCTTCTTTACTAGGTGGAGGTATGTCATCAAGATTGTTTCAAGAGATAAGAGAGAAACGTGGTCTTGTATATGGAATTTCCTCTTTTAGTTCATCTTATACTGACACGGGTGTTTTTGGTATTTATTGTGGAACAGGTGAAAATCAAATCCAAGAGCTCATACCTGTTTTATGTGATCAATTAAATGAAAGTCCTAATTCAATTACAGAAAAAGAAATAAATAGAGGTAAAGCTCAATTGAAAGCAAGCTTAATGATGGGGAGAGAAAGTGCATTTAGAAGATGTGAGAGTGCTGCTAGACAACTTCTGGTCTTTAATAGAATAATTGACCCCGCTGAAACTATTAAAAATATAGATAAAGTTTCTAAAGAGACAGTTCAAAAGATTGCTAATGAAATTGTAAAAGGGCCAATAACTATATCAAGTATCGGACCGCTATCTAAACTTGAAAATATTGATAAAATACAAAATCGTATTAACTAAACTTTTCAAAAATTTTAAAACATTATTTTATTTTTATATCTTCTTTAATTGAATGATTAAGCTCTCCATCTTCAGATGATAAATTCATAGACACTTTTATGGATTCATCTGTTTTG
>CACNSY010000042.1 GCA_902623255.1 uncultured Alphaproteobacteria bacterium | reverse complement strand
ACAGAGATAAGCTTGTTGCATCATTAGAAAGCAACCCATCTCAATTTACAATGGCAGGTGTTTCAGCTTCTACAAATGTATCGGTTCTTGATGCTGGTGTAACTAGACCACTTGACGATCTAGTTGCTAAATATGGAGACTCTCTACAAGATAATCAAAAAATTGTAATTGATGGAAAAATTATGGCAATTGCAATGATGACAAATGCTCAACATTTATTTTACAGAGAAGATATTTTGAGTGATCTTGGTATAGATATTCCAACAACTTATGACGAGCTTTTGAAAGCTGCTAAAGTTATTAAAGATGCTGGAGTTGTAGATTATCCACTTGGTGGAACATTCAAGTCAGGTTGGAATTTAGGAGAAGAATTTGTAAATATGTATTTGGGTTTTGCTGATTCTTTTTTTGATGGAAATATGCCAGCAGTTAATAATAACGATGGCTATGAAACACTTAAGATGATGAAAAAACTAACAGAATATATGGATCCTGAGTATTTAACTTCAGATTCTACATATGTTCAACAACAATTCCAACAGGGTAAGATTGCTCTTGCAAACCTTTGGGCGTCTCGAGCTGGTGCTATGGACAATGCAGAGGAGTCAACAGTTGTTGGATTAGTAAAGTTTGCATCAGCGCCTAAAGCAAAAAAGAATGGTAAACCAGCATCTACATTATGGTGGGATGGTGTTGTTATAGCTAAAAATGTTACTGATGAAGAAGCAGAAGCAGCATTTAAACTAGCTATGGTTGGATTAGATCCAGCAAACTTAGGAGCGAACCCTGAAGCTGCTCCTTGGCTGTCTAATGCGTTTGATCCAGCTCCATCAAATATTGGTGCAATTTTAACTGCAAAATCTGGAGCAGCTCCTTATCCTGCATCAGCAAAAATGAGCACACTCCATGGAGTCTTAGGTGCTGCTATTGGTGATTATTTGACTGGCGCAGCTACTGCAAAAGCTACTTTAGAAAAAATTGAGGCTGATTATATTACCGCAGCAACAGAAAAAGGTCTCTTATAATTTTATATAATTGTATATTACTCCCCTTTTAAAATCTTAAGGGGGGTAATATTAGTAAATGAAAAAATCTACTTTTTTAGTTTTTACAATGCCATCATTTATAATGATGACATTATTTATTGCCTTACCTCTTCTAATAGTTTTAATTCAAAGTTTTCAATTCAACCAAGATGTATTAGAAACGATTGAAAGAGAAAATTGCGATCCTTTTGGATGTAAAACAGAAACAATTACCGTTCCTGTATTAGATGAAAATGGAAATAAAATAAAAAATAATATTTGGGTAGGCTTTCAAAATTATAAAAATATTTTGAAATTTGAACAATTATCATCTGTTATTTCAAATGATGGTTTTGAATGGAGTAAAATAAGATCTATTGATTTTTATAAAGCTCTAAGGTTTACACTAACATTTACATTTATTACTTTACCATTTGTAATAATCTTAGGTTTAATATTAGCTCTATGCGTTAATGTTTTAATTAATAGATTGAAAGGTCCAATAATTTTTATAACCTTGCTCCCATTTATAATTACACCTGTAATAGGTGCTTTATCAATAAAATGGTTATTTATAGGAGATGGTATATTAACTTTATTTTTAGAAAATATTTTAGATAAAGATATTGCCCTATTTTCTCAAGGCTGGACAATAGAGATTCTAATGCTTTTTTATAGAGTTTGGCACACTATACCTTTTGCCTTTGTTATTTTTTATGCAGGACTACAAACTGTCGATAAAGAAAAAATTGAGGCAGCATTTGTAGATGGGGCAAATAGACTTCAGCGTTTAAGATTTATTATAATTCCGCATATCATGCCATTAATAGTATTTGTTGCTTTAATTCATTTAATGGATTCATATCGAGTTTTTGATGAAATTGTTGGTTTTAGTGCATCTGGATTTAGGATTTCATTACAATGGATGACTTATGATTTCTTGAGAATTGATGATTCTGGAACAAGATCTATTGGAAGAGCATCAGCTACTTCTGTTCTTACAATGATAGGAATTATAATAATATTAATTCCAGTTTTAAGAAGAACTTTTAAAGAGCAAAAAGAAAAAAGATTATAATGGAAAGTAAACTTTTTAACTTAACCACGCCTCTTAAAATTATTGTTTCAATTACAATAATTACGTGGTGTATAATTGCTTTATTCCCTCTCTTATGGAT
>CACNSY010000041.1 GCA_902623255.1 uncultured Alphaproteobacteria bacterium | reverse complement strand
AAAAAGAATATTTCAATTTTTTTAGAAAATATAAAATTCAAGATGTAATTCGACCCAAACAAGTTTTACTAGTTCAAATAAATAAAGAAGAAAGAGGATTAAAAGGAGCTGCTCTAACAACATATTTATCTTTTGCTGGAAGATATTGTGTTCTAATGCCAAATAGTATGAATAGTGATGGCATATCAAGAAAGATTGGAGATATTGAAGAAAGAAAAAAATTAAAAAAAATATTGTCATCAGTAGAAATTCCAGAAAAAATGTCAGTAATAGTAAGAACAGCAGGTATTGGAAGAACAAAAAAAGAAATATCTAAAGACCTCTCATTTCTTGTAAGTCAATGGAATAAAATTAGAGCACTTACTCTAAAATCAGAAGCTCCAGAAATGATTCACGAAGAAGGGAATGTTCTAAAAAGAGCTATTAGAGATATGCTAAGTGAAGATGTCGACAAAATATTAGTTGAAGGTAAAGAAGGATACGATAAAGTTAAAAAAATTACAAAAAACTTAGCACCTACCTTCATAAAAAAAGTAAAACAATATAAATCAGATGAAAACTCACTTTTTGCTTCTAACAATATTGAAACCCAGATTAACGATCTATTTAGCTTAAATGTAAAATTAAAATCTGGTGGTTCTATTGTAATTAATACAACTGAAGCATTGGTAGCTGTAGATGTAAACTCTGGTAAAAATACATCAGAGAGGAATATTGAAAATACTGCCTTAAAAACAAATTTAGAAGCTGCAGTAGAGATAGCCAGACAACTTAGATTAAGAGATCTCGGAGGCTTAGTAGTTATAGATTTCATTGATATGGATGATTATCGAAATAATTTTAAAGTTGAAAAAAGTTTAAAAACTGCCCTGATAAGAGATAGAGCGAGAGTTCAAATTGGAAGAATAAGCATGTTTGGATTAATGGAACTATCAAGACAAAGACTGAGATCAAGTTTGATAGATAAATCTTTTGAAAAATGTAACTATTGTAAAGGATCAGGTTTAATTTTGAATTCTTCTTCAATAATAGATCAAATATTAAAAGTAATTAAAGAAAAAATCTCTGAAAATAAAAATACAATAATTAACGTTAAATGTAATAGTGGATTAGCAGAAAGTTTATTAAACAAAAAAAAGAGTGAGATAAATTCATTAGAAAATAAATTTGAATCCAAAATTAATTTTTATTTTGATCCACAATATTCTTTACATGATCCCTTAATTGAAATTGATGAAAATAATCATTCTAAAGGTCCTGAAAAAATTAGTGAAAAAAAGAAAAATAAAACTACTAAAGTTACGAAAAAAAAGAAAATAATAAAAACTAAAAAAAAGAAAGAAATTCTCAAAGATAACAATACAGATGATAATGAAATAAATAAAGATAATAAAAATGATATACAAAAAGATGTTGATTTAAGAGAGGATGAAATAAATGAAGATGAAGAAAAAACTGGATGGTGGTCTTAAAAAAATATCAATTTATTTGTTTTTTTTTATTTTTTCTTCAAACATTAGTTATAGTTCACAAATACTAGATTATGAAACAGAAGAATTTGTTAAAGAAATTATTGAGGATATTACTGAAGTAAATAAAATAAATAAAAAAATTAATTTTAAATTAAATAATAGTAATGAAATAAATGCTTTTGTAGATATTAATAATGTAATACATATTAATTCTGGCTTAATTATTCATTGCTCAGATTATGTTGCTTTATTGTCAGTATTAGCTCATGAAGTTGGCCATATAGATCTCAATCATATTGCAGTTAGAAAAAAAACAATAGAAAATACCAAAAAATATAATACCTTAGGCCTTTTATCTGTAATTGCTGGATCAGCATTAACTCAAAATCCTCAATTGTTACAAGGCAGTATTGTGACTTCAGGCGCTTTATCAAATAAATACATTGTATTTAGTAAAGATCAAGAAATGGAAGCAGATTTATACGCATTGAAAACACTAAATTTACTAAGAACTAATTCTAAATCTATTCAAACATTATTAGAAACAATAGAGAAAAAATTATTAAACAAGGGTTTTTCAAAAGATGATCAAAGAGTTAGTACTCATCCATATTTTGAGGATAGGATTTTATTAATAAAAAACTTCGAAGACAATAAAACAAACAATTTGAATGAAAATTATAATAAAAGATTTAATTACATAAAAGCAAAATTTGTAGGTTATAGTGAGAATGAGGAAGTTTTAAATGAATTAAATGAACCTTTTAAAGCTTATGCAGAATCAATTAAATTAGCTAGAAGTGGAAATCTAAAAATGTC
>CACNSY010000040.1 GCA_902623255.1 uncultured Alphaproteobacteria bacterium | reverse complement strand
TAGAAGCAGCATGCTCGTCTGCGAGAGCTGGATCTAAAACAGCTTTAATTACTCATAAAGTTGATAAAATAGGAGAAATGTCATGCAATCCTGCAATTGGAGGTCTTGGAAAAGGACATCTTGTAAGGGAAATAGATGCTTTAGATGGAATTATGGCCAAAGCCACAGACAGATCCTGTATACAATTTAGAATGTTAAACTCCAGCAGAGGCGCTGCTGTAAGAGGTCCAAGGGCACAAACAGACCGTATTTTATATAAAAATGCCATAAAAGAGCTTGTATCTGAGCAAAAAAATCTTCAAATTATTGAGGGGTCAGTAGAAGATTTAATTGTTTTAAATAAACAGGTAATGGGTGTGGTTTTAGGCAATAATAAAAAAATATCTTCCAAATCTGTAGTTTTAACTACAGGCACTTTCCTACAAGGGTTAATAAGAATAGGTTCTGAAAAAAAAGAAGCAGGAAGAGTTGGAGATAAGCCCTCCATAAAGCTTGCAAAAAGGCTTAAAGACCTAAAGTTTTCAATAGGCAGATTAAAGACAGGAACGCCTCCAAGATTACTCAAAAAAACCATAAATTTCAATGACTTAAGCCAACAACAACCAGATAAAAAGCTTGTTCCATTTTCTTTTATCAACAGAGATATCCACATTCCTCAAATATCCTGTTTCATTACACATACTAATAAACACACCCATGAAATAATTGCCCAGAATCTCAGCCTTTCACCAATGTATTCAGGTGAGATAAAGTCAATGGGAGCTAGGTATTGCCCTTCTATTGAAGATAAGATTCATAAATTTAAAAGTAAATCATCACACCAGATATTTTTGGAGCCAGAAGGACTAGATAGTGATTTAATTTATCCAAACGGAATATCATCCTCCCTTCCAACTGAAATTCAAGAACAATTTGTTAAGACAATTAAAGGTTTAGAGAATGTTACAATTACACAACCCGCTTATGCTATTGAATACGACTTTGTTGACCCACAAGAATTAACACACACACTTGAAACAAAAAAAATAAAAAACCTATTTTTTGCAGGACAGATAAATGGAACTACTGGATACGAAGAAGCAGCTGCGCAAGGTATAATGGCCGGTATAAATGCATCACTTAAAACAACATCTAATAAAGAATTTATAATACCTAGGTCTTCAGGATATATAGGTGTTTTAATAGATGATTTGGTCACAAAAGGAACTAAAGAGCCATATAGAATGTTCACCTCAAGGTCTGAATACAGACTATTGCTTAGAGCTGATAATGCAGATTTAAGACTTACACCGCTTGGAATTGATGTAGGCTGTGTTGATATAGATAGGCAAAGAGATTTTGAAAAAAAATCCAGTAGGATAAAAGATGGATTTAATTTTGTTAAAAGTCAAAAATTTTCACCAGACGCACTTCTTAAAAAAGGGATAAAAATAAATAAAGATGGAAAGAAAAGAAATATCATAGATCTTTTATCGTTTTCTAATATTACAACTCATAAGCTTAAAAAAATACTTCCTGAATTAAGTAATTTAGATGATGATGTAATAGAACAGATAGAAATTGAAGCAAAATACGCAGGATATCTTGATAGACAAAGAATGGATATACAAGATTTTGAAAAAGAAGAAAATTTAATAATTCCTAAATCAACTAACTATAAATTAGTAGGAAGTTTGTCTAATGAGATAGTTGAAAAATTAACAAAAATTAAACCACCTACGCTTGGAGCAGCCTCAAGAATATCAGGTGTAACACCAGCGGCCACCATAGCCCTGCTTAGATATATTAAAAAAAATAAAAATAAAAAAGCAGCTTAATTTGGACAAAAGCTCTGTAATAAAAAAATATAATCTTAGCAGAAATCAAACTGGCTTAATAGATAACTACATACTAAAGTTAAAAAAAAGCAATCAAATACATAATTTGGTAGGGCCCTCAACAATTGATATTGCTTGGGATAGACATATTAATGATTCATTGCAATTATCTGAGTTTATTTTGAAAAAAAATGCATCAATAATAGATCTTGGAACTGGCGCAGGTTTACCAGGAGCAATCTTATATATTTTTGGTTATTCAAATATAATATTGATTGACTCTAAAATGAAAAAAATAAAATTTATTAAAGAATTTGCACAAGAAAATAATTTAGAAGTAAAAACTATTTGCACGAGAGTTGAGAAAATCAAAAATCAAAAATTTGACTTTATTATCTGTCGAGCTTTTGCTCCATTAACAAAATTATTAGATTATTCACGGTTTTTTACTAAAAAAAATACATCACTGCTTTTTCTAAAAGGAA
>CACNSY010000039.1 GCA_902623255.1 uncultured Alphaproteobacteria bacterium | reverse complement strand
ACTTCAAAAGCAATAACGGTTGACTCTCAAGTAATGGGTCTATCTGGTGGTGAAAAACAAGGTGTAGCTTTCGGTAGATCATTGTATTTTAATTCTGATCTAATCGTATTAGATGAACCAACAATGGGTTTATCTATACAAGAAACAGAAAAAGTTCTTAATTTTGTAAAAGGTTTAAAAAATGAAAATAAATCAGCAATATTTATCGATCATAATATAATACACGTCTATGGTGCTGCAGATAGGTTTATCATTTTAGATAGAGGAGAAGTTGTTGGGGAGTTTAACAAAGAAGATATTTCAAGGGAAGAGCTTGTTCAAAAAATGATCCAACTTCATGAATCAGGAAAAATTAAGGTAGAAGATTAAATGAGTAGTTTAATAAATAGTTATTTTGTAAAAACACACAAACTAGAAATTAGTATTACAATAATTGCCATAGTGCTTTTCTTAATTTACTTCTTGGGCGCACCTCATGTGTTTACAAGATTTCCAATTTACAGAGCTTTCATGCAATCAATGCCTTTTTTTGGCATTATTGCTATATCAGCAACGTTTGTTGTTACTCTTGGTGAAATTGATCTGTCATTCCCATCTATAGTTGGAATAACTTCTCTTATATTTGGAATTATAATGACATCTACTGATGGCAACTTTTTCATTGCATTTATATTGGCAACTTCACTTGGAATGTTTGCTGGATTAGTAAATGGATTACTTGTTACTAAAATTGGTATACCTTCAATAGTTGCAACTATAGGTACATTATTTTTTTGGCGTGGATTAGTTAATGTCATTTCTCAAGGTAGCGGTATTGCAATTGTCGATGTAGCAGATGGAACATGGCATCATATGATATTTGTTGAAAAATTATTCGGAAAAATTCCAATGCAATTTATTTGGTTCATTGTATTAACTGGATTAATGCAATGGGTTTATCGATACCATAAATTTGGAAATCATATTCACTTTGTAGGTGATAACAAAGCAAGCGCTCAAATGATGGGAATTAACGTTGATAATGTAAAAATTATTGCTTTTGTTCAATTAGGTTTTTTCTCTGCATTAGCAGGAATTTTTACAATGTATGAAATGTTATACTTCTGGCCTACACAAGGTGAAGGTTTAATGTTAACGACACTAGCAGCTGTCTTTGTTGGTGGTACTTCAGTCTTTGGTGGTAAAGGTACTATTTTTGGAACTTTTATTGGAGTATTGATTATTGGATCATTGGAATCAGGAATAGTTGCTTTAGGCTTATCTGGTTTTTACGTAAAATTTATTAACGGACTCATGATTACTGTAGCCGTAACAGTTTACGCTCTAATACAAAGAAGAAAAAATTAATAGGTAGCGCGACCACCGCTCAAATCAAAAGTTGAGCCTGTGGTATAAGAATTTTCTTCAGAAGACATCCATGTAACTAAAGAAGCTAATTCTTCAACTAAGACAAATCTATTTCTAGGAATTTTTGATAACATATAATCAACATGCTCTTGCGTAATTTGATCAAAAATACGTGTCTTAGCAGGCGCAGGGGTAACACAATTCACTGAAATATTTTTTTCAGCTAATTCCTTTCCTAAAGATTTCGTAAGTGCAATAACTCCTGCTTTTGCTGCACTATAAGGCATTGCATTAGGATTACCTTCCTTACCAGCTATCGAGGAAATATTAACGATACGTCCATAATTATTTTTGATAAAATGAGGAACTATAGTTTTACAGCAATAAAATACTCCACTTAGATCTATGTCTATTACTTTTTGCCATTCCTCACGTGGGTAATCCCATGTCTTAAAGTTTGGTCCAGCAATTCCAGCATTATTTATTAATATATCAATTTTATTTTCATAAGTAAGACTTTCAGCAAATGCATTCTCTACACTTTCATAATTAGAAACATCAACTTCAATTTTTTGAGTATTTTTTAAATCAACTTTATTTAAATATTCTGTATCTTTATCCCATATTAATACTCTTGCACCTGATTCTATAAATCTTTTTGTAATTGCTAACCCAAAGCCTTGTGCTCCACCCGTTACAATTGCTACTCTGTTTTCTAAATTAATTTTATTCATTGGATGTATTCTAAAATATATTCAGCTGAACTAACTAGGTATTCACCATCATTTTCAATAAACTTGTTTATAATCATATTATTCTCAATGATCATAGCAAACCTTCGACACCTAAAACCCATATAATTTTTTGTCTTATCAGATATTAAGTCAAAATATTTTGTAATCTCAGCATTTCCGTCTGCAATTCCATTGATCTTTTCTCCATCTGTATAACTCAATAACC
>CACNSY010000038.1 GCA_902623255.1 uncultured Alphaproteobacteria bacterium | reverse complement strand
TAAATTCACCTAAAATATAGGAGGCTATTAAAAGATAGACTGAAATATAAAGTGGATTTCCTTTTACATCTGGCCCCATTTAAAGCTCCTCTATTGCCTTACCTAAACTTTCATAATCACTAAATACATTCAAAGCACCATTGTCAAATAATTCATTTGTATCTCTATCTGAATGCCAATGTTTTCCTGCAGTAAGACCAAATACCCTTACTCCTGCTGCAGTTGCTGCTTTAACACCTACGCCACTATCTTCAATAATGACTGACTCTTCTCTAATTAGTGAATTATCATTTAAAACCTTTAAGTATATATCTGGATCAGGTTTTGGTCTTTTAACCATATCGAATGAATAAACCTGATCACTTAAAAAAAATTTATCTATCCCAACAAGCTTCAATCCATCAAGAATTCTATCCTTATTACTGTTAGATCCAATAAAGTGATTTCTATCTGATTTACTAATATAATCTTTTGCTCCATCAACTAGTTTTAAATCCTTGGAATAAACTTCTGAAACAATATCAAATATTTCATTTGTAAATTTTTCTTTGTTTTCAATCTTATATTTAGAAGACAATAAATCTATTACTTCGACTGTTTTTTTTCCAGCATATTTATAAAATTGCTTCTCTTTAATTGATTGATCAAATTTACTAAAATATTTGGAAAATGCCTTAGAAGCTAAGACCTCACTATCAACTATTACTCCATCAAAATCAAAAATTATATTTTTAATCATTATATTATATTTCTGTCTTTTTATATTCTGATTTCTCTAACCAATCAGGATTAATCTCTATACCCCAACCAGGCGTATCTTCAATTTTAACCATTCCATTAGATATTTTAAAAGGATCACCTAAAAATAAATTCTGTTGCCATGGATAATAATCTTTACCTTCAATTGAAAATTCAAGATAGGGACCTGAATTATTTATTGCTTTTAAAAAATGCATTGTACAAATTGTTACTAAAGATAAATTAGCTGTATGTGGAGTACATATAAAACCACCCTTTTCAATAATTTTTGCAACCTTCAAAGCTTTTGTTAATCCTCCCATGTACATAACATCTGGCTGAAAAATATTTACAATTTTTCTGTTAACCATATCTCTCCAAATTCTCAGATCACAATCTTGTTCTCCCCCAGTAACATCTATATTCAAACTATCAGTAACTTTTTTGGTTTCTTCTGGTTTCCAGTAAGGACAAGGTTCTTCAAAATGAGTAACATCATTATCTTCTAAAAGTTTCCCAATTTCTATTGCTTGAACAGAGCTATAACAACTGTTTGCGTCGACCATTTTAGTTACACTTTTATCCAGAGTAGAATTTATTGTTTTTACAATACTAGGCGTTCTTCCTTCCCATTCATCAACCCCTCTTCCACATTCAGAACCAACTCTAAATTTAAATGCATTAACACCCTTTTCATCAAAGAGTTTTTTAAATCTATTTGCTTCATCATTTGGTGTAATATCTCTTTTCATTGATGAACCATAAATTCTTAAATCTCCTGGAGATCCTCCAATCAATGAAACTACAGGCTTACCTTCGATTTTACCTTTCAAATCCCACAATGCTGTATCTAAACCAGCAATTGCACGTAAAAGATAGGATCCTGGAAATTTATGTTCTCTTTCAAAAATAAAATCTTCTAAATCATCAAAATCTAAATATTCTTTTCCTAAAACCCAAGGTGCAACTTGTTTATGAAAAATTTGAGTAGTGATATCTGCATGATAAGTTGACATTTGACCATAACCAATTGAGCCGTCCTCAACTGTTATTTTTACAAAACTTACATAAGGTTTTGTGAATGTTTCAAGTTTAAGTATTTTCATAAATTAAATCTTATTTAAATCCTCAATAATAAATTTACTTCCAAGATTAGCAAGCATCATTACAGGGGCATTTATATTGCCAGAAGTAATATTTGGAAAAACAGATGCATCAGCAATCCAAAGATTCTCCATTCCATGAACTTTTAATCTTTCAGAAACAACTCCTTTTTTAGGATCTTCATCCATTTTACAAGTACCACAAGGGTGATATATAGAAACTGCATTAGATTTAAAGTGATCAATCATTTCTTCTTCAGTAGCATTTAAAAGATCATGCGTAACACTTTCATTTCTTATTTTTTTTATACTATTTGTATTCGCCAAAACTTGAGAAAAATTAATTGCACATTTCACATCATATATATCTTCTTCATGTGATAGAAAATTTGGATCAATCAATGGAACATCTTCAATATTAGGAGAGTTCAAAGCAACTCTACCCAAACTTTTTGGTCGACAAGAATTATAACCAATAATAAAACCATTAAATTTGTCAGTTTTTAGAAGAGGTCTTTTATTTTTATGAGTGATAGAATAAGTCAACGGATTGAAATATATCTGCAAGTT
>CACNSY010000037.1 GCA_902623255.1 uncultured Alphaproteobacteria bacterium | reverse complement strand
AACAGAAAAATTTGATTATAAAATTGATTGGATGATAAGTTTTAATAAATATATCAAACAATTAATTAATAATAATCAGCCAATTATTATAGGTGGAGATTTTAATGTAATACCTAATGATGAAGATGTGTATTCACCAGAAAATTTTAAAAATGACGCCTGTGCTCATCCATTAACAAGAGAAAAATTTAGATATCTTTTAAATTTAGGTTTTGTTGATACAGTTAAATACTTTGTTGACGGAAATACGAACTGGACTTTTTGGGGTTACAGAGGTGGAAATTGGCAAAAAGGTAATGGTCTTAGAATTGATCATTTTCTTACTACACCAGAAGTAACTGATTTGATTAAGTCAGTTAACGTTAATCGTGAACCAAGAGGATGGGAAAAGGCCTCTGATCACACCCCAGTTACGATTGAATTAGTTAATTAATATTAAATGTCAGCGTATGTATGCGTTTCATCTTTTGCTCCAGGTTGAGTAACAGCACCCTTGTAAGCTGGGCCAACAGTTTGGGAGTACTTCCATATAGATCCAGAATTATGATTAGTTTTTCTTGGCTTCCAATCTTTTTTTCTTTTTTCTATTTCTTGATCTGAAAGTGTAACATTGATTTCGCCTTTAACAGCATCTATAATAATTTCATCCCCATCTTTAAGTAAACCTATCATGCCTCCTACAGCTGCTTCTGGTCCTACATGACCAATACAAAATCCTCTTGTGCCGCCTGAAAACCTTCCATCCGTAATTAATGCAACAGTTTCACCTAATCCCTGCCCGTATATTGCGCCTGTTGTTGAAAGCATTTCACGCATACCAGGTCCTCCCTTAGGGCCTTCATATCTAATTATTACAGCATCTCCGGCTTTAATTTCATTTTTTAAAACTGCGGTTAAAGCATCTTCTTCTGAGTCAAAACATTTAGCTTTTCCTTTAAAAGTTAAATTTTTTAAACCTGCTATTTTTGATATACATCCATCTGGAGCAAGATTACCCCACAAACCTACGACTGAACTATTTTCACTAATTGGATTATCACATTTATAAACAACATCTTGGTTTGTTGGGAATATTACTTCTTTATGATTTTCAGCTATTGTTTTTCCTGTAACAGTTATACAGTCTCCGTTTATATAACCACCATCTAATAAAGATTTAATAACAACTGGCACACCTCCTATATCATATAAATCTTTAGCAACGTACTTTCCACCAGGTTGCATATCTCCGATATAAGGAGTCGTATTATAAATTTCTACAACATCTCTTAATGTAAATTTTAAACCCGCTTCATTAGCTATCGCAGGAAGATGGAGTGCTGCATTAGTTGAACCTCCAGTAGCTGCAACTACTCTTGCAGCGTTTACTAATGAATTAATAGTTACTATATCCCTTGGTCTTATATTCTTTTCTAATAAATTCATTATAGCTTTACCACTCTTTTCACCATAAGCTTTTCTTTCTTCAGTATTTACTGCTGGAGGCATAGCTGAATTTGTTAGAGCTAAACCAACTGCTTCTGAAATACATGCCATCGTATTTGCTGTAAACTGCCCTCCACACGATCCAGCAGATGGGCAAGCAACTTGTTCAATATCTTTTAAATCTTGATCTGAGATAGTTCCTGCAGCATGTTTTCCAACTGCTTCAAAAACATCAATAACAGTAACATCTTTACCCTTGTATTTTCCCGGTAAGATTGAACCGCCATAAATAAATACAGATGGTACATTTAATCTAACCATAGCCATCATTAAACCTGGCAAAGATTTATCACAACCAGCAAGTCCAACTATTGCATCATAACAGTGACCTCTCACAGATAATTCAATGGAATCCGCAATAACTTCTCTACTAATAAGAGAGGATTTCATTGCCTCATGGCCCATGGCAATTCCATCTGTTACTGTTATAGTTGTAAATTCTCTTGGCGTTCCTCCAGCATCTTTGACACCTGTCTTCACATGTTGCGCTTGATCCTGAAGAGTAATGTTGCAAGGAGCTGATTCATTCCAGGTGCTAACAACACCAACAAATGGTTGATAAATTTCATGTTCTTTCAAACCCATAGCATAATAATAAGATCTATGAGGCGCACTTTTAGGCCCTACACTAACATATCTACTAGGTAGATTAGATTTTCTATTTGAACCTTTATCTTCCATTCTATTTGATAGTATTTATTATTTGATCAATTTTTTCAATAGAAGATTTATAAATATTTGCCTCATTTTTAAATTTATTAATAATTTCTGCTGAAGCTTTATTCATAAAGTTATCATTTTTTAATTTGTCATTAACTTTATTAAATTTTTCTTGCTCAACTTGCTTTTTCTTATTTAATTTTTTTAATTCTGCTTCTGAGTCAATAATACCATCTAAAGGGATTAAAACTGATAATGATGTTAACACAATTAAAGCTGAATTCTTATTAGGTTGAATTTTATCAAAACTAATATCTTTGGTTTTTAAAAAATTACTTATTTCATTTTTATACGAAATTAGAAAATTATTAAGCTCTTCATTTTTTGCTTCTATGGAGATATTAATTAATTCTTTATAGGGTATATTTAGT
>CACNSY010000036.1 GCA_902623255.1 uncultured Alphaproteobacteria bacterium | reverse complement strand
GAAATGGACAAAGTTCTTAGTTCAGATGAAGTGAAAAATGAAGCTGAAAAGCATGGTGTTGTTTTTGATACTATGAAAAGATTTATTCAAAAATAAATATAAAAAATTAAACTATTAGCTACTACGCAAGGGCTACTTAAAAATTTCTTCGACGCTACATCGTTCAATATTCGGGAGAAAACATGGAGCGGGCAAAGGGATTCGAACCCTCGACTTCAACCTTGGCAAGGTTGCCGAGTACGAACGATCACCACAAATTCCTAAGTAATGAATATCTTATTTTCCCATAATTGAACACCAACTACTGCGCAACTACTGCATGAACTTGGTTCTATTGATAGTAAAGGTGTTTAATGTTAAGCTGAAATTATGGTTTGTAAATTAAAACCTCTAAAGATAATGAGTCTCTGGAATCTGAAGGATAAAGATTTTACTCCACGGTCAGTGAGTTGATTAAGATATGAATAGGTTTGAAATAATAGAAAAAATTGGGAAAAATTTTTTTGTTACTAATTTAGAAACCGGTGAGTTTAGTTACAGGAAAGCATTAAAAAATGTTGGCAAGTCTATTGATGATAAACTAATTTTATCAAACAAAAAAACAAAACACTCTGATTTAGATATTAGATTTGAAGCTAATGGTGTTAGTGTTTTAGTTGAGACAAAAAAAGATTTTGATAAAACCTCTCTAGAGGGTTCACTGATACAGTTGCAAGCTTATGTAAATTACGAAAAAGTTTTAACAGGAAATAAATTAATTGCTATATTGGCAAATACCCAAGATGATAGAATAAAAGTATGGTGGGGTAGCGATTTAACAATTGATGAATCTCATCAAATAAAAAATCAATATAAATTAAAATCTTTTGAAGAATATGCTGATATATATCTGGGAACAAAAAATGATAGGGAGCAGGTTTTAAAAAGCACTTATTACCTTAACGAACTACTTCACAAATACGGGATAAATGAAAAAATAAGAAGCCAATTTGTAGGCACTTGTTTGCTGGCACTAAAAAATGGATTATCTTATGAAAACTTAACTGCAAAACAAATAGTTGCTGGAATTGAAGAGGTCATAATACGTTTATTAAATACTGATTTAAATAAAGCTTTCAAACTAGGAATTTTGAAAGATAGAGTTTTAGAGTCTCAAGATGTTCGATCCTTAACAAAAGAGGGTCTTCAGGATATTTTAAGGTTTATCGAAAAAAGTATTTTACCATACATCAATGACAAAAGTACCATGGGTCAAGACATATTAAATTTATTTTTTACAACGTTTAATAAATATGTTGGTAAGGCAGATAAAAATCAAGCTTTCACACCAGATCACATTGTGCATTTTATGTGCCAAGTATTAGGAATTAATAGAAATTCAAAGGTCTTAGATCCATGTTGTGGAAGTGGAGCTTTTCTAGTTAGGGCTATGACAGAGGCAATGGATGATTGTTCAAATGAATCAGAGAGAGAGGTATTTAAAAAGAAAAATATCTTTGGAATTGAATATGAAGAAAATGCTTTTGGTTTATCAACAACTAATATGCTTATTCATAGTGATGGAAATTCAAACATCAGACAAGGTAATTGCTTTGAGATGAATAAATTTATTGAAGAAGCAAATATTAATATTGTTTTAATGAATCCACCTTTTAATGCTCAACGCAAGCATTGTAATCCCCCATATGTTAAAACGTGGGATAGCAAAATAAAACAGGATCCTTCGAAAGGTCTTCATTATGTTGATTATGTTATGTCTTTGGTTAAGACTGGAAAATTAGCTGTATTACTTCCAATGGCATGTGCAATAGGTAACTCAGGTGATATTAGAAAGTTTAAAGAAAAGATATTAGAAGAACATACTTTAGATGCAGTTTTTTCTTTACCGCCAGATGTATTTCATCCTGGCGCCAATGCAAGTGTGTGTTGTATGGTTTTCGAACTAGGCAAACGTCATGAAAAAACAAATAAAGAAACTTTTTTTGGATATTACAGAAATGATGGTTTTTTTAAAAAAAAAAACTTAGGTAGAATTGAAAAAAATAAACCAGGATCAAATGAGGGTATTTGGGCGGACATAGAATCAAGGTGGTTAAATCTTTATAAAGATAGAAAAACAGTTACAGGAATTTCTATAACTCATAAGATAACAGCTAGCGATGAATGGCTTGCAGAAGCATATATGGAAACAGACTACTCTACTTTAGAAAAAAAAGATTTTATAAAAACAATCAAGAAGTTTGTAGCACATCGATATACAGAGGATGATGATAATTAATTTTTCAAAACTATCAGATATTTTTGAGATTGTTTATGGGGTAAATTTAGAACTTTATGAATTAGAACAAGTATCAGCCAAAGAAGGGATTCCGTTTGTAAGCAGAACTTCACAAAATAATGGTGTTTCAGCTTATGTAATGAAAATAGATGATCTCGAACCAAATCCTGGACACACTTTATCAGTTGCTGGTGGTGGATCAGTTTTAGAAACATTTTATCAATCAAAACAATATTACAGTGGTAGAGATTTATATTACTTAAAACCCATATCCTCTCTAAGTGAAAAGGAAATGCTAATTTATTGTACTTTAATATATGAGAACAAATATAAATTTAGTTATGGCAGACAGGCAAACAAATCTCTAGGAGATTTGAGGTTACCAAGTATTGATGAGGTAAAAAAAATTGCAAGAAATATTGAATATCCAAAAACTCCAATAACTAAATCAAAATCATCTAATAGTGTTTCACTAAAAAAAGACGAATGGAA
>CACNSY010000035.1 GCA_902623255.1 uncultured Alphaproteobacteria bacterium | reverse complement strand
TGCTTTAAAAATAAAAAGTGGAAATGTGCTAGAGGGAGATGAGTTGATAGTAGATAATAAAAAAATAGGTACAATTGTATCAAAAGCAAACTCAAATATTTTTGCAGCATTAAATATTAATTTTGTTAATGAAATAAAAAATAAAAATCAAAATTTAGTAATTAATGATTCATTATCTTTTGATTTTTTAAACTGAAAATTTTTTTCTATAAAAACTTACTGGAATTATTAAAATTATAAAAATTATTAGCATTGGAATAAATATATTATTAATTCCATAGTTGTTTGCAATAAATCCTAATGAAGCTGGAGCACCTATAAATGTTCCGTAAACTGCAATTGAAATTATTGTTATCCCTACTCCACTGTCAATTCCCTCAATTTTTCCAGCTAAACTATATGCGATAGGAACAATTGAGGATGCTCCGATACCTAATAATGAAAAACCAATAATAGCTGCATAAATACTACTGAAATTAGATAAAATTATTAAACTTATAATCGTCGATAAAAATAAAAAGAAAATCAAAAGAAAAACTCCAATTTTATCTCTTACCCAATCACCACTAAATCTTCCGATAACCATAAAAATATTAAAACTTAGAGTTGCTAAGCCGATATAAAAACCATCAACTTGAATAAAATCTCTCATATAGAGAGCTCCCCATGCATCAACACTTCCTTCCGTTAGAGCGTTTGCCATAGCAATTAATGCTAATAAAAAAATAACTAAGGGCCAAATAAAAAATATGTTTTTTTTACTGGAGTCTTCTGATTTTGTTTCAACTTGTGACTCTAAACAAAGGACAAAATACAAACTCAAAGGAAGAAGAATGATGACATACAAAAGTATATTAAAAATAAAAGAATAATTCCATTCTAGTAAAAAGCTTGTAATTAGAGATCCAAATAAAACTCCAAGACTCCAAAATGCATGAAACCCTGACATCATTGATTTTTTTTCTCTAACTTCTAAATTTGATGCATAAACATTGCATGCTATTTCGAATGAGCCATAACTCATGCCAAAAACAAATGAGAAAACCATAAAAAGCCATAACTCATGAATGAAAGGTACTGGCAACCACAAACAACCTTCGGCAATTAAGGTACATGTTAAAATAGATTTTGTAGAAGTTTTCAGAATAAGAGCATTTGCAAAAATCATTGCAACAATTGAACCAATTGCAAATGATAACATAATATATCCAACACCAACATAATCAGTTTGAAGTTGATCCTTTATGGTAGGTATCCTAATAGCCCATAAACCTACATAACAAGCAGTTATAAAAAAAATAATTTTTATTGCATGAATATCACTAACTTTTTTCATACAATTTTATTAATTAAAATATTTTTTGTAATATTCAGATAAATTTTCGATAGAAACTCTTTCCTGTTTCATAGTATCTCTATCCCTAACAGTAACACTTTTATCTTCTAGAGTTTCAAAATCTACAGTCAAACAAATTGGTGTACCTATTTCATCATGTCTTCTATAATTCTTACCAATGTTTCCTGAATTTTCTAAAACAACTCTGCCCAATCCCAATTTCTGTAGATTAGATTTTATTTCTTTAGATAAATTAACTAATTCCTCATTATTCTTTTTGAGAGGAATAACTGCAGCTTTAATAGGTGAAAGATGAGGTTTTAGAGATAAAAGAATTCTTTTATTATCTTTATCTACATTTTCTTCACGATAAGCTTCATTTAACAAAGCAAGAACCCCTCTATCAACACCAGCTGATGGCTCAATTACGTAAGGAATATACCATTTTTTTTCTTCTAAATCTTGAACAGCTAATTTTGTAGTTGAAGAGGAGTTTTTCATAACTTCTGATGTAATTTTAAAATCGTTTTGATTTTTAGTATGAGAACCTAAGTCAAAGTCAGTTCTATTGGCTACCCCTTCTAGTTCTTCTTCACCGTGAGGAAACACATAATTGATATCAACAGTTCTTTTTGAGTAGTGAGCTAGTTCATTTTTTTCTACTTCAATTTTTTTTAAATTTTCTTTTTTTATGCCTTGATTAACCCACCATTCTAATCTCTTATTTATCCAATATTCATGCCATTCATCATCAGTACCTGGTTTAACAAAAAACTCTAATTCCATTTGTTCAAACTCTCTAACTCTAAAGATAAAATTACGAGGTGTTATTTCATTTCTAAATGCTTTTCCCATTTGTGCGATACCAAAAGGAACAGTTCTAGAAGTTGAATCTAATATATTTTTAAAATTAGTAAAAATTTGCTGACACGTTTCTGGTCTTAAATATGCGAATGACGAACCATCATCTACTGGACCAATTGCAGTTTTAAACATTAAATTAAAAGGTCTTGGCTCAGTAAGATCTTCTGATTTACAATTTGGGCATTTATTATTTTCCAATAATTGATCTGCTCTCCACCTTGATTTACATGCTCGACAATCAACTAAAGGGTCGGTAAAAGTATCTTCATGACCTGAATGTTTTAAAACTACAGGAGAACTTAAAATTGAGGCATCCAAACCTTCGGTATCATCTCGTTCATATACCATTGATTTCCACCAAGCTTGTTTAAGATTATTTTTGAACTCAACGCCCATTGGTCCATAATCATATAACCCCTTAATACCACCATAAATGTCATTTGATTGAAATAGAAAACCTCTTCTTTTACAAAGAGAAACTAACTCTTCCATTGTTTGTGCAGTCATATAACTCTTAATCTTTTGGTTTATATTCTTTCGTTCTTGGATCTTTCTCTAAATCGATTACTGAGTCATTATTTACTTTATTATTAGTGAATTTGTCTTGTTTTTTTTTCTTAAATCTTAAAAATAATAAAATAGAA
>CACNSY010000034.1 GCA_902623255.1 uncultured Alphaproteobacteria bacterium | reverse complement strand
TTATTATCAAAAGTAGTCTTAAAAGTTTTAAAATTTCTAAAATTATTAAGTTCAATATTTTTGATTCTTGCCAAATTTCAAACTCTCATTGGCATTAATACATAAACAAGATTTCTGTTTGAATTTTCTTGTGCAATTACTGGAGAAGAATTATCTTTTAATTTAATTGTTATTTCATTGTCTTCTAAATTATTAACAATATCCATTATATATTTGGAGTTAAAGCCTATTTCAATTTCATCTCCCTCATAGATAGTTTCTAAATCTTCTGAAGCAGTGCTACTCTCGCTGTTTATTGTATTTAAGTTAAGAATATTATGTAAGAGTTTAAATTTAATTACAGGTGACTTTTCATTTGCTATTGTGCTTACTCTATCAACAGCAGATAGCAAATTATCTCTATTTATTTTTAAAATATTCGTGTTATCATTTGGTATAACTCTTTTATAATCAGGAAAACTTCCATCAATTAGTTTCGAAATAAATATTATATCGCCAATTATAAAGACTATTTTATTTGAACTTATAGAAATTTTAACATTAGTATCTATTTCAGATAATAATTTAGATAATTCATATATTGTTTTTTTGGGTATAATTACACCTGAAAATTGATCAACTTTTTTTTCAATTTCATGGCTAAACTTTGCCAGTCTATGACCATCTGTTCCTACTAACGTAACAGTGTTTTTATTCTCTTCGTTGGTAACATTGAAATATAAACCGTTTAGAAAATACCTCGTTTCCTCATTAGAAATAGCAAATTTTGTTTTATCTATTAACTTAAAGAGAATTTTTGAATTTAATACTATATCAATACCAGTATTGTCTTTTTCAATTATTGGATAATCTTCTTTTGGAAGAGACGCCAATGAGAACCTTGAACCTTCTGATCTCAATGAGAGTAGTTTTCCATTATTAGATATTATTTCTATTTCACTATTATCATCAATTTTTCTAACAATATCATACAAGATCTGCGCATTGATTGTTGTAGCTCCATCCTCAGAGACATTACAATTAATTTTTTCAATTATTGAAATATCCATATCAGTTGAAGATAATATTAAATTACTATCTTTTGCTTCAATTAAAATATTAGCTAGGATTGGTAATGAGTTTTTTTTGTCGACTATACCTTGTAAATGCGAAAGAGTTTTAAAAAAATTAGAACGAGGTATTTTAAATTTCATATCTAAACATATGATAAAAAGAATTAAGAATCTATAAGTCTTTTTAGCAATTCTAGATCTTCATTGAAATTAACATCAGATAACTTTAATTCTTCTATTTTTTTTACTGCGTGCATAACTGTAGTATGATCTCTTCCACCAAATTTTCTTCCTATTTCAGGTAATGATCTAGATGTAATAGATTTTGCTAAATACATTGCTATTTGTCTTGGACGAGCAACTGACCTAGATCTTCTTGGCGAGTGCATATCTGTAATCCTAATATTAAAATGCTCTGCGACCTTTTTTTGAATTTCTTCAATAGTTATTTTTTTATTAGAAGATTTTAATAGATCTTGAAGGACTAGTTGAGCAGTTTCAATAGTAATTGCTGTACCAACTAAAGTGGCATGCGCTACTAATCGATTTAAAGCACCTTCCATTTCTCGTACATTTGAAATAATCCTATGAGATAAAAACTCTAAAACCTTTGGAGGAATCTCAACCCCTCTTTTATGAGCTTTTTCAATTAATATACCTAATCTTAATTCATATGTAGTTGGATGTATATCGGCTACTAATCCGCATCCAAGTCTAGATTTTAATCTTTCTTGTACTCCATCTAGATCAGTAGGTGTTTTATCTGCTGAAATGACTATTTGTTTATTTTGTTCAATTAAAGCATTAAATGTATGAAAAAATTCCTCTTGAGTGTTATCTTTACCACTAATAAATTGAACGTCATCAATCATAAGGACATCAATAGATCTAAATTGTTCTTTAAATGCTGAGGTATCTTTATATCTTAATGCTCTTACAAATTGATACATAAATTTTTCTGCTGATAAATAAATAACCTTTCTATCTGGCTGTTGTTCTTTAATCTTCCAGCCTATTGCATGCATTAAATGTGTTTTTCCTAAACCAACTCCTCCACACAGAAATAAAGGGTTAAAAGTAATTTTATTCGCCTCAGAAACTCTTTGAGAGGCCGCAAAAGCAAGTTCATTTGGTTTACCAACTACAAAATTCTCAAAGGTAAATCTTGGATCTAAAGGGGCACCGAACTCGTTAGGATATGTAGATGATTGATTAGATCTAAGATCCATGGAGGATTTCCAATGGTTGTCATTACTCTTAATTGTGCGTGTGGTTCCTGGAACTATTCTGCCACCTGAAGGTTTAACTACAAATTTAATAGTATCAACTTTATCAAAATAATTTTTTGCTTCACTTTTTATTTTATCTGAATAATTATTTACTATCCAATCTCTTAAAAACTTAGTTGGAACTGAAAAAGTAACTGTAGTTTCTTCAAAAGAAACATAATTTAAATGTTTTAACCAATTATTGAATGCCGAGTCGCCTACATTTTTCTTAAGATTTTTTTTAAAAGATAACCATTTACTTTCATCAAATATCGTAGATGTATTATCCATTTTCCCCCAACACGACGATTTTATACTTTATAAATTTTACGCAAAAAATCTAAAGTCGTAAAAATTTAATCACCAAATTAATTTACTTAATCAACACCCTTTAAGTATTTTTAGCAAGAAGAAAAGTGAAAAAAATTAAAAAAAAATTATTTTTTTGAAATTTGTTTTGATAAAGAGGATAACTTTCTGGATATGTATTCTTTTTTAAAAATACCTTTTTTAGATGCTCTAGCCATTATTGAGTTGACATTACTAAAGGATTTTTGAATTTCTTCCTCATTTTTTGCTTCAACAGAGGATTTAAATTTATTTAGAGCGTTTCTAAACTTAGATAGGTATTGAGAATTAACAGTATTTCT
>CACNSY010000033.1 GCA_902623255.1 uncultured Alphaproteobacteria bacterium | reverse complement strand
CTACAAATGTAATATTGTTATTTAGATTTTCAAAAAAATCTAATACATCTAATTCCTTTAAGTTTTTAACTCTATAAAGATCATAATGATAGATTTGTGATGAACTTAATTCGTAAGTAATCAAAATTGGATATGTTGGACTAATAATTGAAGCTGGTTTAGGAAGATTATTTAATTCATAAAGATTATTAATTAATAATCTTACAAATGTAGTTTTACCAACACCTAATTCCCCTTGTAATAGGTAGACATCTCCTAAAGATATATCTTTGCTTAAATTAGTAGTGAGCTTTTCAAGTTCACGAAGATCTAAAATTTGATTACTTAAATTTTGCAAATTTTGTTATGCAATACCTTTTAGAGCTTCCACTAAATCAGTTTTTTCCCAAGTAAAATGTCCTTTGTCGCTTGGCTCTCTACCAAAATGCCCATAAGCAGAGGTTGGAACATAAATTGCATTTGTTAATTTTAAATGTTCTCTTATTCCTCTTGGACTTAGATCAAATAAATCTTGTACAGATTTTTCAATCTTTTGTTCATCAACTTTATTTGTTCCATTAGTATTTACATATACTGATAAAGGTTTTGAGACTCCTATTGCATAAGATAACTGTATAGTGCATTCATCTGCGAGATCAGCTGCAACAACATTTTTTGCTAAGTATCTAGCTGCATATGCTGCAGATCTATCAACTTTAGATGGATCTTTTCCAGAAAATGCTCCTCCACCATGAGGTGCTGCACCACCATATGTATCAACAATTATTTTACGGCCAGTTAAACCAGAGTCACCATCAGGACCTCCAATTACAAAGTTTCCTGTAGGATTAACATAGAATTCCTCATCTTTAAGACCCTCTAATAATTCATTAGGTATACACTCATATACATAAGGTTTAACGATTTCTTTTACATCCGCAGGAGACAAACCTTCCTTATGTTGTGAAGAAATTACTAAAGATGTAACTTTACTTGGTTTTCCATTTTCATAAAGCATTGTAACTTGGCTTTTTGAATCCGGCTCTAAGCCAGATGCAGATCCATCTTTGCGGGCTTGTGCCATTTTATATAAGATTTGATGAGAATAATGTATCGGTGCTGGCATTAATGATTCAGTGTCTTTGCAAGCAAAACCAAACATGATGCCTTGATCGCCTGCACCCTCATCTTTATTACTACCAGAATCAACGCCCATAGCAATGTCAGCTGATTGTTCATGAAGAAAACTTTCAACATCACAATTCTGCCAATGAAAGCCATCTTGTTCATAACCAATATCTTTAATACAATCTCTAACTTGAGATATGATCTGATCTTTAGAAACTGATGGGCCCCTTACTTCTCCAGCTAAAACTACTTTATTTGTGGTAGTCAAGGTCTCACAAGCTACGCGTGTTTGTGGGTCACCAGATGATAAATAAGTATCAACAACCATATCTGAAATTCTATCACAAACTTTATCTGGGTGACCTTCAGAAACTGATTCACTTGTAAATAAATAAGATCTTTTCATATTAACTCCTAATATCTGTAAGTATTGTCTTTAAAAGGTCCCTGCTTACTAACACCAATATATTCTGCTTGTTTATCAGTTAATTCTGTAAGTTTTGCTCCAACCTTCTTTAGGTGTAATGATGCAACTTTTTCATCTAAATGTTTTGGTAAAACATAAACTTTATTTTCATAATTTTTAGAATTTTTCCAAAGTTCAAGTTGCGCTAAGACCTGATTAGTAAATGATGCACTCATAACAAAACTTGGATGGCCAGTGGCATTTCCTAGGTTAACAAGTCTTCCCTCTGATAGTAATAGTATTTTCTTCCCATCTGGAAATTCTACCTCTCTAACTTGTGGTTTAATCTCATCAGACTTATAATTTTGAAGAGCTTCTGTTTGTATTTCGTTATCAAAATGTCCAATATTACAAACTATAGCACGATCTCTCATTTGTCTCATATGATCTTGTGTAATCACATCAAGATTACCAGTGGCAGTAACAAATATATCACCATATTTACAAGCATCATCCATTGTGACAACTTCGTAACCTTCCATTGCCGCTTGAAGTGCATTAATTGGATCTATTTCAGTCACACAAACACGCGCACCTGCACCTCTTAAGCTAGCTGCTGAACCTTTCCCGACATCTCCATAACCAGCTACAACGGCTATTTTACCAGCCATCATTACATCAGTACCTCTTCTTATTCCATCTACTAAACTTTCCTTACAACCATATAAATTGTCAAATTTAGACTTAGTAACTGAGTCATTAACATTTATTGCTGGGACCTTTAATGTTCCATTTTTTTCCATTTCTTTCAAACGATGGACACCTGTAGTTGTTTCTTCAGATAAACCTAAAATTTCTTCCAACATTTTTGGATACTTTTCATGAATTATTTTTGTAGCATCTCCACCATCATCTAAAATCATATTTGGCTTCCAACCATCTGGGCCTTCTAATGTTTTCTCAATACACCACCAAAATTCTTCTTCTGTCATTCCTTTCCAGGCAAATACTGGAATGCCTTTGGCAGCTATTGCTGCAGCAGCATGATCTTGAGTGGAAAAAATATTACATGAGCTCCATCTAACAGTAGCACCTAAAAATACCAAAGTTTCAATCAAAACAGCAGTTTGTATTGTCATGTGTAAACAACCTACAATTCTTGCCCCATCTAGAGGTTTAGAATCACCGTACTCTTCTCTTAATGCCATTAAACCAGGCATCTCTGTTTCAGCTATTGCAATTTCTTTATCACCAAAATCAGCTAAACTTATGTCTTTAACCTTAAAATCTTCACTCATGATTGTATCCCTTTATGATTATTTTGACTTTTTAATGGTAATTTAATCAGAAAACAAGCACCTCTAAAGTCTAATTTGTCACTTTCTGTTAATTCAATTGAACCATTAAATAAATTAATTATCTCGTACGATATTGAAAGCCCAAGACCAGAATGTTGGTCTCTATCCTCTATCCTATCAGTATAAAATCTATCAAAAATTTTGTTCTTTTCTTTAAAATCTATACCTTT
>CACNSY010000032.1 GCA_902623255.1 uncultured Alphaproteobacteria bacterium | reverse complement strand
AATCTTTAAGCAATTTAAGAGTGAAGAGAATTTTGTAAAAGGACATATGAATATATCAGAGCCTCAAAATAAAAATAAAATTTTAAGTCCTGAATTAATTTTTGTTCCTTGTTTAGCTTTTGATAATAAGGGAAACAGATTAGGTTATGGCGGTGGTTATTATGACAGGACTTTTGCTTATTTAAATAAAATTAATCATAGATTCATCTCTGTAGCCTATGCATATGAAGAACAAAAGTTAGATTACATACCTATAGACAAATTTGATTTTAAAGTGGATTATGTTATTACTGAAAAAAATTTATATAGTTTTCAATGAAAATTCTTTTTATAGGTGATATTGTCGGCAAGGCATCACGAAAAAAAATTAAAGAAATTTTACCAACACTCAAATCTAAATACAATACAGACATGGTTATTGCTAATGGTGAAAATGCTACTTCTGGTTATGGACTTTCAAAAAAGGATGCTGAAGAATTATTTTCCAGCGGATTAGATTTAATTACACTTGGTAATCATGCATGGGATCAAAGAGATATGCTTTCTTATATTGAAGAAAATCCAAAGATAATCAGAGCTTTGAATTACCCTGATGGTGTTCCTGGAAAAGGATATTATAAGTTTGAACTTTTAAATGGAAAAAAAATTATCGTAGTACAAGTAATGTTAAGATTATTTATGAATTTATCATTAGATGATCCATTTAAAAGTATAATTGAATTTCTTCAAAAAGAGAAATTAGGTAGTACATGTGATGCGATAATTATTGATATGCATGGTGAAGCAACTTCTGAAAAAAAGGCATTTGGATATTATGTTGATGGACAAGCTACTGCAGTTCTAGGTACACATACTCATGTGCCAACAGCTGACACTGTTATTTTACCCAAAGGTACAGCTTATCAAACAGATGTTGGAATGTCAGGTGATTACAATTCAATAATTGGTTTCGATATAAAAAATCCAATACATGGATTTGTTAAGGGATTTAGGGCTGAAGGTAGATTTACACCTGCTACTGAAAATATAACTATATGTGGAGCTCTAATAGAAATTGATATTAATAATGGTTTAGCCAAAAATATCACCCCAATTCAAGAGACATAATTTACATATATTAGACACATTTAACTAATATTTTATATCTTTACTAACATCGGATAAAATATTTATAAATCTACTCGAAATGGCAGGACACTCAAAGTTTAAAAATATTATGCATCGAAAAGGTGCTCAAGATAAAAAAAGAGCAAAGGTATTTTCAAGACTTGGAAGAGAAATATCTGTTGCAGTCAAAGTCGGTGGTGAAGATATTGAAAGTAATATTAGATTAAGATCTGCAATTGCTTCAGCCAAGTCTCTAAATATGCCAAAAGATAACATTGAGAGAGCAATTAAAAAAGGTCAAGGAAATGACCCTGATAGTAATTATGAAGAAGTAAGATATGAGGGGTATGGACCTGAAGGTGTTGCAATAATAGTTGAGGCCCTTACAAATAATAAAAATAGAACAGCTGCAGAGATTAGATCATCTTTTAGCAAACATGGAGGTAATTTGGGTGAAACAGGTAGTGTTAGTTTTGGTTTTGATAGATTTGGAAATATCACTCTTGATAAAAACTTAGTAAAAGAAGATCAGCTTCTAGAATTTCTTATTGAAAATGATAGTGAAGATTATGAAATTAATGACACTGAATATTCAATATACTGTGATCAACATAATTTGCATGAACTTAATGATAGATTAATTAAACAGTATGGTCAGACTAACTCTGCAAATTTAATCTGGAAAAGTAAAAATAATATAAATATTGGAAAAGATACAGCAGACAAACTATTTAAATTACTTGAAGTTTTAGAAGACAATGACGACGTTCAAGTTGTATCATCAAATTTTGAAGTTGATGATAATGTATTATCTTCACTCACAGCCTAATGAAAGGAATATAGATGCCTGATAAAGCCTGGAAAAAAAGAGAAAGAGATGTTGCAAATTATTTCAATGGGAAAAGGACACCTTTGAGCGGAGGTAATGGTAAAGTAACAAGAGCTGATGTAATTCATGAAGATTTATTCATAGAATGTAAATTAAGAGCAAAGCATACAGCAATCAGTTTATGGGATGATACCGCAAAGCTTGCCAAAGAAGAGGGTAAGACTCCAGTAATAGCATTATGTGAAAAAAATAGACCAGGTTTTTGGGTTATGGTTCATAGTAGTGATCTTGAAAAAATTAAAAAATAATTATTATGGCAGATATAAATAGCACTAATTTATCGACAGAAGCTCCAGATTTTTCAATGCTTGCGTTATTTATGCAAGCTGACCTTGTAGTTAAATCTGTAATTATAATTTTAATCCTGGCTTCTCTTTATTCTTGGAATGTAATAATTTCAAAAATTTTAAGAATTAGACAATTAAAAAAACTTGAAAAAGAATTTGAAGATATTTTTTGGTCTGGAAATTCATTTGAAGATTTATATGAAACTTTAAACTTTAATCAGACAGATCCAAAATCAAAATTATTTTGTGCTGCAATTTTAGAGTGGAAAAAAAGTAAAACTCAGTTTGAAAATGATACATCTGATATTAACTCTTTAAAAGATAGAATGATGAGATCAATGACAGTTGTTTTTAATAAAGAAAGTGAAAATGTTGAAAGAAATTTAACATTCCTCGCAACTGCTGGATCAACTGCACCTTTTATTGGGTTATTTGGAACAGTCTGGGGTATAATGAATAGTTTTAAATCTATTGCAATAGCTCAAAATACAAATTTAGCAGTAGTTGCACCAGGAATTGCTGAGGCCCTTTTTGCAACTGCATTAGGTCTTTTTGTAGCTATACCTGCTGTAGTTGCATACAATAAAATTTCAAACGATTTATCAAAATATTTTATATCCTTGGAAACATTTATGGATGAATTCTCAACAATTTTTTTTAGACAATTAGAGAAAAAATAAATTGATTACCTCAAATAATTTAAACAAACGAAAGAAGCAAAGATACACTCAAATGAGTGAAATTAACGTTACACCTTTTGTGGATGTTATGCTTGTTTTACTAATTGTTTTTATGGTTACCGCACCTCTACTAACGGTTGGAATTAAAGTTGATTTACCAAAGGTTAAAGCTACTGCATTAACTGATATTAAAGATCCAATTGAAATAACTGTAAAGTTAGATGGAGAAGTCTACATTGGAGAATCAAAGGTTGAAGTAGAAAATTTAATTCCTCGACTAAACGCTATTACTGAACAAAACACAGAAGCAAGAATTTATATACGAGGTGATAGAGTGGTAGCGTATGGAAGGATTATGGAAATTATGTCCATAATAAATTCAGCAGGATATATTAAAGTTGCATTAATTACTCAAAATCTTGAGCAATAGATGGATCGTATAACCTATAATAGTTTAAAAATTCTAAACTTTTTTGAAAATTTAAATCCTAAAACATCAGGAGTTATTTTTTCAACACTAATACATTTAATTATCCTTTTGTTTATGGCCGGCTTACCGAATTTTTTT
>CACNSY010000031.1 GCA_902623255.1 uncultured Alphaproteobacteria bacterium | reverse complement strand
TAATGCAATTGGAACAAGAAGAGGCTCTGGTTTTAATTGATCTGCTAATAAAAATGCACCTGGTTTTAATGGACCTGGGGAATTTGGAGTTAAATTATCTTCAGTTTCAGATGTACCTTCTGGCGCTATAACTAAAGGTCTGTTTTGATCAAAAATATTTTGAGTTTCGATAAATAATTTACTTTTCCTCTTCTTTTTTTGCTCTTGAGTTTCATTTAAATAATCTGATTCTGGTGTATGGACGAAAATATAATCTAAATTCTCATAATAATTATATCTCCAAAATTCTGTATTTCTAGAATATCGAGCAATTCTTTGACCACCATCACCATATTTTGGAAATAAAATTTTTGCACTTATAAAGTGACTATCTATACTAAATTGATGTCCATTAGCTAAACTATTTTCTTCAATGCTCGCCAAATGATTATAAAAAAATATGTTTGTAGGTTCATCAGGTAAATTATCCATACCTTTTATAACATAAGGTACTTGATCAAAAGCTTTTATAAAATCTGAATTTGTTAATTTTTGTAATGCTTGTTTATTTATTGAATCATATGAAGTTGCTACTCTGTTGTATATTTTGTTTAGTTGTTTGAAAAATCTATTTTTTCTTTCTATACCACTTAATGCATCAATCATTAAACTAGCAATAGATTTTTCATCATCGTTACCTGTGATAATTAAATCATAAATTGTATCGAATGCTAAAGAGTGAGTTAAATGATTTTCTAATAAATGAGGTATTGTATAAAGTTTTGAATTACTAGGTATTGTTGCAGAATTATCATCTAATAAATATTGGAAAAACTCTTTTTCATTTTTAGCTGGATAGGTTGTTAATCCTGTTGAACTTTGAATATATCGTCCTAATTGCCATAATTGTCTTTTAAAAAATTTAATTGCCAATTCTGGATTGGTTTTAATTAAATTATCAATAAACTCATTTGAAAATTTTAATATCGTTGTATCTCTTGTTGCTTTTAAGGAGTAGGGTGATTCAATTTCATGCAGTCCTGAAGATAAGGATAATGCTACTCCTGGTCTAGCTATTGATCTTGAATTATTTTCTAATTGGTCATCTTTCAGATTTGTAAAAGAGGCTTCAACCTTACCTTTTAATAAAATATTTATTCCATCAGATTTTCTTCCTTCTAATGTTATAAATTCATCAACAGAAAATAATCTAACGTTTGCATAATGTATTAATTCATCTAAGTCGTTATCATCAAGAAAAGCTAAAAATGCAGAATTTTTAATTCTTTTTGTATTTACAATATCTCCACCAGTTTTAACACCATCTGCTAAATTAAAATTTTTTTGCTCAATGGGTTTTTCTAAATTACGAGATGACCATATTAAATTAACTGATTCAAATAATAAAAAAGAATAAAAAAAACTTGCATAGTCAGGATCTAAATCTTCTAATTCTTTTAATTTTTCTATTTTGATAGAAATATATTCTGAATTACCTTTAACAAATATATCTGACATATACCTACCTGGCGCATTTAAGCCTGAAATACCAAGAGGTGATCCGTCATTTTTTAATGTTGCTAACTTGTAAAAAACATTATTATGATATTTTACGTATTCTGCTTCACCTTTTAAAAGAATAAAAATTTGATCAGCAATACCATGCTGTTCTGCAATTTTGATGTCTTCATTACTTTTATGAAATTCTGCACCTGAATTGATTAAATCTTCAGTATTTTTCTTTGGAGACAAAGAAAAACCTTTATCTACTAGTATTAAAGATATTTTTTCACTTAAATTCATTAATTATCTAACTTAATAAATTTCCCATTTTATTTAAAGAGAAAAATATTATCTTCTTATAATAGACTTAAAAATATTGATAAAAGATAACAGTATTATTTTTAATCTAAATATACTCACAATTGATTGAGCTAAATATGTCAATGCTGCAGCTCTTAAAACAGATTTACATTGGTACATATTCTCTTTAGGAACATACCTTTTGAGTATTGGTAAAGCTTTCTTAAAACTTGCATTAAATTCTACAGGAAGAGTAATTAAATGGATCAACACATTTGTCGATAAACACCCCATTATTATTATTGCAGCTATAAGGGTGATAAATGGACTTTTAGTGAAGGCAAATATTGATGGTAGTCCTATAATTAATAAAAATGAACCAATTCTCTGAAAGATCATTGTTTTTTCAATTAATGATTGTCTAAGGATAAGTGGCTTATAGTTTTCTTTATCTTGAATTGCATGACCAATTTCATGAGCAACAACCGCAATGCTTGTTATACTTTTTTTATCAAGTTTATCTGTAGATATATGTATTTTTTTATCTTTAGGATTGTAATGATCTAATTGCTGAATAGGATTAATTGATACATTAGTGATTTTTTCTTCTTCAAGTATTTTTTTTCCAAGTTCTCTCCCAGTAAAGGGCATATCAGGTAAAATTTTATTATATTTTCTTAAAATATAATTTACCCATAAACTTGGTAGAAAGAGAGCGATAAATGGTAAAAAATAGTAAAATAATTTAATCACAATATAAAAATAGGAATAATATTATTAAAAATCAATTTTATTTAAACTGGTATTATTATCAATAATTAATTATTGCTTAAAAAGTGAAATCTAAATTTGAAAGAATTAACAGACTCCCCCCATATATATTTGGAGAGATAAATTCATTAAAAATGAAACTAAGATCTGAGGGTAGGGATATTATTGATTTTGGCATGGGTAATCCTGATATGCCAACACCTCTTCACATAAGACAGAAATTGAAAGAAGTTATAGATAAACCAGGTGTTGGGCGTTATTCAGTTTCAAAAGGCATTAATGGATTAAGAAAAGCTCAAGCTAAATATTACAATAAAAGATTTAATGTTAATTTAAATCCATCAAGTGAAATTATAGTAACAATTGGCTCAAAGGAAGGATTAGCAAATTTAGCGCAAGCTATAACTTCAAGAGGAGACAGAATATTATGTCCTGATCCATCATATCCTGTTCATCCATATGGTTTTATGATTGCCGGAGCTAAACTAACACCTTTGCAAACATTTTTTAATGGACAGTTCGATAGAAACAGATTTTTATCAGATATAGTTAATAATTTGAAAAAATACTCTTCAATAAAAGTTATTATTGTTTCTTTTCCTTCTAATCCAACAGCTCAGATAGTTGATTTAGATTTTTATAAAGAATTAGTAAAAATTGCAAAAAAATATCAAGTTTATATTTTATCTGATTTAGCTTATTCTGAAATTTATTTTGGTAAATATCCACCTCCGTCAATATTAGAAGTTAATGGAGCTAAGAACATAGCTGTTGAATTTACGACTTTATCTAAAACTTATGCAATGGCAGGATGGAGAATAGGTTTTGCAGTTGGAAACAAAACTTTAATTGAAGCATTAACAAAAATTAAATCGTATGTAGATTATGGTGCTTTTACACCTGTTCAAGTAGCAGCAACTGCTGCTCTAAATGGATCTCAAAAATGTGTAGAAGAAATAAGAGAGACTTATAAAAAAAGAAGAGATGTTTTAATAGAAACTTTTGAAAGGGCTGGTTGGGATAAAATTCCAGAGCCTGAAGCATCAATGTTTGTATGGGCTCCTTTACCAAATAAATATAAAAAAATGGGTTCTATGAAGTTTGCCAAAAATTTAATGATAAATGCTGACGTTGCAGTAGCTCCTGGTTTAGCTTTTGGAAAAGGAGGGGAAGGTTTTGTTCGTATTGGTCTAGTAGAAAATACTCAAAGAATAAGACAGGCAGCTAAAAATATTAAAAGATATTTTAATAATTAATATTAAATTGATAAAATCTTAATATAATGAGATAATTTTTCACCTGCATCCCAGGCATCACTTAGACTTTTTCCTAAAATCCAGTCTCCACTTAAAAATATTTTATTATCCTTAGAATTAATCCAATTTTTTTTTGAAATACTATTATAACTTACTTTTGTTTGTGCA
>CACNSY010000030.1 GCA_902623255.1 uncultured Alphaproteobacteria bacterium | reverse complement strand
AAACCAATTCATAAATCTTATTTATAAACTTAAAAGAAGCAGCTATTCCAGTTTCAGTCCACTGCAGATCTCTTTCTGGTGGGCTATCAGATAACATAAACCATCTAGCTGTGTCTGCACCATATGTTTCAATAATATCATTAGGATCAACAACATTTTTTTTTGACTTACTCATTTTTTCAATTTTTCCTGTTTCAACACCATATCCATTTTTATCTTTTAGTTGTCCGTCAATTTTTTCAACATCTTTAGGCTCAACCCATTCTCCATTTTTATTCATGTATGTTAAGTGAGTAACCATACCTTGGGTGAATAAACCTTTAAAAGGTTCGTTTAAATTAAAATAACCAAGATCTCGTAATGCTTTTGTAAAAAACCTCGAATATAGTAGGTGCAATATAGCATGCTCAATTCCTCCGATATATTGATCAACTGGTAACCAATATTCTATATCTTTCTGTTCGAAAGGTTTATCCAATCTTGCATTACAATATCGAAAATAATACCAAGATGATTCAAAAAATGTATCAAATGTATCTGTTTCTCTATATGCCTTCATACCTGTTTTTGTGCAAACAGTCTCTTTCCAAGAAGAAATATTACTTAGTGCGCTTGAAGACTCACTAAAGTTTTTTATTTCAGGAAGTTTTACAGGAAGGTCTTCTTCTTCAACCGCTAGTATTTCTCCATCCTCTCTGTAAATAATGGGTATTGGACAACCCCAGAATCTTTGTCTTGAAATACCCCAGTCTCTTAATTTAAAATTTACTTTCTTCTCTCCTATTTTTTTCTTTTCTATTTCATTAATTATTTTATTTTTTGCTTCTTTTATATTTAATCCGTTTAAAAATTCAGAATTAATTAAAATTCCTTCATCAGTAAACGCTTCATCATCAATTTTGAAAGAATTGAAATCAACATTGCTTGGTTTAACAACAGGTATTACATCAAGATTATATTGTCTTGCGAAATCTAAATCTCTTTGATCATGTGCAGGACACCCAAAAATAGCACCAAGCCCATACTCCTTTAAAACAAAATTAGCTACAAAGATTGGAAGTTTTTTACCTTTTATAAAAGGATGATCTACGAATAAATTTATATTGAAACCCCTTTTGGTTTTCTCAGGATCTAACTTTTCACAACTTTTAACGAACTTTTGTAAATCAATATTTTTTTTTGAAAGCTCAACAACTAATTCATGTTCATTTGATAAGGCTATAAATGTGGCTCCAAAAATTGTATCAGGTCTCGTTGTAAATACTTTAATTTTTTTATCATTTTCTGAAACTTTAAAATCTATTTCAGCGCCTGTTGATTTACCAATCCAATTAGACTGCATAATTTTTACTTTATTTGGCCAATTATCTAATTTTTCTAAATCTGTTAAAAGCTCGTCTGAGTATTTGCTAATTTTTAAAAACCATTGTGAAAGCTTTTTCTTTTCAACAATTGCACCAGATCTCCATCCTCTACCATCAATTACTTGTTCATTCGCTAGAACTGTTTTATCTACTGGGTCCCAATTAACTTCAGCCTCTTTTTTATAAGCTAGTCCTGCGTTAAACATATCTATAAAAAATTTTTGCTCATGTTTATAATAATCAGGATGACACGTTGCAATTTCTCTTGTCCAATCTAAAGATAAACCCATTTTTAAAAGTTGGTTTTTCATAGTTTTTATATTTTGATAAGTCCAATTCTCTGGATGTTTTTTTTCAATTAAAGCTGCATTCTCAGCAGGTAAACCAAAAGCATCCCAGCCCATAGGGTGTAAAACATTATAACCTTTCATTCGCTTATATCTTGCAACTACATCACCCAAAGTATAATTTCTTACATGACCCATATGAATTTTTCCTGAGGGATAAGGAAACATTTCTAATACATAAAATTTTTCTTTATTTTCATCTATTGTTGTTTGAAATATTTTTTTATCTGACCAAACGGTCTGCCATTTTTTTTCAACTACTTTATGATTGTATCGTGATGACACTTTTAACTTGATTGAAGTTTTAATTTCTTTGCTTTATTTAATATAGCGTTTTCAATTTTAATATTATCTTCTTGTAAAACTTTTTTATTTACCCAAACGGGATCTTTAAATTCTTGACAAAAAGAAGTTACTTTAAGATTTTCTGTATTAAGTTTATTTCCAGAAATAAAAATATTAAGTTTACACCTTTCATTAGGGTTTGTAGATGTTGAATACCAGTCAGTAATTATAGTGCCTCCAATTTGATCAGCGGAGCTCAGAGGCATAAAATCAATAGTTTCCAATGCACCCTTCCAAAGATAAGGATTTACAGACATAACAATTGTTTTTGAAGAATTATTTTTCTCCTGATTATTTAAAATGCCACTGAACGAAATGCCGCCTTTACCAAGCAAACCGCCACCTGTTTGAAGCCTATTCTCTGCATCTCTCATTGCTAGCTCCATATCTGTTGCAGAATTAAATTTTGTGCCAGATCTTTCTAAAATTTCATTTCTTGTTTGTGCTTTTGACCATAATTTGTCCATCTCTTCCTCACTCTTATTACTATTACAAGACATCAAGAAAAATAAAAAAGATAAAAGCAACAGCCTGACCATAATCATTAAAATGTAATTATTGTATTGAGAGCTAAATGTAAAACATAAAAAAAACGGCACTCGTTAAAGTGCCGTTTTTAAAGATATTAAATCTTTAATTAAAATGACATATTAGCACCGATATACCATGCTGATCCATCATCAGTTGAAGAGCCTTCATCACTTGCTTCTAAAGAAGTGTAACCAAGAATTGCAGTTACACCAGAAGCTACAGCGTATGAAACACTAGCAGAAGTAACATCTTTTGCATCACCAGATCCACCAGATGAACCAAGTGTATTATCAGTTGAGTCTGCTGCAGTAATACCAACATTAAATGTTAAATCACCAGTTACATACTTCACACCAGCTTTCACAACATCACCTGTCATTTCGTTAGCAGAAGTAAGACCTACACCAACTTTATCACCATCAGCAAAACCGACAGCAACTGTTAAATCACCAGTTACAGCACTTAAACCAACATGATAACCATTAGTATCATTAGTAGCAGCATTACCAGTAGTTTTTGATCCTTCTACTTGTGAAATACCACCACCAAGTGTTACAGCAGTATCACCTAGATCAGTTACATAAGTTGCACCAATTGCTACGTGACTATCTACTCTGTAAGTTGCTGTAGCAGCAGCCCCACTATCAGTTGAAAGTGAAACAGATGCTTTTAAACCATCTGCTATGAAATCAGCAGCAGTGTGATACTCAACACCTAGTACAGTTGAACCAGTAGCAAAGTCTAATCCAGTTTCTGCTGAGTTAGTTGATGTAGTAGCTACACCTTCCGCACCAGCTGAACCTGGGATAGATACTGCATGAGATCCAGAAGCGTTACCAGCATTAAGTACATCAAGCTTAGAGCCATCAGTAAATGCTAATGTAAATCCAGCATCTAAATCACCAGCAGAACCATTTTCATCCATAAGCTTAAAGCTTGATGAAATAGTCATTCCACCGTCAGTAGTTTCTGATAAAGAAATACTGAAGTTGTTATCATTAATCTGAGCATTAGTGTCAGTTCCACCTGTAGGTGAATCAAACTCCATACCAGTTTGGTGGTTACCACTCATAGTAGCTGTTACAGCTTCAGCAACTGAAGCAGCACCTAGCGTAGAAACAAGAGCAGTTCCCATTAATAGTTCTTTTTTCATAATTACTCCTTTTGAGTTAATGAATATTCATTAAATACAAGCAACAAACTTGTATTAAGGAGGTATTATTTAAAAATTGAATAAATTACAAAAAAAGCATAGTAATTCATTATATTTTTTTAAATAATGTTGTTTTTTTACAACATACCAACTTATGTTTAATATTAAAAAATACCAGGAAATTAAGGATTTTTTGAAAAAATCCAACCTTTCTAGCAAAATTGTTGCAATATCAAAAAATCATTCACTTGATAGTGTATTAGAGGCTGTGAACTGTGGAATTCATATTTTTGGTGAAAATAGGGTCCAAGAGGCGCAAGAAAAATTTCAAATTCTTAAAAAAAATAACCCTAAAATTGAACTACATTTAACAGGACCTTTACAGTCAAATAAAGTCAAAACAGCGGTACATTTATTTGATGTTTTTCATACTTTAGACAGAGAAAAAATAGCAAAGGAATTTGCAAAACACAAAAATTTGTTAAAAAGTAAAAAAATTTTTCTTCAAATTAATACTGGTAAAGAAAAAACAAAAAGTGGAATTTATCCAGAGGATACAAAAGATTTCTTATTTTTTCTAAAAAATGAAATGAAATTATCTATATTTGGGCTCATGTGCATACCGCCAATAGATGAAGAT
>CACNSY010000029.1 GCA_902623255.1 uncultured Alphaproteobacteria bacterium | reverse complement strand
GTGAGGAATTCATACCAAATAATAATTTATCTGTGCTTCAATTTAAAGATGGTAATAAAAATATATATCATAAACTTTTTTTAATACCCATTATCGAACATAATCGCTATAGATATGCGTATGGAAGAATACCTAGTAATACTAGGTTTTTAAATTCAAAATTAAAGTTACCTGTAGACAGTAAAAGTTCAATAGACTGGGTGTTTATGGAGAACTATATAAAAACTCTACCTGGTAGTAATTTTAAATTTAACTAAGAATTATCAAGCATAATTAATAAACTTTATCTATACTACTGCTTAACTACTGCGCAATGATCAGGATTTAAAGATAATTGGAGCGGGCGAAGGGATTCGAACCCTCGACTTCAACCTTGGCAAGGTTGCCATGTACAATTGAGATCGGCCTTTTCCTAGATAAACTATATCATAAAAACTGAATTCTTTTTTTGATTGGAGCGTAAGAGGAGCGTTCACCACAGTTACCACAGTTGAAAAAATTTACTGTGGGTCTAATTTTTCAATGATTACTTGAGTTTTTTAACAGTTCACCACAGACCACAGTTCTTTTCGTAAATCTAATAAATAAATTAAATTGTTTTACGTTTTGGATTTACGTTAAAGTTAAAAATGGTGTTTTAACTGTGGTAGTGTGGTTCGACTGCCCTAAAACTTCTGTGGTGTTTAATTCTTTTACGGGAATGTTAACGATTAATGATTTTTTGTTTTGTTTTAATTTAAACTCAGGACAAAGATCAACAAATCTGTGTGGCGTTGGGTGGTTGATCGTTTTAAATTCTAAATTGTCATAACCAAACATGGACTCTTGTCCGTTAGCTTCGTAGTATTGTTTGAGTATCGAGTCTTTTCTGGTTATTGGCATTATAAATCTAATATGTTCTCTACGTAACACTTTGTGTTAACTGGTCTCCTAAGTCCAAGATCAAAATCAACTACACAAATTATAACACCCTCTTTTCGGTGCGAAAGTGTATAAATTAAACGATTAACAGCTACTGAGCCAGAATTAGCCTGCTTAACGTCAACAATCTCATAGCCTTGCTTTACTAATAAATCTAAACTAAATTTATCAGATGTTTCAAACCACTCTAGCGCAAACACACTCGTAGAAAAAAATAGAACTATAATAAAAATTAATTTTCTCATACTTATTTTTTCAGTAATTTTTTAAAATCTTCCAAATTAGGACAACCAAATTTGTGAATCATTTTATGACAGTTAGAACATAACAATGCGATTTCATCTTTTGTTGTTACTCTTTTGTCTGATATCATTTGGCTTATTGGTATAATGTGGTGAGCTTCTATATAGTTGGGCGAGTCGTTATAAAACAAATTAAAATTAAAACCACAAGCCTCACAATCATAATTACTATTTTCTTTTCTAGAATTTATTAGTCCCTGACTTCTTTTATAATAAACCTTTTCAATTTGAATATGCTTTTTTACAATTTTTTCCTCAACACCCTCTATAACTAGTTCTTTTGTTTCCTCACTAATATCTTCATTGTTAATTCCACCTCGTTCAATTAACAATTCGAATAAATTTAACAATTCAGAAATCTTATGAATTAAATCTTCTTCACTTTTAATTTTATCTATTAATTGCACCTTACCGAATTGAGAAGTGATGGTTAGATTTTTTGATTTTCGATAATTCTTAACTTGGGACGGATTATCTATAAAAATTGTCTTATGTTCTGGAAGTTTGTGCTTCATTATCAAAGCTCTTGATTTTGAAACAGTAATCCACTCTTTTCCATAGTTTTTCTTTAAGTCGTCAATTCCTTGTCCAATATGCAGAATTAATTTTTTACAATCCTCTGTAAATGAAATCGATGGATAAAAACCCTCTTGTGCTGATTTAGTAATAGCTTGATTTAAAAATATAATCCAAGGTGCTGTAACCCATTTACCTTGTTGAGCTGAGCTACTTATTTTAAGATAATCATATTTTTTATCTAATGAATTTTTAAGGATTTTTGGAACGTCGTTCTCTATAAACTTTCTTAGTGGGTGATCTTTAACTGGCTGTTTTTTAGCAATTGGAAATTCTTCAGAAATTTTTGTTACAACTTCTAAAATATTCATTATTTCTTATTAAAATTATATTTTTTTAATTTAGTCATGCTCAAATCTCAATTCAACGAGACTTTTTTTATTATAACACCAATAAGCAGCACCGTTAATTTTTGTCCAATCGTATCCCATTTCGTTTGCAATTTCTAAAGCTGATGCACTAAGTGAGGTTATTCTATCTCTAAATCTTACCTTTCTGTTATCAAGGACCTCGCAGGTAATTGTGTGATCTTTTGAGTAAGTTAATATTGTACCTAGAGGTATTCCTAGAATAGAAAAATAATCATAAGCACCGTTTCTTTTCTTTGCTTTATCGAGTGCTTGTTTATCTTGATCAGTTTCGGCAATAACTTCTTTAGGTGTTACGTTTTTTCCTCCCATTTCTTCTGCAATCTCCAAGATTGCTTTTGCACTTTCAGGAGTTGCGTTAAAAAATTCTCTGTTCTGCCTTATGCGTTTGTCGTCTAAACCAGTGTGAATTTTCTTTTCAATAGCACTAGCGTTCTCTACTTCCACAGCATAATAGCACTCAAAAGGTAGTGGTGTACTAGTGTTATCTAATTCTTTTATGCGTCTTTCTAAATTATCAGTAATACCAATCTTAATGGTATCAGGCATGCTTTCGTTGGTAAGAATATAAACAATAGGCACAGCTATTTATAATATAAAAAAGATTAGACATAAATATGCTTTATTTAAATAATAGGCCTATCCTATGATAGAACTTATAATTCTCGAGCTTATTATTATAGCTTTAATAATCAATAAATAGCTTTAGAAAATAGCTAGTGAATCCAGAATGCTTAACAATCTCTCTGCTTAATGGTAATGTAAATCATGAAAAGTATTCTAATTTTACTTTCATTCTGTTTATTTAGTTTTAGCGTAAAATCACAATCTCTAGTTCCACTTGAAAAAATAGTAGCGGAAGATGATCCAAAAAATCTATCTTATGTATTATTAAGATGTGCAAGCTTAGAGCTAGCGATGTCTTTCTTTCCAAGGGATAATGTTTTTTCTTCTGAAGAAGATAGGTTCTTAGCAAATTCTACAATGTCAGCTGAACTGTTTAATACAGTAACAGAAGCTCATGCTTCAAATACTGGTATATCTTTAAAAGAAGCTAAGAAATTTGTTGGTAAACACTTATTTGATAATGCAAATTTATACCTAGCAGAAATGAGTACAACCGAAAGAAGTCCTTTTGAAAATACAGCATTAGAGAAAGATGGTGATATTTGTGTCGAAATGATTTTATTAATGGGTTTAAGTAATAGTAACTACTTTAATAAGGATTAAGAAAAGTGAGCAACTTAATTAAATCTATAATTTCTTTTTGGTTAAATAGTATTTTAGTTTTAATAATCTTGGTTTCTTTTTTTTACGCGACAAGCTTAAATTTTTTGAGATTGCAATCACCTTTTGGATCAGATTTACTTCAGCAACAAGCTGAAAGCACACTAAATACAAGATTAATAATTGCAATCATTGGTATTATAATTTGTGTGGTTATGATGATAATAGTCAGAAGATCGCTTAATTCAAAAATTGGTTTTTCTAGTTTATTTCTAAATATTGTATTTATTTACTACGTTATAGATTATCTAAATGGAACTGGTTTAAGAAATTACGGACAAATAATTCCTAGTTTGTCGGATTATGCTCCTTTTATAATTTCTCTTTGTTTATCTGTAATGATATTAATTGTTAATCAGCTTATTTTTATTAACAGGATACCTTTAAATAATTTTTTAAAAAGATTCTTCATATCGTATATCCCTCTTTCTTTAAGTACTATTATTATTCTTTCTTATTTAATTTTATTTAAAGATATTGATAAATTTGGCAGAGCTTGGGATAATAATATGCTTACTGGGAACTACCTCGGAAGTTACACAAATTTAGAGTGTACTCTTTTAGCAGAATTAAAAGAGGGTCTAGGACCTAATTATAATAAAAAAATAATAGAACCTTATTCTAATTTATTCGAATATTCTAATGATGACGAACCGTATAATATAAATGTTATATTTGATACCGAAGAATATAGAGGAAGAAATTTAATTACAAAACTATTTGTTCTATATGAGCCTTATGATGCAACAAGATATGAATTTAAGCCTAGGTACGCAAATAATATTTATCTTTCAAAGCCAGAAGATTCTAAATATTTTAGAGCAGAAACAGATATAGTTTTTAATTATGGCCCGACAGATAAAAAAATAAATTATGAATTAGTTTACGAAATTGAAAAACAAGAAATTAGAGTAAAAGAAGAAAGTATCATTGTTAAAATTAATAAAGATACAAATAAAATTGATGACTGGGAACTTAAATTTTACGAAGATAACTTAGGAAAAATAACCCATATTAGTTTACAAGAATTGAAGTGC
>CACNSY010000028.1 GCA_902623255.1 uncultured Alphaproteobacteria bacterium | reverse complement strand
TCTGTTGTTTCACTAAAACTATGAATTTTTCCAATACAACCAATATTATAGAGTTCATCTTTTTCATCAGATTGTATCATGCCTATACATCTTTCTTTTGAAAGGGCATAATCAACCATCTCAATATATCTTTTTTCAAATATATTCAGGGGCAAGCTTGTTCCTGGAAAAAGGACGGCACCGTTTAAAGGAAAAATAGGGATTTCCATGTTAGGAAAACATTAATTGTGAAAGTTTTTTTCTATATTGAATAGTAACTTGATCAGCATTTCCAAGTACACCAAAAAATTCTACCATCTTATTTTTTATACTATCCTTATTTTTTGGATAATTTTTTAGAAGCAAATCCATTCCATTTTCATATTCTTTCATTGAAAAATATTTATCAGATATTTCTAAAATTAAATCGATATCATTCGGTTCTTTCTCAAGCTTATCAAGTAGCTCATTTATATTTGGTCCGGATGAGTTATTTTTCACAATTTCCATTTTTTTTAAAACCTGTTTAAGCTCTTCTTTTTCTTGAACATCTTTTTCTAATGAGTTTATGAAAACTTCAACCTCTTCAAATTGTTTAAGCTCTATCAAACACTCTAAATAAAAACAAATACCTTTAATTTCATCTGAGTTTTTAGAAATAAATTCTAGAAGAGTCTCTTTAGTTTCTTCATACTTATTTTCAGCCATGGCACTTTCTATTTCATTATAAAATTCAGTGAAGTCTTCATTAATTTTAGATCCCAAGCATTTTTCAATAAATTCAATAATCTGACCTTCAGGAATAACGCCCTGAAATGCATTAACAATTTGCTTATCTTTAAATGCATAAACTGTAGGAATTGATTGAATTCTTAATTGCGCAGCAATTTGTTGATTTTCATCAATATTAATTTTTACTAAGCTGATTTTATCTGCTGATTTTGATATTATTTTTTCTAAAATTGGTGTTAATTGTTTACATGGGCCACACCAAGGAGCCCAAAAATCAACAACAATCAGTTTACTTTCACTTGCTTCAATAACCTTGTCATTAAACTCTGTTTCTGTAACATCAATGATATTCGAATTTTCACTCATAAAGATTTGACTATACTATAACTATCTAAAGAAAAAATATGAATTTTTTTATTATTTTCAAGCAGGAAGTTTATAAACTCTGAAGTCTTTAAACTTATAGTTGTGGTGTTAATTAGGGGGTGGAAGTTAATTATTTCACTGTTAAAAAGCTTTTCATCTAAGTAAAATTCAACAACGTTGCCTATGTCATTAAGAAGGGCAAATGGTGAGACTGATCCTGGTTTTATGCCCAAAAATTGTTCTAAATATTCAGCATTAGCAAATGATAAATTCTTAGCATCGATAGATTTAGAAAATTTCTTTAAATCAACCTTTGCATTTTCATCACAACTAAAAAGAAAAAAATTATTTTTTTTATTTTTTAAAAATAAATTTTTTGTATGCGCCCCTTTAATTTCACCCCTTAGCTTTTCAGAGTCTTCAACAGTGAATAAAGGATCATGGTCATGAATTTGAAAATCTTTATTTTTTACACTAAGTAATTCAAATAAATCTGTCTTTGTAAGCATAAATAATATTATATTTATTAAGAAATAAGGTATTTAAATACAATTACAAAATTAAAAATGGGAAAAAAAGCAGTAGTTATAGGTAGTGGTTTCGGAGGATTAGCTATCAGCTTAAGATTAAAAAAACTTGGGTACGATACAACAATTATTGAAAAACTAGATGAGCTTGGAGGAAGAGCAAGAGTTTTTGAAGTGAATGGCTTTAAACACGATGCTGGACCAACGGTAATAACAGCGCCTTTTCTTTTCGATGAATTATTTAGCTTATTTGGAAAAAAAAGAGAAGATTATTTAAATTTTGTTCCTCTTGAACCCTGGTATAGATATTATTTTCATGACGGTAAGACTTTTGATTATTGCTCTACAGTTGAAAAAACAAACAGTGAGATAAGTAAATTTGATAGAAGAGATATAAAGGGATATTCTAAACTTTTACATCAATCAAAAAAAATATTTGATGTAGGGTTTACACAATTAGCTGACAAACCATTTATTTCTTTTTTTAAAATGTTAGGAGTTATTCCTAATTTGATAATTTTGAAAAGTTATTTCACAGTATCTCAACTTGTAAATAGTTATCTAAAAAATCCATATCTTAGAAAAGCATTTTCAATCCATCCACTTTTAGTTGGAGGCGATCCACACACAACAACATCTATTTACGCTTTGATTCATTATTTAGAGAGAAAATGGGGAGTATTTTTTTGTATGGGTGGAACTGGTAAAATCGTATCTGAATTAAAACAATTAATGATTGATTGTGGTATTAAAATTAAAACAAATACAGAGGCAAAAGAATTTATTGTTGAAAATAATAGGATAACAAAAATATTAACAAACAATGAAGAAATTTCTAATATAGATCTAGTTGTTTGTAATGCTGATCCACCCATGGTTTACTCCAAACTTTTAAAAAAACAAAATTTAAGAAGACCAGTATTAAAAGAAAAAAACTTATTGTATTCAATGGGACTTTTTGTTCTTTTTTTTGGTACGAATAAACAATACCATAAAGTCGCTCATCATACTATTTGGATGACTGAAAGATTTAAATCTTTACTTCATGATATTTTTAAAAATAAAATTTTATCTGATGATTTTTCTTTATACATTCACAGACCTACTGCAACAGACAAATCCTTTGCCCCAGAAGGCTGTGATAGCTTTTATGTTTTGTGTCCAGTACCTAATTTACAAGGCAACGTTGATTGGGATACTGAATCAGAGAATCTTAAAAATAAAATAGTTAAAGAACTATCTCAAACAATTATGCCAGATTTAGAAAAGAATATTACGGATGTTTTCTGGATGAATCCTAAAGATTTTAAAAATGATTACAATTCTATGCATGGAGCAGGTTTTTCTATAGCACCCATCTTTACACAATCAGCTTGGTTTAGATACCATAACAAAGATAAAAAAATTAAAAATCTATATTTTTCTGCTGCAGGATCCCATCCAGGAGCAGGTATACCAGGAGTTCTCTCATCAGCAAAAGTTGTTGAAAATATAATTAGAGCTGAATTAAAATAACAATGATTGATTTACAGCTTAATTCATCTATTGATCTTAAAAGAGAGGGTAAAAGTTTTTATTGGGCAAGTTTTTTTTTACCAAAAAGTACCAAAAAAAATGCAGGTACACTTTATTCAATTTGTAGACATTTTGATGATATAGCTGATAAATATAGCGAAGATCAAACTATCTATCTCAAAAATTCAATTGAAGAAATAAGGACAAACAAAAATAATAAAGTAAATATTTTTTTGCAAAAAAATGAAATTAACAATTTAATTTTTATAGATTTAATAGAGGGATTAATTTTGGATCAGAAAAAAACAAGAATTCAAAACAAGGAAGAGCTTATAAAATACTCTTATCATGTTGCTGGTACTGTTGGGTTAATGATGTCTAAAATTATTGGAGTAAAACATGATATGGCAGCACGATCTGCAATTGATTTAGGTATTGGAATGCAGCTAACAAACATAGCAAGAGATGTTTATGAAGATTCTAAAATAAAAAGAATATATTTACCTGCTAATTGGATACCTGATATATCATTAAAAAATTTAACTGACTTTCATAACAAAACTTCAGAAAATGATGAAAGAATATTAAATGCAATTCATGAAGTAATATGTCTTTCAGATAAGTTTTACGAAAATGGTTTTGCTGGTTTAAAATATATCCCACTATCTACCAGACTAGGCATATTCATTGCGGCTAATATTTATAGAGGTATTGGCATTAAGATAAAATCCAATAAAAAAAAATATTTAAGAAAAAGAGCATATTTAAACTTATTTGAAAAATCTATAATTACAGTTAAATCAATTTTTATTTTTATTTTTATCCCTTTTATGAAATATCAGTATCAAAAAATTAGAGATAATTTCCCAAATGAAAATTTATAAAGCTGCAATAATTGGCTTAGGCCCTAGTGGATTAGCTGTAAATAAAATTCTTTACGGGGATAGCTATAACGAAATCATTGCATTTGAAAGTCAAGATATAAACAAAAGAGATAATATTTTCGGTTTTTGGTTAACAGATTGGATGAAGCCATTTGAAAAAATTATTGAAAAAAAATGGTACAAATGGACTATTGGTGACAAAAATACCGATGTAACACATACAAGTTTAGATAAACCTTATTGCGTAATTAGTTTTAAAACTTGGAAAAAATTTTGCTTAGAAACAAAAAATAAATTAGAAATCATAAACAAACAAGTTGTCCAATATTTCCCTGAACAAAATTATTTTAAAATAATCACCGCTGATGACAAAATATATTACGCTGAGAATATATATGATTCACGATCAGCAAAAGAAAAAAAAGGTGAATTATTACAACATTTTTTTGGAATTAATATTACCGTGGCAGATAATACTTTTAATGAAGACAAATTAACCTTGATGCATTTTACTGAAGAAAATAATGTTTTACATTTTATATACATCCTACCATTTAGTCACAATAAAGCGCTTGTTGAATCGACGGTCTTTTCAAAAGATGTTTTTCGCAGCTCTTGGTATAGAGAAAAAATAAATGATTACTTAAAGAAAAATAATATTAATAATTTTAAAGAACATAGTTCAGAAAAAGGAGTAATACCAATGTTTTTTGCAGGAGAGAAAAGATCGGTTAATTCTAATATCTTCAATATTGGTATAAGAGGAGGTGCGTGCAAGCCTTCTACTGGATATGCCTTCTCATTTCTTATAAAACAAA
>CACNSY010000027.1 GCA_902623255.1 uncultured Alphaproteobacteria bacterium | reverse complement strand
TGCTTTTATTGGATCTTATGCTCAACAATTTTTATTCGCGATAACTTTTAACCAGAAAAAAGAATATATGCCTATCCCATCGGGACTCTATGAATTTATAGGATACACAACAGTCAAATGGAATGAAATGATGGCAGCCTCTCTTGTTGGGATAGCCCCTGTCTTAATTATTTTTCTTTTTTTACAGAAATATATTGTTGCTGGACTCACTTCTGGAGCAGTAAAAAACTAGAAAAATACCCAAAAACTAACTTGCTTCATAGAGCCTCTTAATGTTATCTCTTTTCTATATTTAAATGGAGGAATTATGAATTTCAAAAAACTATCTTCATTTCTTACAATAGCTATACTTTCACTAGTTGGTTTTAAAACTTATGCTGCTGAAGTACACGGAGTATTCTGTGGCGGTGAGCTTCGACCTAATTATGTTGAAATAGCTGATAAGTACATGGAAGACAATCCTGGAGTTACTGTAACTCTAGAGGCTGTTCCTTGGGGAACATGTCAGGATAAAGTAATCAATCTTGCTATTGCAGGTGATCCCGTTGCATTTTCATATGTTGGATCAAGAACTCTAAAAGGTCTTGCAGAAAACGGACATATTTTAGAAACAAATATTCCTGATTCACAAAAAGCAATGTATCAACCAGGTATCTTAAATACAGTTACACACATGGGTAAAACTTGGGGTTTCCCTCATGCGTTTTCAACTAAAGCACTTTTCATGAATTGTGGTCTTTTAGAAAAAGCAGGTGTTGCATGTGAAGGTCCTCAAAGTTGGGATGAATTATATTCAATGGCTGAAGCTGTAACAAAAAATGTTGATGGAGCTGCAGGAATTGGACTAGCTGGTAAAGATTTTGATAATACTATGCACCAATTCTTAAACTACCTATACAGTAATGGGGGACAAGTTATTGATCCAATGACAAATGAAATAACTTTAAATTCATCTAATACTGTTGAAACATTAGAATTTTATGGAAAGTTAGCAAACGTTGCTCAGGAAGGTCCTTTAGCTTGGGAGAGATCTCAGTTAACAGAACTATTTAATGACGAAAAAATTGCTATGTATATTAATGGACCTTGGGGTAGAGGTCAGCATAAGGAAGGTCTAGATGTTAAAACAGTTAGAATTCCAGCTGGACCACAAGGAAGTCAAGGTACGCTTTTAATCACTGATAGTGTTGCAGTTTTCTCAAACACAGGTGTTGAAAAAGAAGCAATGGAATTAGCTAGCATAATCACATCAGGTGATTCTCAATACAGTCTTGATACTGATTGGGGTCTAACACCAATTATGCAATATCCTCAAATTGGAAATGAAGCTCCATACAATGAAGATTATTGGATGATGTTTATTGATTCTATTGGCGATGGTGGACCAGAGCCACTATTTGTAGACTACAAAGCTTTTCAAACTGTTATGAACTCTATGATCCAAGGTGCAATTCTTGGTGAAGGAGATGCTGCGGATTTAGTAGCTGAAGCAGCTGAAGAATTAGAAGAATACAAATAATTACATTATTGTGCTAGGGCAATATTTGCCCTAGCATCATTATAAAATTCAAATGAGTAAATTAACAAGATCTTATTCCTCAAAAATTAATTCAATTTTAAAGAAGATTTTAAAAGAAGAAGAAAAAAAATTCTTACAGTGTGCTAAATTAATTAGCAAATCATATAAAAATGGTGGGCAGTTATATATTTTTGGAACTGGACATTCTAGGTTACTTGGAGAAGAGTCATTTCACAGAGCAGGAGGTTTTGCTGCCGCATGTCCAATAAGAGATGATGATCTTAGTTTTAAAAAAGGAGCAAGAAAGGCTACTGCTTTAGAAAGAACTCCAAATATTGCCAAAAAAGCTCTAGCTAAATATAAAATTACTAGCAAAGATATTTTGATGATTGTATCTAATTCAGGTGTCAATCATGCTCCAGTTGAAGCAGCTTTGATTGCTAAGCAAAAGAAAATAAAAACTATTTCACTAACATCTGTAAAATACTCAAAACAAGCCCCTCTATCTAAATTGAATAAAAGATTATTTGAAATAACGGATATATTCATCGATAATAAGATACCGCCAGGTGATGCAATTATAAATATTAAAGATAACATGGTTGGACCAGCTTCAACAATTACAGGATCTTTTATTTTAAATTCAATTTTAATTGAAGTTGCAAATATATTAAAAAATGAAAAATTATTCCCATTTTATATCAGCGTAAATATGCCAAATGCTAAAAGAAATAATGATAAATTAGAGAAAAAATTTAGTAAGATTAATCCTCATTTATAATTTTTTTAAAAATCAACAAATTACTATATAAGATATTAAATTTAGATGATTGATCAAAATAAAGTTAGTGGAAAAATAATAAATCATAATTGTACCTATATTGGTGATGTATATTTCAGTGAAAAAATTAATGAGTTAAAAATAAAGGACTCTGATGATTATAATAATATTATAATACCTGGTTTTATTGATCTGCATTGTCATGGTGGTAATGGATTTGATGTAATGGAGGGATCTAAATCAATTATTGAAATGTCAAAATATCATCTGAGGCATGGGACAACTTCAATTATGCCTACTACTTGGACTAATACCCTAGAAAATACTATTTCAGCATTAAAAGGATTTAAAGAAATAAAGAATGACAATCAAAATATTCTTGGTATCCATTTGGAAGGACCTTTCATTAATCCTAATAAACTTGGTGCCCAACCAAATTTAACTGAAAAACCATCTACAGATTTTATAAAAAAAATTCTTGAAATTTCTGATGTAAAAATCATTACTTTAGCTCCAGAAATTGATGGGATGCAAGAATTTATAAATGACTTAGCAAATCTAAATATTAAAGTTCAATTTGGTCACACTTTAGCAGATTTTTCTTGCTGTGATAAAATTATGAAAAATTATGAAGTTGGTTTTACACATTTGTATAATGCTATGTCTGGAAATGATCATAGATCCCCAGGAGTTTTATCAGCTGCTCTTTCAAAAGGAAAATATGCTGAAATAATCTGTGATAAAATACATGTTAGTAAAGAAGCAATCAAAATTGCAAAAAAATGTATTCCTGGGCTGTATGCAATAACAGATTCAATTAACGCAAGTGGACTAAATGATGGAGAATATATTTTTGCAAAAAATAATATAAGAAAAGAAAATAATTCAGTTAAAATAAAGTCTGACGGTACTTTAGCTGGAAGTATTGTTACTATGGATCAAACTTTTAAAAATTTAATATCAATGGACTTTTCATTAGAAGAAGCAGTTGCTCTAACAAGTTATAATGCTTCTAAATATTTGAATCTAGATAATGTTGGTATAATTCAAAAAAATTTTTTAAGTAATTTTCTTATTTTAGATAAAGAATTTAATCTTAAAGAAGTTTATTTAAGAGGAAAAAAAATTAATGTCTAGCTCCCAAGTTTTATCAGAAGCACTCTCAATTCCAAATAAAATTAATCATTTTATCCTAAATGATAAAAATAATTATCAGGAAATATCAAGTTTAATATCAGAAAAAAAAATTGATTATGTTGTTACTGTTGCAAGAGGTACTTCGGATTGTGCTGCTTTGTATTTATCTTATATGTTTGCAAAATATCTTGGTCTACCAACATATAGCATGCCACCATCTATAATAACTTTAGAAGAATCAAAATTTGATTTTTCGAGAGCATTAGTTTTCATAATTTCTCAATCAGGAAAAAGTGAAGATTTAGTTGAATGTCATAAAATGGTACAAAAAATGGGAGCTAAGACCATATTAATAAGTAATAATTTAAATAGCCCAATTATAAAAACATCTAATTATTTTTTTGATATAAATGCTGGAGAAGAAAAAAGTGTTGCAGCAACAAAAACTTTTGTTTTGTCTTTATTGATAATTTTAAAGCTTGTTTTTAACACTCTTAATAAAAAAGATATTAATGAGCATATTGAAAAGCTAAGTGATCATTTAATTTTAGATAATCAAAATCAATGGAATCCAAGTATATTAGATAAAACCATAAGTAATGGATATATAATTAGTAGGGGTGTTGGATATGCAATTTCTAATGAAATATCTCTAAAGTTTAAAGAGTTATGTCAAGAAATGATAGAACCTTTCAGTAGTGCTGAAGTAATGCATGGGCCAAAAAGCTTGATACAAAACTCATTCAAATTATTTACAATCTCACTTAGAGACAAAAGTGGAATGATAGTAGCAAAAGATTCTAATCAAATTATTTCGCTAACTAATCTTCACTATGAAATTACCTATGATGAAAACTCGAATACAAAATTAAAATATAACACTAGTGAAATGATAGAGTTAGATCCAATAATAGTTCTATCAAAATTTTATCCATGGATAGTTAATTATTCTTTTGAAAAGGGATTAGATCCAGACAATCCTAGATATTTAACTAAAGTAACACAAACATTCTAATTTGAATAATATTGATATAGCAATTATTGGCGCAGGTTCTGCAGGGAGTATAATAGCAAATAAACTTCTGACTAAAACTAATTTTAATATAGCCCTTATTGAGGCTGGGCCTAAAGATAATAATCCTATTATTGACGTTCCTCTTGGTTATGGAATGACATTTTATAATAAAAAAATTAATTGGAACTTCTACTCAGAAAAACAAGATAATTTATTCAATAGGCAAATATATTATCCGAGAGGTAAAGTTTTAGGTGGCTCTGGTTCAATAAATGCAATGGTCTATGCAAGAGGATTAGAAACAGATTATGAAAATTGGGGTAGCAATAAGGAATGGAGTTTTGAAAATATAAAAAAAGTATACAGTTCTATGGAGCAACAAATAAATCATGATAAAGAATTTCTTACAAAAGAAAAGATTCCAGTAAATAATGTAAGTAAGGACCATCATCCAATTTTAGAATATTTTTTTAATGCTAGTAATGAAATTGGTATTAAAAAAAAT
>CACNSY010000026.1 GCA_902623255.1 uncultured Alphaproteobacteria bacterium | reverse complement strand
TTTAAATAATCTTATAAACTACGAAAAAGAAATTTTTACAGGATGTCTTACATTTGAAAATATTTATTTTCATAATATTGATATTGTATCTTCGGATGGAAGATGTGAAGATAGTATTAATTTTATTAATTCCTCGGGATATATTAATACTATTAATGTAAAAAACTCATTTTCTGATGCTTTAGATTTTGATTTTTCTAATAACAATATAAAAGAAATAAAAATTAGTAATGCTGGAAATGATTGTGTTGATTTTAGCTTTGGAAATCATCAAATAACTAAATTAGAACTTCAAGATTGTGGAGATAAAGGTATTTCAGTTGGAGAGCTTTCAAAAATATTTATTGATGAGTCAAAAATAGTTAATTCTTATGATGGTATTGTATCGAAAGATACTTCTAAAATTAAAATTGATAATGCAATAATATCCAATGTAGAAAATTGTTTTAGTTCGTATAATAAAAAGCAAGAATTTAATGGTGGTTATATTGCAGTAAAAAATTTTAATTGTAGCAATTTTAATAATCAAATTAATATTGATTTTCGTTCTAATTTTATAGAAGTAAAATAATATTAATTATCAAAAGTGATGGATTTTAAAAATGACATTTAGACTAGAACAAAAAATATCAATGACAAAACTAAATTCTTTTCTTTTGTTCAAAAAATTAAATAATAATGGATTAAAAGAAATTTACAAAAAAAGGATAATAAAAAGTATTTATTTTGATAATATAAATCTTTCGATGTTTATAGACTCTGAAGAAGGTATTAGACCAAGATACAAAATCAGAATAAGAGAATATCCTAATTTTAGTAATGAATATTTTCTAGAAAAAAAAATTTCATCAGAGGAAGGTAGATTTAAGACAACAGATAAAATTACCTTATCAAAAAAAAATCAATTTGAAAAAAATGGTTATTTTTCAAAAAAGTATGGAGTCTGTAAACCGAATATTATAGTAATTTATCAAAGATCTTATTATACCTTAAAAAATGTCAGAATTACTTTTGATGAAAATATAAAATATCAAGATTATAAACATAATAATAATTTTTTTAGAGAGAAAAACAATGTTTTTGAAATAAAGGCAGACTCAAACGGAAATATAGAAGAAATTGAAAACTTAATTGGTTCTAAAAATAGATTTTCAAAATATTCAAGAGGAATAATTTTTTTGTTCAACCAAACTATCTAGTTAAGGACAATATAAAATTATAACTTTATTGAAAATTTCTTTTTTAGAATAAATAAATATCTTACTTTACATAGATTTATAATGGATAATATTATAGTATAAAATTTATTAAATTTAAAATGCAAAGTCTCAGTATTATCATTCCAGTTTTTAATGAAGAAAAAACTTTACTAAGTATTCTCAAAAAATTGGAGATTTTAAAAAACAAGTGCAAGCTTGAAATTATTATAGTTAATGATGGATCTAAAGATAATTCAAAGGAAATAATAGAAAGTAACAAAAATTTATACAGCTATGCAATACATCTAAAGTATAACTCTGGTAAAGGAAAGGCTGTTATCGAAGGTATTAAAAATTGTACGCATGATTATATCTTAATACAAGATGCAGATTTAGAATATGACCCCAATGATATTCTAATGTTTCTTGATGAAAATAAAAAATATAATTATGATTTATTGATGGGAAGTAGATTTATTGGAGCAAGAAGATCAGTTTTGCATTTTTGGCATATGATAGGAAATAAATTTATAACATTTTTATTCAATTTGCTAAATAATACTACTTTTACTGATATTTATTGTTGTTACTGCATGTTTAAAAGAGACTTGATTGATGTAAAAAAACTTAAGTGTCATAATTGGGGTCAACAAGCTGAAATATTAACATATATAATTAATAAAAATTCTAAAATTTTTGAAATAGGTATTAATTATCATGGTAGAACATATAAAGAGGGTAAAAAAATACGATACTATGATGTTTTCTCTGTGATCTATTGGATAGTTTCAACTAAAATTAAGAAATATTTTTTATGAAATGTAGAATATGTCATTCTGAAAAAATTGTAGAAGTAATCGATCTTGGAAAACAACCACTCGCTAATAAGTATCCTAAAAATAAATTTCAAGTTAAGAATGAGAAAAAATTTAGTTTAAAAATTCTATTTTGTAAAAACTGCAGGTCTGGACAAATAAAAAAAATAATAAATAGAAATATTTTATTTGAAGATTATTATTATCTTTCCTCTGTAAATAAAAAGTTGAAAGAACATTTTGAAAAATTAGCATTAAAGATTAAAAAATATAATTTTGTTGTTGATGTTGGATCTAATGATGGTGTCTTACTAGAACCATTAAAAAAATTAAATGTTAAATCAATAGGTATAGATCCATCTATTAATGTGGGCAAAATAGCAAATGACAGGGGTTTAGAGACATTTATAGGTTTTTTTAATAATAAAATTATAAAAAAAATTTTAAAAGAATATCAAAAACCTGATTTAATCGTAGCCTCTAGCGTTGTTACTCATCTTGAAAACCCAATACAATTTTCAAAAGATATAAAAAGCTTTTTAAAAAAAGATGGTACATTAATTATTGAAATAGAGTATCTTCAAAATTTTTTAAATAATTTAGAATTTGAAAGATTTTATTTTGACAGACCTTTTTACTACTCCGCAAATTCTATAAATAAATTATTTAAAAATGTTGATATGACATTATACGATATTGAAAAAATTAATGTTCATGGCGGATCTCTTAGATGTTATATTAAAAACTCTTTAAGTCCAAATATTACAAAAAGGTGTAAAAAAATTATTAATGATGAAAAACAAAATTTAAATATGAATGCTTTTAAATTTTTTAATAAACAAATTTATTTAAATGCAAAAATTTTAAAAGATAAACTAATTTCTTTGAATAAAAGAAAATTGAATATTATTGGTTACGGCTCACCAGCAAGAGTATCAACAATTACTAATGTAGCAAAAATTGACTCAAGTTTAATAAGATATATAATCGATGATAGTCCACTTAAACAAAATAGATTTTCACCAGGAATGCATATAAAAATTTTACCCAGAAAAAATAATATAAATAAAAATATTGATATAGTTTTAGTTTTTGCCTACGAATATTTTACAGACATAAAAAAATTTTTTAGAAAATTTAAAGTTGATTTTTATAAACCAATTCCATTTAGTAAGTTGAAATGACTTTTTTTTTAGAAACAGACATAAAAAATATAGTTAAAAATACAAATGAAATTGCAAAAAAATTTAATGGTAAAAAAATTTTAATTACTGGAGGAGGTGGTTTTTTAGGAAAATATTTTGTTGAAGTATTTAAGGAATATAACAAAATATTAAGTAAACCAGTTCAATTAATCGTGTATGATATAGAATTTAAATATAAAAATTTAATTAATACATCTAATATTAAATTCATAAAAAAAGATGTTTCAAAAAAGTTTTCTCACAATAAAAAAGTAGATATTATTATTCATGCAGCAGGTATAGCAAGTCCCTTTTATTATAGAAAACAACCAATAAAAACATTGGATGTTGCCATTGATGGAACACGGAATCTTTTAGATATTGCAAAAAAGAATAATGCAAAGTTTATTTTTTTTAGTTCAAGTGAGATATATGGAGATCCAGATAAACAAAATGTTCCTACAAAAGAGTCATATAGAGGTAATGTAAGTTCAATGGGACCTAGAGCATGTTACGATGAGAGTAAAAGATTGGGAGAAACGTTATGCTATATTTATAATAACTATTACAAATTGCACACAAATATAATTAGGCCATTTAACATATATGGGCCAGGGATGGGTCAAAAAGATTATAGAATATTCCCAAACTTTTTAAGTAATTTATTAAATAATAAAAAATTAAATATTTACGGAACAGGTAATCAAACAAGAACTTATTGTTATATTTCAGATGCTATAGAAGGTTTTCTTAGAGTAATTTGCTTGGGTAAATCTGGTGAGGCTTACAATATTGGGAACAACAAACCGGAAGTATCAGTAAAAGATATTTATAAAATATTGACAAAAATTTATACTAAAAAAATAAGAGCAAATTTTATAGATCATCCTAAATCTTACCCAGATGATGAGCCTCAAAGAAGATGTCCCAATATAAATAAAGCAAAAAAAGATTTAAATTATAAAACAAAAATATCTTTAGAAAAAGGATTAGAAAAATTTTTAGAATGGGCAAAAATTAATTACAAAATCTACTAATATGATTAATATTGCTTTAGTAGGTTGCGGTAATTGGGCATTTAAAATAATTAATGAAATTAATTTAAACAAAAATTATAATCTACACTCAATTGTTTGTCGAAAAAACCAAATTTTTAAAAATAAAATTCAAGTTTTCAAAAATATTGAAAGTTTAATTGAATCTAACAATTGTGATTGCATTTATATTGCAGCTTTGCCTAAAGTTAACTTAAGAGTTATCAAACTATTAGAGCATAAAAAAATACACCTTATAATAGAAAAACCCGTAAGTGACACTTTGAGAAATTTACAGAAAATAAAAAGAATTTTGGAAAATAATGATCTTATTATTTATCCTAACTTAACAAATTATTTTTCTCAAACTTTTGAAGAGTTTAAACATGTTGTAGATATAAATTTTACAAAGATTAAGGAAATAATAGTTTATGAAGGAAATTTTGGACCATTTAGAAAGGATATCCATCCAATTTGGGATTGGGGCTTTCACTCTATCAGTCTTTTATTTTTAATTTTTTGGGGAAGAGACTTTTCAATTGTTGAAAAAAAGGAAATTATTTCAAATAATAAATATGGGAAAGGTCTAGTAACAAAATTTATGTTTAAAATTAATAAAAATATAAATGTAAAGATAGTTACTGGAAATTTATTTAAAAAAAAATTAAGGAAAATAAAAATTATTTTAAATGATAATAATTATATTATAAATGATATGGTTGATCATCAGATATATGCGAATAATAAAATTATATTTAAAAATAATGAAACACCTTTATCTTCATTATTAAAGAAATTTGAAAATGGAAACCGTGAAATTTCAAAAAAACTTATTAGTGCGTCATATAAAACTACAGATTTCTTAGAAAAATTTTATAAATGTTAATTAAATAATGGATTTAGAATATTTAAATTTAATATTTTTTCCAATATTTAAAATATTAATACTAATTTCAATTCTAGGTTATGGAATATTAGTAAATAATATTACG
>CACNSY010000025.1 GCA_902623255.1 uncultured Alphaproteobacteria bacterium | reverse complement strand
AGATGAATTTAAAGATTATTTAAGGAAAACAAAAAAACCTTTTATGGCAAATTTTTATAAAATTGCCCGTGCAAAAATAGATATTTTGATGGAAAATAATAAGCCCAAAGGTGGAAAATGGAGCTTTGATGAAGATAACAGAAAAAAACTCCCAAAAGATATTAAAATACCAGAAATGATTATTGCAAAAGAAACAAAGCATACAAAAGCTTTAAAACAACAAATAAACACAATTTTTAAAAATCACCCAGGCCAAGTTGATAATTTTTGGCTACCTACAACTTATGAAGATGCAGTTAAATGGTTAGATTATTTTATTATTAAAAAATTTAATTTATTTGGTGATTACGAAGATGCAGTTGATACTAATAATAACTTTTTATTTCATAGTGTTCTAAGCCCCATGATTAATTTAGGTTTATTAACACCAGATCTAATAATTGAGAGGGTGAGAAAAGTTGAAAATAAAATTAAAATTAATTCTTATGAAGGTTATATTAGACAAATTATTGGTTGGAGAGAATTCATTAGAGGAATATACCAAAATTATGATCAACAATTAGAAGAAAATAATTTCTTTCAACATAAAAATTCTCTTACTAAAAAATGGTATGACGGTACAACCGGATTAGATCCTTTAGATCACTCAATTAAAAACGCTCAAAAATATGGGTACACTCATCATATTGAGAGACTAATGGTTTTATGTAACATTATGAACTTATGTGAAATTAAACCTAATGAAGTTTATAATTGGTTTATGGAAATGTTTGTAGATAGCTCTGATTGGGTAATGTCACCTAATGTTTATGGTATGGGATTGTTTAGTGATGGAGGTATATTTAGTACCAAACCTTATATTTGTGGTTCAAGTTATTTTATGAAAATGATGAATTTTAAAAAAGGTAATTGGAATGATATTATGGACGGATTGTATTGGCGTTTTATTAATAAAAATAGAAAATTTTTTCAGTCCAATCCTCGTTTAAATATGATGGTTAATATCTATGATAAAATGAATACTGAGAGGAAAAATCATATAATAAAGAAAGCAAATCAGTTTATTCGTGATAATACCAATTAATGGATAAATTCGATGTTGTTGCAGCAATAATAATAAAAGATGATAAATATTTTATTGCGCAAAGAAATAGAAATAAACATATGGGATTAAGTTGGGAATTTCCAGGTGGAAAAGTTGAAGAAGGGGAATCTTTTGAAATTGCACTTAAAAGAGAAATAGAAGAAGAACTTAATATAGAAATAAATATTAAAAATAAATTAGGTGAAGAAAATTATCAAGATGACAAAATAAAAGTGAAATTACATTATTTTATATGCTCTCATGCTAATGGTGAAATTATTTTGAGTGAACACGAAGACTCGGCTTGGGTTACAAAAAATGAATTTAAAAATTATAATTTTGCTGAAGGAGATAGTGATATTATAAACTTGTTATAAGTCTAATTTTAAAATCGTTTAAAACCTTAATTTTTTTACTTTTTTTTTCAAAAATTTTATTTTCTTTTGTTTTAATGATAAAGACCAACATCATTTATGAAAGTTGATAAAGATCAAATATCCGCATGGGGTGTGCATGCCTTCACTGGTTCTGGAGCTATACTTGGGTTTCTTGCCTTAGTATCAATATTAAATAATGATCAAGTTGGTAGTTTTTTATGGCTTGGTATGGCCTTACTTGTAGATGGAGTTGATGGAACATTAGCTAGGAAGGTCGGAGTTGAAGAAAAAGCACCAAATCTAGATGGGATTATTTTAGATTCCATTATTGATTATCTAAATTACGTTATTAACCCAGCTTTAATGATTTACTGGTTTCAGATGGTGCCATCAGGTTTTGAAATGATTATGCCTGCTCTTATATTTGGAGTTTCTTTGTACACTTTTATCAACGTTAATATGAAAACGGATGATTATTATTTCCAAGGCTTTCCTGCAGTCTGGAATGTAGTAGTTTTATATTTCTTTATATTAAATACGAATGAATGGATAAACCTAATTGTGATAATTGTTCTATCAGTATTAACATTCGTTCCATGGAAGTTTGTTCATCCTCTAAGAGTAAAATCATTTAGAAATTTAACGATTTTTTTTACTGTTGTTTGGGCAGCAACAACACTGCGATTAGTAACAAAATCAGAAATAAACTTAATTATAAATGATACAATTGTTCTTTTAATGTGGTTAATTTGTACGGGCTATTTTATTTATATTTGTTTTCTTAGATCGATAAAAGACTATTAAAACCACAAGTAATTCAATATTATTTTGTATATGCAAAAAATGCATATCAAATAAGTATGAAATTCATTTTTAAAAATAAATAAATTTTATTATTAAAATTTCATCGTTCATTTTGAATAATTCAAAACGGAAGTAAACGAAAGTTGAAGGAACGCATGCAAGTTATTAAATCGTTCAATCTGTATTAACAGATCGGAAGTAGGCTAAAGCTGAAGGAACGCGGATCTTATTATTAATTTCCATAGCTAAGCATGAATTATAACGGATAAGAAAGGTTTGTTATAACTATGGTTAAAAAGTTAGATAGTAAAAAGAAATTCTATTCAAATCTCAAGAGGTTTACTCCTTAATGTTTAATGAAATGTATCAATCTGAATCAGTTATAAGAAATCATTATAACAATATTAATGATTGGTTAGATCAAATGACTTCAAAAGTTATTCTTGAAAAGAATGCTGAAGCTGAAACTCATTTTAGAAATATTGGAATTACATTTTCTACAAATAACGAAACTGCAAGAGAAAGAATTATTCCGTTTGATTTAATTCCAAGGATATTTACCTATACTGAATGGTTAAGATTAGAAAGAGGAGTAATCCAAAGAGCTAAAGCACTTAATGCGTTTCTTGCTGATATTTATAATCAAGGTGAAATAATAAAAGCTAATATAATTCCTAAAGAAATTATTTACAAAAAAAAATCTTTTGAACCTTCAATGTTTGGTTTTTCTCCTCCTAGAGATATTTATAGTCCTATAATTGGTATTGATTTAGTAAGAACAGGTCCCAATGATTATTTTGTTTTAGAAGATAATTGTCGAACACCAAGTGGTGTTTCTTACATGCTAGAAAATAGAGAAATAATGATGCGAATGTTTCCTGATTTATTTCATAACAACAGAGTAACACCAATAGATGACTACCCAACAAGACTTTTGCAAACCTTGATGAGTTTAGCTCCTATTAAATGTGAAAATCCAGAACCAGTATGTGTGTTGCTTACACCTGGTCCTTTAAATAGCGCTTATTACGAACATAGTTTTTTATCAGATCAAATGGGTATTGAAATGGTTGAATCAACAGATTTATTTGTTGAAGGAAAATATCTTTATATGAAAACAGTTGATGGTCCAAAAAGAGTGGATGTTGTTTACAGAAGAATAGATGACGAATTTTTAGATCCTCTATGTTTTAATCCTCAATCTGTAATTGGTATTCCAGGAATTATGGATGTTTATAGAACAGGTGGTGTCAATATATGTTCAGCTCCTGGAGCAGGTATAGCTGATGACAAAGCAATTTATATTTATGTACCTCAGATGATCAAATTTTATTTAGGCGAACAACCAATCTTAGATAATGTTGAAACATGGAATTGCGAAAAGGAACAAGAATTAAAATATGTTTTAGATAATATAAATGAACTTGTCGTAAAAGAGGTTGATGGATCTGGAGGTTATGGGATGTTAATAGGTCCAAAGTCTTCTAAATCCTCTATAGATGAATTTAAAACAAAACTCTCAACAAATCCAAAAGGATATATAGCTCAACCTTTACTTGATCTTTCATTTTCACCAACACTAATCAAAAATCAAGTTGAGGGAAGAAGGGTAGATTTACGTCCATTTTGTTTAATTGGAGAGCAAGCTCAATTAAGTTCTGGTGGTTTAACTAGAGTTGCAATGAATGAAGGCTCGTTTGTTGTAAATTCTAGTCAAGGAGGCGGTGTGAAAGACACATGGGTTTTGGCTGAATGAGGAATAAAAATGTTAAGTAGAACTGCTGAATACCTATATTGGATCAGTCGTTATATGGAAAGAGCTGAAACTACAGCCAGGCTTTTGGATGTTGGTTATAGAATGTCTCTTTTTCCAAATCCAAGCGGTTATAATAATGAATGGGAATCAGTTTTATCTGCTGCTGGAGCAATTGAGGGATATAAAAATAAATATGACACAATTGAACAGAAAAATGTGGAAGATTATTTATTTTTTGATGAAAGTAATCCTTCATCTGTTTACAATTGTATTCTTAATGCACGAAATAACGCATTAGTAGTTAGAACTTCCTTTACCCCTGAGTCTTGGTTAGCAATTAATAAAACTTATCAAGAGATACTAAACTTAAAAAAACAAAAATTTACAAAATCTGATTTACCTGATCTGACAGAGTGGACAATAGAACAAGTAAACTTATTTAGAGGATCATTAAGCTCTTTGCTTAGAAATGATGGTTATAATTTTCTTTTTCTTGGTTTATTTATTGAGAGAGCTGATAATTCTGCTAGATTATTAGATGTAAAGTATTTTGTTTTATTACCTAAGCCTCAATATGTAGGTGGTAATATCGATAATATGCAATGGAGTATATTGCTTCGCTCTTTATCTTCTTTTAGAGCTTTTAGATGGGCATACGATGGTAATATTACCGCAACTAAAATTGCTGACTTTTTAGTTTTAAATAATAACTGCCCTAGATCTTTAAGTTTTTGTATTCAGAATATTGTTAAACATTTAACAAACCTAACATGCAGTCCAGAAAAAGTTGGAAGAATTTATAATAATTTAAAAGATCTAAATACTAAAATTCAAGAAGAAAAAATAGAAACTATTGTTGAATATGGTCTACATCAATTTGTAACACAATTTATTAGAAAAATATCTAGTGTTGATAACGAAATACATAAGGAGTTTTTTAATTAATATGGAACTAATAATCGAACACACAACTAAGTATGAATATAAAGATCCAGTTGCGGGATTAATTCAAACCACTAAACTGCATCCTTCAGAATATAATGGTCTTAAAATTTTAGAGTGGAATGTCCATAACGACTCAGCCAAAAAATCAAAAATTTATCAGGATGGTGAGGCTAATAATATTCAAAGTTTTACAAATACAAACAAGGTGAAAAAAATACAATTTACAGTTCTTGGAAAAGTTGAAACATTTGATACAAAAGGAATTTACCAGAGTGCTTCTGATAAAATAGATCCATTAGTTTACTTAAGAGAATCAAATTTAACAAAAGCAAATGTGGATATAAAAAATTTAGCTATAGAGGCTAAAAATGGTTTTAATGAAATTGAAAATCTAGAAACATCTCATAATCTGATGAATATAGTAGCTGAAAAAATTGAATACAAACCTTTAACGACAAATAATCAAACAACAGCCATTGAAGCATTTAATCAGAAAAAGGGAGTCTGTCAGGATCAAGCACATATTATGATTTCTGCAGCAAAAACTTTAGGAATACCTGCTAGATACGTAAATGGATATATGCATAACAATTCCCATTCTTCAGAATTTCAATCTACACATGCGTGGGCAGAATTTTATATAAATGACTTAGGTTGGGTGGGATTTGATCCTACAAATAAGTGCAGTCCAGATGAAAGATACGTACGTGTTTCTTGTGGACTTGATGCAAGTTACGCATCACCTATTAAGGGTGTCTTTTATGGAAATATTAATAATGATGCTGTGATAGAAAACTTAGATATTCATGTACAAACATTGGAAAATAATTCTCAACAATAATTTGTTTGAAATATTTTCTTAACTTACTAGTATTATTTTTAAAAAAGGAGGAAATATGTTTCAAAATAAAAAACAGCTTCAGTATTTATGGATTTTTAAACCTGAACTTAATGATATTGCAAAAAGAATTGCAGAAGATCATACAAAATGGATGAAGGAAACACATACAAAGGAAGGCGATAAAGCACTTCTAATGTTAAATTGGTCTATAGGCCCTGAATTTAAAGATGGAAAGAAAACAGGCAATATGTCTCTGATCTTAACAGAGGTTTATGAAAATCAAGCAGGAATAGATAATCATTTTGAGCAAGCACAAAATAATGGAGCAACTTTTAGAGATGATTTTAGTGATTTTGAAAGTAAATGTGAGAATTTAGTAAAAATTAATAGTTCAGATATTATCCATTCAATGTGGTAAATATAATTTTTAATATCTAATTTATTTTTAAATAGATTTTAATAATCTTATTGTAATATTCAAACTACATATCTAAGTTAAATACCATATTTATTTGAATTTATATTTATTATGGAAATTGAAAAGATTTTT
>CACNSY010000024.1 GCA_902623255.1 uncultured Alphaproteobacteria bacterium | reverse complement strand
ACTTAAATAAGTTTCCCATCCTATCAACATTAATTAATCTATCTACTTCTTCATCCAACAAATTTTTATTTAAATTTGAATTTTTAGTTAGCAATTTTTGCTTTCGTACTAATATTCCATATTTTATCAAAAAATCTCTTTGTGAAACAAATTCGTTGATTTGTAATTTATTTTGTTTTGCTATTTCAATTAATTCACTGAAATTAACATGACTTGAAATGTCTTGTTGGCCTATATTTTCAAATATACTGGTTTTTTTATGATTATATATTGCTTGTAACGTAAAGTTTTTTATTTTCTTATTATATCCATAATCGATTAAAATACATAAACCTCTATTTTTTTTGAGATATTTACATATTTGCTCAAAATATTTATTTCTTGAATAAGAAACTTCATAAATATTTTGTCTATTGTATTTACTTAAATAATCTAATATTTTTTTACTAATTACTCGTTTATTAATAGTATAATATTTATTTTCCTTTTCATTAAATTTTACATATCTTTCAAACCAATGATTATTATCATTTAAAAATTGCCTTACAGGAAAACAATCAAAAAATTCATTTGAATATATTATTGAAGGCAGTTTAGATCTGAAATTTAAAGCTTTTGACCATCTAATTTTTGATTGTTTAAAATAATTTAAATTTTTTTCTTGTATTTTTCTTAATTCTTTATTTATTTCTATAAAACAAACATCAGCATTTTCAAAAAAATTTGGCAGTATCTTTGCAGTTCTTGCTATATCTTTAAATAAAGTTCCATTTCCTGGGCCTAATTCAATTAAATTAAATTTTGAGTTAATTTTTTCTTTCCATTGATAAACTAAATACACACCAATAATTTCTCCAAACATTTGTGAAACTTCTGGAGATGTAACAAAGTCAAATTTTCTTCCTATGGGTTTTTTTCTTAAATAATAACCATTACTTGCGAAAAGAGCCATTTCTATAAATTTATCTAAACGCAAATTTTTTTTATTGTTAAGAAGTTTTATTTTATTAATTTTTTTTTTGCTTAACATTTTGAATTATCAATATTCCAAAAATAAAAAAAGGTATACATAGTATTTGACCCATTGAAATAAAATTAAATAATAATCCTAGGTGCAAATCTGGTTCTCTGATGTATTCAATTAAAAATCTAAATATAGAATAAAATATTAAAAATAGACCACTAATTACTCCGTAAATTTTGTATTTTTTTATCTTATAAAAATAGATAAATAATATGAGAAATAAAACAATTCCCTCAAGAAAAGCTTCATATATTTGAGAAGGATGTCTTGGTATATTATCTATTGATGGATAAATAACTGATATATAAAAATCAGTTGGTCTACCTATTAGCTCTGTATTAATAAAGTTTGCAATTCTACCAAAGAACAATCCAATAGGAGCAACGATTGAAACTAAATCAGATAGGTAGAAAAAACTTTTTCCATTAATTTTTGCAAATATTAAAGTACTTATTATTATACCCATCAACCCGCCATGAAATGACATACCTCCATTCCAAATTTCAAATAGATAAAAAGGATTAGTTAAAAATTCATTAAGTTGATAAAAAATAACATAACCTGTTCGTCCTCCGATAATCACACCTAATACTGCCCAAATCAGAAAGCTATCTATATTTTTATTACTGTATTGATTCCCATAAATTTTATTTAATCTTTTAATAATATAAATTCCTAATAGAAATCCCAAGATATATGCTAAACTGTACCATCTTATCTCAATGAAACCGATAGATAAGATGACTGGATCTATTGATGGTTGAATAAAATTCATTTATCTATATTTAATATTATAACATGGTTGATAGAAACAAAATACTTTCCGATTTATCAAAATTTGCAGTTGATGCTATGAGCACTTTTTCAGGTGTTAAAGAAGAGATTGAAACAATTGTATCTTTACGAGTTAACAAAATAATAAAAAAAATGAATCTTGTTAAAAAAGATGAATTTGATGCACTGAAAAAAATGGTGCAAAAAGTAATGGTGGAAAATGAAAAATCAAAAAAAACATCTTCAAGATCAGTAAAATCTAAGAAAAAAACAGTTAAAAAGAAAAAAACTATTAAAAAGAAATCAAAAAGGTAGGAATCCTCAACTAATTCACATTTTTTATAGATTTTGCCTTGCAAAATACGAGCCCAATCTAGTAATCAATATATAGTACTAATTATATGTGCCATGACTATATAGTGTATGGAAAATGAGAATATATTGTTAAATCCCATAGATATCATTGAAGATGTTATTCATCAAAAAAAATGGAATTTTAGTAGGGCTGCCGATCATGAATTAGTTGCTGAGATAGCATCTCATTGGTGCGCTTACAGATTATATTTCACATGGTCTGAAAATATTAACGCGCTTAGTTTTTCAATAACTTTTGATATTAAGTTTCCTGAAACTAAACTCAATAAGGCTTATGAACTACTGGGACTTATAAATGAGAACTTATGGATTGGGCATTTTGATATAACAAGTAAAAATGGTATCCCAGCTTTTAGACATACTTTATTATCAAATAATTCAACAGAAACATTGCACAAAAAATTTGAAGATCTTGTTGATATTGGAATTTATGAATGTGAAAAATTTTATCCAAGTTTTCAGCAAGTTCTTTTTGACGACATTCCTCCTAAAGAAGCTATAAAATTTTCTAATTTTGAAGTTATTGGTAGAGCTTAATTTTTTTAATAAAACTGCTATATTATAGATAGATGAAAAATATCTTATTAATTGGATGTGGTCATATGGGAGGATCTTTAATCTCAGGATGGTCTAACTCTAAGAATTACACAATCAGTGTTATAGATAAAAAAAAATATTCAACTCTTAAAAAAAGAAATAGAAATAAGAAAATAAAATTTTTCAAATCAATTGATGACATCAATACTCAAAATAATTTTGATTATATAATATTTGCAACTCGACCTGTTGAATTAACAAATGTCTTTAAAGAGTTAAAAAATGTAAATTTTAATAAAAAATCTATAGTAATAAGTGTAATAGCTGGAAAAAAAACTGAAATTTTTAAAAAAAATTTATTAAATATTATTAAAATTACAAGAGTAATGCCAAACATACCTGCTTTAATAGGAGAGGGTGTTCATTGTATTTATACGAATAAATATATTAATAAAAAAGAAATTAAAGAAATTGATAAATTGTTCTCTCTAAGTGGTACAACTCTTTTTTTTAAAAATGAAACTTTTATAGACAAAGCAACCGCTGTATCAGGGAGTGGTCCAGGTTTTATATTTCAGTTAATTGACATTATGGAAAAATCTGCAATTAATTTAGGTTTTTCAAAAAACACAGCTAAAATTTTAATTAATGAAACTTTTAGAGGTTCTTTAAATTTATTAAACTCTAATAATATTTCTGCTGAAAAAATGGTTGAAACTGTTGCAACTAGAGGAGGTACAACCGAAGCAGGTATCAAGAAAATGAAAATAAATAAGGTTGATGGTATTTTCAATCAAGTTTTTAAGGCAGCATACACAAGAGCAAAACAACAAGGTGAAGGTAAGTGAATCAAAATAAAATAACTCTAGCAAAAAAGACTTTACAATATTTAGAGAAAAAAAAATTAAGAGATATTAATCTTAAAAATTTTTTATCTAATATTAAAGTGACAAATATGAATAATAAAATTGATTTAATCTTAAATATTAATGACTTCTTTGATTTTCAATTAAAAAAAAATCTTGTTAATATAGAAAAGTCATCACAGAGAGATATGTTATTTGAAATTATGATGGAACGTTATGATATATTGAATGAATATAGAGCTTCTGTTAAAAATATAATTAATCATTTTATGTCTAGACCACAAGGAGTATTAAAACTTATTCCTAAATTAATTGAGAGCAAAATTTTAATTGCTACTTTTGCAAATATTAATCCTAGTGGTATTAAGGGTGTCTTAAAAATAAAAATTATTTTTGTGCTTTATTATATAACCCTATTAACTTGGCTTAATGATGAAAATGAAAGTTTAGAAAAAACAATGAGTGTCTTAGATAAATATCTAAACAATATTGAAAAATTTGTAAAATTTTCATGAGCTCTCAAAATTTGATACATTACAAAGAGTTTGAAAATGTAGATATAAGAATAGGAACAGTAATTGAAGCTTATGAATATAATGAACTTAAAAAACCATCCATAATTTTGAAAATAGATTTTGGTGAAAAAATTGGTATAAAAAAAACTTCTGCACAATTACAAAAATATTATAAAAGTGATGAATTAATTAATAAGCAAGTTATTGCTGTTGTAAACTTTAAACCTAAACAAATTGGTAAAATTATTTCAGAGGTATTAGTTCTTGGTGTGCCAGATTTAGAAAACGAACCAGTTTTATTATCTCCAGATAAACCGGTAAATAATGGAGGTAAATTATTTTAAATCAAAGAGGAAGTAAAACTTTAAGTTGAAGACCCCCTAGATTTGACTCAGATAATTTAACATCACCTCCATGTGATCTAATAATATCCCTTGTAATAGTTAATCCTAAACCGCTTTCGCCTTTAAGTTTGTTCCTGGAGGGATCTAAAGTGAAAAATGGTTTAAATACATCTTCATATTTATCTCTTGGTATACCTTCACCATCATCATTAAATTCAATTACACAGTCTTTCTCATTTGTATAAAGAATTATTTCAATTTGTTTTGCATATCTTTTTGAATTATCAATTATGTTATTGAAAGCTCTTTTGAGTTGGATTTGTCTACCAGAAGTTTGAATGGTATTTTTCTCTTTAATAGTCAACTCAGCACCATTTTTTTCAACAGTTTTTACAATATCACCAATTAATTCATTTATTATAATTGTTTCTATTGGTTCAGGTGATTCTGTTTTTACAAAACTAACATAACTATCCAACATTGAAGTCATTTCATTAATATCTACTTCTAGTTCAGATTTTGCTTTCTCATCTTTCATCAATGAAATTTGCAATTTCATTCTTGTTAAAGGAGTTCTAAGATCATGACTAACACCAGCAAGCATTTCTGTTCTTTGCTTTAAAAATCTTTTAATTCTAGTTCTCATCTGATTGAAAGCATTGGCCGTTTGCCTTATTTCATATGCACCTGCAGTCTTAATATCTGGAGCATCTAAACCTCTTCCAAATGTCTCAGCAATTATTGCCAGTCTTTTTAAAGGTCTTAATTGTCTACTCATTAAAAAGTAAGACATAAAAAAAAGAATGATAGAAGCAAAAATCATCCAAAGTAGAAAGACAAAAGCAGATTCACTATATAGCCTGTCTTTATCAACATTAATTTCTAAAATATCATTATCAATCTGAATATATATTAAAACACCTTCTTCAAGATTAGACAAATCATAATCAAACTTTTTTTTCAAATTACTTAAGGATTGATTTAACCTATTAGATAATATTCCTGAATTTAAACTAAATTTTGAAGCCAATAATTGTTTATCATTAATAATATTAATTTTCATTTTGAAATCCTGATTAGCTATATTAATTGCATTATCAGAAAGATCATTATTTATTAATTTTACTAGAACATTGATATCTGCAGCCACTGACTCTGTTAGTCTTTTAGAAATAATACTCCATGAGGTCTGATAAAAAACGAAAGAAGTAAGTAGAACTATAATAATTATAGGTACAAAGATGATAATTATTGATCTTCCGATTAGCGTAGAAGGTATTATTTTTTTAATCATTAAATTCATTACAAATTAATTTATATCCTTTACCTCTAATAGTTTTAATAAATTGAGGTTGTTTTGCATTTGTTTCAATTTTTTGTCTTAAACGCGTAACTTGCACATCAACTTTTCTAAGTTCAGTTTCATCAAATTCTTGGTCTGCTAGCTCTTCTCTTAAGACGATATCATTTCTTTTATTGATTAATTTTACAAGTAAATTATTTTCACCTTCTGTTAAATAAATTAATCTATCATTTTTTTGTAATTTGAAATTAAGTGTATCAAAAGTAAATTCCCCAAACGAAATTTTATTTTTTTTGTTTTTAAGGTTTTCAAATAAATTTAATAATTTTTTAATCCTTAAAAATAATTCTTCTGGTTCAAATGGTTTAGATAAATAATCATCAGCACCAATTTTTAATCCATCAATTTTGTCTTTGTCCTCTCCCATTGCTGTAAGCATGATTATAGGCGTATTAGAAAATTGCTTTGCATGCTCAATAAGCTTTATGCCATCACCACTTGGCATCATTCTATCAAGAATGATTAAATCAAACAAAACTAGAGATAAAATTTCTTTTGCTTCGTTGTAATCCTCACTTTGATAAACTTTCAAATTTTTTTCTGTTAAATAATCTTTTAACAGCTCCCTCAATCTTTTATCATCATCAA
>CACNSY010000023.1 GCA_902623255.1 uncultured Alphaproteobacteria bacterium | reverse complement strand
ATTACAAATAATCAAATACAGCCATCAAGCATGGACTTGTCATTAAGTGAGGAATGCTATGAAATTAAATATAGCTTCTTATCCTATAATTCAAAAGTTAGAGATAAATTAAAAGATTTAGCTATTAAAAAAATAAATCTAAGTAAAGAATTTATATTTAGAAAAAACAAGACTTACATTGTTAAACTTAATGAAATTCTTAACTTAAAAAATAATATATTTGGTCACTGTAACCCTAAAAGTAGCACTGGGAGATTAGATATTTTTTGTAGAACACTTGTTGATTATGCAGAAGAATACGAAAAAATTCCTAAAAATTATAAAGGTGAGATATTTTTAGAAATAACATCAAGATCATTTGATGTATCTTTTAAAAAAAATAATTCTTTAAATCAATTGAGACTTGTAAATAAAAATCATAATTATTTGACTGATAAACAGCTAATTAACCTGAATAAAAAACAAAAAATTTCAAATCAAACTAGAGACAATGTTAAAATTGATAATGGATTAAAGTTATCAGTTGATCTAGCTGGGTCAAATATAGTTGCTTACGTAGCCAAAAAACATACTCCAGTTCTTAATTTTTCTAAAATTAAATCTCATAAAATAAATGATTTTTGGAATGTAATTAGAAAAAACAATAAAAAATTAGTAATTGAAAAAAACAAGTTTTATATTTTAAGATCAAAGGAGAAGGTAGTAATACCATCAAATTTAGCTGGAGAAATGATACCATACGATACAGGGATTGGAGACTTCAGAGCACATTATGCAGGTTTTTTTGATCCTGGTTTTGGTCTAGGCATAGGATCATATGCTGTTTTGGAAGTAAAAACAAATGAAGTGCCTTTTTTATTAGAAGATGGACAAACTATAGCTAGAATTAAATATGAAAAGTTGAACAAAAATAGTAATATTGTATACGGAAAAGATATTAAATCAAATTATCAAAATCAAGGTTTAAAATTAAGTAAGCATTTTAAATAGAATGAAAAAAATACTAATTATTAATGGTCCTAACCTAAATCTATTAGGTAAAAGAGAAGATGATATTTATGGTAAAGATAGTTTAGATAAGATTAAATCTGACTGTGAAAAAAAAGGTATAGAGAAGAAATTAGAAATTATTTTTTTCCAATCTAATAATGAAGGGGAAATAATTGATAAAATTCATGAAGTAAATGATAAATTTGATGGTCTAATTATTAATCCAGCAGCATTTACTCATTCATCAATAGCTATTCTAGATTCATTAAGAGCAATAAATAAGCCAAAGATAGAAATTCATCTTTCAAATATTTATTCAAGAGAAGAGTATAGAAAAAAAAGCATTACTTCCGAAGGAGTGAATGGTTTAATATGTGGATTTGGTGGAAATAGTTATCTTCTAGGAATTGAAGCAATAAGTAAATTAATTTATAAATAAGTATGACTAAAATTGATAAAACAGATTTAGAGAATATTAAGTTAATCGTTAAAGAATCAAAAATTAATAGTGTTGCTAAAATAAAAATAAAAAAAAATGATTATGAAATTGAGATTACCTCAAATGACTTCATTGAAAATAATGTTTCCGTTCAAAAAATAGAAAAAAATACTGAAGTTAAAGATGTTGAAAATACAAATGATGTTGTAAATGAAGATAATGTTGTTAAGTCTCCAATGGTAGGAGTTGCTTATCTTTCTGCCGATCCAAATTCGCAACCTTATGTTAAAGTTGGTCAACATGTTAAAGCCGGTGATACTTTATTGTTAATTGAAGCAATGAAAACTTTTAATGAAATCAAAGCTCCTAGATCTGGTATTATCAAAAAAATAGTTACTTTGAATAGCCAGCCTGTTGAATATGGTGATACTCTTATAATTTTTGAATAATGTTCAAAAAAATACTGATTGCTAATAGAGGTGAAATTGCTTTACGTGTACTTAGAGCCTGTAGAGAACTTGGAATAAAAACTGTAGCCATTCACTCTGATGTTGATGAAAATGCAATGCATGTAAGAATGGCTGATGAAAGTATTTGTGTCGGGCCAGCCTCTGCACAATCAAGTTATTTAAATATACCTGCAATTATAACTGCAGCCACGTTAACTGATGTAGACGCAATTCATCCTGGATACGGTTTTTTGAGTGAAAATCAAAGATTTGCAGAAATTATTGAAGAGCACAATATTAAATTTATTGGGCCAAAATCAGAACATATCAAAATGATGGGCAACAAAATTGATGCAAAAAGAATAATGGATGAAACTGGAGTACCAACAGTAAAAGGTATAAATGACTTAACTGATAAAAGTAAAATTGAGGAGTTTATAAAAAAAGTAAAATACCCAATTATAGTAAAGGCAGCAAGTGGTGGTGGTGGTAAAGGAATGAGAATTGTCACAGAAGAAGACGATTTGAATAAATCTATAAATGAAGCTAAAATTGAAGCAAAAAAATCATTTAATGATGAAAATGTTTATTTAGAAAAGTTTTTAACATCTCCTAAACATATTGAAATTCAAGTTCTTTGTGATTCCTTTGGAAATGTTGTTACTCTTGGGGAAAGAGATTGCTCAATTCAAAGGAAACATCAAAAACTTATTGAAGAAAGTCCAAGTTCAGTTCTAACAAATGAAAACAGAGAAAAAATTTCTGAACTTTGTAGAAAGTCTATGAAAGAAATCGGATATGAAGGAGTTGGAACATTAGAATTTTTATATGAAAATGATGAATTTTATTTTATGGAAATGAATACGCGATTACAAGTTGAGCACCCAGTAACAGAAATGGTAACTGGAATAGATCTTGTTAAGGAGCAAATTCTCGTTGCTAACGGTGAAAAACTTACAATAAAACAAGAAGATATAAAACTTAAAGGTAGTTCAATTGAATGTCGAATTAATGCCGAACATCCAGAGAGCTTTATACCATCACCTGGTAAGATAACACAATATCACCAACCAGGAGGACTAGGAATTCGAGTAGATTCAGCGGTTTACGATGGATACTCAATTCCATCCCACTATGATAGTATGATTGGTAAGCTAATTACCTATGGTGCAACAAGATCAGAAGCTCTAAAAAAAATGAATAGAGCACTAGAAGAATATGTAATTATGGGAATAAATACTAATATTCAACTGCATCAAAAAATTATTCAAACTGATGAGTTTAAAAGAGGAAGTTACAACATTAATTTTATGTCAAATTTAATTGAGTAAAATAATTGATTTAAATAGCTTAATAGAATTTTATAAAAAAGCTTACTTTCCGATGGCTGATAGTAAGTATTCTGAAAAAATAAAATTTTATAAACCAAAATTAAGATTTATAATTCCAATTTCAAATTTTCATTATCCTAAAAAACTATTTAATGAATTTAAAAAAACAAAATATAGTTTTAAAATTGATCAAGATTTTGCAAAAGTTATAGAGTTATGCAAAGAAATTAAAAGAAAAGATCAGGATACTTGGATTAATGAAATTATTTTAGATACATATATTGAATTACATAAAATAGGTAAGTGTCACAGTGTAGAATGTTATGAAGATGATAATCTAATTGGTGGTTTATACGGATTACATATAGGATCATGTTTTTTTGGTGAAAGTATGTTTAGTTTAAAGACTAATACAAGTAAGTTTTGTCTACTTTATTTATTGGCAATATTGAAAAAAAATAATTTTTCCATTTTAGATTCACAGTTTTTCAATCCTCATTTAGTTCAGTTTGGAGCGTATGAGATGGAAACTGAAATTTATGAAAATAAACTAAAAGAAAGTTTAGAGATTGAAAGTTTTTTTAAGGAAGTTAATAATTTTCAAGAAGTCTTATCGTTACTACAATCAACTAACCAAAGATCATAAATAGGATTTTCTAACGGAGTAACATCGGGGGAAGAAGAAATCATCCAGCCTTTATAAATATTAGTATTTTCATTATTGATAGTATCGTATACATCTATCAAAACATAGTCTTCAGGAATTTCAGTTGGAGGAGTGCTACCACAATACAAAACTTCAATATTTAAAGTTTCCCATGAGATTTTTGAACTTACCAAAATATCCTTATTAGAAACTTTATTAGTAGTCTTGTTTAATAACTTAAAAGAGGCATACTTTTTTTCAATAGTCTCAGCGGAAACAGTTAACGGTAAGAGAAAAAAAAATGTTACTCTAATTAGGAGTCCAAGATTTATATTCTTCTTCTTTTTTTTCTGGGTCATAATTTTTTGAAAGAGGATGAGATGATGGGAAATATGCATCACTAGTACCAGTCATATTTGGTTTATGATTTTTTTGCCATTTGTATTTATGTGAATAATCAATTGGAGGATTATCAATAGATTTGTGAAGCCAAGCATGCCAGTGCGGCGGTATATTTGATGCTTCTATTTCACCATTAAAAATTACCCATCTTTTTGCTTTTAAATCTTTAAAATCTTTGGAGCTAGAGTAATATTTATTACCTAAATCATCACTACCAACTAAGTTTCCCTTAAGCCAAGTATAGATTTTTGTTCCTAATGACATTAATATTTCTATAAAGATTAATGGACTACTTTCCAATTAATTTTTTTATTAGCATAAAAATTCTTAACCTGAATATCATTATAACTAGATAATTCTGACATAATCCATTCTTTTTTTTCTAATTTAATTTTTTTATCATTAATTGGAAAACTATAATGTTTTGCACCATTAATTGAACAAAATATCTCTAACTTATCAATTGCATTTTCTTGGTCGAAAATTTCTGCATATAATTCTATTGAGCAAGGAGATGAAAATATTCCTGGCTTAGATGACATATCTGGTTTTTTTTCTTGAATTGGATGTGGAGCTGAGTCCGTACCTAAAAAAAATTTAGAATTATTGTGACATGCAGCTTTTCTTAATTCTATTAAATCTGTTTCGTTTTTAACAACTGGCATACAAAAATGGTGAGGATTAATAGAGTCATCATGAAATACATCTTTTTTTGTTAAAAGCATGTGGTGAGGTGTAATTGTTCCTGCAATATTTTTATTTTCTTTCACATAATTAACTCCATATGAAGTTGATACATGTTCAAGTGTGATTTTTAAAAGGGGAAATTTTTTTCTAATAATGCTTAATTCATCATCTATAAAATATTTTTCTCTATCAAAAATATCTATATCTTCAGATACTTTTTCACCATGTATTAATAATGGACTTTTTTCTTCTTCTAAAATCTCTAAAAATTTAAAGATTTTTGAAATGTCACTTACTCCCTGACTTGAGTTTGTAGTTGCATTTGAGGGATAAAGTTTAGACCCAAAGAAAACTTTATTTTGCATACCTTTTCTAAAATCTTCTAAATCTAAATTTTCATTTAAATAACAAGGTATAAGTGGTTCAAAATTATTACTAGATGCTTTATTTAAAAGCTTTTTATAAGCAGAGGCTTTATTAGTATCTGTTATGGGAATTTCTGTATTTGGCATTGCCACACATCTATTATTTATTCTTGAGGAGAAATTAGTAACCATTTCTAACATGTCACCCTCTCTAAAATGTACATGCCAATCATCAGGCTGAATTAGTTCAATATTTTTATTCACAATAATTATTTTTTTGTAATGTAAAATAAATTTTTTCTACGCTTATAGAGTCCATATAGGACTTTGTTTTATCAATATTTATACTTTTAAAAAAGTCATAGCTTTCATTTGTTCTTATAACTTGAGAATCTTGCATAAATGGACCGTAAATCACATCATTTGTTGGGCCAAATAATACTATAGACTTTAATTTTGTGGCTGAAGCCATATGTGATAATCCTGAATCATTTCCAATAAATAATTTTGATTTCTTCATATAAGCAGCAGTTTGAGTCAATGATGCACCAAATAAATTAATTATCTTATTACTATCAATATTTTTTGTTATTTCATTTAAATAATTTTCTTCTTCTGACTTTGAACCAACTAAAATAAATTTAATATTTTTATTTCGAGTTAAAATTTTGATTAATAGTGAATTATAATTTTTAATATTCCAAATTTTTGGTTTCCAATTTCCTCCTGGAAATATAACAAAATATTTAAAATCATCGGACAAATGTTTTGTAACTATTTCTTCTTCTTCTGTATTTGTCTCTATAAACAAATCTGAACAATCAAATTTAAAGTAATTAGATAATTGCTGTACATGGTTTAGATTAGATTTTTTTTTAAAAATAAATTTTTGCTTGTGTTTTAAAAAATATGATAACAACGAACTTCTAAAGTCAATAATTATGTCCCACTTCTTTCCATAACAATTAGAAATTATATCTAACCAATGCATATTGTATCTTTTTTTTGAAACAGTGATTATGGTTTCTACAGATTTAAAGTTTTTGAAAACTGATTTAGCAGATGGACCAATTACAAATGTAAATTTAGTTTCAGGATAT
>CACNSY010000022.1 GCA_902623255.1 uncultured Alphaproteobacteria bacterium | reverse complement strand
TTATATTATAATCCACTATTAGGCCTCAAGGTAATGGTTGGAATTCTTTATGAGGCTTTAAAAATAATTTACAAAGGTGGTAAATATTATGCACGAAAAAAGAAGCCAAATGATACAGTGAGTTTCGAAGGTAATTTTTAAATGAATTTTTTTAAAACAAATTTTGATAAAACTGTCAAAAAATTATTAGTAAACTTTTTATCTAAAATTCGATATGGAAAATTAACAGTTCAATTTCCAACTGGTGAGGAGAGAGTTTTTGTTGGAAAAGAGGAGGATATATCTGCAAATATAAAAATTCATAATTATAATTTTTTAAATTTAATTTTTAAAAAAGGTTCTGTGGGTTTTGCTGAAGCCTATATGAATGGTTACTTTTCAAGCACCGATTTAACTAATTTATTACTACTTTCTCACAAAAATGAGAGTTATTTTTTACAAAGCATAAATACTAATCTTTTTTTTGCTACTTTTGCCAAATTAAAGCATTTTTTAAATAACAATTCAAAATCACAGAGTAAAAAAAACATTAAATATCATTATGATTTAGGAAATGATTTTTACGAAAAGTGGTTAGATAAAACCATGACCTATTCTTCTGCTCTTTTTGATAATAATAATACCAATTTATCGGATGCACAATTTAACAAATACAGAAAGATTGCTGAAACTTTATCATTAGACTCAAATTCTAAAACTTTAGAAATTGGATGTGGATGGGGAGGTTTTTCATCATTTGTAGCGAAAAATTACAATTGTTCAGTTGATGCTATAACTATTTCTAAGGAACAATACGAATATGCTTCTGAAAAAATTCAAAATGAAGGTTTGTCTGAAAAAGTATCAGTTGTATTCAGAGATTATAGGGATATCAAAAAAAAATATTCAAATATTGTTTCAATTGAAATGTTTGAAGCAGTTGGGAAGAAATACTGGCATAATTACTTTGATACAATTCGTAACTCTCTCAACGATGGCGGTATGGCTGCACTACAAGTCATAACGATTGATGAAAAAAAGGCTAAAGATTATCAAAACAGACCAGATTTTATTCAACAATATATTTTTCCAGGTGGAATGCTTCCAACTAAAAAACAATTTGAATATTCGGCAAAACACGTTGGATTAAAATGTATTGAAAATCTAAGTTTTGGTGGTTCTTATGCAAAAACACTTAAAATGTGGAATAAACAATTTCAAAAATCTTGGAATGATTTATCAAAGTTTGGTTTTGATATTAAATTTAAAAGAATGTGGGAATTTTATCTATCTTATTGTGAAACAGGTTTTGCAAATAGTTCAACCGATGTTTCTCATTTCTTAATTCAAAAATAGAAATGCAAAAACTAAAAGTATTTTTAGTCTTAACTGGCTATCAACTAACTTGGTTAGCCTGTGTATTTGGTGAAACAAAATTTTCTAATTCTATGTTGGGCATTTGGGTTGGAATTATTTTCTTACTAACTTATTTTTATTTTAATCATAATAAACAAAAATTTATTAAGATTTCACTTTTGATTTCAGTTCCAGGATATTTTTTTGATACTTTATTAGTTTATTTCCAAATTTACGATTTTGAAACTATTGCTAAACTTGGTACTCTGCCATTATGGATGATTGTTTTATGGTTTAGTTTTAGTACTCTTTTCGATGAAATTCTTACTTTTTTTAAAAGTTATAAAATTGTAGGAATTATTTTAAGTGGAGTTTTAGGACCTTTAACCTATTATCTTGGTGAACCTATCGGAGTTATAAAAATATATAACTTTCAGATATTTATTATTGCAATGGTATTATTTTGGATGATCTTGATGTTCTATTATCTAAATTACGTTATAAAAAATGATTAATTTTCTTGATCTACTTTTTTTGTTCTAGTTCTATTTAAAGTTCTTTCGAGATCCTTATAAGTACACAAACCAACATCCATTGGACTCTTTGCCTCAAGAACTGCTTCTCTGTATGTACCATTTCTTATAGCCTCTACTGTATTTTTTGTTGAGCCGGTAAGTTTTGCAATTTGAGAACTACTTAATTCAGTCGGATATCTTTTTATAAGCCACAAAATAGCATATGGCTTTTCTTGTCTTAAAGAAAGAGGTGTATATTTAGAATCTTTTTTTCTTGGTGGTAAATCTTCAATTACATCAGACTTAATAAGACTCAAACGAGCTGCATTATCTTTTTCACATCTTTCAATTTCTTCTTTTGTTAATTGATTATTATCAATTGGATCATAACCTCTCATACCGACAGCAACTTCTCCATCAGCTATTCCTTGAACCTCTAATTCATGTAATCCACAGAATTCAGCTATTTGATCAAAAGTTAAGGCTGTATTTTCAACTAACCATATCGCTGTTGCTTTAGGCATTAAAGGATATTTCATAATTGGCTCATATAATATAATCAAAAAATAATATATAACAAAATATGACTATGACAGATTTTTTTGAAGTTGATGAAAAACAAAAGACGGTTAAAATATTAAATTTGGATGATTTCAGTATTGAGGATTTGCAAAATTATATTTCTGAACTTCAAACTGAAATACTAAGAGTTCAAGATGAGATAAAAAAGAAGGAAAATTTAAAACTTAATGCTGAAAAGTTTTTTAAATAATTATTTATTAATTTTAAGACCTTTAAATCTTTTTTGGAATCTAGCTACCTGTCCTTCAGATTCATTAAGACCAGCCTTACCACCGGTCCATGCTGGGTGAGATTTAGAATCAATTTCTAGTTTAAGAGTGTCACCTTCTTTACCCCAAGTAGATCTAGTTTTAAAAGTAGATCCATCAGTCATAACAACGTTTATTTCATGATATTTAGGATGTATATCTTTTTTCATGCCTGTCTTATATTTATATAGATTTCAAAGTAAAGTAAGTTTTTTAACTAATTCATTATGAATTTTATTATTTGAAGCAACTAAATCACGAGAATTTATTTCCCATACATTTCCATCTATTTTAGAAATTTTCCCCCCAGCTTCTTTAACTAAAAGAATGCCCGCTGAAACATCCCATAAATTTAGATCTTTTTCCCAAAAACCATCTAATTTACCAGATGCAACATAAGCAAGATCAAGGCCTGCAGAACCGAGTCTTCTTATTCCTGCAGATGATTTTAGGATTTCATCAATCTCACTTAAATAGTTTTTATAAATTCTTTCTCCAAACGGAAGCCCAGTGCCTATCAAGCAATTTGAAAAAATTTGCCTGTTTGACACTCTAAGTCTACTATTATTACACCACGAACCTTTACCCTTAGAACTCCAAAAAAATTCGTTTAAAATTGGATTATAAATCACACCGTCTGTGATTTCATCATTTGTCATTTTAGCAACGATTATTCCAACATGAGGTATTCCATGAATAAAATTAGATGTTCCATCAATGGGATCAATAATAATGGTGTTTTCATCACCCTTTATTTCACCAGTTTCCTCAGTTATGTAAGTATAATCTGGATAATAATATTTTAGAGTTTCTAAAAGTATTTTTTCTACTTTAATATCTGCATTTGTTACAAAATCTCCAACTGATTTAGATTGTATTTGTAAATTTTCTAATTCTCCAAAATCTCTTAATAATATTTTACCAGCTTTTTTTACTGCCTTTTCAAAGATATTAATTACAGCAGGCTGCATTAATTTTTTGATTTTTCGATATAACTACCGTCAATTGTACTTATTACTATTTTATCATTAACTGCAATAAATTGTGGTACAGATGTTTTAATATTCTTTTCTAAAGTAGCTGGTTTATATGACGAAGCAGCTGTTTGACCTTTTACAACACCTTCAGTTTCTATAACAGTTAATTCTACAGTATCAGGCAAGTCAATTCCGACCGGTTTTTCATTATAGAAATTAATAATAACATTACTATTCTCAACTAAAAATTTTGATTGATCCTCAGTTAATATGTCTGAGCCAAGTTCTATTTGTTCATAAGTTTGTTTATCCATGAATATAAAATTATTGTTATCATCATAAAGATATTGAAATTCTTTTTCATCAAGGATAGCTCTTTCTACTGTTTCTGATGATCTAAACCTGCTATTCATTTTAGTACCTTCTCTTATTTCTTTAAGTTCAGCTTGTAAGTAGGCACCACCCTTTCCTGGTTGAGTATGCTGGGTTTTCAAAACTTTCCAAAGTTTGTTATTAATTTCTAAAATATTTCCAACTTTAATTTCATTTCCATCTATTTTCATAGTTTTATCTTAAGTTTTTTTTGTATATTTTTAATTTTCGTAAGATCTACTACATCAAAAGTTGGATTTAATAAAACCTTATTTTTTTTAGCAATTTGATTAATTTTATTTAAGATGATTTTATTATTTTTTAATTTTAAATAATCAATATTTTCATGAGTTAATAATATACTAAGACCTTGATCATAGCCTGAGTCGATAAAAAACTTAACATTGTGTGTCTTATATTTATTTTTAATATGGTTTATTAACGTTCTTAGCCACTCTATCCCAAAACCTTTAATCAAAAAATATTTTATAAATATGATCGAAGTTTTGAACTTTGATTTTCGAAATTCTATTAAATTTTCAATTTGTATTAGTGTCGATACTGCAAAACAAATTTTTTTAGGCACTAAATAAATTTTTTAAGATTAACCATAGTGTCTACCATTCTATTTGAGAATCCCCATTCATTATCATACCAAGATAAAACTCTACAGAATTTATCTTTGACAACTTGTGTTTGACTCATATCAAATACAGAACTGCTTGAATTATGATTAAAGTCAATTGAAACCAGAGGTAATGAGTTTGTTGTTAGTATTCCATTTAATTTTTTAGTTTTTGAAGCTTGAAGAACTATAGAATTAATTTTTTCTGGGCTAGTTTTTTTCTTACTTACAAATGTAAGATCTATAAGTGAGACATTAGGAGTAGGTACTCGAATAGCTGTTCCATCTAGTTTACCTTTTAATTTTGGTAAGACTAGACTCAAAGCCTTTGCCGCTCCTGTAGAAGTTGGAATCATTGACTCAGCTGCAGCCCTTGCTCTTCTAAAGTCAGAATGGGTTTGATCAACAGTTCTTTGATCACCCGTGTAACTATGAATTGTTGTCATGAAACCACTTTCAATTCCTAATTTTTCATCAAGAACCATAGCTAAAGGAGCAAGACAGTTAGTAGTACAAGATCCGTTTGAAATAATATTATGATTTTTTTTAATGGTATCATTATTTACACCTTGAACAATTGTAGCATCTACATTTGAAGCTGGTGCTGAAATAATAACTTTTTTTGCTCCTGCATTTAAATGAGAAATCGCCTTTTCTTTTGAAGTAAAAACGCCACTACATTCAAGAACAACATCTACCTTGAGTGATTTCCAAGGAAGGTTATTTGGATCTTTTTCGGAATAAAAATTAATTTTATGTTTACCAATTTTTAATCCATTTTTGATTGAGCTAATTTCATCTTTTAGAATACCATGAACACTGTCATATTTAAGTAAGTGAGCACTGCTCTCAACACTTCCTAGTTCATTAATAGCTACAATATTAATATCTTTAGGATTTTTTTCTAATAAAGCTCTAAAAACAAGTTTTCCAATTCTTCCAAATCCATTTATTGCAACTTTCATATTTCTCCTTTTTATAAACTTTTAATTATTTTTTCAATTAAGTAATCATCTGTTATCTTAAAGTGCTTATATAAATCTTTGTATGGACCACTTTCACCAAAAGTTGACATACCAACAAAATTTTCATTTTTAATATATTTTTCCCAACCATTTATTACTCCAGCCTCAATAGCAAAAATAGGTTTATTTCCTAAAATTTCATTTTTATAACCATCATCATTTTTTTCAAACAATTCAAATGAAGACATGCTTACAACTCTTATCTTTAAATTATTGTTTTCAAAAAGTTTATTTGATGCAGAGCAAGCAATCTCAACTTCAGAACCAGAAGATAAAATTGTTGCATCATATTCTTTAAAATCTCTTATTTTATAAGCACCTTTATTTACAAGATTTTCTTTGCGATTATCTTTTTGTAACATCGGTAGATTTTGTCTTGTTAAAACTAAGATTGTTGGTCCAGTATTATTGATTGCACATTCCCATGCTTCTATAGTTTCAATAATATCACAAGGCCTAATGACTGTTAAATTTGGTATAGATCTTAAAGATGCAAGATGTTCAACAGGTTGATGGGTTGGTCCATCTTCTCCTAATCCTATTGAGTCATGGGTCATTACATAAATAACTGGTATATTCATAATAGCTGATAACCTAATTGAAGGTCTGCAATAATCGGTAAATACCAAAAACGTTCCTCCATATGGAATTAAACCTTTATGCAAAGCAATACCATTCATTACTCCAGCCATTCCATGTTCTCTGATGCCATAATGAATATAATTTCCATTAAAATTATTAGATGTAATTACATTCATATCTTTTGCCTTAGTGTTATTTGATCCAGTAAGATCAGCAGATCCACCAATAAGATTTTTTTGATAGTTTGAAATTAAATTTAGCGTTAGCTCACTTGATTTTCTTGAAGCACAATTTGTTTTATCATTAAAATGCTCAGATTTTAATTCATTAAGTTTTTCTGGAATTTGATGATCAATTTTTTGATAAAAACTATCTTTAAAATTTTTACTTTCAATTAATTCTTTGTTTTTTGATAACCATGAATTTCTTGTTTCT
>CACNSY010000021.1 GCA_902623255.1 uncultured Alphaproteobacteria bacterium | reverse complement strand
TCAAAAAAAAGATTAAATTTATTACCCAAATACACTCCAACAAAATCATCAAAATTAACAGAAAAAATATAGGTAAAAAATATTATGGAGATGGGTTAATCACTAGCAATAAACAAATAGCTTTAGGGGTTTTAACTGCAGATTGTTGTCCAATTTTTATTTTTGATAAAGATAAAAGATATATTTGTGCTCTTCATTCAGGCTGGAAAGGTGCACTAAAAAATATAGCTGCTAAAGGTATAGAATATTTTCTTAAACAAAAAATAATAAAAAAAAATATTGTTGTTCTTATTGGTCCTTGTTTGAGCTTTAAAAACTTTGAAGTATCAAAAGACTTTAAAAGTTGGTTTATAAACAAAAATAAAAAATATTCTATTTTCTTCAAATACAAAAATAAAAACAAAGATTTATTTAATTTAAGAAGATTAATTAACTATCAATTTAAGGAATTGGGTATTAAAAATATATATAATATTAACAAAGATACCTTCTCAAATAAGAAAATTTTTTTTAGCCATCGAAGGGAATCACAAAAATTTAGAGATACTGGAAGAATGCTCAATATCATTGCATTTAATGATTAATTTTTGTTGATCTATTATTATTCTAATATAGTAATTAATTTGATTATATGAAAATAATCGCCTGTAATAGTAGCAAATCCCTAGCAGAAAAAATTTCTAAACATATTGATGTTCCATTAGCAGATGCCTCTGTTAGAACTTTTAATGACAGAGAAATATTTGTGGAAATAAATGAAAATATTAGAGGTGAAGATGTGTTTATTATTCAATCGACATCACATCCGGCTAATGACCATTTAATGGAACTTTTAATTACAATAGATGCTGCAAGGAGAGGATCAGCAAAAAGGATTACTGCTGTTATCCCATATTATGGATATGCAAGACAAGATAGAAAGACTGGACCTAGAACACCAATCACTGCCAAACTTGTAGCAAATTTAATTACATCCGCGGGTGCTGATAGGGTATTAACAATGGATTTACATGCTGGTCAAATTCAAGGTTTTTTTGACATTCCTTTAGATAATATTTTTTCTGTAAGACCGATAATTGATGATGTTAAAGAAAGATTTAATGGAAACAAAGATTTAGTTGTTGCGTCACCTGATGTTGGAGGTGTTGTTAGAGCCAGAGCTTTTGCTAAAAGATTAGAGGCTGGACTGGCAATTGCCGATAAAAGAAGAGAAAAAGCTGGTGAGTCTGAAGTAATGAATATCATCGGAGATGTAAAAGGTAAAACTTGTATCTTACTAGATGATATAGCTGACTCTGCAGGTACATTATGTAATGCTGCTGAAGCCCTTAGTAAAAATGGGGCAAAAGAAATTTATTCTTATATTGTTCACGGTGTACTATCTGGAGATGCACTTAAAAAGATTGAAAATTCAAGCATAAAAGAATTGGTGTTAACAGATACAATTGAGCCTTCTAAAGAGGTAAAAAGCACAAAAAACATTAGACATATTAGTATTGCTCCTTTAATGGGTGATGCGATTAAAAGGATTAACACTGATACTTCAGTGTCTGCCCTTTTCGATTAATTTTTTATTTTATGAGTGATTTTAAAGCTATAGAAAGAAATAAAGATATTGGTTCAAATCATAGTCTTTTGATGAAAGGATTGGTTCCTGGTATTATTTATGGCAAGGGAACTGAGCCTAAGAAAATTGCTCTAGAAGACAAAATACTTAAAAAATTAATGGGTACTGGTGCTTTTTATTCAACAATTATAGATCTTGATGTTGATGGAAAGAAAGAAAAAATACTTCCTAAACAATTACAATATCACCCTGTAAGTGATCGACTTATACATTTTGATTTTCTAAGAGTTCAAGAAAATACTAAAGTAAACGTTGAAATTCCTGTTGAGTTTTTAAATCAAGATAAATGTCCTGGTTTAAAAAAAGGTGGAGTTTTAAATACTGTTAGAAGACTTGTTGAACTAACATGTAATGCAAATAATATACCTAGCAAACTTGAATTTGATTTAATTGAAAGTGAAATAGGTGATGCAGTTAAAATTAGTAATATTCAACTACCTGAAGGAGTTGCTCCGACTATATCAGATAGAGATTTCGTAATAGCTACTTTAGTTCCGCCAACTGTAGAAGTTGAAACTAAAACTGAGGAAACAACTGAAGAAGGTACAGCAGAAGGTGGTGAAGAGAAATCAGACGAAAAGAAAGAAGAATCTTCTGATAATAAAGAAGAAAATAAAGAATCTAAGTAACTTTACTTTATATTTCATTATATGTTTTTAATTTGTGGACTTGGGAACCCAGGTGTAAATTACAAGAACACCAGACATAATGTAGGTTTCCATTTAGCAGATAATATAATCTCACATTTTAATTTGAATAAAATCAAAGCAGATAAAATAAAAGAATTATATTCAGGTATAATTAATAATCAAAAAATCTTTGTGTTAAAACCTCTTACATTCATGAATTTATCAGGAAAAGCTGTTTCAGAAATTGTAAATTTTTATAAAATAAAATTAGACCATACTTTTGTTATACATGATGACCTTGATTTAGAATTATCGAAAGTAAAAATAAAACAAGGTGGTGGAAACGGAGGTCATAATGGATTGGAAAGTATTGACCAATTTATAGGGGAAAATTATTTTAGAATACGTATTGGAATTGATCATCCTGGACATAAAGATTTAGTTTCAAGTTATGTTTTAAATAAATTTTTAAAATCAGAACAAGAAATAATAAATAACAAAATAGATAAAATAGTAAAAAATATAGAATTAATATTTTCAGATATCCCTCTATTTTTAACAAAAATAAGTGAGCAAAATTAAATATGGGATTTAAGTGTGGGATAGTTGGGTTACCAAATGTTGGTAAATCTACTTTATTTAATGCTCTTACCCAATCAAATAAAGCAGAGGCTGCAAATTATCCATTTGCAACTATAGAACCAAATATAGGAAGAGTTGCAGTACCTGATGATAGATTAGATAAACTTGCAATCATTGGAAATAGTGAAAAAATAATCCCTTCTTTCATGGATTTTGTTGATATTGCAGGATTAGTAAAAGGAGCCTCACAAGGAGAAGGTTTAGGAAATAAATTTTTAGGGCATGTTAGGGAAGTGGATGCAATAGCACATGTTGTTAGATGCTTTGAAGATACTAACATTACTCATGTATCATCAAAAATTGATCCACTAGATGATATTGAAACAATAAATTTAGAATTACAATTGGCTGATCTTGAAAGCTTAAATAATAAAAAAACTAGTTTAGAAAAAAAATTAAAAGCAAATGATAAAGAAGCTAAAGATCAATTCGATATAATAAATAAAATCTTACAAATGCTAGATGCTAATAGTATCTTGAAAATTGATGAATTCGCTAGTAATGAAATTGACTTTGTAAATAGTCTTAACTTAATTAGTCTAAAGCCTACTATGTACATATGTAATGTAGATGAAGAATCTATTCACACTGGAAACGAGTTATCAAAAAAAGTCATCGAGTTTGCCAAAAAAAATAATCATTCTGTAGTTTTAATCTCTGCATCAATAGAAGCACAAATAGCAGAATTAGATAATGAAGAAGAAAAACTTGAATTTCTAAAAGAACTTAATTTAGATCAAACAACATTGAATAAGGTTATAAAATCAGGATATGAACTTTTAGGTTTAATAAACTATTTTACATGTGGTCCAAAAGAAACAAGATCATGGACAATAAAAAAAGAAACACTTGCACCTCAAGCTGCTGGAAAAATTCACACTGATTTTGAAAAAGGATTTATTAGAGCAGAGACTGTCTCTTATGAACACTATATAGAAAATAATGGCGATGCTGGAAGTAGAGATTCGGGAAAGCTAAGACAAGAAGGTAAAGATTATATCGTCAAAGATGGTGATGTAATGAACTTTTTATTTAATGTCTAAGTGACGTCTCGCCAAAGTCTGTTTTTTGCTAAGTACACAATTGTTCCTAGAATAATAAAGAATAATATTACTTTAATTCCTAAATTTTTTCTTTCTTCCATTTCTGGTTCAGCAGCCCAGTGAAGAAAATGTGTTACATCAGCCGATAACTGTTCTGCATTATTATCAGTGCCATCATCATAATCTACACTTCCATCGGCTATAGGTGCTGGCATAGCTATTTGATTTCCAGCCATCCATTTATTGTACCACATTCCATTACCGACCTCCATTCCCTTTGGAGGTTCAACATAACCTAGAAGAAGGTTATAAATATAATCAACTCCATATTTTCTAGCTTTTGTAATTACACTCAAATCTGGAGGATAAGCTCCATTATTATTTGCTCTTGCTTCGTTATCATTGGCATATGGATTAACAAATTTATCTGCTGGTCTAGCCGGTCTTTCAAACATTTCACCATCATCATTTGGACCGTCTAATACAGTATATTCAGAAGCAATTACTTTTACTTGAGCTTCGGAAAAACCAACATCAATAAGATCTCTGTAATACAGAAGTTTCATTGAATGACATCCTGCACATACTTCTCTGTAAACTTTATACCCTCTTTGAATTGCAGCTCTATCAAAAGTTCCCGTTACGCCTTTAAAAGACCAATCATGTTTTGGCATTTTTTCAGTACTCATTTCTGCAGCAAATATATTTGAAGAGAAAAATAGAAAAATAATAAGTAATAGGCGCATTATAGATTTGTATCTTTTTGCATCGCTGGTGAAGGAATTCCTTTTTCTCCTCCACCAATATTAGGAGCTATATTTTTAGAATAAACATCACTAATACTGAGGGGTAACTTACTTGGCTTCTCTATCCAACCAACAAAAGGTGTAATGATAAAGAAAAAACCAAAGTAGTAAAGTAAACCTACTCTTGCAATTAAAAGATATAAACCTTCAGCAGGAAGCATACCAACGTAGCCTAAAGCAAAGAAGTTAACAAAAAAGCCCATCATAAACCACTTATATATTGGTCTATAATTACAGCTTCTCACTTTTGATCTATCTAGCCAAGGTAGAACAAAGAGAATTACTATCGCACCAAACATTAGGAGAACCCCTCCTAATTTATCAGGTACTGCTCTTAAAATTGCATAAAAAGGTGCAAGATACCAGTTTGGAACAATGTGAGCTGGAGTAACAAGTGGATCTGCTGGAATATAATTATCAACTTCAGCCATAAGATTTGGTCCAAAGAATATTACTGCAGAAATAGCAACACCAAAAGCACACATAGCTACTGTATCTTTAATTAACATATATGGAAAAAAGTTTACTGAGTCATTGTTAGTTTTAATATCAATCCCATCAGGGTTATTTGAACCATGGACATGAACTGCAGCAACATGTAATCCTACAACACCAAAAATAACAAATGGTAAAACATAATGAAGAGCAAAGAAACGATTTAAAGTAGCATTTCCAACATTGTAATCACCAAGAAGCCATGTTTTTAATCCCTCACCAATAAATGGAATTGCACTAAATAAATTTGTTATAACTGTAGCTCCCCAATAAGACATTTGTCCCCACGGTAATGTGTAACCAAGAAAAGAAGTTGCCATCATTAATAAAAATATGAATACGCCTAAAATCCAATTAAGCTCTCTTGGATATTTGTAAGAACCAAAATACATTGCTCTTACTATATGAATGTAAACTATGATGAAGAAAAAGGCTGCACCATTGGAATGAATGTATCGCATTAACCAACCGTAATTGACATCTCGCATTATTCTTTCAACACTATCAAATGCCATATCAGTATGTGGTGTGTAATTCATTGCAAGAAAAATTCCACTTACAATCATTGTAACAAGTGTAATTGTTGCTAATGCACCAAAACTCCAAAAATAATTACAATTTTTAGGCATTGGATAATCACCGTATTCTTTTTTGAAGTAAGAAATAATTGGTAAACGAAACTCTATCCAATTAAGGACAGGGTTTTTAAACTGATGTACTTTTCTATTCTTATCCATTTTATCCTATCTTTATAGTATTATCATTTAAAAAGGTATAGGGCGGAACGTCCAAGTTTTTTGGTGCTGGTCCCTTTCTTATCCTACCTGATGTATCGTAATGTGAACCATGACATGGGCAGTACCAACCATCGTACTCACCTTTCATATCTGAAACCTTCTGACCAAGTGGAACACAACCTAAGTGTGTACATACTCCCACTAAAACTAACCATTCTTCTTTTTGTACTCTATCTGCATCATCTTGTGGATCTCTTAAGTCAGAAGCTTGAACCATTTTAGCTGCATTTATCTCATCTTTTGTTCTTTTTTTAATGAAAACAGGTTTTCCACGCCACTTTATTGTTATACTTTGACCTTCTTCAATAGCACTAATATCTACTTCGGTTGATCCTGCAGCTAATGTGTCTTCAGCTGGACTCATACTTTTTAGAAAAGGCCATATAAAAGCAGCTGTTCCAACAGCACCAAGCGTTACGGTGCTAAGTTGTAGGAAATCTCTTCTCTTATTTTTGGGTTTTTTAGCCATTTATTGTGAATTTCTTATATCTTAATTACTCAAAAAAATACTTTTTAAATATGTGCCAGCGTGACGCAAGTAAGAAAATAATATAGTAAAAAAACATGAGAATTGCTCTATTTGAACCCGACATACCACAGAATGCAGGAAACATATTTAGACTAGGTGCCTGTCTTGGAATACCAGTAGATATAATAGAGCCAGCTGGCTTTGTGATTGATGATAAGAGATTAAAAAGAGCATCAATGGATTACTATGATTATCTAGAATTAAAAAAACATTTAAGTTGGGAAAAATTTTATGAGTGGTCAAAAAATAATTCATATCGACTCGTTCTTCTAACAACAAAAAGTAAAAAAAGTTATTTCGATTATAAATTTCAATCAAATGATATTATTTTATTTGGCAGAGAAAGTGCAGGGGCACCTGATTTTGTCCATAGCTCTGTCGATGAAAGATTAACAATACCAATGATAAAAGGGCCTAGATCGATTAATCTTAGTAGTTCAGTTGCTATTGTAGCTGGCGAAATGTTACGTCAATTAACTTAAGCTAAGCTTCCCATCTTACCTTCTTGATAGTCCATCATTGCTTGCTTGATTTCTCCTTCAGAATTTGCCACAAAAGGACCATAACGTGCTACAAGTTCTTTAAGCGGCTTACCTGCTAAAACTAGATAGGATCCTTTTTCTGATATTGATGTAAGTTGAATCTCATCACTTGATTGATCAAAATAAATCATGTCACCTTTATTAGCAATTTTATCTTGCTCATTAAACTGTAACTGACCATCAATAATATAGATCATAAGATTTTGTTCTTTATCAACATTAAACTTTGTCATATCTGGTTTTGAAAATTGAATATCAAATATTGATACAGGTGAATATGTTTGAACTTTGGATTTGGTTCCATTTATTTCACCCACAAGAACTTTAATTTCTATATTTGCATTTTCAGATACTGTTGGAATAGTGTTTCTTTTAATATGTTGGTACCAAGGTTTCACTTTTTTATATTTTTGTGGAAGATTTACCCAAATTTGTAATCCTTGCATGATACCACCACTCTTCTTAAATTTTTCTGTTACTAATTCAGAGTGGATTAAACCTGATCCAGTTGTCATCCATTGTACATCACCAGTTTCAATTTCTGCTTGTCCTCCAAATGAGTCTCTATGCTCTACTTCACCACCAAGCATATAAGTAATTGCCTCAAATCCACAATGAGGATGTGCTGGTACACCAGTTGCACCTCCTGGCTCATAATTAATTGGGCCGAAATGATCAAAAAGAAGAAATGGATCGTTTTCTCTCATTCCGGGGACAGGGAAAGCTCTCGTTACAGGTATCCCGTCACCCTCGAAAGTCTTCATACATTGTTTAATTTCTAATGCTTTTCTCATTTGTATTTTAAATTATTATAAAAAATATATAGGTATGATTATGAAAAATCAAAGTCCAAACCCACCAAAGTGTGGTTGCAGTTGTAGCTGTTGCTGTACTTGTGAAGGTGGAGATTGCTGTTAATAAATTATTTTAAATTTAATAATTTAATGAGTGTGATTTGTTAGATTATTAATATCTGACTCCTCTATTTCTTCTATTGATTTTGCAACTCGCCAATTTTTCATTGATCCGTCTTCATTTCTTGCAGTAATTACAGTTTCAATTGGTGGACAATCAGGTTCATGACAACTGAGCTCAGCAATACTTATTATAGTATTTTCTGGTAATTTATATTTCTTGGAAATTAAATGTTTAAGATTTCTTATTTTTTCAACATTTTGAGTTTTACGATTAAACATATTTTCTCCTTTAATTGTCTGCCCATAAAGATGATAAAAGAATAGAACCTTTCATATCGCCAATTAATATTTGTGAGTTATCACTAGATATAGCTATTGTTGAAACTTCTGAACCTGTTGAACTTCTAATCATAATTGGTTTTTTGCTTTCATCAATTTCTGCTAATAAAACTGACCCATCTGTAAAACCGGCAAAAACAGCTTTTTCTCCATTAAGTGCTTTAACAAATGTTGCAAGTTCTTTACCACCGTTTGCAACAACAATTGGCTTTCTCCCCATTGGTCCTTCTTTACCATCAAATGGCCAGCAAACTGCATCACTGGATCCAGATGTTACCAAATACGGTGTATCACCAACCCAAGTAAAACTTTTAATTTTTGATGGATAACCTCTCATTGCTAAATCCGCTTTGTCATTTATGCGCCAACCATGAATTTGATTTTCTTGCATTGCAGTTA
>CACNSY010000020.1 GCA_902623255.1 uncultured Alphaproteobacteria bacterium | reverse complement strand
TTGTTCTTTTAATAATTAAACACTTCTTAACATTAGGACATGATTCCAATGCTTTATCTGTTGTTAATTTTAAAGGAATGGTTTTACCACCTCTTACCCCTTCATCAGCAGTTACTATATATTCTGATTGACAATCTTTAATTCTACCAGCTATAGATTCTGCCGAGAAACCTCCAAATATAATTGAGTGTATAGCTCCAATTCTTGCACAAGCTAACATTATATATGCTAATTCAGGTATCATTGTTAAATATATGGTTACTCTATCACCTTTTTTTACACCAATTTTTTTAAGTGCATTTGCCGCTCTTGATACACTTAACAACAGCTCTTTATAAGTTATTTTTTTTGTTTCATTCGGTTCATCACCCTCCCAAATAATTGCAATTTTATCAGGATTATTTTTAGCATGTCTATCTATACAATTATAAGATACATTTAGATTACCATCTTCAAACCATTTAATGCTTATATCTTCTTTAGAATATTTTACATTTTTGATTTTTGTAAACTTATCAACCCAATCTACCCTTTGCGCCTGCTCAGCCCAAAATTCATCATTATTTTGAAGAGAATGATCATACATTGAAGAATATTTTTCTTCATTAATCTTTGCATAATCTAGCCACTCTTTTTTTATTTCCATATTAAGAGACTAATTCTAAATTATTTAAATATCAACAAGTAATTATTTTTTTTAAGCTAATTTGACATTTTAATTATTATATCCCATTCAGTCTTTTTTAAAGGCATTACGGAGAGCCTGCTTTGTTTAACAAGAGCAATATCTTTTAACTTATTATTTTCTTTTATTTGATCGAGAGAAACTGGGTTTTTTAATTTTTTTATTGCTTTAACATCAACCACAACAAAACGTTCTGTTTTATCAGTAGGATCTGGATAATATTCTTTTACAACCTTAACAATACCAACAATACTTCTTTCTGTTACTGAGTGATAAAAAAAACATAAGTCATTTTTTTTCATTTCTTTCAAATTATTTCTAGCTTGATAATTTCGGACTCCATCCCACATCGATGCACCTTCTTTAACTTGTTTATCCCAAGACCATGCATCAGGTTCAGATTTCAACAACCAATACTTCATTTTAATATTCTTTAGTTCAAATTTTTTTCAAGATTAATTTTATAATACACCTCTTACTACTAATCTAGGCGTGGGTTTAAAAAATAAATTATTTCTGTCTTTTTTATAAAATTTCGTACATGCCCATGCAATCATTGCAGCATTGTCTCCCATCATTTCTTTTATGGGATAATAAATTTCAATATTTTTTTTAACGAAAAAATTTTCTATTTTACTTCGAATATATTTATTATTTGACACTCCTCCTACTACAGAAATTGATCTTATATTTTTATTCTCAGAACTTAATCTTTTCAACCCTCTTTCTAACTTTTCAATAAGGATTTCAGTAATATTTTTTTGAAATGATGCCGACAAATCTTCTATGAATTTTTTATCAATTTTATTCTTTTTTGTTAAAAGGTTTATATTTGTTTTAATACCAGAAAAAGAAAAATTAAAATTTTTTTCTTTAACTAATGGTTTTGGTAAAACAAATTTGTCTTCATTACCTTTAAGCGCTTGTTCTTCAATTTCACTCCCACCAGGATATGATAGACCAATTAATTTTGCTGTTTTGTCAAAAGCTTCTCCTATTGCATCATCAACACTTTGTCCCAATAGCTCTATTTCATTCTCACTTTTCATCAAATAAACTTGAGTATGACCTCCGGTTAAAAGCAAGATAAGATTTGGAAATTTTATATTGTTATTAAAACTTGTAGACAATATGTGTCCTTCAAGATGATTAGTTGGAATGAATGGTTTGTTAAAAGAAATTGCTAAAGATTTGGTAAAAGTTGAGCCAACCAATAAACTGCCTATTAGTCCAGGCCCACAAGTAGCAGTAAAAACATCTATTTCTTTTGGTTCTATTTTTTTATTACTAAATAAATCATTTGTTATAATTTGTATTTTTTCCAAATGAGATCTTGAAGCTAATTCTGGAACAACACCACCATGTATTTTATGAATTTCTTGAGAAAAAGTAATATGTTCTACAATAGAGCTATTTTTCATTAGACATACTGATGTTTCGTCGCACGAAGTTTCTGCAGCAAATACAAGCATATTTTTTTGGTACAGTATTTTACACTGTTAAACAACAAACTAATAATGCTAAAAAAAAGAGATGAAAAAAATTTTTGATAGTTTTTATGTTTTTTCTAAATTTTCATTAAGCTTTATTCTTCTTTTATGTGTATTTTTCTTAATTTATCTTCTCTATGCAAATTATCAAAATGAAGATGATGTATCCAAACTTCAGATTGAATTAGAAAATGAACTTAGGAAAAATATTAATGAAAATTCTGAATTTATAAAAAATATATCCAAAGAAATTTTAGAAACAAAAACAGCTTTAACAAATATAGAAAAACTTATTAAAGAAAATTCAAACAGAGAATCAAAAGTTGATTTGACATCGATCAATGAAAGCATAGATTTGTTAAATAAGAATTTCAATTCTCTAAGTTATGAGATTTCTTCTATAAAAAATAAAAATATTGAAGATCAGCCTAATAATAATCCTGAGTTAGTAAATCAATCTATCAAAGAAGTAGTTGAGTTAATAAAAATCAAATTCGAAAACAACATGGATTTTGATAGAGAACTCAAATATCTTGAAACAATTTTAGAAAATAACAAAAATCCAATTTTGGAAAAATTATCAATTTTAAAAAAAAATAAATATAAAGGTCATTTATTTTTAGAAAATCAATTTAATGATGAAGTTAATTTATATTTGAAGAATATTTTCAATGAAAACAATAGTTTATTTAATAAAATTTTTTTACCACACATAAGTCTTTCTCCATCTTCAGAAAATATTATTTCTGATGAAAAAATTTTAATATTAGAGGAAACCAAATTATTTATTAAAAATAGAAATATATTAAAAGCTTACGACAGTATAAGTAAGATAGAAAATTATAAAGTTTTTTTTAAAGTATCTATAAATGAAATGAATAACTATAATAATTTTATAACAGAAATAACAAAATTAAATAATGTATAGATTTTCAATTTTTATGTTGCAGCTTTTATTATTAATCATAGCTCTTACTTTTATTTTTACTAATCCATTTATTGTATCCTTAGATATAGGAAATTTAAAATATTCTTTTTCTTCAAATTTATTTGCTGTTGTTTTTTTATCTTTTACTTTTCTATTATATTTGGTGCTTTACTTATTTTTCCGATCAAGACTTTCACTTGGTAAATATTTCCTAAAAAATAAATATAATAAAATTGAAAAAGGTTACTTACATTTTGTCGATGCAATGATAGCTGTTGCAAATAAAGATAACAAGACAGCTTTAAAATCTCATAAAAAAATGGTTAGTTATCTTAAAGATGACCCATCATTATCTCTTCTGTTAAAGTCAGAAGTTTTAAAGATAGAAAAAAAATTTCCAGAATTAAACAATGTCTATGAAGATATGATTAAATCAAAAAAAACAGAAACACTTGGATATAGAGGATTAATGGAACAAAATTTAAGAGAACAAGATTATCATCACGCTTTTTTATATGGAGAAAAATTATTTGCTCTAAATCCAAATATTGAAAAACTTTATGACACACTAATATTTATTGCTGCAAAAACGAAAAATTGGAATCAATTAATTTCATTATCAGATAAAGCTTTTTCAAATAAAATTATTAATAAGAATGATCTTATTGAAAATAAATCAATTGGATATTTTGAAATTTCAAAAATTAAGTTTGATAGTGATCCAAAAGATGCTCTAAAAAATATTCTTAAAGCAAATGACTTGAAGAAAAACTTTCCTCCATATATAAAATTACATTTAGAGATTTTTGCAAACCTAAATGATAAAAGAAGTTTAGCTAAATTAATTAAAAAGTATTGGAATTTAAGCCCAAGTTATTTACTACGAACGATTATAACCAAAATATTAATTCAGAACAACTTAACTGAAATGAAATTTATAAATGATTTAGTTAAAAATAATGTGAACACAGAAGAATCAAAAAAACTACTAATTTATTTTGCTATAAAAAATCTAAACTGGAATTTAGCTAGAGAAAATATTTCAGGTATGATCGGAGCTAATCCATCAAAAGAAATTTGTTATTTTATGTCTGATATAGAACTTGGAGAAAATAATGATAAACAGAAAAGTGATGCGTGGATCATGAGAGCTGAAAATGCAAATATTGAAGACACATGGATTTGTAGAATTTCCAATCAAACTCAAGATGAATGGACCTCCTTATCTAATTCTGGAAATTATAATTCTCTTGTTTGGACAACTCATAAAATGCTAAGACAAAATAACAATTAATATGAAACTACATTTCTTTATAGGATATGATTCTAAGGAGGATATTGCATACAGAGTGTGCAAATATTCCCTCTTAAAACGTTCAAGTATTAATGTAAATGTTGTTTCTTTAAAATTAGACGAACTTATAGCCAAAAACCTATACACTAGAAATGTCGATCCACTTGCTTCTACTCAATTTACTTATTCCAGATTTTTAGTTCCTAAACTTATGAATTATCAAGGATGGGCTGTATTTTGTGATTGCGATTTCATTTTTTTAGGAGATGTTTCAATTTTGTTAGAAAATCTAGATGAATCTAAAGCCGCTTATTGTGTTCAACACGACTATACACCCAAAGAAAAACATAAGATGGATGGACAAAAACAGACTATATATCCAAGAAAAAATTGGTCTAGTTTTATTTTATACAACTGCGCTCATCCAAGTACAAAGAATCTTACGGTTGAAAAAGTTAATAATGAAACTGGAGCATATCTCCATCAATTTAAATGGTGCAAAGATAATGAAATTGGTTCACTAGATGAAAGATGGAACTGGTTAGAAGGTTGGACTTCAGGCCACAATAATCAAAAACCTTATGCAGTTCATTATACACGCGGTGGACCTTGGTTTTCTGAATGGCAAGATGTTGAATTTGCAAAAGAATGGCTAATGGAAAGAGATGAATATCTTTCTAAAAAATTTAAATCAAATCCTTAAAAAATTATTTAGAAATTTAGAATTTTGTAAAAAATCTTTCTTATCAATTAATTTAACAGAATCATACCACGGCGTATTATCTGTCTTTTGATTCCAGTAATGAAAAACCGCAAAATTTTCTGGCTTAATCAAAATTGTTTTTACCCCTAATGCTCCAGCTAGATGAGCAGTACTGTTACTTATACTAACGAAAACATCAAGTGACTTTAATAATGAAGCAATCCCTTCAAAATCATTAAATAAATCTAGTCCATCTATATTTAGTAGTTTATTCTCATTTACACTATTAAAACTATTAATTTCATTTTCAACATCGCCATATTGTAGATTAAAGATATCACAGTTAGTAACATTAAAAATATTACTAAAATCTTTAAGGTTTAGCGATTTATCTTCAGCAAATTGGTTATTAAAACTCTTCCACGATAATCCAATCTTATATTCTTTTTTATAAACTGACAATTTTTTTTGCATTTCATTAAATTTTTTTTGGTCTACTTTTAAAAAAGAATTTTTTTTAAAATCTTTAAGACTCTTACGATAATATCTCCCCAAACTTCCTGCATAAACTACATTATCAATTTCTTTAAATTTCTCATCATCATTTGTAATAGTTCCATGACTAACAAATTTCTCACTATATTCGGGGAATGATCTTTTATAGAAATTTAATAAACGAGGATCACACTCAATAACTGTATTATCGATATCATTTAAAAGATCTTGATACATAGAACTATAAAGTATTTCATCACCAACACCTTGTTCTCGGACAATTATAAATTTACCTTTTTTATTCATCAGATTCTTTGATCTATATAATTTATTGTTTAATTTTTTAACGTAGTAATTCTTTTCTCTAAAATCTTCTAAATCTAATCTTCCATCAAAATAATTCCAACCATTTTCAAAATCATGATCCTTTAGGTATATAAAAGAAATTGTTTTTTGAATTTCACCATCACCTCTTTTCATTTTTAAGGCTTTAAAGCTATTTTCCATAGCTTCCTTGTGATTGTTTAAATCAAAATAAATTTTTGCTAAATTGTTGTAGATATAAGCATTATTTGGATTAACAGAAATTGCCTGTTTGTAATAATCTATAGCTTTATTATAAGATAATTCTTCCCTATAAAAACCAGCGATATTATTTAATAAATAAAAAGATAATTTATCTATTTTTAAAGCTTTTAGATAATATTCTTCTGCTTTTACTTTGTCACTTTTTTCACGATAAGTCTTTGCTAAAGAATTTAACGCTGAGAGATTTTCTGAGTCTATTTGTAATATACTTTCAAATATTTTGATTGCTTCATCATATTTTTTTTCATAAACTAAGCAGTGACCTATTACATTCAAACAACTTAAGTCCTTATTATTTTTTTTAAGATAAAATATGCAAATATTTTTAGCATCTTCAATTCTATTCAATTTGTATAAAACGAAAGCTTTGTCTTTATCTACATTTTCAATCGTCTTAATCTTTAAAATATTTTCTATTGTATTAAGCGCTTCATAATAATTTGCTTCCATAATATCTATATTATAAAGATTAATCATTGCTTTCAGATTTTTTTCAACTTTTATTAAATGAATATAATTTTTTTTAGCTTCTTCATTCAGATTTAAATTTTGCTGAATAACCGCTAAGTTATAACGTAATAAATTATTATCTTTATTTTTTTTAAAAATTTTCTGAAGGTCTTTGTAACTTTTTAATTTATCACCTGTTTCAAATCTCTTAAGAATAATATTAATTTGAGAAATTAAATTCATTACTTTTTTCTATGATGTTATTTATTTTCTTTATAGTATTACTTATTGTATCTTCTATTCCTAAAACTTTTATGTTTTTATACCATATTGATGATTCACTACTAGTATTCCAATAGTAATACGTTGACGATTTTTTTGGGCATATTAATATTGTGGGAATACCAAGGGCTCCTGCAAAATGGGCTGTTGAGTTACTAACTGTTATGAACAAATCTAAGTTTTTTAGTAAACCCATACAAGATTCAATATCATTGAATAAATCTAAATCATTAAATATTTTTAAATACTTTTTCTGGCTTGATAAATATTTTTTATCATTTTCAATACTTCCATATTGTAAGTTTATAATAAGTCTATCAGAAGTAAATAATGGTTCAAAATCTTTAATAGATAATGACTTTAAGGTTCCATAAATGTTTATGACACTTTTCCATGAAATGCCTACTTTCAATTCTTCTTTATACTTAGATAGTTTTTTTTTGTATTTATCAACAATATCTTTTTTAGCTAATAAATAATTACTATTATTAAAGTCAGTTTTTCTTTTTCTAAAAAATTGAACCATACTTCCTGCGTATATCACATTGTCAAATTCAGATATTTTTGAGTTTTTTGAATAGTATCCATCTTCAACAAAAATATTATTTCCAAATGATCGACTAAATACAGATAGCAGTCTTTTATCAGATTCAATTTTAACTTTTTTAAAATTGTCTATAATATCTTGATATACACTACTAAACAAAATCTCTTCACCAATTCCTTGTTCTCTTAATATAAGCAATTTATTTTTTGGATTTACTTTCAAATTTTCAAATAGGTTTTCCCTAACAAATTCAAGATTATTTAATTTGACTCTATTTTTTTCAATCAATAATCTTGAGTCAAACAATTCCCACGAATTGGAAAAATTATTTAATTTTAATTGCAAAGTACAATAGGCATATTTTAATTTATAATCGAATGGATTAATTTTAATTGCTTTATCATAGTAAGTTTTAGCTTCTTTTTCTTTATTTTCTCTACAATAACATATTGCTATATTAGATAAAATTTCTTGATTATTTGGATCCACTACCAAAGCTTTATTATAAATTTTTATAGCTTCTAAAATATTATCTTGAAGACTTAATATATTAGCCAAATTTATTAGAGTTTTTGGATTATTTGTGTCAATTTCCTGTGCTTTTTTAAATATTATGAATGCTTCATCTAATTTTTCTAATTCCAGTAAACAAACACCTAAATTATTATAACTATCAATATATTTACTATTTATTTTAATTGCTTGCTCAAAATAATTTTTTGCTTCATGCATGCTATTATTTTTTAAATATATTAAGCCTTTGATATTATAACCAAAGAAATCATTCTCTTTCAATTTTGAAATATCGTCTATGTATTTTTTTGCATTATCATAACTATTTTTTAAAAAATAAACATAAGCCTTATCACGTTTTGCTTCATAATAACCTTTATCTATTCTAAGAATTAAATTAATATTTTCTAATGCTTCATCTAATGACGATTTAGTTAAAAATAATTTATAAATTTTAGAAAGATATTCAATATTATTTTTTTCGATTAATAAAATTTTTTTTAAAGAATTTATGGCAGTATCTAAGTCACCGTTTTTTTGTGCAATCTGTGATAGCACATTTAGAACATTAATATTTTTTGGATATTTTCCAGATAATTTTTTTATATCTTCGTAAGCATTATCTCTATTTATGTTATTAAAAGTGTTAACAATTTTCTTAAGTTTGCTTTCTAAATTAGACATAAAAAAACCCAGTCTTTAAAAGACTGGGTATAATAAAAAGATATTTGGGTTTTAAAAGAATTATCTTCTTTGACCAAATAATTGTAGCAATAAAATGAATAGGTTGATGAAGTCCAAATATAATTTTAATGCACCCATCAATGCTTTTTTTGACCCTATTTCTTCACTATCACCGCCGTAATACATATTTTTGATGTTTTGTGTATCATATGCTGTCAG
>CACNSY010000019.1 GCA_902623255.1 uncultured Alphaproteobacteria bacterium | reverse complement strand
AAATCAATTAATGAGTGAAGTCTCTGATGATGACAAGGAAGATATTAAATTTGCTCAAAAACAAGTGCGATCATTTGCGGAAGCACAACTTAAAACATTAAGTGAATTAGAAGTAGAAACGCATCCGGGTGTGATACTTGGTCATAAAAATATACCAGTGCAAGCAGTTGGATGTTATGTACCTGCCGGAAAATTCCCAATGGTAGCTTCTGCTCATATGTCAGTTGTTACTGCCTCTGTTGCTGGGGTTCCAAGAATTGTTGCTACTACACCGCCTTTTAAAGGTAAGCCAAATCCAGCTGTTGTTACAGCAATGAAAATGGGCGGTGCTCACGAAATTTATGTTTTGGGAGGAATGCAAGGAGTTGGTGCTATGGCTATAGGTACAGAAACGATTAAACCTGTTGATATGCTTGTTGGACCTGGCAATGCATTTGTTGCTGAAGCAAAAAGACAATTGTATGGCAAAGTTGGTATCGATTTATTTGCTGGTCCAACTGAAACAATGGTTATTGCAGATGAAACTGTTGATGGTGAAATATGTGCAACAGACTTATTAGGACAAGCAGAACATGGATATAATTCTCCTGCTGTGATGATAACAAACTCAAGAAAACTTGCAGAAGAAACATTTAAAGAGATTGATAGAATTTTAGAAATTTTACCTACTAAAGAAACAGCAAGTACTAGTTGGAGAGATTATGGAGAAATGATTTTGTGTGATACCTATGAGGAGATGCTATCTAAAGCAAACGAAATAGCTTCAGAACATGTTCAAGTTATGACAAAAAAAGATGATTGGTTTTTAGAAAAAATGAAATCTTATGGCGCTTTATTTTTAGGTGCTAGAACTAATGTTGCTAACGGTGACAAAGTGATAGGTACTAACCATACTCTTCCTACTAAAAAAGCTGGAAGATATACTGGTGGTTTGTGGGTTGGTAAGTTTATTAAAACCCACACATATCAAAAGATTACAACCGATGAAGCAGCTACACTTATTGGAGAATATGGATCTAGACTTTCACACCTTGAAGGATTTATTGGTCACGCTGAACAATGTAACGTTAGAGTGAGAAGATATGGGAAAAAAAATGTTGGATATGGAAAACCAGCAGGAGAAAAAATTTAGCTTATTTTAATTCCCCTTTTACTCTCATTTCATTTCTAATTTTTGTTGCTGAGATATCATGTATCTCTTTTCCTAAATCATGTTCTGTAAATGAATAACCAACTCCTCTTCCATAAGAAATATCAATAATGTTTGGGACCTTAACAACTACATATTCTTTTCCATCAGTAAAACCATGTTGAGCTAAACCTTCATTAATTTTTGCTTTTACTTCTTCAAATTGAAATGGATTGTCAGCTTGACCTTCTACACCTGCATCTACACCTCCCACGTCACGATACATAATACATACCTGACCTGTTTTCTGAAGTGCTCTTTTAAATAATTCTGTATGTCCGTCATGCCATGGTTGCCATCTACCTAACATTTGTACTGTTGGTTTTTTCCAATCAAACATTTTTAATCTCCTTTGCTAGATTTTCTATTTCTTCATCTGATAAAAATTTAGTTATTTTAATGTCAGTTTTATTTGGTTGTTCAAACATTTTATTTGTATCTTCAAATCTACCTTCTTTAATAGTATCCAGCCAGATAACAAAATCAGGCTCAAAAGCTTCTCTTGCTTTTTCAGTTGGTGCTACGAAGTCACAAATTACCCATCTTCCATTTTGTTTTTCGAAATCGGCAAATGTTTTCATTCTATTGGCTTGTCGTATTCTGCCTTCCATCGTAAAATCCCAATCGTTTGCTGACTTCCTGACTATATCTGCGTTATACCAAGCACAATTCTCAATTACTTTGATAAGTCTTTCTGCTAACCAAGTTTTGCCAGCTCCAGGAAGGCCACAAATAAGAATTTTCATATGTTTGTAATTTAAATTTTAGCTATAAAATTTGGATTAATAACACTTTCTTTGGTGTTGTATAGCAATTTATTTTCATTAAAATCTTTAATTGATCCTCCGGCCTCTTCAAGAATAATATGTCCCGCAGCAATATCCCATTCTGAAGTTGGACCTAATCTTGGATAAATATTTGCCTTACTTTCAGCTAAGTAACAAAATTTAAGGGAACTACCAATTTGGATTAATTCAAAATTATTACAATTATCTTTTATCCAATTATCAAAATCTTTATTAGAATGTGATCGACTACCAATAACCTTTGTTAAATTACTTTTGTCTTTTACAGAATTTATTTTTATAAAATCTTTAGTTGATTCAATATTTGACTTTGTAATTAATTTATATGCACCATAGTTTTTTAAAGCATAATAAAGCAAAGACTTAGCAGGCGCATATATAATACCAAATATTGGTGAATTATTTTTTATTAATGCAATGTTAACTGTAAACTCTCCATTTTTTTTTATAAATTCTTTAGTTCCATCTAATGGATCTATTAACCAATATGAATTCCAAGTTTTCCTTTCTTTCCACTCTATTAGACTTTCTTCGCTTAATATAGGAACATTTGGGCTAAAAGATTTTAATCTATTTAAAATTAAATTATTTGATTTTATATCAGCTTCGGTAATAGGTGAATTATCATCTTTTATTTCTATATTAAAAGATTTTTTATATACCTTTTGAATTTCCTTACCTGCATCTATAGCAGTATTTAATATTTTTAATAAATTTTTTGATTTATGTAATTCTACGTTCATAACTCTTTTAACAGAATTTTTTTATTAATTAAAATTATATGTAAATGAAATACATATATCCAAAATACAAAGTTAACCCAATAATTCCATAAATACGTCCAATTTTTTTTGCAAAAATCATAAACATTAAAATTAATGCTGTAATTGATAACATAAAGTATAAGTCTTGATTTGCTAAAACTGCAGGAACTTTAAAATTACCAAAAAATGAACTAATACCTAGAACACCTAATACATTATAAATATTAGAGCCCAAAATATTTCCTAGAGCAAAATCAATCTTTTTTCTAAAGGCAGAAACAATACCAACTGCAAGTTCTGGAAGAGAAGTTCCAAAAGCTACTAATGATAATCCAATTACAGAAGCTGGAACATTATAAGTTCTTGCAATATTAATTGCTGAATCAACAAGTAAATCTGCACCAAATACTAAACATGCTATACCTATTATAATTAATATTAATGAGATTGTTATTGAATAATCGTTTTTATCTATTTCTAAATTTTCAATTTCTCCTTTTTTTATTTGAACATACATTAGATAAATCAATGAGGTAGTTGCAACTAATCCAAAAATAAAATTAAAATAAAAAAAAGTCATAATAATTAATACAATTCCTAAAATAATATTTATCCAAGCTTGGTTAATTTGATTTTTATTTATATTTACAATTGGAAAAATTAATGTTGTAGTGGCCATTACAAGTACCAAGTTTGCAATATTGCTTCCAACTACAGCGCCTAAAGCAAGATCCGAAAAATCATTAAGAACTGCATTAATGCTGCTTGCCAATTCAGGTAATGATGTTCCCCCAGCTACAATTACAACACCAATTGCAAACAATGAGATATTAATCTTTCTTCCAAAACTAATCGAACCTCTTATAATTATTTCAGCACCTAAAACTAGAAGCCCTAATCCAATTATAGAAAATAAAATATCCATTGAAAATTTTTAATTATTTAAGTTAGTTATATGTTTAAATTAAATAGTATATAATAAATAAATTTTTCTAAATTATGAACCAAAGTTTTGACTATATTATTATTGGTGCAGGTACAGCTGGTTGCATATTAGCAAATAGACTTTCAGAAAATGAAAACATTAAAGTACTTTTGATTGAGGCTGGAGGAAAAGACATTAATCCTTGGATACATATTCCCGGTGGTTATTTTAAAACAATGCATAATCCTAAAACTGATTGGTGCTTCACAACTGAAGAGGAAAAATTTTGTAATAATAGAAAAATGCTTATTCCAAGAGGAAAAACATTGGGTGGCAGTTCATCAATTAATGGGATGTTATATATAAGAGGTCATGCAAATGACTACAATTACTGGAGACAATTAGGTAATATTGGATGGTCTTGGGAAGACGTATTACCGTACTTTAAAAAATCTGAAGATTACAGAATTTCTAAAAGTGAATTTCATGGTACCAATGGACCCATCAAAGTAGAGAAAATTAGATCAAATTTTAAATTATTGGATTTATTTTTAGAGGCCTCTCAAGAATTTGGATACAAAAAAAATGAAGACTTTAATGATGGTGACAATGAAGGAATGGGTTATTTTCCAATGACAATTGATAAAGGATATAGATGTAGTGCTGCAGTTGCTTTCTTAAATCCTATAAAAAATAGAAAAAATTTAAAAATTATAACCAAGGCACATGTTAAAAAATTAACAATTGAAAATTTAAAAGTAAAAACTGTAAATTTATGGAAAAACAATGAAGAATTTTCATATTCTGTAAATAAAGAAGTTTTATTGTCTGCAGGAACAATTGGATCTCCTCACATATTACAAGCTTCAGGTATTGGTCCAGGTAAATTATTAAATGAAAATAATATTAATATTGTAAAAGAAATTAAAGGTGTTGGAAAAAATTTAACCGATCATTTAATGTTAAGACCAGTTTACAAAATTAAAAACTTAGAAACATTAAACGATATATATCACAGTTTTACTAAAAAATTTTTTACAGGATTAAATTATTTAATTTATAAAAAAGGACCTTTAACAGTTGGAGCAAGTTACTTGTGCGGCTTTATTAAAAGTGATTCGTATTTAGAAAACCCTAATCTACAATTTCATATCTCGCCAGCTAGCACTGATTTATTAGGAAAAGCAGGACTGCATAAATTTCCAGCATTCACTCCTACAATAACAAATATACAACCTACAAGTAGAGGCTCTGTAGAAATTAAATCTTCAGATACAAGAATTTATCCTCAAATAAAAATGAACTATTTATCTACTGATGAAGATAGGGAAATTGCAGGAAAATCAATTAAAATTGTAAGAAAAATAGTTTTAGAATCAAAAGCATATAAAAATTATGAACCAGAAGAATATAGACCGGGAATACAATTTAAAGATAACCAATCTATAGCAAAAGAAGTGGGTAAATTTGCAAACACTATTTTTCATCCAGTAAGTACCTGTAAAATGGGTAATGATGAAAACTCAGTTGTAAGTGATAATCTTAAAGTAAAAGGAATAGACAACTTAAGAGTTGTTGATGCATCTGTGATGCCAACTATAACTTCAGGTAATACTAATGCTCCTACTATGATGATTGCTGAAAAAGCATCAGACTTAATTATTAACGATCAGAAATAATTATTGAACTACAGTATCTTTTGGATCAATTCCAGCAACTTCAACCGGTGCTTTCATCGCATCTCGTCTAAAAGGTTCTCCAAGTTCTTGATTTAACATAACTTCTATAAAAGTAGTTATGCCTTCCATTTGATCCTTGCAAGATTGTTGCAAAGCTTCTGTTAGTTCCTCTTGAGTATAAACCTTGACACCTTTAAATCCGCACGCTTCTGCGATCTTTGCATAACTTAATTTAGGATCAAGTTCTGTTCCAACAAAATTATTATTATACCAAAGTGTAGTATTTCTTTTCTCCGCTCCCCATTGATAATTTCTAAAAATTATCATTGTAATATTTGGCCAACCTTCTCTATTACAAGAAGTCATCTCACTCATACTAATTCCAAATGCACCGTCACCTGCAAAGCCAACAACTGGTGTATTAGGACAACCAATCTTTGCTCCAATTACAGATGGAAAACCATATCCACATGGCCCAAATAAACCGGGTGCCAAATACTTTCTACCATTCTCAAATGTTGGATAAGCGTTACCAATTGCACAATTATTTCCTATATCACTTGATATAATTGCATCTTCAGGAAGACCTGCTTGAATAGCTCGCCATGCCATTCTTGGTGACATTTTTTCTGGTTCTCTATCTCGTGAATCTTTATTCCAAGATGTACCAGGATCATCTTCTTCATGATCAAGGCCAGTTAATGTTTGAAGCCAAGCTGACTTTGTCTTATGAATTAACTCCTCTCGTTCTTTTCTATCTTTATCACCAGCATTTGTTGTAAGGTTTTCTAAAATTTGTTCTGCAACTAGTTTTGCATCTCCACAAATACCAACACTTATTTTTTTTGTTAAACCAATACGATCAGAATTGATATCAACTTGAATGACATCCGCATTTTTTGGCCAATAATCTATTCCATAACCTGGTAAAGTTGAGAAGGGGTTTAATCTTGTGCCAAGTGCTAAAACTACATCTGCTTTAGATATTATTTCCATTGCTGCTTTAGATCCGTTGTATCCTAAGGGACCAACTGCAAGAGGATGTTTGCCAGGAAAACTATCATTGTGTTGGTATCCGCAAGCAACTGGAGCACTTAATTTTTCTGCAAGTTTTTTGCAATCATTAATAGCGTCAGCTAAAATCACTCCAGCACCAGATAAAATAACTGGGAATTTTGCATTAGATAAAAGATTTGCGGCTTCTCTAATTGCTTCTGTTCCACCTGAAGGTCTTTCAAATTTAATTATAGGTGGCAGATCAATATCAACAACTTGAGTCCAAAAATCTCTTGGTATATTTAATTGAGCAGGAGCAGAACCTTTAATAGCTTTTGAAATAACTCGATTTAAAACTTCTGCAACTCTCGAGGGATCTCTTACTTCTTCTTGATAGCAGACCATATCTTTAAATAAGTTCATTTGCTCAACTTCTTGGAAACCTCCTTGACCAATAGTTTTATTGGCTGCTTGAGGAGTAACTAAGAGCATTGGAGTATGATTCCAAAAAGCAGTTTTTATAGGTGTAACCAAGCCAGTTATACCAGGTCCATTTTGCGCAATGCACATTGCAATTTTACCAGTAGATCTTGTATAGCCATCAGCCATAATTCCACCGTTTGACTCATGAGCAACATCCCAAAATGTTATACCAGCTTTAGGAAATAGATCTGATATGGGCATAAATGCTGAACCAATTATTCCAAAAGCGTGTTGAATACCGTGTTTTTGTAAAACTTTTACGAAAGCCTCTTCTGTTGTCATTTTTGCCATTATAAATCCTTAATATATTATTCTTACCTACATTAAATTAATTATTAAATGAACTACAATAATCTTGTTAGTTATTTATTAATTTTATAAAATTCCTATTTAATGAAAAAATAATTATTTACGATTGATAAAATGACGCTTCTTGGACAAGAGATTATTAAGGCTACATCTAAAACTTTGCCAAACCAACCTGGTGTATACCAAATGCAAGATGATAAGGGTAACATTCTATATATTGGAAAAGCAAAAGTATTATCCAATAGAGTAAAGAATTATCTATCATTAAATAACCTAACCAGAAGAATTCAAAGAATGGTTAGTCTTACTAAATCAATGAACTTCTTTGTTACAAATACAGAGTTAGAAGCAATTATACTTGAATGTAATTTGATTAAAAAACACAAACCGCGTTTTAATGTTTTATTAAGAGATGATAAATCATTCCCTTATATATTTATTTCAGCAGAACATGATTTTCCTAGAATTGAAAAACATCGTGGTCCACAAAAGAAAAAGGGTAGATATTATGGACCATTTGCAAGTCCAGATGCAGTAAATAGAACTATTAATACGATACAACGAATATTTCTTTTAAGATCATGTACAGATAAAGAGGTAAACGCAGGAAATAAATTATGCTTCAATTATTATCTTAAAAGATGTTCTGGTCCTTGTGGAGGCAAAATAACAAAAGAAGCCTATTCAAAATTGATAGAGGCAGCAGATGATTTTCTAAGTAGTGGTAATTCTAAAAAAATACAAAAAAATTTTACAGATCAAATGTATAAAGCTTCAAAAAAAAATAATTTTGAATTAGCAGCATCTTTAAGAGATAGACTTAAAGCTTTAAAACATATCGAGCAAAATAATTCAATTAAGATTAAGGATATTAAAAATGCTGACATTTTTGCAATAACATCAAGTGAAGGCAAAACATGTATTTATGGAAGTTTTTTTAGAAATAATACTTCTTATGGCGGTAAAGCTTTCTACCCAGATCATGACAACTTATTGGATCATGAGGAAATAATATTAGGTTTCTTAAATATATTTTATGCAGAAAAAGATATCCCTGAAACAATTATTACTAACATAGTTATTGATAAAAATAATAATTCACAAATTTTAGGAAAAAATTTTGATAAAACAAAATTCATTAAACCTTTAAAAGGACCTAAAAAAAATTTACTTAAATTTGCAGAAAAAAATTCTAAAATAAATTTAGACATCAAATTAAATAAACTTAAATCTTTTGATAACTTTAATGCAGAAATTAAAAAAATATTCAAACTCAAAGATGAAATTATAAAAATAGAAGCTTACGATAATAGTCATACATTTGGAAAACATCCTATAGGTGTGATGGTTGCGTATAATCAGAATGGATTTATAAAATCAAATTATAGAAAATTTAATATTCGATTTGATCTTGAAGAAAACAAAAATAAAGTTGATGATTATTATATGATGAAAGAAATGTTAACAAGAAGATTTAGTAATTCAAAATTTCAAGATGAATTAGATTTGCCAAGTTTATTGCTTATTGATGGAGGCAAAGGACAATATAATTCTGCAAAAAAAGTATTAGATAATTTAAAAATAGATATACCAATTATCTCTATGGCAAAAGGCGAAGAAAGAGATGCGGGTAGAGAAATTCTAATACATGATAAATTTACACATAGATTAAATGAAAATAATCCACTTCTGCACTTTTTACAAAATATTAGAGATGAAGTGCACAGATTCGCAATAACAACACATCGATCAATAAGAACAAAAATGAGTGTCAGATCGGTGTTTGATGAAATAGAAGGGGTAGGTCCTGAAAGAAAGAAAATTTTAAAAAAACACTTTGGCACAGTGGAGAAATTAAAATTAGCTAGTTTAGATGAATTAAAAGAGGTTAAATCTATACCTGAGTCAATTCTAACAAAAATTTATGAATATTTTCATAGCGTTTAAAAAATTCTTCATCTACAAAGAATAGAAATGAATATATCAAATATTCTGACAATAATTAGAATAGTTATAATCCCAATCATAGTGCTTTGTATATATCTTACGAATCCATACTTTGGCTGGATTGCCTTTATTTTATTTTGTTTAGCTGGAATAACAGATTATTTTGATGGTTATTTAGCAAGACTAAGAAATGAAGTTACAAACTTTGGAACATTTTTAGATCCTATTGCAGATAAATTATTAGTAGCAGCAGTTATTCTTATTTTAACTTCAAAGGGTGTAATAAAAGACTGGGATACTATTCCAGCCTTAATAATATTATTAAGAGAAATAACAGTATCAGGTTTAAGGGAATACTTAGCGGGTATAAAAATTAGTATACCAGTTTCAAGAATTGCAAAAGCAAAGACCTTCCTTCAACTAGCTTCACTTGGATTACTTATATTATCCGAGAGCAATCTAAATTTATTATTTATTATTTATTTAGGTAAGACTTTTCTATGGATTGCCGGAATTCTAACTCTATACACAGCCTATGATTATATTAAAGGATCAATAAAACATTTTTAAAATGAGAATTCGATATTTTGCTTGGATTAAGGATATAACAAATAAAGAAGACGAAATAATTGATATAAATCATCCTAAATCCATACAAGAATTAAAAAAATATTTAGAAAATTTATATCCTGACCTAAAAAAACATTTTTTACATGATGTTTTAAGATTTGCAGTTAATCAAGAATATGTTTCAGAAAATTTGAATTTAAAACCAATTGATGAAATTGCAATCTTTCCCCCAGTTAGTGGTGGATAATGATAAAAATACAAAAAAAAAATTTTAATTTAGAAGAAGAAATAGAGAAAATTAAAAATAAACATTCAGACATAGGAGCACTAACTTCTTTTGTTGGGTATGTAAGAGATTTAAATAACAATAAAGATGTAAAATATTTAAATTTAGAAGTTTATCAAGAAATGGCATTTAAAGAATTATCAAAAATTGAAAATAACGCGATTAAAAAATGGAGTTTAATTGATACTTTGATAATTCATAGATATGGAAAATTAATTGTTAATGAAAAAATTGTTTTAGTATGTTGTTTTTCACAACATAGAAAAAATAGTTTTGAAGCTTGTGAATTTATTATGAATTATTTAAAAAAAGATGCACCATTCTGGAAAAATGAATTTTATTATAAAGATAATGAATGGTTAGAAAATTCTAGCTAGAGTTTTTAACCATATCGCTAAAATCATTCATAAATTTAAAAGTAGTAGTATTATCTCCAGTATTATATTTAAAATCGTCAATGGATTTAATAGGAGTAATTTCTGCAGCAGTTCCCGTTAAAAAAGCTTCATCATAATTTCCGATTTCGTCAGGCATTAAATGCTTTTCTGTAATTTCAAAACCTTGATTAGTTGCCATTTCAATCACTGTTTGACGTGTAATCCCATTAAGAAAACAATCTGGAATAGGAGTATGGATATTTTTATCCTTGATAAAAAAAATATTTGCCCCTGTACCTTCAGCAACATAACCTCTGTAATCTAGCATCAGTGCATCGTGATAGCCTTTTTTTTCTGCAAATTCTTTTGACAGAGTGCAAATAATATAGGGCCCAGAAGCTTTTGCTTCATATGGAGCGGTATCTGGTGCAGGTCTTTTCCAGGGAGATGTAATTAATCTCAAACCTGCCTTTTGATCTTCAATTTTAAAATAAGTTGCCCAATCATCCCAAACAGCAATGGCTACATTGATATTAGATTTACCAGTTGATAAACCCATTTGATCTCCGCCTCTCCAAGCAAGCGGTCTTACATAACAATTTTTATAATTCATTTTATCAATAAGTTCGTATTTTGCTTTATTAATTTGATCATGAGTGAAAGGAATTTCCATTCCAATTATTTCAGCAGATTTGAAAAACCTTTTGGTATGTTCCTCTGATTTAAAAATCTTACCATTATAGGCCCTTTCTCCTTCAAATACTGCACTTGCATAATGAAGACCTTGGGAGATTATATGGGAATTTGCATTCTTCCATGGAATTATTTTACCATTCATCCAAATCCATCCATCTCTATTTTCAAATGATTTAAGCATATTCTTTATTAACTTTTTTTAATGACAATTGACTATCAGTGATGCATAATTAAGTCAATATGGCTGACCTAAATAAATTGTTAACACCTCTTTTTTTAAATGAGGGGGAAATTAGGAAGATTATAGAGCTTTTATTTTTCTCATATAGGGATTTTACAGAAGGTCCTGATAAAGTTTTGGAAAAAATTAATTTTGGCAGAGCCCATCATCGAGTGATATATTTTGTTGGAAAGCAAAAAAATCTTACAATTAAGGAACTCCTTTCAATATTAAAAATAACAAAACAAAGTTTGTCTAGAGTATTGAACCAACTTGTAAACGAAAAATATATTATATTATCTGTTGGTGAAGATAAACGTACTAAGAAATTAATACTTTCAAAAAAAGGTCAAGAATTAGAGAAAAGATTATCTGAAATTCAAATAAAAAAAATAC
>CACNSY010000018.1 GCA_902623255.1 uncultured Alphaproteobacteria bacterium | reverse complement strand
AAAATCTGAAAATGCAGAATCCTAATGTAGATTTAGAAGAAGATATAAATGTTCTTGAGAAAAATCTTATTTTAAAATTATCTTTTTATAAAAATCCTAAATCTATATTAAAATTTAAATTACATAAAAATGTTCTTCTTATTGTTTTTGAAGAACTTGTAAAGATTGATATTTTAAATCACAATACTCAAAAATATGTTAATATCACCTTAAAGCCAATGACAGGTGTAACTCTATCTAAAGGTACAGTATGTAATTTAAATTTTCCAAAAAATTCATTAATTATGCAATTAGAGTCTGATGATGTTGATTTTGATATTGAAAAAAAACAAGATAAAACAATATAATACATATGATCGTATTTAATCTTTCTTGTTCTGCTTGTGACTTTTCTTTTGAAGGATGGTTTGAAAATACAAATGATTATAATAAGCAAATTAAACAAGGGCTAGTGTCTTGTCCTTCCTGTAATAGTATTCAAATTAAAAAAGCTTTAATGGCACCAAATGTAGCAAAAAAATCAAACTCAAAAACTTCTAAAATAAATAAATCAATTGCCTCTAATGTTAAAAAGCTAAAAAAGATTATAGAAAAAGAATTCGACTATGTTGGTGATAAATTTACTGATGAAGCTAAAAAAATTAAATACGGTGAAGTGAAGGAACGTGCAATTTATGGAGAAGCTTCGATTGAACAAACTAAAGAACTTATTGATGAAGATATTGATGTATTACCATTACCTTTTTCAACAAAAAAAACTAATTAATTAAATTTGCAGTACAAAAATAATTGATCATAAAGTTTTTTGATAATTTCCATTCCCCACTTAATGGATCAAAAATAAGACCTTTAATATTTTTAAAATGAAAATTTTCTTGCGTTAGAATTTTTTTTAATTCTTCAGGTTTAATTAATTTATTATAATCATGCGTTCCTTTAGGTATCCATTTAAGAATATTTTCAGCAATACTTATAGCAAATATTTTAGAAAGCGAGTTTCTATTAATTGTGGAAATTATAATTATGCCATTTTTATTTAAATTTTTTTTTATCTTTTTAATAGTTTTTTTCCAATCATCTAAATGTTCTAAAACTTCAAACATTAGTATTAAATCAAATCTTCCATCTAATTTTGATTTTTCAACATCTTTACGAATATAATTAATTTTAAGTTTATTTTTTTTGGAGTGTATTTTAGCAGCATTTATATTATTTGGAGCAAAATCTATTCCAGTAACTTTAGCACCTAGTCTTGCTAGCGGTTCACAAATAATTCCTCCACCGCAACCTACATCCAATATTTTTAAATTTTTAATGTCCCTATTTCCAATTTGATCTAGTATATAAGCCATTCTATGACTTTTGATTTGATGAAGAATCTTAAATTTTCCGTTTTCATTCCACCATTCATCTGAAAGTTGATTAAACAAGGTAAATTCTTCATTTTTCGATTTTATATTCATCATAAAACTTGTTTGTTAGATACAATAATTATAATAGCTGAAATAATTTAAAAAATATTTAAGTCAATGAAACTTATAGTAATGAAATTTGGCGGTACTTCAGTAGGTAGTATCGATAAAATCAATAATGTTGCAAACATTATTGAAAAGCAACTAAATGATAAAAAGTTAATTGTTGTTTTATCAGCTATGTCAGGCGTTACAAATAAAATGCAAGAATATATAGATGAAATTGAGTCAAATGAGATTATTGAAAATGATTTAATTTTAACATCTGGTGAAGCTGTTTCAGTTGGACTTCTTTCGGCTATTTTAAAAAAAAGAAATATTAAATCCATTCCATTACTCGGATGGCAAATCCCGATTATAACAGACAGTAATCATCAAAAAGCTAAAATCTTAAACATAGATAAAGTTAGAATTGATAAATATCTAAATGATTATGATGTTTTAGTAGTTGCTGGCTTTCAAGGTGTCGATATAGATGGAAAGATTACATCATTAGGAAGGGGTGGTTCTGATACAACTGCAGTTGCTGTAGCCGCTGCTGTTGATGCTGATAGATGTGATATTTACACAGATGTTGATGGTGTATATTCAACTGATCCAAATATGGAACCCAAAGCTAAAAAAATTAATAAATTAGCATTTGAAGAAATGTTAGAAATGTCGTCTACTGGAGCAAAAGTACTTCATACTCGTTCTGTCGAATTAGCGATGAAAAATAATCTTACATTGCAAGTGCTTTCTTCAATAACAAGACAAAGTGGTACTCTTGTTGTAGATGAAAGTAAATTAATTGAAAAAGAAATTGTAAGCGGAGTTAGCTTTAGTAATAATGAATCAAAACTAACGTTATCTGGTATTGCTGATAAACCTGGTATATCCGCAACAATTTTTGGATTGTTAGCTAATAATAATATTAACGTAGATATGATTGTTCAAAATACATCACAAGATGGTGTAACTGCAAATATCACCTTTACTGTTCCAAATAGTGAAATTCATAATGCTAAAAAAATATTGGAAGAAAATCACAATTTAATTGATTTTAAATCTATTGAAACCGATGGCAATATTTCCAAAATTTCAGTAATTGGTATGGGGATGATGTCTCAATCTGGAGTAGCAAAGAAAATGTTTAAAACTTTAGCTGATAATTCAATTAATATATTAGCTATCTCGACATCAGAAATAAAGATAAGTGTATTAATTAATAAAAAATTTACAAAAATTGCTGTAAAATCTTTACATGAGGCATATAATCTAGGAAATTAAATGAAAACAGTGGGTCAAATTTTATCAATTGAAAGAAACACCAAAAATCTTTCTATTAGTGATATATCAATAGAATTAAATATTTCTAAAAGTATCATTGTTGATCTTGAAAATGATAATATTAAAAATAATCCAGATATTATTTTTAATATTGGACATCTAAGATCTTACTCAAACTTTCTTCAGTTAGATACTGACACAATAATCAAAAAATTTAAAGATCAAGTATCATTTAATATTAAGGAAGAGAAAAAAAATATTACCCCAATAGTAGAAAACAATTTTTTTAAAATAGAAAAATTTTTTGCTGCTTCTATAATTTTTGTTGTATTCACTTCATTTTATTTTTTATTCGTTGATCAAAATGATAATGAAACTAACTTTGCTTTAATTCCAGATATACCTGAAAGCTTGGAACCTATAGTAGAAAAAGCCAATACCTTTGATAATTTATCTCAAAGTATTGATATTAAAAAAAGTGATTTGATAAATAATTCTAGTGCTATAGCATCAATAGATTTTGATGAATATGTGACTACAGTTGCTACATTAAAAATGTTAAATCCAACTTGGCTTCAATTAAGAGATGAAGAAAATAATATTGTTTTAAGCAAGTTAATGGATAAAGATGAAGAATTTTCATATGAATTAAAATTGAATTACAATATTACTGCAGGAAATGCAGGGAACATTTTAGTTCTTATAGATAATGAAGTTAGAGGAAAGATAGGTAAATATGGTGATATTTTAGATTCTTTTGTTTTATATAAAGATTTTACAAACTAAATAGATGCTAAGACCATATCAACAAATTAATAGAAGAAGGTCGCGCGTTATTAAAGTAGGAAATGTTAGCATTGGAGGCAATAATCAAATTGCAGTTCAAACAATGACAAATACTCTGACTTCTAATGCCAAAGATACTATTGCTCAAATAGAAAGATCTGCAAAACTTGGAGTTGATTTAGTTCGCGTTTCTGTTCCAGATAAAGAATCTTCACATTCTTTAAAAGAAATTGTGAAACATAGCTCTGTACCTATAATTGCTGATATACATTTTCATTATAAAAGAGGTATTGAAGCAGCAAAAAATGGTGCTTCTTGTATTAGAATTAATCCTGGTAACATTGGAAGTATTGAAAGAATAAAAGAAGTTATTAAAGCTGCAAAAGATAATAATTGCTCAATAAGAGTAGGTGTTAATGCAGGAAGTTTAGAAAAACAAATTTTAGAAAAATTTTCTGAACCCAATCCAGAAGCATTAGTTGAAAGTGCTAAATTAAATATAAAGATACTTGAAGATAATGATTTTACCAATTTCAAAATCAGTGTGAAATCTTCAGATATATTTATGTCTATAAAAGCATATGAGCAATTAGCTGAATTATGTGATTATCCATTGCATTTAGGTATTACAGAGGCAGGAGGAAAAAGAACAGGTTCAATTAAATCTTCAATTGGAGTTGGAAATTTACTTTTGAGAGGAATAGGAGATACAATTAGAATATCATTATCAGACGAGCCAGAGGAAGAGGTGAGAGTTGGTTTTGAAATCTTAAAAAGCTTAGGATTAAGGAATAGAGGTGTGAAAATTATATCATGCCCTTCATGTGCTAGACAACAATTTGAAGTAATAAAAACTGTAAAAAACTTAGAAAAAAAATTAGATGATATTTCTACGCCTATAACAGTGTCAATAATTGGATGTGTTGTTAATGGTCCGGGTGAAGCAACTATGACAAATATTGGAATAACAGGCGGTGGAAATGATACACATATGATTTATCTTGACGGTAAAAAAAATAATGTTGTAAAAAATGTTGATTTAGAAAATTATCTTGAAGATCTAATTAGAAAAAAAACTAAAGAAATAGAACTTAGTAATTAATATGAAATTAAGATCAGTAAGAGGCACACATGATATATTTGGGGAAGAAATAGATAAATTTAACTTTATTTCTAATATTGTTTCTAAAAACGCTAATTTAAAAGAATATAAAGAAATTCAGACACCAATTTTTGAATTTAGTGATTTATTTGCAAAACCTCTTGGCGAACATTCTGATGTTGTGTTGAAAGAAATGTATTCATTTGAAGATCGAAATAATGAATATTTAACACTACGTCCTGAATACACAACACCTATGATTAGAGCGGCCATTACTAATAATCTCTTAAATGATCTACCATTAAAAATTTTTGGAATTGGGCCAATGTTTAGAAGGGAAAGGCCACAAAAGGGTAGATATAGACAATTTAATCAAATTAATTTTGAAATACTTGGTACTAGAGATTTTCTTGCAGATGTTGAGTTAATTTCTTTGTCAAATAATATTTTAAACGCACTGTTACCCAAATCTAAAATAAAACTTCATATTAATTCTTTAGGAGATAAAAAAACGTTAATTGATTTTAAAAAAAATCTTACAAAATATTTTTATACCCATAAAAAAAAACTATCAGAAGAAAGCATTAAAAAAATTGAAACTAACCCATTAAGAATATTAGATTCAAAAAATGAGGAAGATGTTGAAATTTCACTATCTTCACCTAAAATATATGAATACTTAACCGATGAGGCTAAAAAGCACTACGAAGATCTTAAAAGATCACTAAACATACTAGAAATTGATTTTAAAGAAAACGCTAATCTTGTTAGAGGTCTTGATTATTATTGTAATACAGTATTCGAATACAAATCAGATAATTTAGGAAGTCAAGATACATTATTAGGTGGTGGAAGATATGACGGTTTAATAAAAGTATTAGGCGGGCCTGATATACCTGGTATTGGATGGGCCGCAGGCATTGAAAGAATTGCATTATTAATGGAGTCTGAAAAAAAAATTAGCTCAACTATTCATATTGCAGTAACAAATGAAAAATTTACAGATTATTTTCTTTATCTACAAAAATATTTATCTGAAAATAGGATTTCATATTACTGGAATTATAAATACAATTTAAAAAAATCATTTACAAAAGCAAATACATCTTCAGCATCGCATATAATTATTATTGGAGAAAATGAGTTTAATGGTGATTTTTTTACTATTAAAAATTTAATGACTGGCGAACAAAAAGAATTAAAGCTTAATCAAATATTTAATCATTTGAATGATAAATCTAGATAAACAATTTTCAATAATTTTAGAAAAATTTAAATTAATTGAAAATTCATTAAACAATGTGAATGATATTGACTCAAATGAATTAATTAAATTAAACAGAGAATATTCAGATCTCCGACCAATCGTAGAAAAAATTCAAGAATACAACAATTTACAAAAAGATATATTAAATCTTAGTGAGTTAGTAAAAGATAATGATTTAGAAATTAGCAAAATAGCTGAATTGGAACTTATAGAAAAAAAAAATCAAATCAAAGATCTTGAACAGGAATTATTGAAGTTACTAATACCAAAAGATGAAAATGACTCTAAAAATTCAATTTTAGAAATCAGAGCTGGTACTGGAGGCGATGAAGCATCTCTTTTCGCTTCTGATTTATTAAATATGTATCAGAGATATGCCGATTTAAATTCATGGAAATTTGATATTTTATCAATATCAGAAACCGGTTTAAAAGGAGTAAAGGAGGCTATTTGTAATATTTCAGGATTAAATGTTTTTTCAAAACTAAAATTCGAATCTGGTGTTCATAGAGTGCAAAGGGTTCCAACGACTGAAAGTAGTGGAAGAGTACATACATCGGCTGCTACTGTAGCAGTTCTTCCTGAAGCTGAAGAGGTTGATATTGAAGTTCTTGATAAAGATTTAAGAATTGATGTTTTTAGATCAAGTGGACCCGGAGGACAATCTGTCAACACTACTGATAGTGCAGTAAGAATAACACATATTCCAACTGGTATAGTAGTTTCTCAACAAGATGAAAAATCTCAACATAAAAATAAAGCAAAAGCTTTAAAGATTTTACGATCAAGATTACTTGATAATCAAATACAAGAAAAAAATAAAGAAAGATCTGAGCAAAGAAAAAATCAAGTAGGTTCCGGAGATAGATCTGAAAGAATAAGAACCTATAATTTTCCTCAAGGAAGGGTTTCTGATCATAGAATAAATCTTACATTGTATAATCTGTCAGAAATACTTGAGGGTAAAATAGATGAGTTGATAAATCCTTTAATTGCTGAAGAAGAGAGTACAAAGTTAGCAAATATGAAAAATGAATAATTTAATTAAAGAGAGTATAACTAAATTAAAACAAAAAAACATATGTAATCCAGAACTAGATCTGAGAATTTTACTAAAGCATGCTTCTAAAAATAATAATAAAATTTTTTTAAGTAATCTTAATGTAGACAATATTGATATTGTAAAATTTAAATCTTATCTTAAAAAAAGAATTAATAGACAGCCAATAGCTAAAATTATTAAAAATAAATCTTTTTGGAAAAATAATTTTTATGTAAATAATTTTGTTTTAGATCCACGTCCTGAAACAGAATTAATAATTGAGGAAGTATTAAGTATTTATAGAAACAAAAACCTTAAATTAAAAATATTAGATATTGGTACCGGATCAGGTTGCATCGCAATATCACTAGCAAAGGAATTTAAAAATGCATCTATTACAGCTATAGATATATCTAAAGAAGCATTAGAAGTTGCAGAAAAAAACTTAAAAATACATAATTGTTATAATCAAATCCAACTTAAGAAGATTGATTTTAAAAATATTAATTCCAAGTATGATTTGATAGTATCTAATCCACCATACTTAACAAACGAACAGTTTAATAATGCAGATCCAGAAGTTAAAAATTTTGAGCCGAAATTAGCTTTAGTTGGAGGATATGATGGGCTGAAATTTTACAGAGAATATTCAAATAATCTAAAAAATTTAATGAATAAAAGTGCTTATTTTGTTTGTGAAATTGGTATTAATCAGAGACAAGATTGTGAAGAAATTTTTGAAAATTCTGGATTATATTTAAATAAAATAGTTAATGATCTTCAAGGAATCGAGAGAATTCTTAGTTTTTCAAAGATATAAGTTGAAATAAATTAAATGAACTGTATAGGTAAGAAAAAAGATTAATTATTTTTAAAAATTTTTAATTTCCAAACAATATGTATAAAAAAAACGGTAGAACCGCTTATAGAAGTAATAGAAGAACCAGTTTTAAGAAACCTGGTGGATATAAAAATTTTAACAATAGAAATAGAGGAAATGTATCCCAGCAATATAACAAGTACTTAAAACTAGCTAAAGAAGCATCAAGATCAGGTGATAGAATTCAATCTGAATACTATTATCAATTTACTGATCATTACTACAGAATAATGGTTGAGCTAGGTATTAATATTGAAGAAAATACAAATTTTGATGAGCAAAAACAAAGTACTTCAGATGAACAAACTTCAGATACTGATAATGAAACCATCGAGGTAAATGATAATGATAAAACAGAAGATGATTCCATCGAATCTATTCCATTTATAGCTGAACCATCTAAAGAAAAAAGAACAAGATCAACAAAGTAGTTATTCATATAACATGCTCAAATGATCAGCATATATTATTTTATATTCTTCTTTAAATTTTTCTAATTCCTTACCTTCAAGTATTTTTCCAGAAGGAAGTTTTAGTTTTAAAGGATTAATATGTTTATTTTGATAAATAATTTCATAATGAAGATGAGGCCCTGTAGAATTTCCTGTACTACCTACATAGCCTATAACTTCACCTTGGTTAACTCTTACCCCTTTAGAAATACCTTTCTTATAATTTGACAAATGTGCATAAGCCGTTTTATATCCATTATTATGCCTTATGCGAATATATTTTCCATATCCTCCATTTCTTCCAACGTATTCAACAATTCCATTTCCTCCAGCATAAATTGGTGTTCCAGTAGGTGCAGCAAAATCAACACCTTTATGCATTTTATTGAAACCTGAGATAGGGTGTTTACGCATTCCAAAATTTGATGAAATTCTTGCACCGTCTAAAGGTGTCTTTAATATTGATTTTTTAACATTTTTGCCCTCTCTGTTAAAATAATCAATATAACCGTCATCAGTAATAAACTTAAAATATTCTAATTGTTTCCCATCAATTATTATCGAAGCATATTTTATATCGTTATATTCTAATCTTCCCGTTTCAATTATTTCATCAAATTCATAGGATATTGAAACAACAGTATCAACTCTAATATCTCTTTGAAAATCTAGATCAAAACTAAAAAGGCTGATTATTTTAACTAAAATATCTGGTGCTACACCATTTTTAATACCGTCTGAAAATAATGATTCTGTAATTGTGTATTCTTTTGATTCAATGAATGAATCTTTAGTTAATTCTCTTATATTTAAATTTATTTCTTTATCTAAATTAACTGAGATAATTGTCTCACTGTTCTTAAAAAATTCAATTTTTTTTATTTCTCCAAAACTATTTTCAAACACACTTATAATTTCTCCAGTTTTGATTTTTTTTAAATCAAAAAAGTTTTCTATCTCACTTACAATTTCGTAAATATTTTCTTGTTCAAAGTTTAAACTTTCTAAAATAGAAACAAAAGTATCACCTTGTAAAATTTTAATTTTTTTCTCAAGATATTGGACCTTATCAATACTTTTTTTTATATTAGGTAATGCCACTTCCTCTTTTTTTTCTTGAATTATTTCTTTTTTGTCTTCTACTATTTCATTTTTTACAATCTTTCTCTTTAAAAATTTTTTCTCTGATAAGTTAAAATATTCAGAAATAAATAGATAATATCCTGATGATATTAAAGATATTAAAATTAGATATCTTAAAATTCTAAACACTTAAAAATATTTTGAATTAAAATATACAAGTGGTTTCAATTTATCGTTAGATTGTAGTTCTAATATCTTACATATAAATATTATATGATCACCTTTTTTGATTTTATCTATTAGTTTACATTCAAGATTTGCTATGCAATTTGGTATAATTGCTGTTTTATTTTTTCCTTCAAGAAATTTTATATTTTCTAAATTAGGTGTAGTTAAAGCAAAATTATCAGATAATTTTTTTTGTTTACTAGATAAAATATTTATTGATAAAAATTTAGTTTTTGAAAACTGCTTTATTGAAGACGAGTAATTACCTAAAGAAAACAAAACCATAGGAGGGTTTAGAGACAAAGAATTAAATGAATTAACCGTTTTTCCATAAATTGAATTATTATTTCTAATACACACAACTGTAATTCCTGTTGAAAACTTACTAAGTGTTTTTTTGAAATTCTCAGTATTTACTTTTTTCATAATCTTTTTTGCATATATATTGAGTCAACCCATTGATTTTTTTTGAACCCAGCTTTTTTTATAGTTCCAATATATCGAAATCCATTATTTTTATGTATTTTTATAGAAGCAAAATTATTTTTTCCACCAATTACTGCTATTAAATTTTTAATCTTTTTAATTTTTTTACATATCTTGACAAGTTCTTTTAATATTTTATTTCCATAACCATTATTAATATAATTTGGATCTACATAGATTGAATGTTCATATGAAAATCTATATCCACTTTTTTCTCTAAATTTATTTACAAATGCTAATCCAATAACTTCCTTTTCTTCAATTGCTAAAATGATTGGCAACTTATTTTCTTTAATTTTATTTAATAATAAATTAAATGTTAATTTAGAAAATTTTTTTTCTTCAAAATTAGAGAATGAATTTTCAATAAAATAATTATAAATTTTTAGAGCTTTAGAGATTTCATTTTCTGTAAAATTATTTTTTTTTACTTTCATTTATCTCCTCATTTCAATATTCAATTGTATGAATAATTCTAAGCTCTGAATATTATTTAATAAAAAATTGATCAATATGTTTATAATTTATTTACTTAATTAATGATTAAAAAAGGTTAAATTAAGTAAAATTTAAAAATTTCATACAAGCTTTCAAATATTGCTTTAGCTTTAAAAGTCCTTATATTTCAAATTACTATATTTTTATTAAATAAAAATATTTGGGTGTGTAGCTCAGCGGTAGAGCACTGCCTCGACACGGCAGGGGCCACAGGTTCAAATCCTGTCACACCCACCACATTATTAGAATTTTTAAATACTCGTCTATATTATTTAAAAATTAAGCAAATTTTTTGAAAAAAACTTTACGTCGATATTATTTGATTGTTCGAAATAATGTTCAATTATTTCATTTTTAAGTTTATTATTTTTATGATTTTTCATAATTAATTTCAGCTTACTTACCAAATTAATTGAATTTAATTCATAAATTCCATTATTTTCTTCAAGATCTTTTTCTGGGTGGAAATTGATATAATTATTTCCTGAAAAATTAATTATTCCAACTGGTATATTATTATAGATTGCCTCTTCTATAGTAGTTGAACTATAGCTTATTAAACAATCTGCATTTTTTAAATAATCAATGAATGATTCTCTATCTCCTGTGCCTGAAGATTTTATAAATACATTTTTATATTTTTTAACATTTTCCTTTAATGTTAAATGGGTGCATTCAGACAAATTTTTTGCAAGAATGATTAGCTTGGCATGACTTAATTTATCAAATGCTTTAGAGAGATTAATAATATTATCAAAATATTCAAAAGAATTTTCATAAATTAAATTTCTTGCAGACAGAACTTTAAATGTACTTGCATGAAGAAAAATGAATTCTTTCTTTGTTTTGATTTTAAGATCGTTTATTTTTTTTCCCCACATAATTGGTTTAGTATTTATTATTTTTTTATTCTTAAATAATAATTTATTTTTGTCAGATATAGATTCAAGTAATTTATTCCCTCCCAAATTTTGTACAAATATATGTGAAGCAAACTTGCTGTATAAAAGACCATTTGCATGTCTTTTTAATTCAAAGCTACAAAATTTATTATTAGAATTTCTATGGGATCCATGAGAAAGTATATAGCAAGATTTATTATATTTATTAAAAATTGAACCTAGTGTTATAGCTTCCATAAAATATAAGTGATGAGCAACCAAAAGTTTTGGTTTAGTATTAAATACAATTTTATCTAAATAATTATAAATATTATTTGTATAGTCACAAATTTCTGAGAGATATTCACATATTATTTT
>CACNSY010000017.1 GCA_902623255.1 uncultured Alphaproteobacteria bacterium | reverse complement strand
ATATCCAGAACCATATCTTGTTCTTATTTGATCAAAAGAATTATCATAAGATCTGAATTTTTTTCTTAATCTCTTTATATGGCTATCAATAGTCCTATCATCAACGTATATAGAATCACCATACATAGCGTCCATTAATTGATTTCTATCTTTTACTACTCCAGGATACTGAGCAAGAGATTTAATTAAATTAAACTCTGCAACTGTAAGTTCAATTTCTATACCTTTCCAAAAACATAATTGTTTATCTTCATCTAGTATTAAATCACCTTTAATAAAATTTTGTTTTTTAATACTATTATCTTTTTGTTCTTCGTTTCTATTGTTATGGATTCTTAGCACTGTTCTAATGCGCTCATTTAATAATTTTTGTGAAAAAGGTTTTTTTATATAATCTGAAGCTCCCATTCTTAATCCAATAATCTCATCTTGTTCATGATCTTTTGACGTTAAAAAGATAATAGGAAGATCTTTTAAATTTTCAATCTTGCTCGAACGTACTTTTGAAAGAAGTTCGTTTCCATCCATTTTCGGCATCTTAATATCAAACAATCCCAAATCATAAGATTTGCTTTCAAGAGCTTCTAAGGCCTCAACTCCATTAAGAAATGTATCTACTGTAAACCCTTCACTTTGCAGAGAAAGAGATACTGATGTGAGAATCGACTGCTCGTCATCAACTAATGCTATCTTAGGCATACTGCTTTTTATTAATAATTTATGGCAGATTTAAGTTCAAAGAAAAAATGACTCAGTTAACAAAATGTGACTTAAGTTGATAAGTAAATGTAAATATTTCAATAACTTGTTTGCCTCCTAAAAATATGAATTAAGTAAGGGATTGACATGATAAAAAAAATATTTATGTTCTTATTTTGTTCTTATTGCGATATTGAGCAAATGTTGTATTGTCCCTTTTCGGCGGCACTACATATTGTGTTTTTCGACAATAATTTTTTAAAAATGGATAGAATTTAAATGGCAGACAATCTACAGGTATCAGCAAAAATCTCAGAAGAAAAAAGTGTAAATATTTTAACATTAAGTGTCGTGCGTCGTGACGGAGCTATTACTCCTTTTAAATCAGAGAAAATTTCGAACGCTATTAAAAAAGCATTCTTAGCACAAACAAAAATTAGAAATGATAAAAATAAGGAAAAAGAACAACAAGATGGAATTCATAAAACCGTCGAAGCTTTAACCCATAAAGTTGTCTCAGCACTAACCAGAAGGATTGCTGACGGTGACATGATACATATCGAGGATATACAAGATCAAGTGGAGTTAGCACTTATGAGGGATGAGCATCATAAGGTTGCCAGAGCATATGTTTTGTATAGAGAACAAAGAGCGGCTTCAAGATATCATACAAAAAAACTAAAAGAACAAGTTGGAGAAAAAGCTTCTTCAATGATGGTCACTAAAAGAGATGGAAGTAAAGAACCAATTTCACTGGATAAGATAACTAATAGAGTTTCTGTTCTATCGACTGGTTTAAATATTGATCCAATTGTCGTTGTTCAAAAAGCTGTTCCAGGCTTATATAGTGATATTAGTTCCGTTGAAATTGATACTTATCTTGCTGAAACTGCTGCCGCTTTAACAGTTGAACATCCTGATTATTCTTACCTAGCAGCAAGGATAAAAGTTAATTCTCTTCATAAAGAAACTCCGGGGTTCATAATAGCAACAAAAAATTTATACGATGATGGATTGTTAAGAGAAGATTATTATAAAAAGGTGATGGAGAATGCAGATTTAATAGAGTCTGTAATTGACTATGACAAAGATTATACTTTTGACTATTTTGCTCTTACAACACTAATCAGGGCGTATTTATTAAAGTTTGATAGTAAAACAATTGAAAGACCTCAAGATTTATGGATGAGAGTAACTTTAACAGTTACCGGCAATGAGTTTAATTTAGATAAAATAAAAGAAACTTATAAAAATTTATCAACTGGTACGTACACACATGCCACGCCAACTTTGTTTAATAGTGGATTAAAAATGCAACAATTATCTTCGTGTTTTTTGATAGGTATGGAGGATGACTCAATAGAAGGTATTTTTAATACTATAAAAGATTGTGCCCTAATATCTAAAACAGCTGGTGGTATTGGTATGCACGCACACAATATTAGAGGTAGTGGAAGTAGAATAAAATCAACAAATGGTAAATCTAATGGTCTTATTCCATTTTTGAAAATTTTTAATGAGACTGCTAAATCAGTTGATCAAGGCGGAGGTAAAAGAAAGGGTTCTTTTGCAGTTTACTTAGAGCCTTGGCATGCTGACATTGAGAAATTTTTAGAACTTAGAAAAAATACTGGCGCCGAAGAATTTAGAGCAAGAGATTTGTTTTACGCTTTATGGATACCAGATTTATTCATGAAAAGAGTAGAAAATGATGAAGAATGGACACTTATGAGTGAACATGAATGTCCAGGACTTTCAGATGTGTATGGCGACGAGTTTGAAAAACTTTACACTAAGTATGAAAATGAAATGAAGCATTTAGAAAAAATTAAAGCAAGAGATCTAATGTCTAAAATTATAGAAGCGCAGATAGAAACAGGACAGCCTTATATGCTCTATAAAGACTCAATCAATAACAAGTCTAACCAAAAAAATATTGGTGTTATTAAATCTTCAAACCTGTGCGCAGAAATAGTTGAATACTCAGATAAGAACGAGACATCTGTATGTAACTTGGCTTCTATAGCTCTACCAAAATTTGTAAAAAAATCAGATAAAAAATTAATATATGACTATGATGCTCTTTATGAAACAGCAAAATTGGCCACAAAAAACTTAGATGAAGTAATTGATATTAATTTTTATCCAACTGATAAAACGGAAAGATCTAATAATAAACACAGACCAATAGGTTTAGGAATACAGGGTCTTGCAGATGTTTACTTCAAGTTAGGAATAGCTTATGATTCTGAAGAGGCTAAAGAAATAAATAAATTAATTTTTGAAACAATTTACTTTGGAGCTTTAGAAGCTTCATGTGAATTAGCAAAAGAAAAGGGAGCATACGAAACATTTAAAAATTCACCAATATCAGAAGGTAAATTTCAATTTGATCTGTGGAATGTTAATCCTTCTTCAAAGTGGGATTGGGATTCACTTAGAGCTAAAATTAAAGAGCACGGTGTAAGAAACTCTCTAACTACAGCTTGCATGCCAACTGCGTCAACAGGTATTATATTAGGTAATACCGAAACATTCCAAATACAAACCTCAAATATATATAAAAGACAAACACTTTCAGGTGAATTCCTGCTAGTAAATAGATATTTAGTTAATGAACTTTCTCAAAGAGGTTTGTGGAATAAAGAAATGAGAGACAAAATAATTTTAGAAAATGGATCGGTTGAAAACATAAATGAAATTCCAACTGAACTAAAAGAAGTTTATAAAACAGTTTGGGAAGTATCACAAAAAACTGTAATTGATATGTCAGCAGATAGAGCGCCATTTATTGATCAAACACAATCAATGAATCTTTGGCTTTCAACGCCTACATTTGGAAAAGTTAATTCTATGCATATGTATGCATGGAAAAAAGGTCTTAAAACAGGAATGTATTATCTAAGAAGTAGATCAGCTGTTGATGCTGTAAAAGTTACAGTTTCATCAGAAAAAGCAGCTAAAGATGCTTATATAAATACTACTATCAATCAGAACAATGAACCAGAAGATTGCGAAACTTGCAGTGCATAAAAAAGGAGTAATAGAATGATATCAAAAGGCGTTAAATCAATATTTCCAATAAAAAATCAAGAAATTTGGGACAGATACAAACAACATATTCAAGCCTTTTGGACAACAGAGGAAGTATCATTGCAAGATGATTTAAGAGATCTTGAAACCTTAAATGATGGTGAAAAGCACTTTATAAAACATGTGCTTGCTTATTTTGCTAACTCTGAGGCAATGATTAATGAAAACCTAGCAAGTAGGTTCTACAAAGAAATACTAATACCTGAAGCAAGATGCTTTATCTCAATGCAGATGTTGAATGAATCAATTCATGCTGAAATGTACGGACTTCAAATTGAGGCTTATGTAAAAGATGCAAAAGAAAAAGATATGCTTTTTGATGCAATTCAAAATGTACCATGCATTAACCATAAAGCACAATGGGTATCAAAATGGCTTAATGGCAGTCAAAATCTCCTAACCAGATTAATAGGTTTTGGATTAGTTGAAGGTTTGTTTTTTGCAGGCTCTTTCTGTGCAATATATTATTTTAGAAAAAGAGGACTATTACCAGGTTTAGCCTTATCTAACGATTGGATTGCAAGAGACGAAGGAATGCACTTTAGCTTCTCATCCTTAATGTTTAGGACTTTAAGAGACAAGTTTAATAATAAAACATTAACTGATGCAGATATTAGTGATTTATCTTTAATTCCCTCAGACGTGCCTCAATCACAGTTTGAAGAAATTGTTAGAGAAGCAGTAGCTTTTGAAAAAGAATTTGTAAAAGACGCACTACCAGTAGATTTAATTGGTATGAACGCTGATTTAATGTGTCAATATATCGAAGCTGTCGCTGACAGAATTGCTGATCTATTTGAATTTGACAGAGTATTTAAAACAGAGAATCCTTTTGATTTTATGAGAGCTTTGGATGTTCAAAATGTTACAAACTTTTTTGAAAAAAGAGTATCTGAGTATCAAAGACCTACAGATAGAGCTTTAAGTTTTGATGAAGCATTTTGATGGAAGCAGAGATATACTCTAAAACTAATTGTGGATATTGTGATAGAGCTAAACTACGTTTAGCTAAATATAATCCAAAGATTTATATGCTTGATACAGACTATACGAGAGAAGATTTTTTTGAAAAATTTCCGAACGCCAAAACTTTCCCTCAAATAATTTTAAATGGTGAAAAAATTGGAGGATATCATGAGCTTGAAAAATGGTTCGAAATGAATACCTTTGATGAAGAATTCTAAATAACCTTTTTTTTTCCTTTTCTTGTGTAAGCTTTTTTATTTCTAACAATCCTTTGTTTATACTTAGGCATTTTTAAATCTTGAGCATAGGGGTTTCTTTTCTTAATTTTTTTTTTAATTTCCATAAGCTATGATCTAATGTGCTTGTCCCCAATGATCACCAGTACCAAAATCAACAGTGAGTGGAACTGAAAAATCTTTATATTTTAAATGTACTGACTCCATAATTGTTTTTACATTACTTACTAAATTGTCATATTTTTTACTTTCGACTTCAAAAATTAGTTCGTCATGTACCTGTAAAAGCATTTCAGCCTCAATATTTTTAAGTTTTATTTGCTTATGAATTTCAATCATTGCTAACTTAATAATATCTGCTGCACTACCTTGAATTGGTGCATTAATGGCTTGTCTTTCTGCAAAACCTCTAACAGCAAAATTCTTATCTGCAATACCCTTAATATTAATTTTTCTTTTAAAAATTGTTTCTACGTATTGATTTGTTTTTGCAAAATCAATTTGATGATCCATATATTTTTTAATTTTTGGATATTTAATAAAATACTCATTTATATAATCTTTTGCCTCTGTATTGGAAATATCAAGTTGTTTAGCTAAACCATATGGACTAATTCCATATAGAATACCAAAATTAATTGCTTTTGCTTTTCTTCTATAATCATTGTTAATTTGATTATCGTTTAAATTAAATATTTCCTTAGCAGTTGATGCATGAATATCTTCATTGTTTTTAAAAGCTTTAATAAAATTTTTATCACTGGAAATTTCTGCAGCTAATCTAAGCTCTATTTGAGAGTAATCAAAACTGACTAATTTTTTACCTTTTCCACTTACAAAAGCTGTTCTTATTTTTTTTCCATTTTCAGTTCTAATAGGGATATTTTGAAGATTTGGATCTGTAGAGCTTAATCGACCTGTTAAGGTGTTAGCTAAACCAAATGATGTATGAACTCTACTTTCTTCATCTGTTAATCTAAATAAAGCATCAGTATAAGTTGATTTAAGTTTTGTTAATTCCCTCCATTCAAGAACTAGTTGTGCAATTTCATATCCATCTGAGGCTAAACTATTTAAAGTTGAAGAATCAGTTGAATATGTTCCTGTTTTTGTTTTTTTACCACCAGGTATTTTAAGATTTACAAATAATATCTCTCCTAATTGCTTAGGTGAGCCAATATTGAACTCTTCTTTTGAGAGTTTATAAATATTCTTTTCAAGTATTTTACTTTCATTTTCAAATTCATTACTTAGACTTGTTAAAAAGTTTTTATTCACCTCTATGCCATTTGCTTCAATTGAAGATAATACCTCTACAAGAGGCAAATCGATGTTTTGATAAACAAAATTAGCCTTTTCTTTTATTAAACGAGGATAAAGATTTTTAAAAAGCCTGAAAGTTAATAGAGAATCTTCTGCAGCATAATTAACTGCGTTATCAATAGTTACTTTATCAAAAGTAATTTCATTTTTTCCTGTACCAACAACTTCTTTGTATTTAATTGTTGTATGATCTAAATGATTAAATGAAAGATCATCTAAGTTGTGCTTATAAATACCATTATCAATTGAATAGGAAATTAACATTGTGTCTGCAATTGAATTAAACGTTACTCCATACTTATTTAAAATTCTAATATCATATTTTATGTTTTGACCAATTTTTAAAATTGATTCATTTTTGCAAATTTTATTAATATGATTAATTACATAATTTTCCTCTAACTGATTATCAATTTTTTTTAACCCATCTGAATTTGTATGATTTATAGGAATATAATAAGCAATGTTTTCACTATAACATATTGATATACCGACTAGTTTAGCTTTTTCTATATTGAGTGAGTTAGTTTCAGTATCAATTGCGCATATACCTTTTATTTCAATTTCACTTAAAATCTTTTCAAAATTTTTCTTTGAATTAATTAATTGGTACTTTGGTTCTATTTCTTTCTTTTGAATAATTTTATCATTGTTACTAGATATAAAAGAATTGGATTTTAATCTTTCAGATGTTGATCTAAAACCTTGCTCTTTAAGAAACTCAAAGATATTATTATTTTCATTTTTTAATTCATTATATGTTCTTATTTTGTTAATACTCTCAGGTAATTTCACATCATTTTTTAATGTTACAAGTTCTAAACTTAATCTAATATCTTTTTCTGCTTCTTTTAAAATATTTCTTCTTTTTTCTTGCTTAATTTTACTTAGATTTTTCATTAAACCATCAATATTGTTAAATTCATTAATTAGTTGAGATGCTGTTTTAGGACCAATACCTGGGGCGCCAGGAATATTATCTACTTTGTCTCCTGTTAAGGCTTGAATAAAAATAACTTTACCTGGCTGCACTCCAAATTTTTCTTCAACATCTTTAATTTCTATTTTTTTATTTTTCATTGGATCAAGCATAGTTACATTTTTACTAACAAGCTGCATTAAATCCTTATCTGATGAAACGATTATCGTCTCAATTTTATCTTTTTCTGCTAAGTTTACATAAGTAGCAATTAAATCATCAGCTTCAAACCCCTCTATTTCCAATTGTGGTATATTAAAACTCTTCACACACTCTCTGATTAAAGGGAACTGGGGTATTAAATCATCAGGAGCTTCTCCCCTGTTTGCTTTATATTCTGGATAAATTTCATTTCTAAAATTTTCTCTTGCTGCATCAAATATAACTATCATTTTGTCGTCGCTATAGTCTTCTATCAGCTTAACAAGCATATTAGTAAAACCAAAAACAGCATTAATTGGAGTTCCGTCTGCACGGTTCATAGGAGGTAAACCATAATAAGCTCTGAATATATAGGCAGAACCATCAACTAATATTAATCTACTCTTTTTATTCATTGTAAATTTAAATATATAAGATTTTAATAAAATGTCAGATTATAAATATTCAATAGAAGCTAAAAATGTAAATAAAACTTTCCTAAAGAAAACTCAGCAGGTTAAAGCTCTTATAGATTTTAGCATAAAAATAAAGAGAGGAACAATTCATGGCTTATTAGGTCCAAATGGTGCAGGAAAATCAACTTTTATTAATATTCTTGGTGGTTTAGTTAAAAAAAATTCAGGTGAAGTAAATATTTGTGGAATAAATATAGATAGAAACATTAAATTAAGTAAATTTAAAATTGGTATAGTTCCTCAAGAACTTAATATTGATCCTTTTTTTTCACCAGTGGAATTATTAGAACTTCAAGCAGGCTTATATGGAGTTCCAAAAAGAAAAAGAAAAACTGAAGAAATTTTAGAAAACTTAAAATTGAGTGATCAAAGAAATGCATATGCAAGAACTTTATCAGGAGGTATGAGAAGGAGATTGTTAATAGGAAAAGCCCTGGTGCATGATCCCGAAATAATTATATTAGATGAACCGACAGCTGGTGTAGATATCGATATTAGAGCATCAGTCTGGAATTACATAAAAAAAATAAGCACAGAAGGGAAAACAGTATGTTTAACTACACATTATCTAGAAGAAGCAGAAAATCTTTGTGAGAATATTACTATAATCAATCACGGGAAAAAAATTATTGAAGGATCAAAAAATGAACTTTTAAATATAATCTCAACTAAATCAGTAGCATTTGTTTTAGATAAAAATTTAGATATTCCAGAAGAATTAAACATGTTTAAACCAGATTTTAAGAATGGAGTTTTAAAATTAACTTATGATAAGAATAAAACAAATATAAAAAATATAATTGATATATTAAATATAAATAAAATTGGATTTAAAGAAATAAATACAAACGAAGGGGATTTAGAAGATGTGTTTCTAAAAGTGGTAAACAATGATACTCCAGACTGAAAGATTTTTTTCTTATATATTTTTATTAGTGCCATTATTTCTTATAACCGGCCCCGCAGTTCCTGATATTGTAATCACTGCCAGTGTTATATTTAGCATATTTTATTGTATATTTTTAAAAACAAATGAAGAAATACTAAAAATTAATTTTTTTATTGTATCTATAATTTTTTGGAGCAGTCTTTTATTAATAAGTTTTTTTTCTTATAATAAAATAAATTCATTTCAAGACTCAATTATTTTTATTAGATTTTTAATAATTCCATTTTCCGCATATTTTATATTCTTTAAAAATGATAAAATATTTATTCGTTTGCTAATTCTTATTTTGCTACTTGTTGTATTTGTTTGTATTGATACGCTATTTCAATTTTTTAACTACAGTTCTGAATTTGGTTTTGGAAGTGACATGTTAGGTTTCAAATCAAACTGGTATGGAAGATTAACAGGGCCTTTTGGTGATGAATTAATTCCAGGCTCATACATTTCTAAATTTGGACTAGTTGGATATGCATACCTTATTTTAGATAAAAAATTTAGGACAAATGTTTTAATTCACTCAATTTATTTATCATTAATATTTGTAGTAACTTATATAACCGGTGAAAGAATGGCTTTTGCAACATATGCAATGGGATTATTTATTTTATTTATATTTTTAAAAAGTTATAGAAAGCCTATTTTTTTCTCTATTTTGTTAGGGTTATTTGCTTTATTTATTACAATACAATTACATCCTTTTTATAATGATTTTAAAGTAATTGAATCTAATGAATATCACCAAGGTTTAAAAATAGAAAAATTTTATGAATGTAAAGAGAATGCTGAAGAAATTTGTTCAAAAATTATTGAAATTCAGCCGAGTTTTATTGAAATAATTAGAAATTTTAATACTTCTGCTTACGGTGAAATATATTTACTAGCTTATAAAATGTTTATTGATAATCCAATTACCGGAATTGGAATAAACAACTTTAAATTTTTATGTGAGACAAACAGTCTTTATAAGAATTTGATGGTTAATTATAATTGTACATCACACCCTCACAATATTTATATACAATGGTTATCAGAGGGTGGTTTTTTAGTTTTTTTTATATTTATTATTTATTTGTTATCTTTAATTACATTTATAATTAGGAATGAAGGTGAAAAAAATTATAAAATAATTTCTATTATTCTGATTTTAATTATGTTTTGGCCATTTATGTCCACAGGAAGTTTAATAAAAAATTGGTATGGTATTATTACTTTTTTTATTATTGGAATTTCAATGAGACTTAGTAAATTTAGAAATATTTATTAAATCTTGTGTTTAAAAAATATTGTTTAACATTCCTTGCAATAAAAATACCAATAACAAAAAAAATTATAACTGCTAAAGTTGTGCCATTGCCTTTACTAAACAATGATCCAATAAATATAGAAAAAAAAATTATACTTGAAGCCACTATTTTAAAATGAATTCCAATTACTGATCCAAATATAAAAAAACACATTATAAATAATGTATTTCCAAGGCCCATTCCAAAATGAGAACCTACAAAAGCCATATAAATAGATGAATATAAAATTGATAAGTTTGTAGATACCGAGTTATCAAAAAATCTAGATTTGATAAGATAATAGAATGATTTTACACCATCAATCCATGTTATTTTTTTTCCCTGAGCTTTTGATCTAAAAAAATATGATACTCCAAATTCATAGATAGTAAAATTGTTTCTAACTATTTGTGATGCTAAATCAATTTCAATACCAAAATCATTAACTGTAAGTTTAATCTTTTCAACAACATTTCTATGAAGAATTTTTAAACCACAATGAACATCACTAAGTGATTGCGCGAAAAAGATATTAAAAATTAAAGAATTTATTTTTCCAATTAAACTATTAAAAAAATAATTATTTTTTTTTAATTTTCCAGAACGATATCTGCTTCCAAATATACATTGAATTTCTCCATTATTTGTTATCATATCATACATTTCTCTGGCATCTCGAGTATCTAATTCTAAATCTGCATCCTGTAATAAAATGAACTTACCTCGGGATTTTTTTAATCCTGTTTGAATAGCTTTTCCTTTACCAGAATTTATATCAATTTTTACAATATCGAATATAAATTTATACTGATTTTTATGTTTAAGATCTTTTAAAATATCAAATGATGAATCTGTGGATCCATCATCAACAAAGATAATTTCTATATTATTTTCATTAAAATAATTCTTTAATTGAAAAAATAGTTTATTAACAAATTTTTCTTCATTAAAGACAGGAATAATTATTGATAGTTTTATACTATTCTCTTGGGGCATGTTTATTCAGTATTCTCTGTAATGTTCGTCTGTGCATTCTAAGTCTGCGTGCAGTTTCTGATACATTTCTATTACACTGTATAAACACTCTTTGAATATGTTCCCATCTAATTCTATCAGCTGTCATTGGATTTTCAGGTGGAGGAGGTAGTATTTCTTTAGAATTAGTTAATGCGTCATAAATTTGATCGATTTCAGCAGGTTTTGGAAGATAATCTATTGCTCCAGATTTAATTGCAGCTACTGCTGTTGCGATATTGCCATAACCAGTTAAAAGAAGAGATTTTGTTTTTGGGCTAATTTTTTGAAATTCTTTAACCAACTCTAAGCCTGAACCGTCTTCTAACCTCATATCAACTACTGCATAATCAAAGTTATTTTCTTTAATTTTAATTAACGAATCTTTAAAACTAGGTGATGAACTAACCTGAAAGCCCTTTTTTTCCATAGATCTCGTGAGCCTTTCTCTAAAAGGTAGATCATCATCAACAATTAAAAGGTTCATATTCATATATTTAAGATAGAGTTATCAAAAATAATTTCAACTACAGCATTATTATCATTTAAGTTATAGAAATATATACTACCACCCATATTTTCTATTAAATTTTTAGCTATAAATATTCCCAAACCCATGCCCTGATTATTTTTTGAAATATAAGGTTCGCCTAGTTTATCAATTATATCTTTTGAAAATCCCGCTCCATCATCTCTTATAATAATCTTAACACTAGTCTTATTATAAAATAATTCTGTAGTAATCACTTCTTTAGAATAAAAAATAGCATTTTGTATAATATTTCCTAAAGCATACATAATTTCATCTTTAAAAATAATTTCAGGTTCTTCATTTTTTGTTTTTTTATTAATTATTAATTTTTTATTTTTATTAAATTTATCAAAATTAATTTTTATTAAGTCTGTAATTTTAACTTTTTCAAGAAATTTATCTTTTAACTTTAAAGGATTTTTTGAAAACTTTTGTAGGATTTCTTTACACCTTTCAGCTTGAGATTTAAGTAAAACAATGTCTTTGACAATATTTTTATCATTAATTAGCTTTTCTTCTTTCAATAAGTCATTCAAAATCAGAAATATAGTATTTAATGGCGTGCCTAACTCATGTGCTGCTGCTGCACTAAGAGAACCAACCTCAGTAATTTTTTTTTGATTTAAAATTTGAAGTTTTGAAACAGATAACGCGTTAGAGATTTTTCTTGATGAATTTGCAAAGAGATAAGCATAAATTGCAATAAAAATTACAGTAATAACTAATGAAGCTAATAATCCAAATTTATATATTTCTGGCAAATAAAACTCTGATCCTAAATCTAGAGATATAAAATAAAAATTTAATATTATTAAAATTAATATTGAAATTGTTGATAATATTATAGTCATTAATGCTGGTAAATATGAGGCAGATGTTATTACGGGCGCCAAGATTAAAATAGAAAATGGATTAACTATTCCTCCAGTTAAAAAAAGCAAAAAACCTAGTTGCAAAGTATCAAAAAGTAAAAAAGAAAAAGCTTTAATATTAGTTATAGATTTGTTTTTTCTTTCCTCAAAATATGAATAAAAATTTACAGCTACTGATAATAAAATAATTATTAAAGTTTCGAGAAAAGGAATTTGTATTTTTATTATGTAGGAAACAAAAAAGACTGCAAGTAATTGCCCAAATATTGCAATCCATCTTATTTTAATAAGATTTCCGAGAAGTATTGTGTTCATTAACTTTTAAATATCAAGATTTGCAACTTTTAATGAATTTTCAGCTATGAATTTCTTTCTTGCATCAGTCTCACCACCCATAAGATCTTCAAAAGCTTTGTTTGCTGAATCAACTTCGTTAATTTTAACGGCAATTAATACTCTCTCATTTTGATCTAATGTTGTTTCCCATAACTGATCAGGATTCATTTCGCCCAGACCTTTGTACCTATTTATTTGTAGTCCAGATTTTCCAATATCTAGTATTTTATCTATTAAGTTTAAAGGACCAAATATTTTAAATTCTTCATTTTTATGATTTAATATACCGCAACCAGTTTCTTTAAGACGATAAAAATTTTCCATTAGTTGATCTTTAAGTTCATTTAATGCTTTTGCTTCTGGTGAAACAATAAAATTTTCATCTATTGTATACTTTTCTGTAAATCCTCTAATTGTTCTTTCAAAATGAATTGAATTATCAATAAGAACTACTTTCCAGTTTTTTTGTGAAATATTTGAAATTAAATTCAATCTTTGTTGTAAGTATTTTGCGATTTCTTTACCAATGTTTTTGTCTCTAAGGTTTCTTGGATCTAAAGCTCTTACAATTGCTGAATGCTCAATTATATCGCTATTATCAACTCTTTTTAATAATGGTACTATAAGATGCTTAGTTTTTTTTGCTAGATATATTATTCTTTTTAACTCTTCTCCACCAATCTGTATGTTTTGTGTATTTTGAAAAATTGTATTTTTTGCACCTTCTTGAATCAAATATTCTTCTAAATCGTTATCATCCTTTTTGTATACAGTGGAATTACCTTTTTTAAGTCTATAAAGTGGTGGTTGAGCTATATATAATCTTCCGGAGTCAATTAATGGTTTCATGTGTCTATAAAAAAAAGTAAGTAATAGAGTCCTAATGTGGCTTCCATCAACATCAGCATCTGTCATAATTATTATTTTATGATATCTCATTTTAGAAACATCAAATTTGCCTTCTATTTTATTGGTTTCTATATCTTCAGTAGGATTTCCCACCCCTGCACCTATTGCGGTAATTAAAGCTCCTATTTCATTACTCGTTAATACTTGTTTATTGTTTGCCCTTTCAACATTTAAAATTTTACCTCTTAGTGGAAGTATAGCCTGGTTTTTTCTATCTCTTCCTTGTTTTGCTGATCCTCCAGCTGAATCACCTTCAACTATAAATAACTCAGATAACTCTGGATTTTTTTCTTGGCAATCTGCAAGTTTGCCAGGAAGAGATGTGTTTTCTAAGCCTGTTTTTCGTCTAGTAAGTTCCCTCGCTTTTCTTGCAGCCTCTCTTGCGTTTGAAGCTTCAATTATTTTATCAATTACTTTCTTAATTTCTGAAGGATTTTCTTCAATCCATTGTTCTAATTTACTTAAACTTGTTGACTCAATTACTGGCCTAACTTCAGAAGATACAAGTTTGTCCTTTGTCTGACTAGAAAATTTAGGGTCAGGTAACTTAACTGAAATAATGCATGTTAATCCTTCTCTCGCATCTTCGCCAGTAATATTATTAGAGGTTTTTGTATTTTTATTTATATAATTTACTATTGACCTTGTCAGGGCTCCTCTAAATCCAGCAAGATGAGTACCTCCATCTCTTTGAATAATATTATTAGTAAAGCAAATTGTATTTTCATGATAACTATCAGTCCATTGTAATGAGCATTCAATTGAAATATTATTTTTTTCTCCTTGAAAAAATATGGGCTCTGGAATAATTAGATTTTTTCCTGCATTTAAATATTTAACATATTCTTTAATACCTCCATCGTATTTAAAATTAATATTTTTGTTTTCAGATTGCCTCTTATCATGTAATTGAATACTGATACCTGTATTTAAGAAGGCTAATTCTCTCAATCTTTTTTCAATTACCTTAAAATTAAAATTTATGTCTTTAAATATTTTAGATGTTGGAAGAAAAGTAATTTTAGTACCAGTGAAAAATTTATTTTCAATTTTATTTGAATCACCTATTATATTTAATTCTTTGCTGACTATTCCATTTTCAAATTCGATATTATATATTTTACCATCTCTATTAATTTCTAAAATTAAATTTTCAGATAGAGCATTAACAACGGAAACACCAACACCATGTAAACCACCGGATACTTTATAACTATTTTGATCGAATTTACCCCCAGCATGCAATTCTGTCATTATTAGTTGGGCTGCAGGTATTTTTTCTGTTTTATGAAGATCGACAGGAATTCCTCTACCATTATCAGTGATAGTTGCTGTGCCATCTGCATTTAAAATAACTTCAATTTTATTGCAAAAACCCGCTAATGCCTCATCTATAGAGTTATCAAGCACTTCATATATCATTTGGTGTAGACCTGAACCATCATCAGTATCACCAATGTACATCCCAGGTCTTTTTCTAACAGCTTCAAGTCCCTTGAGTACTTTAATTGAATCAGAAGAATAATCAGAATTCATTGTTCAGTTATATTATAAAATTTACCGTTTGTTGATACAAAAGAAAATAAATTTTTATCAGTACCAGTTAAAAAAAATTGTGTATCAAATTTATTAATCATTTCTAATAAAATATATCGATTATGCTTATCTAAATGTGAACCAATTTCATCAAATAAAAAAATTGGACTAATTCTTTTATCATTTAACAAATAATTACATTGAGCTAGTAAAATCATAAGGACAACAGTTTTTTGTTGTCCTGTAGACAATAAAGATGCCTCAAAATCATTGTTAATTGTGGATATAATATCAG
>CACNSY010000016.1:20000-22756 GCA_902623255.1 uncultured Alphaproteobacteria bacterium | reverse complement strand
CAATAAAAATTGGAAAATCTTCTTTGCTGATTTCATTCAACTCACCTATATGCTCTAAATTAATCTTAATGGCATCTACCTTACTTGATTTATTTAAACTTAATTCACTTACCTGGGTTGTCATTATTTGTGATGAAAAATCTTTGAAAAATTCGTTATTTTTAAATATTAGTTCATAGTTTAATGGGAAGATTTCTATTTCAAGATCTTCAAATTTATTTAATAAAATTTCTTTATCTAAATTAAATGATGAATATCCTTTTAGATAATTCTCACTATCTGCCATCAGATCATTAAAAGAATAGTATCTATCATTCTGTCTACTTGATAAATTATTTGTTATCTGAAACTGCCAAATTGTTTTAGATGATGAGTTTAGATAGTTAATATTATCTCTCATGATATTAACAAATATCATTGTTGCTAAACCAAAAAACACAGTTGTGAATAGAAATAATTTATAGTGCTTTTTAATATGTTTTATTATTTCTATTACAGTCATATTGATAAATAGTGATTATACCAGTTTATAAATTTCTCAATACCTTTTGATAAATCTGTCTTAGGGTGATAATTAGTAAACTTTGAAATTTTAGTTACATCTGCATGAGTCTTAAACACATCTCCTTTTTGTCTTTCTTTGCAAACAACCTTAGATTTTAAACCTAATTTATCTTCAATTATTTTAATATAATTTAAAATTTTAGTTGGTTTACCACTTGCTATATTGAAGACTCTGAACGAGTTATTTGTATTTGGTATTTTGTTTAAAATCTTATTTAAATATTCTATAGCATCATCAATATATGTAAAATCACGATAATGGTTACCATTATTGAATAATTCTATTTTTTTATTTTTAGTTATATTTTCAACAAATTTATATAAAGACATATCGGGTCTACCAAAAGGTCCATAAACTGTAAAAAAGCGAATTGCTGTACATGGTAATGCAAAATTTTTTGAGTAAAGTTTAGCTATGCTTTCATTTTCTAGCTTTGTTGAAGCATATAAACTAATTGGATTTTCTAGCTTTTGATTTTCTTTAAAAGGATATTTTTTTAAACCTCCGTATACTGAACTTGAAGATGCAAAAATAAAATGTTTGATTTTATTTTTTCTAGATACTTCAATTACATTTAAAAAACCAAATATATTTGTATCAATATAAATACTGGGCTTAAAAAATGAATACCTTACACCAGCTTGTGCAGCCAAATGAAAAACAATATCGTATTTATTCTCTTTAAAGTTTTTTTCGACGAATTTTAAATTTGTTATATCATTTTTATAGAATTTAAATTTTTGATTTCTCTTTAAATTAGCTAATCTATTCTTTTTTAATTTGACATCATAATAATTATTCAAGTTATCGATTCCATAAATTTTGTAATTCTTTTTTTTGAGTAATTTATTTACAAGATGATAACCTATAAAGCCTGCACATCCGGTAACTAATATATTCATTTTAGTTAGTTGGTATTACAAATTCGGGACCCTCTTGAATACTTTTTGGCCATCTAGAGGTTATGGTTTTTAATTTGGTATAAAATCTTATTCCTTCTTCTCCATGCATAGAGTGATCACCAAACAAAGATTGTTTCCAACCACCAAAACTGTGAAAAGCCATTGGGACTGGTATAGGAACATTAACTCCTACCATTCCAATTTTTGCATTTGTAGTAAAGTGTCTAGATATTTCTCCATCTGAAGTATATATACTGGTTCCATTTCCAAATTCATGATTATTTACCAAATTTAGTGCTTCATCATAATTTTTTGCCCTGAGAACACAAACTACAGGTCCAAAAATTTCTTCCTTATAAATCTTCATATTTTCAGTTACATTATCAAACAATGTTGGACCAACAAAAAAACCTTTTTCATAACCTTGAATTCTATAATTTCTTCCATCTTCTACAAGTGTAGCCCCTTCTTTAACTCCTAAGGATATGTAATTTTCAATTTTATCTTTGTGTTCTTTTGAGATTACAGGCCCCATGTCAGACTCAGCATCTGTCCATGGTGCAACTTTTAGTTTTTGTGCTTCTAATTGAATTTTCCCTACTAATTCGTCAGCAATATCTCCAACAGCAACGGCTACTGATATTGCCATACACCTTTCTCCTGCAGAGCCATAACCGGCACCTATTATACCATCTACAGCCTGATCTATGTTAGCATCAGGCATAACAATAAGGTGATTTTTTGCTCCTCCCAAAGCCTGAACTCTTTTTCCAAATTTAGCTGATTTTTCATATATATATTTAGCTACAGGTGTTGATCCAACAAAACTAACAGAAGATATTTCGTTACTTTCTAAAATTAAATCAACAATTTCTTTATCTCCGTGAATAACATTAAATACTCCATTTGGAAGGCCTGCTTCAGTAAATAATTCAGCTAGTCTAATTGAACAGGAAGGATCTTTTTCAGATGGTTTTAATATAAAAGAATTTCCACACGCTATAGAAATTGGATACATCCACATTGGAACCATTGCTGGAAAATTAAATGGAGTTATACCTGCACAAACTCCTAATGGTTGTCTAATTGACCAAGAATCAATATTTGTTCCAACGTTTTGGGAGAATTCTCCCTTAAGTAAATGTGGTATACCGCAGGCAAACTCAACCACCTCTAAACCTCTTGTTACTGATCCTTTTGCATCGGCTAAAGTTTTACCATGTTCTTTTGAAACAATTTCAGCAAGTTCATTTAAATTTTTCTCAATTAAATTTTTATAATTTGACAAA
>CACNSY010000016.1:0-15000 GCA_902623255.1 uncultured Alphaproteobacteria bacterium | reverse complement strand
GAACTGAAGAATTACGATTCTGTAATTCAAACATACCATGTCAAGGTCTGGTAAGGTTCTTCGCGTTGCTTCGAATTAAACCACATGCTCCACCGCTTGTGCGGGCCCCCGTCAATTTATTTGAGTTTTAATCTTGCGACCGTACTTCCCAGGCGGAGTGCTTAATGCGTTAGCTACGACACTGATACTATTGCACCAGCGACTAGCACTCATCGTTTACTGCGTGGACTACCAGGGTATCTAATCCTGTTTGCTACCCACGCTTTCGTATCTCAGCGTCAAAAATGGCCTAGTTAGTCGCCTTCGCTTCTGGTATTCTTTCCAATATCTACGAATTTCACCTCTACACTGGAAATTCTACTAACCCTTACCAAATTCTAGATCACTAGTTTTAAATGCAGTTCCTGGGTTGAGCCCAGGGATTTCACATCTAACTTTTTGATCAGCCTACATACGCTTTACGCCCAGTGATTCCGAACAACGCTAGCCCCCTTCGTATTACCGCGGCTGCTGGCACGAAGTTAGCCGGAGCTTCTTCTTCAATTAATGTCATTATCATCATTGATGAAAGAGTTTTACAACCCTAAGGCCTTCTTCACTCACGCGGCATTGCTGGATCAGGGTTTCCCCCATTGTCCAATATTCCCTACTGCTGCCTCCCGTAGGAGTCTGGGCCGTGTCTCAGTCCCAGTGTGGCTGATCATCCTCTCAAATCAGCTATAGATCGTAGCCTTGGTGGAGCAGTTACCTCACCAACTAGCTAATCTAGTGCGGGCTCATCTGAAGGCGATAAATCTTTCTCTTTGCAGACACATCCGGTATTAGCTACAGTTTCCCGCAGTTATTCCGAACCTTCAGGTAGATTCCCACATGTTACTCACCCGTGCGCCACTAGGTCCGAAGACCTCGTTCGACTTGCATGTATGAGGCATGCCGCCAGCGTTCGTTCTGAGCCATAATCAAACTCTTAAGTTGAGTAAATTTGACCGAAGTCAAAAATTACGGAACGTCCGTTAAAGCGGAATACTTCTTGTAAAAACAAAAAATATTTGTTGATACGTATTCCATTAACATTCGTAAAATTTAAATTACGAACTGTTGTCTACGTATCTCTTTATAATCTTATTAACAAGTTAAAGAGCATACAAATCCCTGCGGTTTTAGCTAAAAAATTCAGAGAATTGTTCTTTTCCAAAGAAAAGAGTATGTGCCTATAATAGTATAAAAATTCCTTGTCAAATCATAAAAAATAAAAAAAAATCCCAGATTTCTGGGGATAAAAAGGCATATTATTAAAAAAAATATCAAAAAAATAGAATCAATTGAACAATATCAAACAAAATGAGAATTTACAAAAATTGGTAAATATAAAAAAAAAGATAAAATTTTTATAATAATAGATTTAAATTAGTTAAAAATTACAAAATGAATAAAATATATATTTTAAATACAGATGGTTTAATTTGACCATTAACATTTAACAAAGTGAGTAAATTTTGATTTCTAATTATAATGCTTTAAAAAAATACTTATTTAGATCATTAAGAAAAATTATAAGAACTCTATTTGATTTTTTGCCTGTAAAAATAAACCAGATATTTGCCAGAAAAGGTTATACATATTTTATTTCAAGAAAGAAAAAATTTGATTTTAAAACTAATATTTATGGAACAAAATTATTTATTAAAGCAGATTCACAATCAAATATTGATAGAGTTGCAACAAGTAATATTTTTATAAACGATGACTTTACATATTCGTATACTGACCCGATTAAAGGAATATTCAATCTAAATTTAGATAATTGGACAATGATAGATATTGGTGCAAATGTTGGAACTTATTCCATCGCTGCTACAGAGGCAGGTGCTACAAAAGTATTTGCTATAGAGCCAGGAAGGACATTTAAAAGACTTAAATACAACGTTAATTTAAATAAATTACAAAAAAAAGTAAAAATTTATAATTTTGGAATTTCTAAATCAAACGGATATTTAAACTGGTATGAGGAATTAAATAATATCGGCAATGCACATTTATTAAGAGATAAAAATGATATTGATTTATCAAAAACTAATACTTTTCTAAATGAAAATTTTATTAAAGTAAAAGTTAGAACATTAAATTCATTTGTGAAAGAAAATAAAATAGAGAAAATTGATTTAATTAAAATTGATGTTGAGGGAATGGAATGGGATATAATTAAGAACTGTGAAAAAATTATTAAACATCATAAACCAATTTTTTTGATTGAAACACATAGAATGATGTCAGATATTATAGGATATGACTGTATAACTCCTATTTTTAATTTTTTATATAAACTTAATTACAAAAGTTATTCATTTGAAAATAATAGATTTGTAGATTTTATTTATCCTAACTTTCCAATGGATACTTTTTTTATACCTAAAAAAAATAATAAAAATAATTAAGATTAATTGGTTGCGGGAGTAGGATTTGAACCTACGACCTTCAGGTTATGAGCCTGACGAGCTACCGGGCTGCTCCATCCCGCGATATAAATCCGACTGTTAGTACTATAGTATTCAAATTACAACAAAAAAAATTTGGTAGCGGAGGAGGGATTTGAACCCCCGACATCACGAATATGAGCCGTGCGCTCTGACCAACTGAGCTACTCCGCCAAAGATTAAATTTTAAATACTAAAAGACTCCCCACAACCACAAGTACTTTTTTCGTTTGGATTATCAAAAACAAATCTTGAAGCAAGTTTATCTTCTTTATAATCCATTACTGAGCCTAATAAAAACATTGTAGCTTTTGGATCAATTAATACTTTTGCTCCATCTTGATCAATAATTTCAAAATTTTCAAAATCAGATGATTTACCAAAATCTAATTTATATGTATATCCACTACAACCAGACTTATCTACTCCAATTACAACAGAGTCCATGCCATTAGGAGCGTTGGACATTATTTTTTTTATTTGTTTAGTTGCATTTGATGTTATGGATAAAACGTTATTCATATTATTATTATAAATTAAATTAAAAAATATCCAAAGCAAGTTTTGCATCTTCGGACATTAAATCTTTATGCCACTTTGGATCCCAAACTAAAGAAACTTCTATAGAATTTAAGTTTGATAATTTTTCAACTGATTTTCCTACACTTTCGGGCATAGTTCCTGCCACAGGGCAGTTTGGGTTAGTAAGGGTCATTTTAATTTTAATATCGTTATTATCATTTATCTTAATTTCGTATATTAAACCTAAATCATATAAGTTTACCGGTATTTCAGGATCAACTACAGTCCTAATACACTCTATAACTTGATCTTCTTTAATTTTAGTGGTGATCTTTGAATTATTGAATTTTTTTACATAACTTGTGTTTTTATCTGGTAAAAAATCTTCTAGCTGTTTTTCTTCCATTAGTTATAGTAAAATTTTGGTTATTTCATGGATGCTGTCTAATAAATAATCAACATCATCTTTTGTATTATATACACCAAACGAAATTCTTGAAGTTCCAGTAACATTATAGTGTTTCATAAGAGGTTGACAACAATGATGTCCTGTTCTTATTGCTATATTTTTTTTATCTAACATCGCACCTAAATCAGAATTATGCACCCCTTCAATATTAAAAGAAATGATTGCACCTTTATTTTTATTTGATCCATATATTTTTATATTATTTAATTTTGAAAGTTTTTCATAAGCATAATCATGAATTTTCATCTCATGATCATAAATAACATTTGGATCAACTTCATTCATAAAATTTAATGAAGAAGAAAACCCAATAACTGGCGCAATAGGAGGAGTACCTGCCTCAAATTTTTCATAACCATTTGCATATGTGCTTTTATCAATATCTACATCATGAATCATTTGCCCTCCCCCTTGGTAAGGAGTAAATTGATCTATCCACTTATCTTTCATATACAGTATACCAAGACCTGAAGGACCATACATTTTATGTGCAGAAAAAACATAAAAATCAGGATCTAAATCTTTTAAATCAACTTTTTTATGAGGAGCAAATTGACAACCATCTAGTAGTAGAGGTATATTCTTTTTTTTGGCAATTTCTTTTACTGTATCAATATTAGTTATTGATCCTGTAACATTTGACATGTGGGTTAATGTAATTAATTTAGTTTTTGAGTTAATTTTATCATTCAATTCATCGTAATTAATCTCATTATTATCGTTTAGTCCTAGAGGAATAATTTTTATTTTTTTTTCAATCAAATGCCAAGGTATCAAATTAGCATGGTGTTCAAGATAACTTAAGATTATTTCGTCACCATCTTCTAAAAATCTTTTAGACATACAAGATGCAATTAAATTTATACCCTCAGTAGCGCTTTTAACAAAAATAACATTGTTTTCTGATGTATTTAAATAATCTGCAACTTTTTTTCGAGCATCTTCAAATTTTTTTGTTAACTTTGAACTTAATTCATAATTACCTCTATGAATATTTGCATATTCATTTGTGTAACAGTTATTGGTTGCTTCAATCATTTCATCAACCTTTAATGCTGAAGCTGCGGTATCTAAAAAAACTAGATGAGGATTTTTTTTGAATACAGGAAATCTTGATTTTATGTTTGAAATATTCATTTCACTTTACTTAAGTATCTTACGAGTTTTTTTTGTATTATTTCAGCCATTTGTTCATCATCAATACTACTTAATTCTTCATTAATAAATGATGATATCAATATTTTAGTTGCTGCAATTTTACTCATACCTCTAGACCGGAGATAAAAAATAGCATTTTCGTCTATAGGTCCAATGGTAGAGCCATGACTACATTTCACATCATCAGCATATATTTTTAATTCAGGTTTAGAAAAATACGATGCATTATCAGATAAAAGTATCCCTTTGCTGAGTTGATATCCCTCCGTTTTTTGTGCCACTTGATCAACATGAGTGTTACTAAAGTATGTTGCCTTAGAACTATCATTCAAGATACCTTTATAAATTTGATTACTTTTGCAATCTTCAGCTAAATGCTTAACAAATGTTTTATTATTAGAAGTGTTATTATCTTTAAGAAAAAAAATTCCTTGTAGATCCGCTTCTGAATTGGCTTCTATTAACTCAGAATAATGAAAATTTCTTACATAACCCTCTGAAAAATTATATACTTTTTGGGTGTAGGTAGAATCTTTTTTACATGAAGAATGACTTGTTATTATTAAATTGTGATTGGGAGAATTGTCTTGAATTAGAAAATGATTTAGCTGAGAATTTTTTTCTAATTTAATTACATTTAATATATTTGATGAAGAATTATTTTTATTTTCATACTCTTCAATAAGATTTAGGGATGATCCTTCCTCACAAATATAATTATTTTTTTGAAAAATGGTTAAATCATCATCAGTTATAATGTTTGATATTTTAATTTTTATATTGTTATTTTTTTTTATAACAATCTTAAAACCGCTATTTAAAAATAATGAATTTAGATTTACAAAATGATCATTATTTTCAATTGTATCATTTTTAGAAAAATCATTGTAATCTTCGTCTAAAATTTTAGTAATTTCAATTTTATCATCTTTAAAAGTCGAACACTGTCCATTTACAGAAACTATTGAATAACTATTTTCCTGATTATTGTTTATTACTGATATTTCTTCAGGGATCAGATATTTATAATCAAAGTCAATAAAGTTTTTAAGATTTATATTTTTAAGACTTTCATTATTTTTTTTATCAAATCTATCATTTTCAAAAATATTTAATAATTTTTCTCTATGATTTTGAACATCTTTATTATTAGAAAAAAAAATATTTTTTTTATTTTTTTGATAATTATTTTGGATATTCATTACTGAAATTTTTGAAATCCATCTTTTTCTATTTCAGCAGCAATTTCAGATCCTCCTGATTTTACAATAGAACCATTTACCATAACATGTACATAATCTGGTTTAATATAATCCAAAAGTTTTTGATAATGAGTAATGATTAAAAATGAATTATCTTTTGTTTTAAGTTTATTAACCCCATCGGTAACGATTTTAAGAGCATCAATATCGAGTCCTGAGTCTGTTTCATCTAAAATAGCTAATTCTGGATTAAGAATACTCATTTGTAAAATTTCGTAACGTTTTTTTTCACCTCCAGAAAAGCCTGTATTAACTGATCGTTTAAGCATATCAATATTTATACCTAAATCACTAGCTTTAGATTTTAAAAGCTTAGCAAATGATAAGTTATCGATTTCATCTTCGTTCATACGTTTTCTTTTTGAATTAATTGCAGAGTGTAAAAATGGAGTGATATTTACTCCAGGTATTTCAACAGGATATTGAAAAGCCAAAAACATTCCTTCTTGTGCTCTTTCTTCTATATTTAAATCAAATAAATCATTGTCTTTGAAATTAATTCTGCCATTTAAAATTTCGTAATCTTCTTTACCTGCTAGAACGTTTGCTAATGTACTTTTACCAGATCCATTTGGACCCATAATTGCGTGAACCTCACCTTGATTAATACTTAAGTTAAGATTTTTAAGAATATTTTTATTTTCAATTTTTACTGATAGGTCTTTGATTTCTAAAAACATACTAACCTACACTTCCCTCGAGAGATATTGATACCAGTTTTTGTGCTTCAACAGCAAATTCCATAGGAAGTTCTTGCAAAACTTGTTTGCAGAAACCATTCACTATTAATGAAACTGCCTCTTCATGACTTAAACCTCTTTGTCTGCAGTAATAAAGTTGATCTTCGTTTATTTTAGAGGTCGAAGCTTCGTGCTCAATAACAGCTGTATTATTTTTTGAGTCAATGTAAGGAACTGTGTGTGCCCCACATTGGTTTCCTACTAACAAAGAATCACATTGAGTATAATTTCTTGCTTTGTCTGCTTTCCTTAAAAAAGAAACTTCACCTCTATAAGTATTTTGTGACTTACCTAAAGAAATACCTTTTGATATAATTTTACTTTTGGTATTTTTGCCAATATGAGTCATTTTTGTACCCGTATCAGCTTGTTGAAAATTGTTTGTTATTGCTACAGAGTAAAACTCGCCAATAGAATTGTCTCCTTTTAAAATACAGCTAGGATATTTCCATGTAATAGCAGATCCAGTCTCTACTTGTGTCCATGATATCTTACTATTTTTACCTTCACAAAGACCTCTTTTAGTAACAAAATTATAAATGCCACCTTTTCCATCTTCATCTCCCGGATACCAATTTTGAACAGTTGAATATTTTATTTCCGCATCTTCTAAAGCGATTAATTCGACATTAGCTGCATGCAATTGATTGTCATCTCTTTTGGGAGCGGTACATCCTTCAAGATAGCTAACATAACTACCCTTATCAGCAATAATTAGAGTCCTTTCAAATTGCCCAGTATTTTCTGCGTTAATTCTAAAATAAGTAGATAGTTCCATAGGACATTTTACGCCCTCTGGTATGTATACAAAAGATCCATCAGTAAACACAGCTGAGTTTAATGCTGAAAAAGAGTGGTCGCCAGGCGGTATAACAGAGCCTAAATATTTTTTTATTAAATTAGGATGTTTTTGTATAGCTTCACCAATTGAACAGAAAATTATACCAAGCTTTTCTAATTCACCTTTGTAAGTTGTAGCAACCGAAACACTATCAAATACAACATCTACAGCAACACCAGCTAGAACTTTCTGCTCCTCTAGTGGAATACCTAATTTGTTATATGTGTCTATGAGCTTAGGATCAACTTCGCTTAGATCTTTGGGTTTCTTCTCAAAACCTTTTGGAGCTGAATAATAATAAATATCTTGATAATCAATTTCAGGAAAACTAAGATTTGCCCATTTAGGCTCTTTCATTTTTTTCCATTTTGAATATGCTTTTAGTCTCCAGTCCAGCATCCATTCTGGCTCGTTCTTTTTTTGTGAAATGAATTTAATTGTATCTTCGTTTAATCCTTTTTTTGGCTTTTCATCATCAATTTCAGTTACAAAGCCATATTTGTATTTATTTTTACTATAAGAATTTAATGTATTAAGTGTTTCAGAGTTCACAATAACTCATCTAATTCATTAATTTAAAAAATCTAGTTATTTCAACAAAATTTAACCAAATTTAGAACTGATTTTAAATTTAGGCAGTAATCCAGCCGCCCCCAAGTAATTGGTCGTTTTTATAAAAAACACAAGCTTGTCCAGGGGAAGTCTTATCTAATTCCTTTTCAAATGTAAATGTTCCATGGTCGCTATTTATATCAAGAATTCCTGGTAAATCTTCTTGAGTTGATCTTATTTTTGCTGAACAATCAAGTGCTTTAGGAAGAATATTACCTCCTAACCAATTGATATTTTTAAAATTAATGACATTTTTTTTCAACTTTTCTTTTGTGCCTAAAGTAATAGTATTTTGATCTTTATTTATATCTATTACGTATAAAGCGTTTTTTGAACCACTAATACCAACACCTTTTCTTTGACCTATTGTGTAATTGCTAATACCATCATGAGTTCCAAGAATATTATTATCTAAGTCATATATGATACCTTTTTTGTTCACACTTGGGTTTAAATTTTTAACCAGATCTCTATAAGAACTAGAAGTAACAAAGCAAATATCCTGGCTATCAGGTTTGTCACTTACACTTAGATTATATTTTTCAGCTAATTGTCTAATTTCTTTTTTTTTGTAATCACCCAATGGAAATCTAACGTAATTTAATTGTTCTTGTTGAGTAGCAAAAAGAAAAAAACTTTGATCTTTTGAAAAATCTTTTGCTTTATGCAAACTAGCATTATTTAAAGATCCTTTTCTTATTGCATAATGTCCTGTTGCTAGTGCATCAGCTCCAATTTTTTTTGCCTCATTAAGTAAATCTGAAAATTTTACTGTTTCATTGCATTTTACACAAGGTAAAGGAGTTTCACCATTTGCATATGAATCAACAAAATTGTTAATTACCCCATTAAAAAATTTATCTTGATAATCTAAAACTATGTGTTTGAAATCATTGTTTAGGGCTACATTTTTTGCATCTTCAATATCTATACCTGCGCAGCATGATTTGTTTTTTGAAACATTAGCATTATTGTATAACTTTAAAGTTATACCAGTTACATTATAACCTTGTTTTTTTAACATAACTGCTGCAACTGAGCTATCTACACCACCAGACATAGCTACGACTACTTTTGTATCTTTTTCAGACTTATCAAAACCAAGAGAATTCATATATTTAAAACATCTATATTTACAAAATCATATAACTTCAATATTAGCTTTATCAAATGGTAGACTTATTAATTCCAGGGCCAGAAGGTAAAATAGAAGCCAAGTATTCTCATAATAAAAGAGATAACTCACCTATAGTAATATTGTTGCATCCAGACCCTTCTAAAGGAGGGACAATGCACACTAAAATTATATTTAAAATGTATAAAATTTTTATAAAGGCTGGATTTTCAACAATTAGGTTTAATTTTAGAGGTGTTGGGAAAAGTGAAGGTGTTTTTGATGATGGTGAAGGTGAATTAAGTGATGCAGCTTGCGTATTAGATTGGTTACAACAATACAATACTAATTCAAAAATCTGTTGGGTGGCCGGTTTTTCATTCGGAGCGTGGATAGCTATGCAGCTTTTGATGAGAAGGCCAGAAATAAATGGGTTTGTTAGTGTTTCACCTCCTGCAAATTTAAGAGACTTTAGTTTTTTAGCTCCTTGTCCTTCGTCAGGCTTAATCATACATGGAGATAAAGATAATATTGCTTCCTATGATTCAACAAAAATATTAGTTGAAAAACTTCAACAACAAAAAAAAGTCGATATTAAATTTAAACCAATAAAAGGCGCAGACCACTTCTACGAAAGTTATTCAAGTGAATTTGAAGACTCGATAAATGAATACATTAATCAAAAAATTGAAAAAAAGTAATTACCAATGAAATTTAAATCAGAATTTCTTAATGAAATTAAGGAAAGGGGATTCATATATCAAGATATTGATATAAAAAATTTAGATCACATAATTTCAAAAAATAAAATATCAGGTTATATAGGATTTGATATAACTAGTGATAGCTTACATGTAGGAAGTTTAATTCAATTAATGCTTCTTCACTGGCTTGATTATTATGGGCATAAATCAATTGGTTTGATTGGTGGAGGAACAACATTAATTGGTGATCCTTCAGGGAAAGATGAAACTAGAAAGATATTAACTAAAAATGAAATTGATAATAATATTGACAATATTAAACAAATATTTGGAAGATTTATTAATCTAAATAAAAATTCACTAATAATAAATAATTATGATTGGCTATCACAATTAAATTATATTGATTTTTTAAGAGAGTTTGGATCAAAGATTACATTAAACAGAATGTTAACATTTGAATCTGTAAAAAGTAGATTGGATCGTGAACAACCTCTAACTATTTTAGAATTTAATTATATGCTTTTACAAGCATATGATTTTGTTTATCTTAATAAGAACTATAATTGTATCTTACAAATGGGAGGATCGGATCAGTGGGGCAATATTTTAAGTGGGATAGATTTAATTCGTAAAATTAATAAAAAAGAAGCATTTGGTATTACATCGCCTTTGATAACAAATAGCGATGGATCAAAAATGGGCAAAACAACTAGTGGCGCGATATGGCTAAATAAAGATAAAATTTCAAGTTTAGATTTTTTTCAATTTTGGAGAAATGTCAATGATAATGATGTATCCAAATTTTTGTACTTATTTACTAAACTTCCAATTGATGAGATAGTAAAACTATCTGCTTTAAAAAGCCAAGAGATAAATGAAGCCAAAAAAATATTAGCTTATGAGGTTACTAAAATTGTTAGAGGAAAAGAAGATGCAGTTGAGGCTTTAGAGATTGCTAATAATACTTTTAATACAAATATTATTGATGAAAGATTGCCAAATATTTCACAAAATGAATTAGATATAGAAAATGATAGCTTCACTATTTTAGATGCCATTGAAAAACTGGGTTTAGTTAAAAGTAGAAGTGAGATAAAAAGATTAATTAAATCTGATGGTATTAAAGTAAATGATCAATTATATAAAAATAATGATCTGTCTTTAAAAAAATATTTAGGACAAAAAGAAATTAAAATAACTGTTGGTAAAAAAAAGGTAGGTATCTTAAAAATACATTAGTAAATTTATAAGGCTAAAGAATTTTCTAAAAAATTATCTATTTTTCCATCTAAAACATCATTTACATTAGAAGTTTCATAACCAGTTCTTAAATCTTTTATTTGCTTATAAGGATGTAAAACATATGATCTAATTTGATTACCCCAACCAATATCTTTTTTTTCTTTATTTTTTATATTTTCATTTTCTTTTCTTTTTTGAAGTTCAGTTTCGTAAATCCTTGATTTAATCATTTTCATTGCATTAGATCTATTTTTATGTTGTGATCTATCACTTTGACATTGAACAACTATGTTAGTTGGCAAGTGAGTAATTCGAACAGCGCTATCAGTTTTATTTACATGTTGGCCACCTGCGCCGGATGCTCTGTATGTATCGATTCGTAGATCGCTATCTTTTAAATCTATTTCAATTTTTTCATCAATTTCAGGATAAACCCAAACACTTGCAAAACTTGTATGCCTTCTTTTATTACTATCAAAAGGTGAAATTCTAACAAGTCTATGAATTCCACTTTCAGTTTTTAACCAACCATAAGAGTAATTCATAAAAACTTTTAATGTACATGATTTTATCCCAGCTTCTTCGCCCCGCATTTCTTGTAATAATGAAGCTTCACAATTATCTTTAGTATCACACCATCTTAAGTACATTCTTTGTAACATTTCTGCCCAATCTTGACTCTCTGTTCCACCAGCTCCAGCATGAATCTCAATAAATGCATTTAGATGATCAGCCTCATCATTTAATAAAGTAACATAACGAATTTTTTTTGATAATTTTAAAGTTAATTTAACTTCCTTATTAAGTTCACTTAATAGTGAAGCTTCATTATTTTCTTTAATATAATTATATATTTCTTGATTTTCATTTATTAATTTTTCTAACCTATTAAAATCATTAATTGTATTTTCAATATTTTTAATTTCTTGAAAAATGCTTTTTGCATCATTTTTTTTCCAAATATCAGGATCTGAACTTTTTATTTTTAAATCCTCTAATTTATTTTTTAGTGATTTGTAGTCAAACCCCCCTCCTTATAAGATCAAAGTTTGATCTTATGTTTTTTAAATTTAATTCTATTGTTTCAAGATCTGTCATATTTTTATTCTAATAAACCACCTGTTCCTGAAATGGAATTATTATTAAAATTTTCTAAGCCATCTATTACATTAATTTCATTTGTATATGGTTCCGATCCTAGGATAAAGGGCTCAACTATACTTCCTTTCTCATTAGATACTATGCCACTGTTAGGATCAATTCTTACAAAACTTATACCAGATGGGATTCTAAATGGTTTTTTGTTCTCATTAATTTTTATTTTTTTTGCTAAATTTTTAAATATAGGCACAGCCACACTAGATCCAGTTTGTTTGTATCCTAGAGATTTAGGTTGATCAAATCCCACATACACTCCAATTACTAAATCAGGAGTATATCCAATAAACCAAGCATCTTTATTCTGATTTGTAGTTCCAGTCTTTCCTGCGATAGGAACATTTAAATCTTTTAATTTTTTTGCTGTTCCTCTTTCAATTACTCCTTCCATCATAGACGTAATTTGATACGCTAATCTTGGATCAACTATTATTTGTTTAGTTTCTTCTAAATTAGGGATTTCATTTTTTGATAATATTGTTTCAATTCTACACCCAAAGCATCTTTTTAATCTTGTGCCATAAATTTTTTTTCCATCTTTAGAATAAATACTAGTAATTAATTTTGGTTCAATTTTTTTTCCACCATTTGCAATCATAGCGTATGCATTTGTTAATTCCTTTAAAGTCAAAACACCTGATCCAAGAGACATTGAAAGATTAGTATCTAAACCTTCACTAATATTAAAATTGTTTGCCATATCTAATATTTTTTTCATCCCTATTCTATTAGCAAGTCTTACAGTCATAAGATTTCTTGATTTTTCTATCCCTGTTCTCATTGTTGTAAGACCATAAAATTCATCTACATAATTTGAAGGTTTCCATTTTGGAAGACCTGGACCTTGATCAACTACATACGGAGCATCTAATATTAAAGTGGCGGGAGAATATCCTTCATTCAAAGCAGCTAAATAAACAATTGGCTTAAAAGCTGATCCAGGCTGTCTTTTAGCCTGTGTGGCTCTATTAAATTCACTTTTTTTAAAACTATAGCCACCTGATAGAGCTAAAATTTTACCTGAATATGGATCTAAAACAATTATTGCACCATTTACTTTAGGCTCTTGATTAATGATGAAAGAATTTTTCTTTTTTTCTATATAAATTACATCACCTTTATTAAAACTTTCGTTTAAAAGCCAGTTATTAAAATCATTTTCTAAATTGATCTCAAATTTAATATTATCTAGATTAATTACTTCTAATTTTTTTTTATATACGGCATCGATGATTACATTTTGCCATTTTGGAAGAAATGGATTTTTATTGTTATAAAAATCTTTTTTATTCAAAAATTTTTCTAAAGTTGTATTTTCTATTAAACCATCCCATCCTTGTTTTTTTTCATATTCAATTAATCCTTCAATAAGACTAAGATTGGCACTCTGTTGAATATTTGAATCTAGTCCTGTTTTAATTATTAATCCTTCCGAATAAAGTTTTTCTTTACCATACTTGTCGAATAGTTCCTTTCTAATTTCCTCATAAAAATAATCCGCATCTAAAAATTTAGTATCAACTCGTTTATATACTTCTAGAGGTTTATTTTTATATTCGAGATCTTCCTTTTTAATAAATTTATTTGCATACATTCTGTCTATTACCCAATTTCTTCTATCCAATGCTCTAAAGTAGTTTGTTTTTGGATTATAATTATTTGGTGCCTTAGGTAGTGCTGCTAAAAAAGCTATCTCATGAAGATCAAGATCATAAATTGATTTATTAAAATAATTTAAACTTGCAGACCCAACTCCATAAGAGCCAAAACCTAAATAAATATCATTTAAATATAATTCTAAGATTTCATTTTTATCTAAAATATTTTCAATTCTTATAGCTAAAATGATTTCTTTTATTTTTCTTGAATAACTTAATTCATTACTTAGCAATAAATTTTTTACAACTTGTTGAGTAATTGTCGAGGCACCAACTACTCTTCGATCAGAATTTATATTTATAACGTTTGTTAAAAAAGCTCTAAAAATTGCAATTATATCTATACCATAATGATCATAAAAATTTTTATCCTCAGATGCTAAGAAGGCGTTTTTAATGTTTTTAGGTATTCTGTTTTGAGGTATGAATATCCTTTCTTCTGTATAAAAACTTTTTAAAAGAAGACCGTCTGAACTATAAATTCTTGAAGATAGATTTGGTTTATATTTCAAAATACTTTCATAAGATGGTAATTCTGATGAATATTGCCAAAGTATATAAAAAAATGATGATATTGAGATAAATCCAAATATAATCAGTAAAACGAATATTAACTTAATATAATTAAAAAACCTAATCATATTGATAATCTACATTGTGAAATAGTTAAAAATATGACATTAGGCAATTAATATACAGATATACAAAAAATATGATTTTAATACCTAAAAATTTTTACGGAGTTTCGGCTATATGTCAAAGAATATACTTATTGATACAACAAACAACATTGAAACAAGAATCGCAGTCACTGAGGATGGAAAACTTGATGATTTTGAAATTGAACCAAGCAAAAAAAATGCTGTAAAGGGCGATATTTATTTAGCAAAAATAACAAGAATAGAGCCCTCACTCCAAGCAGCATTTGTTGATTTTGGAACTAATAGAAATGGATTTCTACCTCTTAGTGAAATTCATCCTGATTATTTTAAAATTCCAGCAGCAGATGAAGCAAAAATAAAAGAATTAAACGAAAAAATTAA
>CACNSY010000015.1 GCA_902623255.1 uncultured Alphaproteobacteria bacterium | reverse complement strand
TACAATTTCATTAACTGTTGGAACACTAGCTGGTTATGGATTAGCAAGAAGTAATTCTATGATTGCCTTTTGGCTTTTAATTTTTGCTTTAATTTTTAGAGCCTTACCTCATTCTGTTTTGGTTACTGGTTATTTAGAACCTTTTATAAATTATGGATTATATGGAAAAAAAATTGCTGTTATTGTTTTGTTAGTAGCTATTAACCAACCTTTTACAATATGGATGCTGAGATCATTTTTTATGAATATACCTCAAGATTTAGATGAAGCTGCTCAAATTGATGGATGTAATCCTTTTCAAGCTTTCTGGAAAGTTGTGATGCCTTTAATGTGGCCAGGTGTAATTACAACAGGATTATTTTCTTTCTTGTTAGCTTATAATGATTATCTTGTTGCAGCATTATTATTAGATGGACAATCACAAACTATGGTTCCAGCAATTATGCAATATTTTAATATGGAAACTAAAATGACAGATTTAGTTGAGTCAATTGCTGCTGCTGCATCAATTACCGCACCATTGTTTTTGTTAGTGATGTTTTTCCAAAAACAAATAGTGTCTGGTTTAACTCAAGGTGCAGTAAAGGGTTAACAATAATATGATAATTATTTATTAAAATTATAAGATGAAATACAAAGCATTACTTTTTGGATCAATTGGAACACTGATTGAATCTTCTAATATCCAACGTAATTCATTTAACGAAGCCTTTAAAGAAGCTGGTTTAGATTGGTATTGGGACGAGCAAGATTATAGAATTTTATTAAAAAAATCAGGTGGCACTAAGAGAGTAGAAGATTTTGCAGAAAAAAATAATATCAATGTTAATGCATCACAAATTAGAGATAGAAAAACAGAATTATTTAGTTCATTCATTATTCAAAACAAACAAAAATTAAGAGAAAGTGTTTATGAAATGATTAGATATACTAAAGATAATAATATTAAACTTGCATTCTCAACTTCTACAACTGTAAATAATGTAGAAGCTGTATTTGAAAGTCTTTCTAATCAAATTTCAAAAGCGGATTTTGATTTTATTGGAAATAGATCATTTGTTAACAATGAAAAACCTCATCCAGAGATATATAAAGTAACACTAGAAAAATTAAATTTAAAACCTGAAGAATGTCTTGCAATTGAAGATACAGAGGAAAGTAGTAATGCCGCTGTTAATGCAAGTGTTAAATGTATTGCATTTCCAGGTGATTTTCACAAAGAAGATAAATTTGATATGTGCATCAAAAAAATGAATTTATTAGATCAAACCATTTTTTCATTGTAAATTATACGCATAAATGTTTCTAAAAAAATTCGAAGTAAAAGATAAGACTGCGCTTGTTACAGGTGCAGGTAAAGGGATTGGTAAAGCATCTGCAATCGCACTGGCAGAAGCTGGAGCAAATTTAATAATTATAAGTAGAACAGAAAAAGATCTTATAGCTGTTAAAAACCAAATTAAAAAAATTAAAAGAAAATGCAACTACTTTGTTTGTGATGTAACAAATTTAAAAGAAATAAAAAAAATATTTTCTAAAATTCCAAAATTAGACATATTAGTAAATAACGCTGGAACAAATAGACCAGAATATTTTACTAAAATTAAAAGAAAAGATATGAGTGAAGTGGTTGATCTTAATATTAAAGCATCATTTGATATTGCTCAATTAGCAACAAAAATTATGCTAAAATCAACAAATAGAAAAAAAAGTGGTGGATCAATTATAAATATTTCATCTCAGTTAGGTAAAGTTGGAGCTCCTCTTAGAAGTGTTTACAATATGACCAAGTTTGGCGTTGAAGGTCTAACTAAAGGAATGGCTATCGATTTAGCAAAACACAACATTAGAGTTAATTCAGTTTGCCCTACATTTGTTGAAACTCCTATGGTTAAAAAATTTTTCAAAGATAAAAATTTTAAAAAATCTGTTATTGAAAATATACCTTTAGGAAAAGTAGCAACAGAAAGTGATATTGCTAGTGCAGTAGTGTATCTTGCTTCTGATGCTGCATCGATGATAACTGGCTCTTCATTAGTAATTGATGGAGGATGGACTGCTAAATAATGATTTCTAGAGAATTAAAAAATTTTTTTGCCAACTATCAGGTTGCAACTCAAACATTTAACAAAAAGACAATTGAAAAATCATTAAGCAATTATTTTATAAAAGAATCTTTATTTAATTTTTGCCATCCTTTTGGAACTTTTAAAGGTTTAAATAATTTTCTTTCTAAATGTATTTTGCCATTATTGGATAGTATCCCTGATCTAGAAAGAAGAGATATGATTATTATGGCGGGAAAAACCCCTGAAGGGCAAAAATGGATAGGTACAATGGGTAATTATATGGGAACTTTTATAAAACCATACTTAGATATTCCACCAACAGGCAATTTAATTCATATGCGCTATCATGAGTTTTTTAAAATAGAGGAAAATAAAATTACTGAAGTACAATCTATTTGGGACTTACCTGAAATTATGATGCAAGCAAATGCATGGCCAATGTCTCCTCAACTTGGTGCATTTCTGTGTACCCCAGCTCCTATGACTGGAGATGGCTTGTCAATAAATGGAGAAAAGAAAGAAAATTTTGATCATGTTATAGATATGTTAAATGATTTATCCTTACATCCTAAAAATCCAGATCCAAAAATTATGAATCTAGAAAAATATTGGCACCCAAATCTTAATTGGTACGGACCGGCCGGAATTGGAACAGGTAGAGGTATAGCAGGTTTCAGACATTGGCATCAAATCCCATTTTTAAGAGCAATGCCAGATAGAAAAGGTGGTTCATCAAATGAAAAATTAGCCACCGATGGCATGGAAGATTTGCAAACACACTGGATACATGAAGGAAATTATGTGTGTGAAACAGGTTGGCCTAATATGAGATTAACAATAACCAATGATGGCTGGATGGGTATTGCTCCATCAAATCAAGCACTAGAAATGAGAAGTCTAGATTTCTGGAGGCTAGAAAATGGTTTGATTAGAGAAAATTGGGTCTTAATTGATTTACTTGATATTTATAGACAAATTGGAATCAATATATTTGACAGAATTAAAGAGTTTAATAAAGCTCGTCAAACAGGACATATCAATTTATCTGATGGATTAGATGTTTTAAAGTAGCTAATTTTCCTTATTAATAAAATAAGTTGCTACGATTACAATTATACCACCAATAAAAGTAATTAAAGTTGGTATTTCATAAAAAATTATAAACGTTAACAACACACCAAATACAGGAAATAGAGCATAAAATGGAAATACTCTATTTACAGGATACATCCTATATAAATAGAACATCGACATGTGTGCAGCAATTGAAACAAAGATACCTGAATGAAATATTAATAACCATGACTGAAAACTAATAGTTTTTATTTCGTTTATTGTTTGTCCTTCAAATATTGATGATGAAATAATTAATAACATAAATCCTACTAATCCCATTACTGCATTTGTGAGAGTGACCTCTAAATCTTTAAGGTATCTGGAAAATACCTGTGCACTAGCATAAAAGAATGCCATTAACGTTATTAAGATTAATGCAAAAATTTCATTTCTTATTAAAGGATCAAAGCCTAACAAAATAATTCCAAAAAAAGAAATAAATATAAGCACCCATTTTTTAATACTTACTTTCTCTTTTAAAAAAAATGAGCTTAATAATATTGCAAATGGTACAGCCAATTGAGAACCAATAATTATCGGAGAAACTATGTTTGCTTCATTTAAAGACAATGTCATAAAAACATTTGCTAAAAAACCCATAGAAATTGAAAAAAAGAGAAGTGGTAACCAGTATTTTTTTTCAGGAATTCTAAATCTCCAAAAAGGCAAAAGGCATATGAAAACTACTAACATTCTTAAACTTCCCATTAATAATGGGGGTACATTTTCATTAAAAATAACTTTCTGAACAGGGTAGGCACTTCCAAATAAAAAAGTGATTATTAAAATTAAAAAATAATGTCTTAAAAGCATTCGAGCTAAAATTTATTTACTGGTTAGTTATTTGCAGCAACTACAGCTGCCATAATTGATGCAAGTTTAGAATTTTTACTATCTGCTCGACTAGGAACCACAACTGGTACTTTACCACCAATTACTATTCCTGCTGCACAAGCATTCATAAAATAAACCATTATTTTGGATAAAGAATTTCCAGTTTCTAAATTAGGAACTAATAATACATCAGTATTACCAGCAACATCGTTCTTAATCCCTTTTATTTTAGCTGCTTCCTCAGAAACAGCATTATCAAAAGCAAGCGGCCCATGAACAAAAGCATTAATTTTTTCTTCTAACGCAAGTTCCATAACTTTTTTGGCATCAACTGAACTTGGCATACTATCAATTGGATCTTCTGTACCTGATAAAATTGCAATTTTTGGTTTGTTAATGTTTAATTTATTACAAAACTGCACAGCATTTTTAAGAATTTGTAATTTTATATCAACTCTTGGTAAAACATTTAAGGCGCCATCAGTGATAAAAAGAGGTTTTTTAAGCTGCGGTGTAGTCATATGCCAAATATGACTTAATCTTCTGCCATCAAGTAAATTAAATTCTTTTTTTAAATAAGAGCGCATTAAAATATCAGTATGGAGGTTCCCTTTAATTATGATTTTACTTTTATTTTCATTAGACATCTGACAAGCAATTGAAGCACTATCTTCTTCATCTTTAGCCTCTACAATATTAAAATTAGAAATATCTAAACTTAATTTTTTCGCTGTTTCAGCAATTAAACTTTTATTTCCAATTAAAGTTGGATCGATCAGGTTCATATTCTTACCTTCAATTACAGCTGATAATATGCTTTCTTGATTGGGGCACACAACTGCTGCTGGTATGTTAGGAGTCTCTAAAGCTTTACTTTTAAGATCTTCTGGTAATGTGCTCATATTTGGTATTCTCTCTATACCACTGCTACAATTTTTCCTATGATATTTCTTTGTTGTGTAAGAAATATTCTTTGATTTATCGATAATTTCATATACTCAATCTTTAATAAGGAAAAAAATGGACTTAGAAAAAAGAACTGAAATACCTAATTCATTAGAAGAACATTGGATGCCATTCACATCTAATAGAGACTATAAAAATAGTCCAAGATTAATGGTTAAGGCAGAAGGTGTTTACTATACTGATCATTATGGAAATAAATTAATTGATGCAAGCTCAGGATTATTTTGTAGTCCAGCTGGTCATTCAAGACCAGAAATAAGAGAAGCAGTATCAAAACAATTAGAGCAATTAGATTATGTTCAACCATTCCAACAAGGTTTTGGTGGTTCATTTGATTTAGCTAGAAAAGTTTCAAAACATACACCCGAAGATTTAAATAAAATATTTTTTACTATTTGTGGCTCATCAGCTGTTGAAACAGCAATTAAAACAGCCATAGCATATTTTAAAGCAAAAGGAGAAGGTCATAGATCTCACATAGTTGGAAGAGAAAGAGGTTATCATGGAATGAATATCGGAGGAATTTCTGTTGGTGGAATGATTGCTAATAGAAAAACTTTCTCAAATATTCTTATGCCAAATGTACATCATCTAAGACATACTCACTTACCTGAAAATTTATTTGTAAAAGGTGAACCTGAAACAGGCGCTGATCTAGCAGATGATCTTGAAAGAATTGCTGGTAACATTGGTGCAGAAAATATTGCTGCATGTATTGTTGAGCCGGTAGCAGGATCAACAGGAACTTTAGTTCCGCCAAAAGGATATTTAAAAAGACTAAGAGAAATTTGTGACAAGCACGGAATTCTTTTAATTTTTGATGAAGTTATTACCGGTTGGGGAAGAATGGGTGCTCCATTTGCAGCCCAAGCGTTTGATGTTTGTCCTGATATCATGACAATGGCTAAAGCAATTACTAATGGTGTCGTCCCTTTAGGAGCAGTAGCTTCACGTGATCATATATATGATACTATAGTTGATGCTTCACCTACAGGAGCAATAGAATTTTTTCATGGTTACACTTATTCCGCTATACCTGTTTCAATGGCAGCAGGTTTAGCAATGCAAGATATAATTGAGAAAGAGGATTTATTTAATAGGGCTAAAGATATGTCTCCATATTTCTTAGATGGTTTATTTTCTTTGAAGGATTTAGATATCATTACGGACATAAGAGGATATGGAATGATGGGAGGAATTGACATTAAAATGGATGAGCGTTTAGGCAAAGCTGGATATGCTTGTTTTAAAAAATTATTTGAAGCAGGTTTAAGCTTAAAAGCAACGGGTGATTGTTTAATCGTTGCACCTCCATTTACTTGTGAAAAAAAACATATTGATGAGATAATTGAAAAATTAAGAACAGGTATCTCAAACTATATGCATGATAGATAATGAAAATAGGTGTTCCATCTGAGATTAAAGCTCAGGAGTCCAGGGTTGGACTTACTCCACAAAGTGTTAAAGAATTAGTAAAAGATAAACATACTATTCTAATTCAAAAGGATGCCGGTATTGGTGCTGGCTTTTCTAATAGTGATTATGAATTGTCAGGTGCTAAAATTGTAAATTCAGCTGAAGATATTTTCAATGATTCTGAAATGATTGTAAAAGTAAAAGAACCTCTAATGAATGAAGTTGCAATGATAAGAGAAAACCAAATTTTATTTACTTATCTACATCTTTCAGCAGCTCCAGAATTGACAAAGGGTTTGATTGATTCAAATTCAATTTGCATAGCTTATGAAACGGTAAGTGATCATAATAATAAATTACCTCTATTAGCACCAATGAGCGCTGTAGCAGGTAGAATGTCGATACAAGCTGGGGCATATTCTCTTGAAAAACATAAGGGTGGAAGTGGTTTACTTTTAGGGGGTGCGCCTGGAGTTCAACCTGGAAATGTTTTAATTTTAGGCGGAGGTGTTGTAGGAGAAAATGCAGCAATAATTGCTACAGGTATGCAAGCAAAAGTTTTCATTGTTGATAAATCAGAAAAAAGATTAGAAGAATTACAAGAAAAATTTGGTGATAAAATAGAACCACTACACAGTGATAAAATAAATATAAAAGATTATATTGCTGAATGTGATTTACTAATTGGTGGCGTACTTGTTCCGGGTTCTAATGCTCCTAAGATTATAACTAAGGACATGATCAAAGAGATGAAAAGTGGATCTGTGATTGTTGATGTTGCAATTGATCAAGGTGGTTGTGTTGAAACTAGTAAACCAACAACTCATGCAAACCCTACGTATGTTGTTGATGATGTTGTTCATTACTGTGTTGCAAATATGCCAGGGGGAGTTCCTAGAACTTCCACGCTTGCTTTAAACGCAGTTACTTTACCATTTATTCAAAACTTAGCTTCTAACGGTTTTAATGATGCTTTAAAAAATGATAAAAACTTTATGAATGGTTTAAATATTTTTAAAGGTGCCGTTACATATAAAGCTATTGCTGATGATTTAAATTATGATTATGCTAATCCAGAAACTTTAGTCCACTAGAAACTATTAGAAGCTTCTACCATTATTTTTAATTTTATTTTTGCTAAATCTTTAGGTAAGTGACCAAGACCGCAATCAGGAGCAACAATTAATTGTTCCTTATCAATAAATTTCAATGCTTCATTTATTCTTGAAACAATTTCTTCCTTAGTCTCTATCTGAGAGCTTGCAATTTTTATCAAACCAAAGATAACTTTCGTTTGATTAAAATCTTTTAAAAAATTTAAATCATTATATCGATGAGCATCTTCTATAGAAACTGTATCTATAATTGATTCATCTAAAGCTTTACTAATTTTACTGTAAGAATCTAAAGGCGCTTTTGGATAATTTACTGCATCTAATTTATCAGGATAGCCGCAACAAATATGAGTAATTTTTTCAATACTTTGATTATTTATATCCTTAAAACATCTCTCTAAATTTTTAATTCCAAAATTAAGAGCATTTTCTGGTTTTCTCGCAAACAAAGGTTCATCGACTTGAATATATTTACAACCTGCATCAACTAATCTTTTAATCTCTACATTAATAGCATCAGCTAAATCTTCACCCATATGCTCATCTGAATCATAAAATGTATTTGCTATAGTATCTGTTATAGTCATTGGTCCTGGAATAGTAATTTTCAAATCCTTATTGGTTAAACTCTGATTTTTTTTCCACTCTTCAACTAAAAAAGATTCTTTTGCTTTAACTTTTGAAGTTATTGTTGGTAACCAGCATTTATAATTCCCTGTCCTAGCAACTTTTTCTGTGAGATTTGTAAAATCAATTCCTTCTAAATATCTACAATGATAGTGAATATAATTTTCTCTTCTAACTTCACCATCGGTGATGATATCAATACCACATTCCTCCTGATCTCTGATTATTTCTTTTGTAGCTTTATTAAATAACTCTTCAACATTATTGCCCATCTTTTTTATTTCATCTTCATAAAATTTAGTTGGATATTCAGTATCTGTACCACCAGAAGTATTAAACCAATCAGTTATTTTTAAATAACTTGGCTTTGGGTAGGCACCTATTACAGTTGTTAACATAAGTTAATTATCCCATTTTTCTGCTAGCTGGTCCAGATTTTGTTTTAACTCCTGAGCTAGAAAGTTTTGTATTGGATAACTGTCTTTCCTGATGAATCATTCGATGGCTTAATAGTTTTGATACCAAATCATTTTTAATGTCTTGAAATTCTTTTACTCTAGATAAATCATTAATTTCATTAGGATCATTTTCTAAATCAAACAATAAACATGGCAATGAAGGGAAATGAACATATTTCCATTTATTATTTCTAATAACTGATAGATTGCATTGCTCAGGTGCTAATTTTTTATCATTAACAAATGAAGTACTTTCTCTAAAATCATAATCAAAAACAACAAAATCTTTATTAGGTGATTTTTCATATTGATCATTAATATTATGCATTAGTGATTGACCATTCCAATCAATTGGAATCTCACCACCTAGCCATTCTAAAATTGTAGGAGCAACATCTACGGATTCAGTTAAGTGGTTAATTTCCTTCGCACTGTTTTGGGGTACATAAATAAATAATGGAATTCTATAAGAGGAGTCCCACCAGCCTAATTTTCCCCATAAATTATTTTCATTTAACATCTCTCCATGATCACTAGTAAATATTATCATTGTATTCTCTTCTTGCCCTGATTCTTTCAAAGCATTCAAAATTTTACCAATATTAAAATCAACTTCTGCACACATAGCAAAATAGACACTCAAAATATTTTTGATGTCTTGATCTTTTAAAAGATCATAATTAATTTCAGAGAAATTTTCTTTTAATAAAAATTTTTTACATAATTCTTTAAGTAAAGGATGTTTTTTTGATAATTCTTTCAGTGAAATATCATTTTTAGATAAATTAATATTATCTGGATTAAATTTACTAAACCATGGATCAGCAACATGAAAGGGTGGGTGTGGTTTTAAAAAAGATACATGCATAAAAAATGGGTCTTTGACTTTTTTTAAATCATTGACAACTTTGTCTGCTAAAAAAGCGGTATCTGAAAATTCAGTTGGAATATAATATGGTTCATAAATATATGCTTGATCATCTTTAGGTTTTCTTCCTTTGTATAAATCTTCTGCTTTATTAATTTCAAAACCATTTTGATTAAGATGGTTAGCCCAAGGTTCTGGTTTTCCTCCTGGTAAAACACAACCATCTTCAAATCCTTCCATTGGCGATTCATATGTAAAGTTTTTTTTATCTTTTGGTTCTAAGTATCTTGGATCCCAAGATGTATCAGTGTATCCATAAAGACTTGGATTATAATTTAGTTTGCGAACTTCTTTAGCAATATTTGTAAATCTTTTATCAAGAGGCGCACCATTATAAACTGAACGATGTATAAATGGATATAATCCTGTGAGCATTGTAGTTCTAGATGGTCCGCAAGGGACAATCCCTGCGAAATGTGATTTAAAAATAACACTTTGTTTTGCAAGCTTGTCTAAGTTTGGAGTAAGCGCATATGGATGATTTAGGAAACTAAAGCAGTCAAAACGCCATTGGTCAGCACAGATAAATAGCACAGATTTTTTGGATTTTTTCATATTTACTTATGATTATTAAAGTAATTAATTAGCAAGAAATACACAATTTTTTACAAAAAACTGTAATAAAAGTGTCAAATTTTTTTGATAAAAAATCAAAATTGTTTACAAACTAAATCATACGATAAATTTATCTTATAGGAGAAAATATATGTTAAAAAAATTATTCATAGCGTTGGTATTTTCTTCCGCAACTTTTGTTTGGAGTGGAAGCTCTTTTGCAGGTGGTCATTGTGTAGGTACAACAATGAACGATGCACAAACAGGCGGAAAATATCCTCAGCAATATGAGTTATCGGAATATGAAAGTGCAGCCAGCTGTACGATGAAATTTTCTGACAATCCAAATATTGCTAGCATTAACGCTACAATACAAGGTAACCCAGGAAGTCTACCTCCAGTTGAGGATAGATTACCTGACGAGCCGCTTGTTGTAGTGCCATATGATTCTATTGGTAAATATGGAAATACAATAAACTTTTTATCTAATGCAACTGAAGCTGGAACTTCAGATATGTTATCTACAAGACACGTTAACTTATTACGTTTTGCTGATGACTTAACTACAATTGTTCCAAACGTTGCTAAAGATTATGAGTGGAATGATGATTTTACTACTTTAACGTTCATGTTACGTAAAGGTCACAAGTGGTCAAACGGTGAACCTTTTGTAGCAAGAGATGTTGAGTTTTGGTACGAAGATTTGATGATGAATCCAAATATTCGTGAAAAACCATATCCATATCTATTAGTTGGTGGTGAACCAATGACTGTTGATGTAATTGATGATCAAACAGTAAGATTTAATTTACCATCTCCATTCCCTGGTTTAACTGCAACTATTGCATGGTCATATAACCAGTTCTTTATGCCTTCACATTTCCTAGAACAATTCCATCCGGAAATTGATTCAAATGCTGATGCAAATGCACAAGCTTTAGGATTTGAAAACGGTTATGATGCTTTAGCAGCATATTATGGTAACTCTGGTTGGACTGATACTCCAACTCCTCTACTTGCTAGACCTGATCTAGTTGATGGATTACCTTATGCAGCGTATCCTTCTTTAGAAGCTTATATGACGATTGAAGATACTACTGAAGGTAGAGTCTATGCAGCTAATCCATACTTTTTCCAAGTTGATACAGCTGGAAATCAATTACCATACATTGATTATCAAAATGAAAGATACATCAATGAAAATGAAATAAGATTATTAAAACTTGTTAATGGTGAAGTTGATTATAAATCACAGTCTGTTCAATTAGAGTCTGCTCCTCAATTACTTGATGGTGCTGAGTCTGGTGGATATCAAGTTCAAATCAATCCAGGTTGTGGTGCTGCATTATTTAGTTTTAATGTAACACATCCTGATCCTGAAAAACGTAAAGTCTATGGGGATATTCGTTTCCGTCAAGCAATGTCAATTGCAATGAATAGAGACGAGATCAACGAAGTTGCATATTACGGTTTAGGTAAAGTTGAGCAGTTTGTAGGATTTTCTCCTGCACCTGACTTCGTTCCTGAAAGTATAAAAATGCATATGACTCAATACGATCCAGATGGAGCAAATGCTCTTCTTGATGAAGTAGGATTAAAAGACGTTGATGGTGATGGATTTAGAGAATTACCAAATGGTGATGCTCTAGCTATTAACATTGACTACGCTACTCAAGGTATTGGTGGTGTTGAAGTTGAACTTGTTGCAAGATACTTCAATGAAGTAGGAGTAAAAACTACTTTTAAAGAGGTAACTCCAGATGAATATCGTGGTTCGCAAGCTGCTAACCAACTTGACGTTCATGTTTGGGATAAAGGTCAACCATTAGCAATTGTTGCTGGTAACCCAGAAACATTTAAACCTCCGTTTGGTAATTACTTTAACCATACGCAAGGTTTAGATTGGGCAGCATACATTGATAGTAATGGTGATGAAGGTACTAAACCTCCTCAGTGGGTATATGACTTAAGTGATGGAATTGATAAATTCCAATCTTATGCTCTTGGTACTGCTGAGTCTAACGAGTGGGGAGAAAAAATTGCAACAATGTTAACAGAGCAAAGTCTATTGATTGGTACGGTGAAAGCACCTTTCCCAACTTATCATAGAAATGCGTTGAAAAACTTTACGCAGTTTAAAACTACTTCTTATGAGTATTATAGAACATACCCATACCTAGCTACTCAATGGTGGTTAGACGAGTAATTTAACTCAATAAATAATAAAAAAAGCGGCAATTATATATTGCCGCTTTTCTTTTTTTAATTATTCTTATTTTCTAATTATTTTATATGATTAATTTTATACAATTTACTCTTACACGAGCGGGACTTGCAGTTATAACTTTGCTTCTTGTATGCTTTATTGTTTTTTCTTTAATGGAATTAGTTCCTGGAACTTGTGCTGAAAGATATCTTGCATTTAAAAATACCCAAGGATCACAAATAACGTATGAAGATATAGAAAAAGAAAAAATTCGCTTAGGTTTGGATAAACCTTTTTTGTACAGATATGGCAAATGGGTTTCCAATATAGTTTTTAATGGAGATTTTGGTGATAGTTGTATTCTAAGAATGAATATTAATGAATTATTAAGTGGAAGATTTACTTTATCTCTAACAATATGTTTGGTTGCACTAATATTTTCATATTTAATTGCCATACCAGTTGGGATCATATCGGCCACGACAAAATATGCATCATTAGATAATACACTTAAATTCATTAGTTATCTTGGAATAGCACTTCCCAATTTTTTAGTAGCACTCTGTATTATGCTTTTTATGACTGTTTACTATGGAGATACGATGACAGGTTTGTTCTCTCAAGAATATGAAAATGAACCCTGGTCATCAGCAAAACTATTTGATTTTTTAAGTAGAGCTTGGCTTCCCATATTTGTTTTAGGTTGGAATGCAACTGCCTTTGCTCTTCAAACAGTTAGAGCACTGATGCTAGATGAAAATGATAAACTATATGTAATGGCTGCAAGAGCTAGAGGAATATCAGGAATGAGTTTGTTGTGGAGATACCCCGCAAAACATTCTTTAGGTCCAGTAATCAATTCTATAGGTTTTGACCTTAATCGTATTTTTAGCGCATTGCCGATCGTAGCTTTAATTTTAATTCTTACAGAAGCTGGGGCATTGTTAATTGAAGCTCTAGCAAGATCAAATGATCAGCAATTAGCAGGTGCAATTATTTTTCTTCTAACGGCAACAATTGTTTTTGTGAATTTTATAACGGATATTATTTTAGCAATAATTGATCCAAGAATAAGAAAAGGAGTTATGGGTGGAGGTTAGTAATCAAAAAAAAGAAGCTTATTATACTGCAACGCAGATGCAATTAGTAAGAACACGCTTTTTTGGAAATAGATCTGCTATGATTGCTGGTTCTATTTTATTATTTATGATTATTTGTAGTCTATTTGCAGATTTTCTATCTCCTTATGATCCAACAATTAAAGGAAGAGATAAAGATTATGAAAATGGAGCTCCTCAAATTCCAATGTTTTGGGATGATAACGGATTTTCTGCTAGGCCGTTTTTACACACATTAGAAAAGTATAGAGGAGCAGATACAAATTTCAGATGGGTTTATAAAGTTGATACTGAAAAAAGAAGATACGTTTATTTTTTTGTTGAAGGATGGGAATATAAAGTTTTTGATTTTAATGTAAATCTTCCAGGAAAAATTTTAGATTTTAAAATTCCAGGTTTTACATTTAATACTCATTTATTTGGAGTTGAAGAAGGTGGTATCCATATATTTGGAACAGATAAGGCAGGAAAAGATTTATTCAGCAGAACCTTAAGTGCAATTTACATTTCATTGGCTGTGGGAACCCTTGGTGTATTTATATCTTTTGTTCTATCCCTAATAATAGGTGGGATCTCAGGTTACTATGGCGGTTGGATTGATAGCGTATTACAAATGTTTACTGATGCAATTCGAACGGTTCCACCAATACCTCTGTTTATGTGTCTTGCCGCTTTTGCGCCATTAGAATGGAGTTCTGAATTACGGTTCTTTTTTATTTCCTGTTTGCTTGGATTAATTTCATGGCCAACTCTTGCAAGAAGAGTAAGAACACATTTACTTAGTGAAAGAAGCCAAGAATATATTCTTGCTGCAAAACTTTGTGGAGCATCATCTACTCACATTATTGTAAGACACTTATTACCAAGTTTTACGAGTTATATTATTGTCGATCTAGTCATTAGTTTTCCATACATGTTGTTATCTGAAACTGCTTTAAGTTTTATAGGACTTGGTTTGAGAGAACCAGTAAATTCTCTTGGTGTACTTTTGCAAAATGCAACTAAGGCTGACGTACTTCTTAATTATCAATGGTATTTTATTCCTGTGTTTTTCTTAGTCGTATTAATTTTAACATTTGTCTATGTAGGGGATGGATTACGTGATGCAGCAGATCCTCATAAGGTAAAGTAATATGAGCCATTTATTAGAAGTAAAAAATTTGGATGTAAAATTTGATACTGATGAAGGTAGAATTACTGCAGTTGAAAATATCTCTCTTTCTGTAGATCAAGGTGAAGTACTTGGTATAGTTGGTGAATCTGGATCAGGTAAATCTGTGACTGCTAAATCGATTATGAAATTAAATCCAGGTAATACTTCTTATAATGAAGATGCAGAAATAATTTTAGACAACGAAAATGTTCTTCAATTTACCTCTAAGCAAGACTTAAAAAAAATAAGAGGTGGTAAAGTATCAATGATTTTTCAGGAGCCTATGGCAAGTTTTGCTCCAGCAATAAAAATTGGCGCACAAATGGTTGAGCAATTACTAATTCATAAAAATATTAATAAAGAGGAAGCAAAATCAATATCCATAAACATGCTAAAAAGAGTAGGCATAGCAGATGCAGAAAAACGGTTTAATCAATATGCATTTGAATTATCTGGGGGAATGCGTCAAAGAGCAATGATAGCTATGGCACTATCAACAATGCCTAAACTTTTATTAGCAGATGAGCCAACAACTGCTTTAGACGTAACAATTCAAGCTCAAGTAATCAACCTAATTAAAGATATTATTAAAGAATATCAAATGGGAGTAATATTTATTACTCACGATCTAGGTGTTATTGCACAGGTAGCTGATCATGTAGCGGTTATGTATTTGGGAAGTGTAGTTGAGAAAGGTCCAGTAAATGAGATCCTTAAAAACCCAAAACATCCTTATACAAAAGGGCTATTACAAGCTTTACCTGACATAAATAACTTAGACGCACCGTTATCTCCAATACCTGGAAATATTCCAAGTCCATTAGATAGACCAACAGGGTGTGTATTTAGAACTAGATGCCCCCATCATAATCCAGAAGGAAAAGATGGTAAAATAGAAATGAAATTAATTGAAGTTGAACCAGGTCACTGGGTTGACCAATGTGGAAATAAGTGTGGTCAAAATGGGTGATAATTTAATTTCAGTAAATAATGTTTCAGTAAATTTTGATTATCAAGAAAATTTTATTTCAAAAAAACAAAAAATACATGCTGTAAACAATATCAATATCAAAATTAAAAAAGGATCTTTTTTTGGTTTAGTGGGTGAATCTGGTTCAGGAAAAACTACTCTTGGTAGAGCAATACTTGGAGCTAATAAAATTAGTTCTGGAAATGTTATTTTTCATGACGATGAAAGAGATTATGATTTAACAGACATGAACAAACAAGATTTAAAAGAATATAGAAAAAAAGCTCAATTAATTTTTCAAGATCCTTATGCTGCTTTAAGTCCAAGAATGACAGTGAGGGATATTATTGCAGAACCTTTAGAAGTGATGAAAATAACAAACTCAAGACAAGAAACTGATGAAAGAGTAAGAGACATTGCTTCAAAATGTAGATTAAATATTGAGCATTTAAGAAGATTTCCTCATGCATTTTCTGGAGGACAAAGACAAAGAATATCAATTGCAAGAGCCTTAGTAAGTAATCCAAAATTTATAGTAGCAGACGAAAGTGTTGCTGCTTTAGATGTATCAATACAAGCAGATATATTAAATCTTTTAAAACAACTTCAAACCGAGCTTAACCTAACTTATTTATTCATAAGTCATGATTTAAGTGTAGTAGCTCATGTATGTGATGTTGTTGCAGTTATGTATTTGGGGCACATAGTTGAAATGGGACCCTCAAGAGAATTATTTAAGAACCCAAAACATTCTTACACAAAGGCACTATTATCTTCTATTCCATCAATTGATCCAGAGAAAAGATCTGAAGCTATAGAACTAAAGGGAGAAATTCCTAGTGCATTAAATCCACCTCCAGGTTGTGTGTTTAGAACTAGATGTCCTAATCCTGGAGTAGATTGCAAAGGTGGAGAAATAAAAATGGGCCTTATTGAAGTTGAACCAGGTCACTGGGTCGATCAGTGTTGTGCTCTATAAGTAGTTTTTATAACTGTAATGAAAAATATAGCATTTATTGGAACCTCTCATATTCATACACCAAATTTTATTTCTAAGGTAATTTCAAACATTAAAATTAATTGTATTGGTGTTTGGGACAAAGATAAGAATAGATCAAAAATTGACTCTGATAAACTGCAATGTAAGAATTATGATAACTATGTTGATTTATTGAAAGAACCTAATTTAGATGGTGTTATAGTATGTTCAGAAACTAATTTGCACTATGAATTAGTTAAAAAAATTACCGAGAATAAAAAACACTGTTTTATAGAAAAACCTTTGGGGATAGGAAAAAAAGACTCTTTTGAAATGGCAAATCTTATTGAGTCTTCAAAAATTATTTTTCAAACTGGATATTTCATGAGAAGCAATCCTGTTTACATAAAGCTTAAACAATTAATTACTGATAATTATTTTGGCAAAATTTCAAGAATTCGACTCATTAATTGTCATGATGGTATTATAAGGGATATTTTCAAAAACTATCAATGGATGACAGATCCTAAAGTTGCAGGCGTTGGAGCTTTTGGTGATTTAGGAACACATGTTTTAGATCTTCTTTTATGGTTTTTTTCTGATGTTGAGTCAGTGAGCGCAACCTTTACAAAAGTATATAATCAATATCCAGATTGTGAAGAAAGTGGAGAAGCTTTATTAAAATTTAAAAGTGGGTTAATAGCTAGTATTGCCGCGGGATGGATAGATATAGCGCAGCCTTATACTATTTTTGTAAGTGGAACGAAAGCTCACGCAAGAACAACGAATGAGCAATTAATTATAAACGAAAATAAGGAAGGTAAAAAAATAGAAAGAATAGAAGAAAATTTACCACAAACATTGCCTCATGCATTTGATTTGTTTCTCAATTCATTAATTGATAACAATACTAAAAATCTAGTTACTCCTACAGAAGCAGCATTGAGAAGTAGTATAATGGAATCAATTTACCAATCAGAAAAAGAAAAAAAATGGATAAATATCTAAATTAAAAAATATAAATATGAGTAAAATAAAAGTTGGCATTATTGGCGTTGGGGGTATTGCAAAGTTACATGTACCCGGTTGGCGCATGTCAGAACATGCAGAATTAATAGCAGGTTCCGATATTAATAATTCTATTCTTGAAGATTGGGGCAATATAAATCAAATAAAAAAATTATATCTTGATCCCTTAGATATGATTAATGATCCAGATATAGATGTAATAGATATTTGTGCGCCTAATAACTATCATTGTGATTTAGCAATTAAAGCAATGCAAGCAGGCAAAGATGTTTTATGTGAAAAACCCTTAGCTCCAAATGCCTCACAAATAAAAAAAATGATTGAAGTAAGAGATCAAACGAAAAAAAAATTAATGTGTGCTCAACACTTTAGATTCAGAAAAGATTCTCAATTAATAAAAGATCAATCCAAATCAATTGGTTCGATATATCATGCACGTTCTTGGATGCTTAGAAGAAATTTTTTACCAGTCTCACTTGGTTTTTTAAAAAAAGAAAATTCAGGAGGAGGGCCTTGTATTGATATAGGGGTGCACGTATTAGATTTAACTCTTTGGTTTATGAACAATCCAGAACCACTTTCTGTGACGGGTGTGTCAAAAACAGAATTAGCAAAGCAGCCAAATTCTTTTAGTTACAATGGAGAGTACGATAAGGAAGCAATGAACGTTGAAGATTTTGCAGCTGCGTTTGTTAGGTTTAAAAATGGTGCAACCTTGATGCTTGAAGTATCATGGATGCTTCATCATAAACTACCAGAAGATAAAATAGAAGATATGCAGGTATGGTTATACGGAAAAGCAGCTGGTTTGCATTGGCCTAATTGTGAGATTATAAAAAATGATATCAATTCTAAAACTCACATAACTAAAAAAATTGAAGGAAATTTAAAAGACACTATTGAACCTCATGCCAAAGAATGTATCGAGTTTGCAGAGTTTGTTGCAAACGATCAACCAGTTACTATTCCGGCTGAACACTCTCTACAAGTAATGAAAATTTTAGATGGAATTTATAAAAGTCAAGAAGTAGGAAAAGAAATTATTTTAGAATAATAGATTATGATTAATGAAAAATAATTTATTTTTAGCTGTTATATTATCACTTTCTGGTTTGTTTTTATTAGATTGTATGGGGATTGCGATAAAGTTTTTACGAAACGAATATCCAGCAGCTCAACTTTCTGTTTTTAGAAATTTATTTGGAATGATCCCATGTGTTATTGCTTTATATTTTTCACATGATTGGCATCAAAATGGTAGACAAATAAAAATAACGCAATGGAAGTTAGGATTATTCCGCGGAGTATTTGTAGCATTGGCTCAATTATGTCTCTATACTTCTTATGCTTACTTACCTTTTGCTTTAGTCGCTACCATGGAATACACTGGACCCATGATGGTCACCCTTCTTGCTATTCCTTTATTAGGTGAAAAATTTGGTTGGTACAAAATGAGTGCAGTAATTTCTGGTTTTGTAGGTATCGTTTTAATTATGCAACCTTGGTCATCAGACTTTAATTATATGTTATTACTTCCTATACTTGCTGCTTTTGGATATTCATTAGCAAGGGTAACATCCTTAAGTTTTGAGGATCATGTTCCTTCACCACTTATCAATTTGTATGGTCAAACAGGGACAATCATAGTTGCATGTATGTTAGTGGTGTTTTTTGGTATGTGGGAAAATTTCAAAAGTATAAATGATTTCTTAGTAGTTTGTATAATGGGGATTGCAGGAGGATCTGGAACTTTACTTTTAATATATGGTGCTAGAAAAGCAGAACTTAGTAAAATTATGCCATTTGATTATATCGAGATATTTTTTGCTCTTATTTTAGGTTGGATATTTTTTGCAGAATGGCCAGTTGATCAACTTTTCCCAGGTGCTTTTTTCATAGTTTTAGGTGGATTAATCATTTATCTTCAACAAAGAAAAAATAATTTTCAAAGATTAAGGAAAACATAATGGAATATAAAATTACCAAACTTCAAAATGATAAAGGTTTAGATATTGAGATAGTTAATATTATTAACTCAAACAATTATAGTTTTAGTTTTTATACTTATGGTGGTTATATGAGTGAAGTTTGTATTCCAATTTCTTCGAATGTTTCTGAAACAGAGGATGTTTTATTAGGTTATGGTAATTTAGATGATTGCCTGGAAGCTCATGGATATTTCAATTCAATTATTGGAAGAGTTTGTAATAGAATAGGGCAAAGTAAATTTTCTCTTAATGGGAAAGAATATAATTTATATTCAAATACTGAACCTGATCATCTTCATGGTGGAGAGGTAGGTTTCAATAAAAAGATTTGGAAAATAGCTGATATTAAAAAAACAAGCCAAAGTATAAAAGTAGAGCTCATTTACCACTCTAAACATTTAGAAGAAAATTATCCAGGCAACCTAAATTGTAAAACTATTTACGAACTTAATAATAATAACGAAATTCTAATTTCCTTTAATGCTACTACAGATCAAGATACTATTATTAATATGACTAATCATAACTATTGGAATTTCCATGGCCATAAAGATAATTATAAAAATATTACTGACCATGTTGTAAGAATATCATCTAATCAAATTTGCGAAACTGATGAGAGATCAATTCCTACTGGTAAATTATTCGATGTAGTTAATACAAAATATGATCTTAATAATTCATTTGAAATAAATAAATCTTTTTTAGATGGCGGTGGTATTGATCACAATTATGTTCTCAAAGATCATTCTATTGATCAATCTATAGCTTCCATCTACAGTAATATTACAGGTATGGGAGTTGAATACTCGACTGATCAACCTGGAATACAATTTTATACTGGTAATATGATGAAAGATTCATATCGTGGCAAACATAATCGAAATTATGGATTACAATATGGTATGTGTCTAGAGACGCAAATTTTTCCAGATGCTATTAATCAACCAAATTTTCCATCAACTATATTAAAAGTAGGCGAAACATATAATTCAAATACAAAAATAAAATTAAGAAATGATTTTAAATAAATTAATTTATTGTTTTATAATTTTATATATATAGACATCCGCATAAATGAAAATAAGTAAAAAAATCATAGATAATTTAAAAAAAGGTGGAGTAGATTTTTACTTAAGTGTTCCTTGTAAGTTATTAGCCAACATGATTGATATTCTTGAAAATGATAAAGATGTTTATTATTCGGCTGTACCAAGAGAGGAAGAAGGTATGGGTATTTGTGCTGGAGCTTATTTAGGAAATAAATTCCCGTGTATAATGATGCAGAATACAGGGATTGGAAATTCAGTGAATGCAATTGTTTCTCTATTACAATTATATCAAATGCCTGTTGTTTTTTTAATTAGTTACAGGGGTACACCTGGTGAGCCAGTAGGAGCGCAAGGTGGAATGGCGAAGATTACTGAAGATATTTTACAAACGTTGAGAATACCTATGTTGCATTGCTCTTCTGAAAAAGAATTAGATAAAATTTCAACATTTAGCAAACATGCCAAAGTTGTTGAATCACCAGTAGCTATTTTATGTGATTTCAATTTGATGAAAGATGATAAATGAACCGTTTTGATTTATTAAATAAGGTACAAAATATTCTTAAAGATAACTTAGTTATTTGTAATATAGGTCTTCCATCTCAAGAATTATATAAAATTAGTGATCAACCAAATTTTTTTTATATGTTAGGCAGTATGGGCTTATCATCTTCTATTGGCTTAGGCTTGGCACTATCCCAAAATAAACATGTCATTAGTATAGATGGTGATGGATCAGTTTTAATGAATATGAATACCCTAGCAACAATAGGTAATAGAGCGCCATCAAACTATACTTTATTGATAATTGATAATGGTTCTTATGGATCAACAGGAGATCAACGAACATTTACTGATGAGAAAACTTCCTTAAAGGATGTTGCATTAGGAGCTGGTTGCAAAAATGTGATTGAATGTTCTGGCGAGGAAACAGTTAATGAATTGAACAAAGCCATTGATGATAAAGATAATTCATATGTAATAATTTCAAAGATCAATTCTGGAAATGTTAAAATTGATCCCATTCCACTCAATCCTATAACTATAAGAGATAGGTTTAGAAAGTTTATTGGTAAAGTTAAATACCTTTAATTAATATTTTATGATCATTTGCGCAGGATCAATATTTACAGATTACATAAGTAGGATTAATAAATTTCCAAAAAAACCAATTAAAGTTTTATCTAGAGGTATTGATAAAAGATTAGGTGGTTCAGCAGCAGTATCGGCATTTACTGCAAAAATTTTGGGATCTAAATCAAAATTCATAGGAAAATTTGGAGATGATGATTCATCAGTCTTTTTAAAAAATGAATTAAAAAAATTTTCTATAAATACTAGTAAATCAATTTTTATTAAAAAATGTCAGTCTTCGCAAAGCTTTGTAATTGAGGATACAAAAGGTGAAAGATTACTAGCAGCATACAATGATCCAAAATTACTTGATTATAAGAAAATACCCAAATTAAATTTTAAAAAAAAGGATATTTATTCAATAGATATGAGATGGATAGATATGGCCTCTTATATTGCTATTAATACCAATAAAAAAAATATTAAATGTGTTGCTGATCTAGATAATTTTAAAAATTCTAATAAAATTTCTGAAATTGTTCACAAAGCTTCGCACCCTATATTTTCTGAAGAAGGTTTGAAAACTTATAAAAAAAAAATCAATATGCAAAAGGCTCTTTTTCAAATATTCAATGAAACAAATAAATTTGTTGCAGTTACTATGGGATCAAAAGGTGTTTATTGGGTTGAAAATAACTCATTATATCATTGTAATGTTCCAAAAGTAAAAACAGTTGAAACGAATTGTGCAGGAGATGTTTTTCATGGTGCTTTTGCAACAGCTCTATCATTAAATAAATCAAACTCTCAAAGTATTCAATTGGCAGCAGCTACTGCAACTTTAAAATGCATGAAAGCTGGAGGAATATATTCAATACCAAATTTAAACAACGTAAAAAAGTTTTTAAAAAAATTAAAAATTAGAAAAATTAAATGACAAAAATTTTGATTACAGAATTTATAGATTCACAATCATTGCAAAACTTAAATAAAAAATTTGATGTAATTTATAAAAAAGATGCCTGGCAAAATAAAGATTTTTTAGAGAGAGAAATTCAGAAATTTGATGGCATCATCGTAAGGAATAAAACAAGCTTAGATAAGAAAATTTTAATAAATGCATCAAATTTAAAGTTTATAGGAAGATTAGGTGTTGGTCTTGATAATATAGATACAGAATACTGTAAAAAAAATAATATCATTGTTCAGCCAGCAACAGGTATGAATTCTGACTCTGTTGCAGAATACGTTGTGAATTCTTCTCTTACATTATTAAAAAAAACTCATATTATTAAAGAACAAACTCTACAAGGAAAATGGCCAAGGACATCAATTGTTACAAAAGAACTTAAAGGAAAGACTCTTGGTCTAATAGGTTTTGGGGATATTTCAAAAAAAGTTTTAAATCTTGTAAATGTTTTTGATGTTAGCTGTATTGCATATGATCCTTTTATAACTTCAAAACAAATGGAAGCAGAAAATGTTAAAAAAGTTTCATTCGATGAAATTCTTAATTTGGCCGACATAATTTCTATTCATGTCCCATTAAATAATGAAACAAAGTATCTATTTGACAGACAAGTTTTTATTAAAATGAAAAAACAACCAATTATAATTAATTCTTCTAGGGGTGGCGTCATCAATGAGAAAGACTTAATTGATGCTTATAAAAATAAAAATATCTCTGGTTTCGCATTAGATGTTTTTGAAAATGAACCAGTAAATGAAGCATTTTATAACAATATTACAAATGATATGAATTGCATCTTAACACCTCATATTGCAGGTGTAACTACTGAATCAAACGTTAGAGTAAGTAATTTTATAATTGATAAAACAAATAAATTTTTTGAAAATTTTAAAGATTAAATTCACTCATCTTAACCACACGATTTTCTTTTATTGATTTCTCTGCTGCTTCTCCAATAGCCACTGCATGAAGACCATCGTTTATAGAAACTTGTGGTTTTAAATTATTATTAATTGCTTTAATAAATTCTAAATGTTGATAATAAGTCGATCCATGATGTTGCCCAGCTGATAAAATTTTTTTATCTACCTCAACTAATTCTTTAATTGCATTTTTAGAGTTTCTTAAACCTATTCTAACTTCTGAAGAGTTTTTTCCAGATGCATCAGCTGGCACACCTGTTTCTATTTTACCCTTATCTCCAACAACACATAGCTCTTCTTGCATTTCTGAATTTTCTGCAAACATACAAAGTTCTAAAGAACTTCTTATTCCATTTTTAAAATCTAAAATTACAAATGCATTGTCCAATATATCAGGAACTTTTCCATTATAATTTTCATTAAGATGATTTACACTTTGGTCACCACTTGCATATACTTGTGTAACTTCACTATTTGTAATTAGGCGCATTAAATCAAAAAAATGACAGCATTTTTCTACTAATGTTCCACCGGTGTTTATTTGGAATCTATTCCAATCATCTACTTTTTTGAGAAATGGAAATCTATGTTCACGAATTGAAAGCATTTTAAGCTTACCAATTTTATTACTATCTATTTCTTGGATCATTTTTTGAACAGGTGGCATGTACCTATACTCCATAGCCACCCATATTAATGATGGATATGAAGTTGATATTTTTTTAATTTCAAGACAATCTTCTAATTTTGTACATAAGGGTTTTTCAATTAATAAATGTTTTTTTGTTTTTAACGCTTCTTTAATAATATCATGATGGGTAAAATTGGGAGTCGAAATAATAAAAGCATCCACTTCATCATTTTTAAAAATTTCATTATTATTTGAATAGATTTTAATATCATTTGAGATAAGATTTTTAGCTTTATTTATTGAATTTTCATTACTGTCTGAGATGGCAACTACTTCAGCTGAATCTATAAGATTAATATTTGAAATATGCTCACAACCCATTAGTCCACTTCCAACAATTCCATATTTAATTTTCGTTTTCATGCTGTGTAAATTGGAATATTTAGTTGCGCACTTAGTTTTTTTATTTCTGAATATACATCTCCATATGTGAATGCTAGATGATGTTCGATACCAGACGTGAATAACCTAACTAATTTTTGATAGGTATTTGTTTGAAATCTCACAACACCCGAAGTACCTGAAAATGAATTTTTTTTATCTAAAACTTCACCTTTAATAACAATAAATTTTAATTTATTTTCTGATTTTGAAACTCTAAATATTGTTATTTTTCCAGGTCTAAATGCAAAATCATGTAGTAATGCTTTCCTTCGATTAGAATGTACAGTTGCACTTGCTGTATTCTTTTTTGCCATACTAATTGGAGCTAATCCACAATGCCAAAAAACTAAAGTATCAGTTTTGGGATCACAATCAACAACATCTACTAAAAGTGACGGTCTGTTATTTATCTTATTTAAAATATCGCAACTTATACTTCCTAATACATCAGCTTCACATGCACTGCTAACTCCCTTTTCATTCATCATAGCCATTGGACCACATGATGCACATCCAAATTGAGTAAACATTTCAGGCCAACACTTAATTGCAAAAGTATCAATTTTGTTATCATTTTTTATTTTTTCTAACCCATGAAAAATTGAAATACTTTTATTTAATTCATTTGCATTCAACTTAGAGACTGATTTCAAATCTTTTTTTATTTGATTTTTAGTTTTTGTAATATCTTTTGTGCTAACATTTTTAGAAATATTAAACAAAGTTTCTAATTTAATTTTCTTAAGACTATAATTTAATTTTTTTTCTATTTCTCTATTATCATAATCACAGGTAAAAAATCCATCTGGTCTTTTTCCAACAAGTCCTAAATTCTTTTTTTTTGAAAAAATATTGTCATCTTTCTTTTTAGAATTTTTTATTTTTTTCAATGTATTATTTTTTAAAATTTTTTTATTTTTTAAAAAATTATTAATTTTTTCTATTTCGAATAATTTATTATTAATAAATATTGAAAATTCTGGCTTATATTTTAATTTGATTAAAGAATGCATAGCAAGATTTACACCACATAAAGAGTTCAATCTTAACCGCTTACCTGTTCTCGGCTCTTTAAAACTTATTAAATGTATTGGTTTATTAAATGTTTTAGCAAAACTTGTTATAAATTTTGCATCAGTGAAAGTTGTTTGAGCAATGATATATTTGCTACAATTTAGTTTTTTAAAATATCTAATAGCTTTTTTTCCTGTTTCATCATCTGTAATTAATTCTTTAAAACGTGAGTATTTAATATCTAAAATATCTATAAATTTTTCAAACCTTTTTTTATTATCTAAAGCATAATTTATATCAAATGTATCTCTTGCTAATGCTAAATAACCAATCATTGAATTTTGATATGTTTATAATATTTTTTAACAAAATATTATTATTTAATTTCAAAATTTGCCATTATTTCTAGGTTTTTATTACTTGTATATAATAATTTAATATGTTTAAGTCTGAAAAAAATTGGAGGATAAATGATGAACTTTAAGTTTATTTTAAAAGCAATATCTGTAGCTTTAGTTTCATTCTCATTAACTTTAATTTCTGCAGTTTCTTTTGCTGCCACAGATGTACGTATTATGTGGTATGGAGATGGAGACAAAGAAAATGTGCCAATTGCAGCACAAATTGATGAGTTTAATGCAGCTAATCCAGATATAAATGTAATTTTAGATATTGTACCATATGATGCAATAATGAACACTCTACCTATCCAGCTTGCTGCTGGTGAAGGTCCTGACATTGCTCGTGTTACTGATCTTGGTGGATTAAATAAATATTATGCTGATATTACGCCTTATGTAGCTGATCCAAGTTATTATGAAAAAAGCTTCGGTCCTTTTTTAAATTGGTATCGTAAGCCTGGAGATACAACTTCAATTCATGGTTTCCATTCTACAATGACCGTTACTGGTCCATATGTAAATAAAACTTTATTTGAACAAGCTGGTGTAGATCTATTAGGCCCTGGTGCAACTTGGGAAGAATGGGCAGCAGTTTCAATTGAAGTAGCAGAAAAAACAGGTACTCCTATACCAATGGCTTGGGATAGATCAGGTCACCGTGTATCAGGCCCTGCGATTTCTATGGGTGCGAAATATTTTGATTCAAATGGTGATCCAAAATTAGTTGATGATGGATTAAAAGCTATGACTCAAATGCTTTATGACTGGCACCAAGCAGGTACTATGAGTAAAGATCTTTGGGGCTCAGTTTCAGGTTCAAAATACCATGCTCCAAATGATTGGTGGAATGCTGCTGAGGTAGTTTTCATGATGAGTGGTTCTTGGCAAATTGGAAGATTTGCAAATGAAGTAGGAGATGATTTTGATTGGTGGGCTGTACCAGCGCCATGTGGTCCTGCTGCATGTACTGGAATGCCGGGTGGAAATGCACTATTAGCATTCAATGCTAATCCTGCTGTTGGAAAGGTAATGGATTATCTTTCTAGTAAAGAACAACTAAGTAGTTTTATTGGTCAAGTTCTTGCTATCCCTGGACACTTAGATCTACAAGTTGACTATCAAACTGATGATCCAAACGCAAAACATGCATTAAACACTTTTGCCGGGGCAGTGCCAACTATTGATCAAGTTGCTTTTGATCTTCAGGCACATGTTGACAACCGTATAATGTTTAACGCAATTATCTCAAGACTAGGACAAGCTATTGTTGGTGAAATGACAATGGAAGAAGCTTGGGCGCGTATGGATGAAGATGTTGAAAAACAACTTAAAGAAAAATACGGCGGATAATTACATCCAAAATAATAAAAATATAAAGCTGCTCATTTTGAGCAGCTTTTTTTGAAATGATTTAATGGAAAATATTAGAAATCAAATAAAAATTTTTTTCCTTAGAATTTTAAATATTCCCTTTGCATTTTTAATGCAAGCCATTGATTTAATCATGTGGCCAATTCAAAAAATTATTGGTGTAAGAAATATGCCATATATTTTTTTACTTCCAAATTTAATTTTTTTTGGATTATTTGTAATAATCCCTCTTGGTGCAAATTTTTTCTTTTCTCTATCATCTGGTGATGAACTGTTATTTGCTGAAAGAGAACTTCCTACAACAAAACAATATGATCAGTTATTTGATTGTGAGAGTTATTTAAACCCAAATACATGTACAGAAGATTTTTTTTGGAGAGGAGTTTATAACACTATATTCTTTGTTG
>CACNSY010000014.1 GCA_902623255.1 uncultured Alphaproteobacteria bacterium | reverse complement strand
AACATAATCTCTTTTAAGAACTTTGTTCCAAGTATCTAAATTTGGCATAAATGTTTCATCACATTTATTATTTATACATAATAAATTTTTATTATTATGGTTTTCGAATAAAAGAGAATCTAAATTTAATTTTTTTAAATTATTCTTAAATATTGAATAATTTTCATGAAAATTAATTTTTTTTGGGTTTTTATTCTCCAATTGAATCAGATTATTTTTTAAACAATCAATGTTAGACTCAATTAAATTATAAAGTTGTTTTATATCATCCTTTTCTAAACCAGTATTTTTCTCAAGTGTAGAATTAAATTTGTTTTTATTTTTTAAAATATTAATTGAATTAATTAATTCTTCATAAGTTTCTCTTTTAAAAACATTTTTATAATATTGTATATCTTTTTCACCTAGGTAATTTGATAAAAGCTTACCTTTAGAGTCACAAATTTGAATAAAATTTGTATCTCCATCATAATAAATTGGCTCAAACCCTTCATATAAATTATTCCAATAAAATTTTCTATTATGAGGTCTTAGTGCATGCTGTGCGTTAATTGATAAAATTAACAATTCATATCTCAACCATTTTCTGAATAGTTTATTTGAAAAATTACTTAATAACTCTATGTCCAGACTATAAAATATATCTGAGTTTGGTAAATTTTTTGCGTAATTTAAATAAACATTTTGAAGTTTTGAATATGAGTATTTTGAAATTAATAAATTTGTTTTGTTTCTAGTCGCCCATGTGGAATTTATCATCCTAGATAGTGAAACAGATTCATATTTTCTAAAATCTTCGCTGTTTTTATTAACACCCATTTCCCATATAAATTGTTCCTCACCTTCAAATAGAGCACTCTCTCTTTTTTGATTTATCTCCAGAAATTCCTTTCTTATTTTTTCTTGAAAAATCATAGAACTTTTATGTTCATTAATATTAGTATTAATAAAAAAAGTTCGAGGAGCTAAGTGACCTAACTCAGTAAGAATAGAAGTTGTTAAAATTTCATTTGAATTATTTCTAGTTTTAGGAATAAATAGTATGAAATCTACAATGCCAAGAATATTCCCATTTTCTAATCTTATATTTAAACTTTGAGAAAATTTATTTTCATTTGATATATATTGTATATGATCTTTCCAATCGCCATGCTGTCTAATTCTTGCTTTAAATTCGCATTCTCCAAATGAGTATTTCGCAGTAACAATTCCAGAATATCTTTTTTTATACCTGTTTTTAATATTTTTATTAATATCAGTTACTATTCGCATGCCATTCTTTATCCATGATCGATAGTCATTAATTTTAATTTTAATTTCTAAAAGATTATTTTGATTTCTTAAATCTTCAATAAAAAATTTTTCATCAAAGGTACAATTGTATTTAAGTTCATTTGAAAAAATACTTGAGGAAAAAAAAAATATAGTAAGAAAGAAAATCTTTAATAGCATCACCTTTGAATATTTAAATCAATTTTACTTATTTCTGAATTATTTGTAAGATCTTCACTTAATTTTTTAAGTCTGTTAATATCATTCGATGCTATCCTATAGTTAGCTATCTCTCCATCAAAGTTAAAGCTGATTAATTCTTCATCATTATTTAAAAATAAATTTTTATTTTTTGATTCTACTTCCAGTATTGTTAAGTTATTACCTTCAGTAAAAGAAAACTGATAAAATTTTTTATTAAAATATTTAATAGAAAAAATATTTATTAAATAAATTAATATGAATATAAATATTGAAATAAAAAATAAAAATATTGACCAATGAAATTTTGGTGCAGCTGCAATCCCTAGCGTGATTAGTAAGAAAAAAATAACTAATTCTAATGAAGATCTTACAGGATTTCTAAATCTAACAATTGATAGAGCGCCAACCATTCCTAATGAAAGTGCTATATTGCCAGAAATTACAGATGTAATAACGAAAGTTATAACTGGCAAAAGTAAATAAGTAGCAGTTTGAGAATATGAACTTGCCCATATTTGTCCTGTTCCAATTAAAACTGATCTTAAAACAATACCCATTAAAACGAGGACAAAAGATTTTATAGGAATTGCATAGTATATTGATGAGTTTAATAAATTATTTATTTGTTCAAACATACTAATTTTACTAACATATAATATTCTTAACCTAATACCAATTTATAATTACATTTTAAATCTAATACATTATAATATTACAAATTATCTATTATAAATTATGCAAAGCAAGATATTTGTTTGTTCTAAAAAAGAAATTTTAAAAAAAAAATATATTAATATCTGGGTTGAGCAATGGAAAGATGAGATAATTGTTTTTTTAGATAGAAAAGATAAAATTAAAGTATTTTCTTCAATATGCCCGCATTTTGGAGGAGAAATTATTTTTGACGAAATCACAAATGAATTGAAATGCAAATGGCATAATTGGCGATTCTGTGTTGACACTGGAAAGTGCTTGACTCATAAAATAATTGGAAGATTGAAAAGCTATGATTTTGAAATAAAGCCTGGAATATTAAAAAAATATTCTGCCGAAACAGTAGACAATGATATTTACGCAATTTTACAAGAGAATAATGAGTAATAACTTTGAAATGATTTTTAATAAAGAAATAAATTGTTCGGCTTCAGTTGCGTTTTGGAATTATTGGGATCAAGAGCATCTAGAGCATATTCATGATGGTTACGAAAAATTTCAAATCATCTATGAAGATAAAGATTTAATATTTAGTGTACGTGAAGTCATACTGCCTTTAATTAGACTGAAAATCACAACACCAATATTTATGAAACAATTAGATAAAAATAATTTGATAGCTTTTGGAATTATTTTTGGAGTCCTATCAGAAACAAAGGTTTTTATTAATGATATAGGACATGATAAATGTTCAATAAAAGTAATTTACAAATTTTATTTAAATGGTTGGAAAAAACTATTGAGACCATTGCTAAAATACTTGACAAAAAAATGGTTTCAAAAAGTATGGGAGGAAGATTTTGTTCTAAAAACAAGAAGACAAAAAGTTTTAAAATATAACTTTAAAGACTTTGTAGGTTTGCCAAAAAAAATTAATGATCGAATTAATAATGATGAATATATTTTAAAATTACCTTTGGCAAGACCAAAAAATTCTTTGGCTCCATTGATAAAAATAAAAAGAGAAGACATTGAATTTAAAAATTAACAAAATTTATATTTTAATATTTACCTATATTGTTTTAATTTTTGCTTACAGATTTAAAGATATAAATTTTGAAATTCAAGATTTTGATGCAATTAATAGAATTTTAAATCCCAAATTGCCTAAAGGTAGTCTTGAATATGATTTTCAGCACAACTACAATTATATAAATTCTTTTTTAATAAATTTTTTTAATTTGAATATCACATTAATGCCAAAAATTTTTTGGTTTTTAGAGAGGTTACTAACTGTTTTTGCAATTTACAAAATATGTAATTTATTTTTAAAAACTAATAAAAATTTTTTTATTCTCACAATTTTTTTGTATTTAGCTTTTAAGAGTGGTGAAACAGATCAAAAAACTCTCGCCCTTCCTATAATTTTATTTTCATTTTATTTTATTCTTATAGATAAATATAAATTAGCCGGTTTTTTTGCGGGGCTTGTTTTTTATTTTCATATTGGGAGCGGTGTATGGTGGTCAGTTCCATCAATAATTTTTCTTTTTTTTATTGTATTAAATTATCAAAATAAAAAAGAAATATTTAATTTTCTAAATTATTCAATTGTAACTATCTTAATTTCAATTCCAGTTCTTTATTTTTACTTATTTATACAAGATTTAAATTTTACAAAAAATGATTTTTTTAAAAGTTATTGGTATGGAATAAATAATTCTTTTGCCTTTCTTTTAAAATATAAAATTAATGAGTTTTACAATTATTTGACAAGCATAATATTTTTCATATTAGGGTATTTTATTTGGTCTAGAAAAAATTCTAATATACAAAACATTAAGCTTTTATATTGTTATTTTTCTCTATTTTTCATATTGTTTTTAAATCATATTTTTGTTGAATTTTTATTTAATGGAATTTTCATAAAGTTACAAATGTTGAGAATTTTAGATATTTTATTCTATTTTAATATTTTATTTTTATCTTTCATTTTGTGTTTACAAATAGAAAGATCTAATTATTTTTTTATTATTATTTTTTTTATTTCACTCATTCCTAATCCATTTTTTATAGTTTATCAGTATATTAGTTATTGGAATTATATAAATTTTTTGTTTTTATCGATAGTAATTTATGAGTTAATCTATTACTTAAATAAAAATTATATTATTTTTAATAAACACAGTTTTTTTTATAAAATTAGTTCATATTTTAATTTCCTGCAAAATCCTTTTAAATTAGTTTCTTTTATAATTTTTTTACTTTGTCTCAGTATTGTAAATAATCTTTTTAAAATAGAAGATAAATTAATTAATTATATACTCAACGATAATAAAATAACTCAGAATTTTATTATAGAAGATCAGAATTTAGAGAAGGCTCTAGAATTTATGGATAATGAAATTACTGGAAATAATCTTTTATTTTTAATTCCAATAACTAATGGTGATATTAGGTATCTAACGAAGCATAAAACTTTTTTTGATCGGAACTCTCTTTTAGATTACATACCAGAGAATGTAGATATTTTTGAAAACATTGTCACACAAGATTTCAAATATTTAGCTAGAGATTTACATAAAGATTCTACTTGGATTGAAATTTGGAATTTAATTGATGAAAAACGAATAATTAATTGGCAGAATAAATATGGTATCACTCATGTAATGAGGGAGATAGAATTACCCTTAGAATTTAAAACTCTCTATAAAAATAAGAAATTTGTAATCTATGAATTATAAATATGATTTGTTGGGAACATTGATCATGAGCGGAATTTAGGCTCACTTTGTTAAACTTTTTCCACTATTAAATTTTGTTTCATGCTAATATGTTTTATCCCAGTGGAGAGATGTGAGAGCGGTTTAATCAGCACGCTTGGAAAGCGTGTGTAGTAGCAATACTACCGAGGGTTCGAATCCCTCTCTCTCCGCCATAAATTAAAATTTGTTATTTTTTTAGATGTTAGCCTAATAATGAAGTATTTTCTGTTTGTAGATTAATATCTAAATAAATGATAAAAAATCAAACATTCAAATGAAAAAAAATATTTCGATAATTATTCCTACTCTTAATGAAAAAGGAAATATAAACATACTTTATAAAAAAATAAAAAAAAGTTTAGATGAAGTTAAATTAAGTTGGGACATTATTTTTGTTGACGATAGTAAGGATTATGAAACAGCAAATGTAATAAATGATTTAAAAAAAAATAAGACGAATATTCATTTAATAAAAAGATTTGAGAATAGAGGCTTGTCTTCAGCTTTAATTCAAGGAGCCTTATCTTCAAATTCTAATTATATAGTTTTTATTGATGCAGATTTACAACACCCACCAGAAAAAATTAAAGATTTATACTCAGTAATTATTAGTAAAAAATTAGACATTGTATCTGCGAGTAGATTTTTAGAAAATAATAAATTACTACATAAAAAAAGATATAAAGCTTCTTTGTTTGTTAATTATCTTTTAAAAAAAATTTTCAAAATAAATTATTCAGATGTACTAACAGGTTTTTTTATAATAGAGGATAGTTTCTTTAAAAATAATTATAAAAAATTATCTAATATAGGATTTAAATTATTATTAGATATTATCTTAACAAAAAAAAACACAGTAAACTATTCTGAGATACCTTTTAAGTTTGAAAAGAGATTTAGTGGAGAAAGTAAATTAGATAGCAAAGTATTAATTGATTTCATAACATTAATAATTGATAAAATATTTGGAAAATTTATTCCAGCTAGGTACTTTATTTATTCTTTTATTGGATCTCTAGGAGTAATTTTTCAATTATCTATATTTTACATATTACTTTTTTTTGTTAGCTTCATTCCATCACTTGTTCTCAGCATAATATTAACGGTTTTCTTTAATTACACATTAAATAATGAAATTACTTACTCAGATTTAAAAAAAAGAGGTAAATTTTTTTATTTAGGATTACTTAAATATTATTTTTTTTGTTCCTTTGGAGCTATATTTAACTTTATTAGTGCTAAAATGTTATATGATAGTCTATTGAATATTTATCTATCAGTATTATTAGGCGCTTTTGTTGGTAGTGTATGGAATTATTCAATGAACAACTCTTATAATTGGAACAATAAATAAATTACTAATATAAAATATTTTCATTCATAAATTTATAGCAATCATCTTCATTCTTATTTTTTTTATAGAAAATAAAACCTCTTTTATTTATCTTCTCCCCTAAACATATCTCTTTTCCTTCTGGAATACATGGAAAATTAATATTACCACACATAAGAATTGCTTGATCGCCATTATCAAAAACTAATTTTTCTGTTCTTAATCTTTTATTATATACAACATCATCTTTTGTAAAAATTGTATAATCAATATTTTCTTTTAAGTTATAATTATTAGGCCAAGGAAAGTTTAAAAAATTGTTTTGATTATAATCAATATATATTCTCTTTAGATTTTTTATATTTACGTAGCTTATTGAAATCACAATTAGAAATACTAGAGTATATATATGAGAATTAGTATTTATAAATTTAGTAATTGAACTGAATATTAAGCTAAATATAATAATAAAACAAAAATATCCACCATATCTCATTTGTGGTGATACTAAAAACCAAAAAATGACAACAAATATTATTGAAATTAAGAAAAACATAAAATTTTTGTTTTTGAGATATTGGTTATAAATTTTTCCACTTCTAAATGAAAAAATTACTAACAAAATAAAAATACATAAAAAAAATAAATTCAAAATTTTCTTATAATTTGGATCTTTTACCCAATATTTTATCCATAAAATGGGTGACTGTGCAAGATACGTATTATAACTATAAAACCCTTCTTTATTTAAATTCCTCCAAACAAATTTATCTGAAATATCGAAATTTTCTTTTGCATAAAAAGGCCATCCTTTGGAGTCTGAGCTTAATTTATGATACTTTTGTTCAGTAACTTTTAAATTAGAAGACCAAAATAAATTTTCAAAACAGATCGTTTTCACTGGGTAAACCAAACAACCGCTATTGATAACATTCTTGGAAAAAAATAATAATGTAACTATCATCGAAAAGAATAAAATTTTCTTATTATTATCTAAATAAGATAATGCATATTTTATATATTTTGAAAAAATTAAAATTATTAGAGGTAATACAATAATACTATTGAATCTTAATATAATTGCAAAAACTAATAGCAATAATATTTTCGTGAAAGTTGCTTCCTTAAATCCATCTAATAATAAAGAATATACTAAACAAGATATCATTATTAGCAAAAGCTGGGGAGGAACACTTGTTCCAATATCTCTTAGTTTATTAAAGCTTACTATACTTAGAAATAATACAATAAAATAAAATAAACTAAATTTTTTAAATAATCTTTCAATTAAAAAGACTAAATATAGAAAATAAAAAATTAAAATTGGAGTTGAAAAACTACTTTGAAATATATTATTCAAATTAAAGAAGATAATAATGTCATAAAGACTGTAAGTTGAAAATGCTAAGGTGCTATTAATGTTAACAACACCAAATATGATTTTAGAACTTTGTAAATAATTAATGTAAGGCTGATAATAGAAAAAGAAATCTTCGTTTGGTTCTGCAATGATTGCTAATGGTAAAAATAAAATTAAAATTAATATAAACAGTACCAAAAATTTATAATCATATTTTTTTTTAAATAAAAAAAATACAAATAAAATATTACCAAATAAAAAAACTACTAAAGAAATAAAATTATTTATATTTGTAAAAAAAATAATAATAGATGAAATAAAATACAAAAATAAAAAACCAAACAACCCTATAAATCCAAATTCATATCTGTCATTTTTGTTGGAAATAAGTATTTTTTTTGCAAACTGTCCATATCCTATTATCATAAATGCTGACAATATATATAAACACAGAAATAATAAAAAATTCATCATCATCATATTTTATATTAATTTCTTATAAATTTAATTACTTCTTTTGACACCAGAATTGATACATACCTGAAAAAATTCTTTGGTTTGCATTTTCAAAATCTTCCCATTTATTTAAATTATATAAATCTTCAGGTTGTTTATATTCTTTTTTAAATCTTTCTAAAACATAACTGTCATCAAATCCTAAAAAAACTAATCCTAATTTATTCATATGACTTCTTATTTTTTTAATTGTAAATCTGTGTTCCTTTACATGAAATAGTAAATCCCTAACTCCACTTGTTGAATAAAAATCTGGACTATCTTTTATATTATGCCATTTCTTGTTATCTTTTATTAAAATATCTTTTCTAAAATTTATAATATTTTTTTTTGTTGTTTCAATTTTTAAATCATTAATAGTTTGTCTGATATTTATAATATTTGCTCTAGCTTTTTCACTATATAAACCAATTAGCATTAAAGCATCCTTTTTTAAGCAACTAGTTAAGGTTTTCCATCCGATTAGCGGGTCATTCATATGATGAAGCACACCTACAGATTCTACTATATCAAATTTTTTATTCATTTTCTTTAAATCTAATAAATCTCCTTGAATGAAATTTATATTTCTACAATTTAATTCGTCAGCCTTTCTTTTTGCATATGCCAAACTATTAAAACTAAGATCTAAAGCTAAAATTTCTGCATTTTTATATTTAGATGCTGTAGTTATTGCATGTTGTCCAGTACCGCACCCAGCAATTAAAATTTCAGCTTTTTTAGAAAATTTTATTTTTGTTAAATCAATGTCTAAATTTATATTTTCAATAACTTCTTTAATTGGTCTAGGTTTGATACTGAGGCCAAGATTAGTCCATCTAGGATACGGGTTTTCTTCATATTGATTTTTAACTTTGATTGAAACATCATCTTTGATATTTGAAATAGATTTTATTTTTTTAATATATTTTTTCTCTTCAATTAAATTTCTATATTGTAATATAAATGTTTCTTTTAATTTACTTGAAGGAATAATTTTACCACTCCAGTCATATCTAAATAATGGTGAATAACAAGATAAAATAAGTATCTCTAAATCATTTATTTCATTGTTATTAATGTTATTTTTAATTCTTTCGTTTATTTTATTAACTTTAAAAATTTCTTCATCTGTTTCTGAATATATATATTCATTTAAAAAACATTGAGCTGATAATGCAATTAAGAATTTAAAATAAATTTTTTTAAAATTTAAATTATATATTTGATTTAAAATTTCACATCTAATTTTTATGAAAGATTTTTCAAAATGATAATTAGGAATAGGACAAACTTTCATAAATTGTAATAATAGTTTATTCTTGTTAATCAATTCTATAATTTTATTTAAATTTTTTGGAAAGTTGTTATTTTCTATTAAAGAAAAATTATCTTTTAAATTAGTATTTAATAATAAACCATTTATTACATTTATAGCAATAGCATTTGGCCTAACAATTATTTTTTTTTCAAGGAGATATAAATAAAATTTGTTTATGTATTTATTTTTTTCATCTAATATGAAATGTTGAAGAACACCGGCTAAATTATAAAATCCTCTAATATAATTAGGGTTTATTGTTAATGTTAAAATATAATATTCAAGAGCTTTTTTATTTAAATTTCTTTTTTTGAATATATTTCCTAAATTATTGTAAGCTTTATAATAACTCTTATCTAAATCTATAACTTTTTCATAATTTCTGATTGCATTATCTTCTTCACCAAGTTTGTTATAAATATTTGCTAAATTATAAAATCCATCGTTGTATTTCGGATTTAAATTTATAACTTTAGTAAATAATTTTTTTGCTAAAGTGTAATTTTTTAATTCAGTATGAATTACTCCTAAAATATTAGTAACTAAGATTGAATTTGGGTATTCAAGAATAATTTTATCAGATAACGCAAGAGCTTCTATAAATTTTTTTTTATTAAATAAGAATATTATTTTTTCAATTATAGTTTTATTAGGCTCTTGTTTAATCATTTATATGACAGAAGATATTAGTTTCTTTGTATATTCTGATTTAGGTGAAATAAAAATGTCGCTACTATAATTTTCTTCTACAATTAAACCATCTTTTAAAACAATTATTTTATTAGCGATAGCTTTTATAACTCGCATATCATGACTTATAAAAATATAGCTTAAGTCTAATTCTTTTTGTAAATTATTTAATAAACTTAATATTTGATTCTGAATTGTTACATCCAAAGCAGAGGTTGGTTCATCTAAAATTAGAATTTTTGGTTTTAAAATTAAAGCTCTAGCAATTGCAATTCTTTGTCGTTGACCACCAGAAAATTCATGAGGATATTTTTCTAATGTATTTTCATATTCCAAACCTACTTTTTCTAAAATATTTTTTAATTTTTGTTTTTTTTCTTCATAACTAATATTGGGATAATGAACCATTAAACCTTCTGATATAATATCTTCAATATTCATTCTTGGGCTGAGAGATGAAAACGGATCTTGAAATACAACTTGAATATCTTTTCTTAAATCTAAAATCTCTTTTTTACTTAACTTATTTAAATTTTTATTATTTATTATTATTTCTCCTCTAGATTGTATTAATTTTAAAATTGCCAAAATAAGAGAAGTTTTTCCTGAGCCAGATTCACCTACAATTCCAATAGTTTCTCCAATTTTTAAATTAAAACTAACATTTTTAATTGCTTTGACATAATCAATTGTTCTTTTAAGAAATCCTTTTTTTATAGGATACCAAACGTTTAAATTCTTTATATTAATTATCGATTCACTTTTTTGATTGTTGTTATCCTTTATATTACTTTGATTGGAAACTAATTCTTTAGTATATTCATGTTGAGGATTATTAAATATTCTTTCTTTTGTTCCAAATTCAATTACTTTACCATTTTTCATAACATATATGTAATCTGATAATTTTTTTACAACAGAGAGATCATGGCTTATAAAAACCATAGACATACCCATTTTTTTTTGAATATTTTGTAATAATTCTAAGATCTGTAACTGTATTGTTACATCTAAAGCTGTAGTTGGCTCATCAGCTATTAACAAATCTGGTTCATTTGCGATACTCATTGCAATCATAACCCTTTGTCTCTGTCCTCCAGATAGTTCATATGGATATATTTTTGGTCTTGAAGAAATATCACTAAGGCCAACTTCATTTAGTAATTTTATAGTTCTTTTTTTTGCTTCTTTTTTAGTTAATGCATTATGCGTTGTAATAATTTCTTCAATTTGTTTATTTATTGTATGAAGAGGATTCAAGCTCGTCATTGGTTCTTGAAATATTGTTGAAATTTTATTTCCTCTTATATTTTGAATTTCTTTTTGATTTAAATTTAATAAATTTTTATTATTATATCTTATTTCCCCTGTCTTGATGTTAGCTCCACTAGGTAATAACTTTAATATGCTTAGAGCTGATAATGTTTTACCTGACCCAGATTCTCCAACTATTGCTGTAGTTTTACCTTTTACTATATCAATATTTACATTTTTAACTACTTCAGCATATTTATTAAAAGCTATACTTAAATTATTTATTGAAATTATTTTTTCCATTTTAATTAAAAGTCTTTCTTGGATCTAATGAGTCTCTTATTGCTTCGCCAACGAAAACTAAAAGTCCTAACATTAACCCTAAAGTTAAGAAACTTGTAATTCCAAGCCAAGGAGCCTGTAAATTATTTCTTCCTTGATTAACCATTTCCCCTAAGGATGCAGATCCTGGCGGTAAACCAAAACCTAAAAAATCAAGACCTGATAATGCGGTGACTGATGCACTTAAACTAAATGGGAGAAAAGTAACAGTAGCTATAGTTGCATTAGGTAACATGTGTCTTATCATAATCTTTGTATTTGAAACTCCTAATGCTCTAGCTGCTCTTATATAGTCAAAGTTCCTTGCTCTTAAAAATTCTGCACGAACTACACCAACATAGCCCATCCAGCTAAAAAGTAATAAAATAATTAGAAGCCACCAAAAATTTGGTTGAATTACACTAGCTAAAATTATCAAAACATAAAGTGTAGGTATTGCTGACCACACTTCCATAAATCTTTGGAAGAATAAATCAGTCCTTCCGCCAAAATAACCCTGTATTGCTCCGGCAGACACTCCTATAATCATTGAAAAAAATGTTAAGGTAAATCCAAATAATATGGATATTCGGAAACCATAAATTAATCTTGATAGAACATCTCTAGCTTGATCATCAGTACCAAGCCAATTTTTATTTGAAGGCGGTGATGGAGCTGGAGCAGATAAATCTCTAATTATGGTATTATATGAATATGGAATTATTGGCATAATCATCCATCCATTTTCCTCAATTAAATTTTTAACATATGGATCTTTATAATCTGCTTCTGTTTCAAAATCTCCTCCAAATGTTGTTTCTGAATAGAAAGAAAATATTGGATAATAAAAATTTGATTTATATTGTACTAACAAGGGTTTTTCATTAGCAATAAAATTAGCAAACAAAGAAATAATAAATAAAAAACTAAATATCCAAAAAGAATAATAACCTCTCTTGTTGCTCTTAAAATTATTTAATCTCCTTTGATTTAATTTTGATAATTTCTTCATTGTCTTGATTCAAAATCTATACGAGGATCAATAACTGAGTACATAAAATCACCAATTATTCCCATAACCAAACCAAGTAGTGAGAAAAAATAAAGTGTTGCAAATATAACTGGATAATCTCTAGTCAGAGCTGCTTCGTATCCCAGTAATCCCAACCCATCTAATGAAAAAATTACCTCAATGAACAGAGAACTTGAAAAAAGAATTCCAATAAATGCTGATGGAAATCCAGCAATTACTATTAACATTGCATTTCTAAAAACATGACCATAAAGAACCTTTCTTTCAGTCAAACCTTTTGATCGAGCTGTAATTACATATTGTTGATTTACCTGATCAAGAAATGAATTTTTTGTTAAAAATGTTAAACCTGCAAATCCACTCACAAGCATAGCAGTTAGAGGCAAAGCTAAATGCCAAAAGTAATCTATTATTTTTTGAAGCAAAGTTAATTCATCAAAATTTTCAGAAAATAAACCGCGTAAGGGAAAAATATCATAAAACCTTCCACCTGCAAAAAATACAATTAATATTACAGCAAATAAAAAATTTGGAATAGCATAACCTATTGTTACAATAGAACTTGATATAATATCAAATTTTGATCCGTCCTTTATTGCCTTTCTAATACCTAGAGGTATAGAGATTAAATACACTAATAAAGTTGTCCATAAACCAAGCGATATTGAAACTGGCATTTTATCTAAAACAATAGAAGTAACCTTTTGATCTCTAAAAAAACTTTCACCAAAATCAAATGTTAGATAATCTCTAAGCATTTTAATAAATCGTTCATGGGCTGGTTTGTCCATTCCATACATCTTTTCTATTTCTTTTATAACATCTGGATCGAGGCCTTGTGCTCCTCTATATTTGCTATCATTAACTGATGTAGAATTATCACGATTAAACTCTAAAGTTTCACCTTCGCCACCACCAGAAAATCGAGCTGTTGACTCAACAGCTGTCCCAGTCATTTGTGCAATCATTTGTTCTACCGGGCCTCCTGGAACAATTTGAATGATTGCAAAATTTATAACCATTATCCCAAAAAGAGTTGGGATAATTAAAAGAAGTCTTTTTATTAAGTAAGCACCCATATTGTGCTATTTTATATTATTTCTAATAAACTTTAATAATTAGTTTGATGTTCTATTTGACTGGATTGTTTCAAACTTATTTTGATTAATCCACCATGTATCAAAGCCTAAAGAATATTTTGGTTTTATTTTTGGTTGATCAAAAAAATCCCAATATAGAACTCTGTATGAGGAGATGTGCCATTGTGGAATAACATAATAATTCCATAGAAGAACACGATCCAGAGCTTTGGTTATTGTAATTAACTCTTCTCTATCACTAGCATTAATTAGACTTTCAATTAATCCATCCACAGCATAATTTTTTATACCAACAACATTTCTAGAGCCATCAGTATCTGCTGCATCAGAACCCCAAAAATTTCTTTGCTCGTTACCTGGTGATAATGATTGTCCAAATGTTTGAACAACCATATCAAAATCAAATGTTTCCATTCTTTTTTGATATTGTGCACTATCGATTGTTCTTACTTCGGCAATTATTCCTAATTTTTCAAGATTATCTTTAAATGGGAAAACTATTCTTTCAAAAGCAGGTGATCGTAATAAGATTTCAAATTCAAATGGTTCTTTTGTACTAGAATGTAGAAGTTTACCATCAACTAATTCCCATCCAGTTTCTTTTAAAAGTTTTGAAGCTTTTTGCAGTTGCATCCTCATATAACCCGAACCATCTGTAACTGGATTTGTATACTCTTCTGTAAATATTTCTTTTGGCAGTATATCAAAATATGGATTTAAATAATTTAATTCTTCTTTTGAAGGAAGACCAGAGGATGCAAGTTCTGAATTTTCAAAAAAACTATCTGTTCTTTTATATGCATCAAAGAATAAATTTTTATTAGACCATTCAAAATCAAAAGCATAAGAAAGAGCCTTTCTTACTCTTCTATCTTTAAATTTATCTTTTCTAATATTAAATGCAAAACCTTGCATACCTTGTGGATTTTCGTGACTTATTAATTCTTTTTTAATTAAACCTTCATTCACAGCATTTATATCGTACGCAGTTGCCCATTCTTTTGATGAATTTTCAGAGAAGAAATCAATCTCACCAGATTTAAAAGCTTCTCTTTCAATACCTCTGTCTTTGTAATAATCATATCTAATTGTGCCGAAGTTATCTTTACCAATTTTAATCGGTATTGATGCACCAAAACCCCAATAATTTTGATCTAGTTCGTAAGTAATTGATCTTCCACTATCAAATGATTTAATTTTATAGGGACCACTCCCAATTGGAACTTCTAAAGATGTTTCTTCAAAATTTTTATTTTCCCAATAATGTTTTGGCAGTACAGGTAATTGGCCAACAATTAATACTAATTCTTTATTCGTATTTGATGTAAAATTAAATCTTACTTTATTTTCTTCTTGCTTAATAACTTCTTTTACATCACCATAATAATATTTATAAAATGGGTGCCCTTTTTCCATTAAGGTATTAAATGTCCAAACAACATCGTCAGCAGTAATCTTTTTCCCATCGTGCCAATATGCTTCGCTTCTTAATGTAAATGAAACCCAAGATCTATCATCTGGCCATTCAATCTTTTCTGCTAATAATCCGTATTCTGTGAATGCCTCATCACTTGATCCCGTTGTTAATGTTTCATACAATCCTCCAATTCCAGCTGCCGAAGTACCTTTTAAAATAAAGGGATTGAAGCTGTCATAGGTTCCAATGGCACTTCTTACTATCGACCCACCTTTAATTGAATTTGGATTAATGTATTCAACATTTTTAAAATCTTTTGAGTATTTTGGCTCACCATGCATTGCAATTGCATGTGATATATTAGTATTAGCTTGTGCTTTTAATTGAAAAATTAGAGTAAACGTAAAGATCAAAGTGAGTATTTTCATACTTTTAATATATGTCTATTTATTAAAAATTAAAATAAATTTTAGTTTATTAATTTAATTATTTCATCATGAAGAGAGCTTGTACTGGAGGCAACCAAACTGCCATCTGAGTCTAGCGATATATCTTGTCCAAACTTATCCGTAATTACTCCACCAGCTCCTTCAATTACATTTACAAGAGCCATATAATCATGTACTTTTAATGTATCCTCTAAAACAATATCAATTAAACCTGAGGCTAACATCCCATACATGTAACAATCACCACCAAGTCTATAATATCTTGATTGTTCTTTTAGTAATTCTAATCCTTTTCTGATTTGAGGTTCATCAAAATATAATCCAGATGTAAAGAGATAGGCATCTTTAATTTGTTTGATTGCACTAGTTTGAACAACTTTTCCATTACATTTTGTCTTTTGATTTTTTTCTCCTATCCACCGCTCATCGTGTGCTGGACAATTAATAATCCCTAAAACTGGTTTTTTGTTATGAAGCAATGCAATTAAATTACCAAAATCTTTATGTCCAGCTATATAACTTCTTGTTCCATCTATGGGATCTAATACCCATAAAAACTCAGCGTCTATTTTTTCATTTTCATACTCTTCACCCAAAATTCCATGATCAGGATATTCCTTTCTTATTCTCTCTCTTAATACTTGTTCTGTTTCTTTATCTGCTAAAGTTACAGGACTTTCATCATCTTTAATTTCTATTTCAATTTTGTTTCTAAAATAATGCATCGAAGTTTTAGATGCATCATCTGCTAAAGAGTTCGCAAATTTTGAAAACTCTTCTGTATCTATGATCATTAATTTAGTTTATGGAAGTGGCGCTGGATTATCTGAGTGTTCTCTTAGGAAATAAACTAAGTCTGCTCTATCTTTTACTTTTTTCAAACCTGCAAAGTTCATTTTTGTACCTTTTATATATTTTTTTGGTTTATATAAAAATTCTGCTAATTCTTCATATCCCCATTCTCCACCATATTCAGCTAAAGCTTTGGAGTATGCAAAACCTTCAACATTTGCTTTTGGTCTATTTATAATATTCCATAAGTGTGGACCTACTTTATTTGCACTACCTTTTTCGTAATTATGGCAAGTAGCACATTTTTTGAATAATTTTTCTCCATTATCGAGAGAAGCACTTGCTAATAACATTGAAATTGGCTCAATTACTTCTTCTTTTTTTTCTACTACTCCAACGCCAGTCGAATCCTCAGGAACATCTATTTTATAAGCTGTTTCTTTTTTTTCATTATGATCAATATCTATGACTAGATCTCCAAAATGCCCAATTAGGGTAACAATTAAGACTGCTAATATAATAGATGCTAAAATTTTATTAACTTCAAGCCCAGACATGTATAAGTACATATACAGATTTTTTAGAAGAAAGAATATATTTGTCGTAAGTATGAAATTTAAATTCTCTTGCCTAATTGTCGCATAAATTATGAAAAATGTTGTAATTATACCTTCACGAATGGCTTCCACTAGACTGCCGGGCAAACCGTTAATGGCTATAGATGGTATTCCAATGATACAACGAGTATGGCAACAAGCAATTGAGTCAAATATTGGAGAAGTGTTTGTTGCATGCTCTGAAATTGAAGTGCACGACTTAATTGTAAGTAATGGTGGCAAAGCCATTATGACAGATCCAAATCTTCCCTCTGGAACTGATAGGGTTCACTCCGCTTATTTAAAGATAAAAAATAACAAAGACATTGATGTAATAATCAATCTACAAGGTGATATGCCTCTTATAAATCCAGAACATATTCTTAAAGTCATTAACCCAATAAAAAGAAATTTTACCATTGGCACACTCGCAACAAACTTACATGATAATGAATTAAATAATCCCAATGTAACAAAAGTTGAAGTTGATTTTAAAAAAAATGAAACAGCGCAGGCGTTAAGTTTTTACAGAGAAGTTTCGATAGAAAATAAAAACTTATACCATCATGTTGGTATCTATAGTTATACTCCAGATTCAATAAATACATTTATCAATCTACCTAAATCAAAAAATGAAATAGATCTAAGTTTAGAACAAATGAGAGCTATGGATTCTAACATTCTAATTGGAGTTACGTATGTTCCTGAAGTTCCAATGAGTGTAGATACAAAAGAGGATTTAATAAATATTGAAACTAATATAAGAGAGCACAATGATAAAAGTTGATAGTTTTTCATTTCAAGGTGTAAATGGTGCTTATAGTGAACAAGCTGGAAAAAATATTTTTCCAAACGCAACAAGTATACCATGTGCAACTTTTGAAGATATGTTTGAACATGTTAGATCTGGAAAATCTGAAGCAGCAATGGTTCCAATAGAAAACTCTCTTGCTGGAAGAGTAGCGGATACTCAAAGATTGATACCTGACTCTGATTTAAAAATAACTTATGAATATTTTCATGAAGTAAATCATAACTTACTTGGAATTAGAGGTGCAAAAATCTCAGATATCAAAAGAATAAGAAGTCATGAACAGGGAATTGCCCAATGTCGAAACAAAATTTTAAAACTAGATAAGCAAATGATTGTTGAAGCTGATACAGCCGGATCTGCTAAATTAATTTCAGAGTTAAATAATATTGAAGATGGAGCTATCGCATCTGAACTTGCTGCTGATATATATGATCTTGATATATTGGAAAAAAATTTCCAAGATACTCAAAATAACGTAACTCGATTTCTTGTTATGCAAAAAAATTTATCAGATATAAATCTAGAAACAAAGGATATCCTTACAACATTAGTCTTTACAGTTAGAAGTATTCCAGCGGTTTTGTACAAATGTCTTGGTGGATTTGCTAGTAATGGTGTTAACATAACTAAACTTGAGAGTTACATTCACCCACAGGGTTTTGATGTTGCACAATTTTATATAGATTTTGAGGGACATCCTGAGAATACATCTGTAAAATTAGCACTAGAAGAGATGAAATTTTTTTGTAAGAAGATAGAAATCCTTGGAGTATATGAGAAATCTTCATTCAGGAAAAAATAGGTTTTTTTAAAAAGTCTATTTATATTTTATTTACATTAATGTTATATTGCTACAGGGAGGATTGAGGGCAAATAAATTGCTAATCCAGTCAGATCTGAAAAGAAGCAGCTGTAACAATCTTGTTTGGGTCTCAACTCCTTCCATTAATAATAATGACAGAAGAAAAATACAAAGTTTTAGCTAGAAAATATAGACCACAAAAATTTGAAGATTTAATTGGTCAAGAATTATTAGTAAAAATTCTATCAAACGCTATTAATAATGACCGGCTAGCTCACGCATACATTCTAACAGGTGTCAGAGGTGTTGGAAAAACTACCACTGCTAGACTTATAGCGATGAGTATTAATTGTAAGAATAGAGATAAAAAAAATTGTGAACCATGTGGATATTGTGATTCATGCAAATCAACAACTTCGGACAGTAATCTTGATGTTATTGAGATTGATGCAGCGTCTAATACTGGCGTTGATGACATTAGAGAAATAATTGACAATGTAAAATATAAACCTGTTATCAGTGATTATAAAATATTTATAATTGATGAAGTTCATATGCTTTCAAAAAGTGCATTCAATGCACTGCTTAAAACTTTAGAAGAACCACCAGAACATGTTAAGTTTATTTTTGCCACAACAGAAATTAAAAAAGTACCAATAACTGTTTTATCGAGGTGTCAGAGATTTGATTTACATAGAATAGAAAATAAAATTTTATCAGATCATTTATTAAAAATTTCCAAACTAGAAAATATTGATATTGATTTAGACGCTATTTCGTTAATTGTTAGATCGGCAGATGGATCTGTAAGAGATGGTCTTAGTCTATTAGATCAAGCAATAACTAGCCCAAATGAAAAAGTTGACTCGCAAACTGTAATAAGCATGCTGGGATTAGCTGATAGAGAAAAAGTATTTAACTTAGTTGAAATTATTTTAGAAGGAGATGCGCTTGGTGCAATGAATAAGTATAAAGAATTGTATGAATTAGGAGCTGATATAGCAATGATATTTGATGAACTATTAAACGTAGTACATTTCCTTGTTCAAATAAAAATAGCACCAGATTTAAAAGATGACATTTATATTCCTGAATTTGAAAGAAATAAGGGAACTGAATTGTCATCAAAAATGACATTAAATAATTTGAATATTATATGGCAAATTTTATTCAAAGGTTATCAAGAACTGCAAAATAGTTCTCATTTATATCAACATGGTGAAATGATTATTTTAAGAATTATTTACTTACACGATGGCCCAAGTCCTGAAGATCTAATTAAAAAATTGGACAAGGAAGTAGTTGAAAAAGAACCCTTAAAAAAAAATCTTGAACTGCAAAATGAAACTAATGAAAGTAGCAAAGTACTAAACTTTAATGAAAATAAAAAAGAAATTTTACCAAAAAAAAATGTAGATATAAAACATGTTCAAGACTACGGACATTTTGTCGATATGTTTTTTAAAAATAGAGAGGGATTACTTCATACTAAGCTATACAATGATGTAAAATTAGTCTCTTTTAAAGAGGGAGAAGTTACCTTAAATACTTCTAAAATCAATGACACTGCCTTCAATAGAACAGTTGCAAAATTAATCTCTAAATGGACAGGAAGAATATGGCAGATACATTCATCCACAAGTAATCTTGGAAAAAGTTTACATGATGAGGATATTATTAATCAACAAAAAGAAATTGAAATAATGAAAAATCATCCAGAAGTAAAAAAAATATTAAAAGAATTTCCTGAAAGTAAAATTCACGCTATTACAGAACTAGGTGAAATAAATGATGATGAGACAGATATAAATCAACCAAAGATGAAAAAGGAGAAATAATGGTTAATTTAGGTAATATGATGAAGCAAGCTCAACAGTTGCAAAAAAAAATGGCTGAAGCACAGAATAAACTAAATGATATTGAAGTTGAGGGTACTTCTGGAGGAGGCCTTATTAAAGTAACAGCTACAGCAAAAGGTATATTTAAAAGAATTTCAATTGACGATAGCTTGATTAAACAAGATGAGAAAGAAATACTTGAAGATCTGATAGTCGCTGCAATAAATGATGCCAAAGAAAAAGGAGAAGCCGCAGCCCAAGAAGAAATGAAAAATCTTACAGGTGGCCTACCATTACCTCCAGGAATGAAACTTCCTTTCTAAAAATGGAGCAATCCCCGATAGATAAATTAATAAATGATATTTCAAAACTTCCGGGATTAGGAAGAAGATCGGCGCAAAGAATTGCTCTTTTTTTATTAAAAAATAAAGATAAAAATCTATCTCCTCTAATTGAGAGTTTAAACTTATCTTATAATAAAATTATTGAGTGCTCAGAATGTGGAAATATAGATATGGTAAATCCATGTAATATTTGTGCAAATCCTAAAAGGGATAAAGCAACAATTTGTGTTGTTGAGGATGTTTCAGATTTGTGGACATTAGAAAAAGTAGGATTTTATCGTGGCCTCTATAATGTTTTAGGTGGTTCATTATCAGCGATTCAAGGTATAGGAACTGATGAATTGAAAATAGAACATCTACTAAAGAGAATTGAAATAAATAATGTCAAAGAAATTATTCTTGCCTTAAGTACAACTATGGAAGGACAAACAACATCTTTTGTAATTGCAGATAAACTAGAAAAATTTAAAGATTTAAACGTAACAAGACTTGCACAAGGTATCCCTATGGGTGGAGAAGTACACTACTTAGATGAAAACACATTAAATACTGCATTCCAATCCAGAAAAAAAATTACATAAATAATAATGGATAAATTGCTTTACGTCCCAAATCCACTATTACGCCAAAAAGCGGATAAAATTCAATCTGTTGGAATTAAGGAAAAAGAAATTGCAAAAAAAATGATGCAAATAATGATAAAAGCACCAGGTGTAGGCTTGGCTGCAAATCAAATTGGAATTCTGAAACAAATTGTGACTATATTTTTTGTAGATCAAAAGACTAAAAAAGAAACTCAATATATATTATATAATCCTAATATTGTCTCTTACTCTCAAGAGAAAATTGTTATGGAAGAGGGTTGTTTATCACTTCCTGAACAATTTGCAGAAATTGAGAGACCTCAAAATATAGTAGTTGAATACTTAGATGAAAATAACAAACAAATAAAAAAAGAAGTTGGTGGAATTGAATCAAGAATTTTACAACATGAAATTGATCATCTTTCTGGAAAGTTATTTGTAGATTATCTTTCTTCATTAAAAAGGAATATAATGATCAAAAAAGTGCAAAAATATTTAAAAAACAAAAAATAATGAATGATAAAAAAATAATTTTTATGGGTTCGCCTAAAATAGCTTCTGACTATCTTGAGGCTTTAATTAAAAGTAATTTCATAATTTCTGCAGTATTTTCACAACCTCCAAAAAAGAAATCTAGAGGAATGAAAATAATTGAATCTGAAGTCCATCAACTTGCAAGTAAAAACAAAATTGAGGTTTTTTGTCCTAATACGTTTGATAAAGATACTATTGGGACAGTGAAAAAATTAAATCCTGATTTAATTATTGTCATGGCATACGGTAAAATATTGCCAAAAGATATTTTAGATTTACCAAAATTTGGTTGTATAAATATCCATGTCTCTTTGTTGCCTAGATGGAGAGGTGCAGCCCCAATAGAACATTCTTTAATGAATGGCGATAAAGAGACTGGTATATCAATAATACAGCTAATCGAAAAATTAGATGCCGGACCAATTATTAATCAAAAAAAAGTAGATATAGAAGATGATTGTAATAAAAATGAATTAAGTCAAAAATTAACAGAGGTTGGAATCAAATTATTAGTAGACACTATTCCTCTTATATTTGATAAAAAAATTTCTTATTCTGATCAGGATGATAATTATGCAACATATGCAAATAAAATTTCTTCACTAAATAGAAAAATTAATTTTAATAAATCTGTAAATGAAGTTTTAAATCTTATAAGGGCACATTCACCCAAACCTGGTGCTTGGTTTACTATACAAAATGAAAGAATTAAGATCATTAAAGCAAGAAAATCAAACTCTAACGGTAATGCATCGACAATTCTAAACGAGACATTTGATATTGGGTGCAATAATGGAAGTATTGAACCACTAATTTTACAAAGAGAAGGCAAAAACGCTATTTCTAAAGATGATTTTCTTCGAGGATATAGTTTTAAGGTTAATGAAGTAATAAATGCCTAACTACAAAATAACATTAGAATATGATGGAACTAATTATGTTGGTTGGCAACGTCAAGAAAATGGTCCTTCCGTTCAACAATTGGTTGAAGAGGCTATAGAAAAACTATCAAAACAAAAAATAACACTTTTTGGAGCTGGTCGAACAGATGCAGGCGTTCATGCAAGAGGACAAGTGGCCAATTTTGAATTAGAGCAACATTTTGATACTGATACTATTAGAGATGGCATTAATCATTATCTAAGACCCCAACCCATATCTATTTTACATGCTGAAGAAGTAGATAAAGATTTTAATTCAAGATTTTCAGCAAAATTGAGATGGTATGAATACAAGATCTTAAATAGAAGATCACCAATTACGTTAGAGCAAAACAAAGTTTGGTGTGTACATAAAAAAATAGATGCTGAAAAAATAATAAAACAATCACAACAATTTATAGGCAAATTTGATTTGTCTGCTTTTAGGTCAATAAATTGCCAATCCAAATCACCAATTAAATCTATTAATTCAATAGATATAAATTTTAATCATGATGAAATAAATTTTTTAATATCAGCTAAATCCTTTTTACAATCTCAAGTTAGAATCATGGTCGGTACACTGGTTGATATAGGACTTAGTAAAATAGACAAATCTATTTCAGAAATTATTCAATCTAAAAAAAGAGAATATGCAGGAGTTACTGCACCACCTGAAGGATTATATTTATTGAAAATAGATTACTAATAAAAGCCAATTTCTGATAAACAAATATCTGCTTGAAAATCTTTAAATCCAGCAACTAGCCCTAATGTTTTGATATTCTGACCAACTAACTTTTTTGGTTGATAAGCATTTGATTTTTTAAATTCACTAAAGGGTGCTTTTATTACTGTCCACTCAGAATTAGTTTTAAAACTATATTTATAATATTGCCATGGAGCCATCGTCAAAGCGGTTCTTACATGAATTGAATACTCTTCATTATTACCAAACACTTTAAAATAAACACCCTCAAACTCTTCTGTTGATATTGAAGGTTTTAATTGATTTCTTATTTGAATAAAGCCACCGTTATTTTCAGTCGTGACATCTCCTGTCATATGATAACAATTAACATCATTTACTTTTGATATGATCGCTTTACCCTGAGATAATCCACCCATTACTCCATCAGTAAAAAAGGCCCAATTTTGACCTTGAGAAGAAACTCCGGGTGTTTCTAAGTTATCAAGTATCATTGTATTCTGAGATTGAAGATTGGATGAAAAAAATAAAATAAAAACAAATATTATTAAACTTTTCAATTTTTACGATTTTCTGCTAATTTTTTTTTGATAAGAGATAAACCCGTTTCAACTTTTGATTTATATGATTCTTCAAATGCTTTTAACTGCCAATCTGAAAATCTAGATTTTAGTTCAGATAAATTATTTTGTTTCCATTCATTAGAAGTATTTTCATCTTTCCAAATATCTTTTTCTTCATTGGTTCTTCCACAACCGTAACAATATCCTGAGATTGGGTCAGTTTTACATACGCTAATGCAAGGCGAAGTTACTTTGTTCTGTTCCATGATAATATACATATATTTTTTTTTAGTTTATTCCATTAAAACGATGTAAAACTTTAAAATTATGACTGATTTTAGCTATTTAAATGTTGATAATGCTTATAAATTAATCAACCAAAAGGTAACAAAAACTCCTTTGGTAACTAATGATTACATAAACAATCTTTTAGAAGCTGAAATTTATTTTAAACTTGAGAATTTACAAAATACTGGATCATTTAAATTACGTGGAGCTACACATAAAATTACAAAATTAATAGAAACTGTAAAAGACTCAGGTGTAGTAGCATATTCATCAGGTAATCATGCACAGGCAGTTGCCTATGCATCTATGATTAATACTATTAGTGCAAAAATAATAATGCCTAAAACTGCACCTCAAATAAAAATTGAAAATACAAAAAAATATGGAGCAGAGGTAATATTATATGACACTTACTTTCAAAGTAGAGAAGAGATAGGAAATGAAATTCAAAAGAAGGATAATAGAGCTTTAATTAAACCCTATGATGATAAAGATATAATTGCTGGTCAGGGAACTGCAGCTATCGAAATTGTAAATGATTTGAAAGAGCAATCAATTGAACCTGATCTGTATTTATGTTGTTGTGGAGGTGGAGGTCTTATTGCAGGAACATCAACATACTTAAAACATATTTACCCAAATATAAAATCATATTCTGTAGAGCCTGAAGAATTTGATGACACAAAAAGATCTTTAGAAGCTGGTAAACTTATAGAAAATAAAAAAAATGCTAAATCTTTTTGTGATGCACTATTGGCACCAAAACCTGGTAATATAACTTTTCAAATTAATTCTAATAATCTTGAAGGAGGACTAAGTGTTTCTGATGAAGAAGTAACAAAAACTATAATTTTGTTAGCTGAACAACTTAAAATAGTTGTGGAGCCAGGAGGAGCAGTTGCAGCTGCAGCAGCATTAAATAATAAAATTGATGTTAAAAATAAAAAAATTATAGTTATGATTTCTGGTGGTAATATCGATCTAAGTTTATTTAATAAGTTATAATGAATCAATCAAATTTAAAAAAATTACAAAATCTATTAAAAGAAAAAAATACCGATATTTTTGTCATTAATAGAAGTGATGAATATTTAAATGAGTATATTTCCCCAAATGCAGAAAGATTAAATTTTATAACAAACTTTTCTGGTTCAGCAGGAAGAGCAATTATAACACCAACAGATGCCTTCTTGTATGTTGATGGAAGATATACTTTTCAAGCAAATACTCAAATTAACGCCAAAGAGATTCAAGCAAAACACTTAAATAGCTTTTGGACAGATTTAGAAAAAATTTTATTAGAAGAAGAATATAAAATTGCATTAGATCCAACACTTCATTCAATTATAGAAATTGAAAAAGTGGTTAAAATGTTAGAGAATTCAACATCTCAACTCCAACTAATAGATAAAAATTATGTTGATTTAATATGGGAAAATCAACCAAAAACTCAGTATACAGATATATTTGATCATCCAACAAGTTTTGCTGGTCAGAGCAGAAGTGAGAAATTAGATATTTTAAAAAAATTTTTAGATCAAAATGAAATTGATCATTACTTTGTTTCTGGGCTTGATAATATTGCTTGGCTTTTAAATTTAAGAGCAGATGATATACAATATACACCGTTGCTTTATTCTTATCTTCTAATTTCAAAAAATAATAAACACTCTTTGTATATTAAAGAGTCTTCAATGCCAGAAATTCTAAAAAAAGAAATCCAAACATTAATAAATATTAATAATATTGAAAATATCGGATCAATTTTTAATAACATTAATTCATCCGAATCAATTGGTTTAGATTTTAATTCCACCACTTTTTATTTTTTAGATCTTTTAAGAAAACAAAAAATAAATACTAAAAATTTAGCAAATCCATGTATCTTGTTAAAAGCTATCAAAAATGAAACTGAACTTGATGGAGCAAAAAAAGCACATATAAGAGATGGTGTTAGTATTTCCAAATATATTTATTGGTTAAAAAATATCATGGATCCTAAATCAAATGATGAAATAAGTGTTGCAAATCATTTAGAAAATCTACGAAGAAAAAATGAATTATTTCATTCTCTATCATTTGATACAATATCAGCAATTGATCAAAATGCAGCCCTTCCTCATTACCGTGTTACTGAAGAAGGAAAATCATCTTTCTCAGATAATAATATTTATCTTGTTGACTCAGGAGGGCAATATTTTGATGGAACAACCGATATAACAAGAACTATAATTTTAGGTGAAGCAACAACAGAACAAAAAGATAGATTTACGAGAGTTCTTAAAGGTCATATTGCATTATCAAATCATGTTTTTGAAAAGGGAACAAAAGGAACTGATATTGATTATCTAGCAAGAAAAAGTCTACAAGAAATTAATTTAGATTATGATCATGGTACCGGTCACGGTATAGGAAGTTTTTTGAGTGTCCATGAAGCCCCACAACGTATTGCAAAAAAATCAATGTTTGATAGCGTTGAGTTGCTTCCAGGAATGATTTTATCCAATGAACCTGGATACTATAAAGAAAATGAATATGGTATTAGAATAGAAAATTTAGTCGTGATAAAAGAGAATAATGATAAGAAATTATATTTTGAAAACATCTCGTGGTGTCCAATAGATCTGGATCTCATCGAAAGTAGCATGCTTGATAAAATTGAAAGAAATTGGCTAAATAAATATCATAGAAAGGTGTATGAAAAATTGCACACGCACCTTGATAAACAAGAAAGAGATTGGCTTAAAAAGGTAACTTCTGAAGTTTAGTTAAAGCCGCCAATTATGCGGCTTTCTTATTGATATCAAATTCAGTTCTTAGGAGATGCTTATCTAATTCAATTTTCCATTCTTTTCCGTATTCAGATTTGAAATATTTAACTAAATCCTCATCATTATTGTAGTTTTTGTCGCTTAAATCCTCGTAAACTTTGTTAAAAAAGTTAAAAACATTAATCATTATTTATTCCTTTCAATTATAAAATAGTGATTATTCTATGCAATCAAAGTATAAAAATATGAATTTTAATATGCAAAATATGCATATATAAATATTTTAAAAATTTAAATGTACTTAAATTATTTAATAATAATTAAAATTAATTGTTCCTGATTGACTTTGTACATTAATACTTCATAGATTTTATAATATTATAACTTTCAATGATAATAATTTTAACACAATGTTTTCCATCTAGAGTAGGGGGAATTGAAACATTGATGCATGACATAGCATTAAATTTAAGTCATAAACACAATGTAAAGGTTTTAGCTGACCAACAAGACAGTACTAAAGATTTAGAATTTGATAAAAACAATAAAAATTTTTCAATATTAAGATTTAAGGGTTTAAAATTTTTAAGAAAAAGAAATAAATTTAATCAACTTAAAAATATTTGTTCTTCAAATAATATTAAAGCAGTCATCACTGATAGCTGGAAAAGTCTTGAGTTACCAATTAATTT
>CACNSY010000013.1 GCA_902623255.1 uncultured Alphaproteobacteria bacterium | reverse complement strand
AAGAGAAAAATTTATTTGAAATTTTACACCACAGAAGGATAAGTTATAATTCACACTGGTTATTTTTAAATTCTATTTATACATTAAGTTTTTTTAGCAGTACTCTATTTATTCTTTCATCCTTGTTTTTTTCTATATCTGTTTACGATTTTACAAATTTATCAAGAACAATGATACAAAAGAATAAACATTATTTATCTATAATTTCTTTTTTTTGTTTAATTTTCTTTTTAGGAATTTTAACAAAATTAAAAGACTTAGGTACTGATATACCAGGTGTAATTGTCTCTATTTATATTATAATTTTAATAACTAATAAAATATTTGAAAAATCTAATGATAAAATAAATAATATTTTCTTAATTACACTACTTTTTTGTCAATTTGCAATAATAATAAAAATATCAAACGCCCTTGTTTTTTTGTTTTTAATTTTATTATTTTTCAAAATTAGATATCGCGAACTAAATTATTATTTATTTTTTCTTATTTGTATAATTCCAATGTTATGGTTATTTCAAAACTATGTGATTAGTGGTTGTTTAGTTTGGCCAATAACAATTACATGTTTTTCAAATACTGATTTAGCAATAAATGAAATTTACATAATTGAATCATTTGCTAAAGGTGATCAAAGTGCCTCTATGAAATTAAATAATTTAAACTGGATAATTATATGGTTTGAAAATCATTCAACTAAAATGTTAGAAACATATTTTATTTATTTAGTTATATTATTATTTCCTTTCCTATATATTTATTTTAATAAAAAAGATAACAAAGCACTTATAATAAACTTTTTAAAAAATATATATTTTGAAAATAATTATAAATTTTTACTATTATTAATATTTATTTGTAATTTAATTTGGTTTTTCTTTGCACCTGCTTATAGATTTGGAATATTCTACAATCTATTCATAATAATATTTTTATCACTGCCTTTATGGCTTTATATGATCAAAAATAATTTTCAATTTATTTTAAAATATTCAAGAATAATTTTAATTATAGTATTTATATACTTTATATTTGAAAATATAATTAGATTAGACTGGTATATGGAACGTTATGATATTTGGCCTCCAATAAATCAGGGTGAATTATTAGAGAGAAAAGAAATTTAATTATTATTCATTTTTAAAGCATTTAAAAATGTGTTTTGAGGGATATCAACTTTCCCAAATTGTCTCATTCTTTTTTTACCTTTTTTTTGTTTATCCAAAAGTTTATTTTTTCTAGTTACATCTCCACCATAAAGTTTTTGTGTAACATCTTTTCTAAAAGAGGCTACTGTTTCTCTAGCAATCACCTTTCCACCTATAGCAGCTTGAATTGCTACTTTAAATTGTTGTCTTGGTATAAGATCTTTTAATCTTTCACATAAAGCTCTGCCCCTTTGTTCAGATCTGTCTTTATGCACTATTAAAGAAAGTGCGTCTACTGGGTCTCCATTTATAAGTATACCTACCTTAACTAAGTTGTTAACTTCATATCCAGTTATTTCATAATCAAAACTTGCATATCCTTTTGTAATGGATTTTAATCTGTCATAAAAATCAAAAACAACTTCGTTAAGTGGAAGTTTATATTCAACTAAAGGTCTATTGCCAGCATAACTCATATTTAGTTGAATACCTCTTTTAGAAGTACAAAGTTCTAAAACTGATCCTAAAAATTCTTCAGGTACTATTATTGTAGCTTTTATCCAAGGTTCAGAAATATTTTCAACTTTTACTGGATCTGGCATGTCTGTAGGATTATGAAGGTTTATAGTTGATCCATCTTTCATCAAAATTTTATAAACAACTGATGGGGCGGTAGTTACAAGTTCTAAATTAAATTCTCTTTCAAAGCGGTCTCTAATAATTTCTAAATGCAATAAACCTAAAAAACCACAGCGAAAACCATAACCTAATGCAGGACTTACTTCTGGTTCATAAGAAAAACTTGAATCATTTAATGCAAGTTTAGCCATACTATCACGCATATGTTCATAATCATCTGAGTCGACAGGAAACATTCCACAAAAAACAACTGGTTGCGATGGTTTAAAACCGGGAAGAACTTCATCAGTTGGAAGTTTATCGTCTGTTATTGTGTCACCAACTTTACAATCAGAAACACTTTTAATACCCGAATTGATAAACCCAATTTCTCCTGGTCCAAGTGTATCTACTTCAGTTGCCTTAGGAGAAAATATCCCTACTCTATCAATTGTATATGTGGCACCTGTTGCCATAAATCTTATTTTCTGACCTTTTTTTAACTCTCCATTTATAACTCTTACAAGTACTACAACACCAAGATAGCTGTCATACCAACTATCAACTAACATACATTTCAATTCTTTACTTATTTCACCTGATGGAGAAGGAAGAAGTGTTATGATTTTATTTAATAAATCTTCTATTCCTACACCTGTTTTTGCCGAAACAAGGGAAGCATTGTCTGTTTCAATGCCAAGAACATCTTCAATTTGTGATTTTATCTTATCTGGCTCAGAAGAAGGAAGATCAATTTTATTTAGGACGGGCAAAATTTCATGATCATTATTAATTGCTTGATACGCATTAGCTAATGTTTGAGCCTCAACACCCTGTGTAGAATCTACAATTAATAAAGATCCCTCACATGCTGCTAATGATCTAGATACCTCATAAGAAAAATCCACATGACCAGGAGTATCCATAATATTAAGTATGTAAGTCTTGCCATCATTTGATTTATAAGAAAGTCTAACTGTTTGAGCTTTTATTGTAATGCCTCTTTCTCTTTCTAATTCCATTGAATCTAGAACCTGCTCTTTCATCTCTCTATCAGTTAAACCACCACAAAACTGTATTAATCTATCTGCTAATGTTGATTTTCCATGATCTATGTGAGCAACAATTGAGAAATTACGAATAGAACTAAGTTCTGTCATTAGTTTCTTATAGAAGCATTAAGTGATTTAGATATTTCGTCTATTATTTTATTTGATAATTCCTCAATCTCTTGATCGTTGAATGTTTTATCTTGAGGTTGCAATAATACCCTAAAGGCAATACTTTTTTTATTTTCTGGAAGTTTATCGCCATCATAAACATCAAATATTGTTACATTTTGAATTATATTTTTATCTATTTTTTTTACTTTTTTAATTATCTCAATAGCCTTAACATCTTTTGGAAATAGAAAGGCAAAATCTCTTTCAACCATTTGATAAGGATTATTAGCAAAACCACCTTTAGAGGAAGATTTATTTTCTTGAAATTGTGAAATATTTTCCAAATATATTTCAAAACCAAATACCTTAAAATTAACATCCATTGTTTTTAATAAAATTGGATGCAACTCTCCAAAATTAGCTATTTTGTTTTTACCAAGTCTCAAAGAAGATGATTTACCAGGATGATAAATTTGACCTGCAAGTTTTTCATATAACAAATTATCTATTGGCACATTTAAGTTTGATAAAATAGAAAATAAGTCAGCCTTTATACTAAAGATATCAATATTTTTTTTATTTGATAACCAGTTTTGCTCATCCGATGAGCCATAAGCTATAGCAGTAGCAACATTTTCTTGTTGGTCTAATAATGATTTAGAAAAATTTGGACCTACTTCAAATATTTTCGCTCTCAAGTACATTCTAGCTTTATTTTGATTGATTGCTTCTAATAAATTTGGAAGTGTTGATGGTCTCATTGTGTTCAAATCGGTACTTATTGGATTTTTTAAACTAATTATATCATCAGAAATAATTTTTGCTTTTTTTTCATCCATAAATGACCATGTTACAACTTCAGAATATCCATTAAGAGCTATAGTTTTTTTGCTTTTATAAAAAGTTTTTGTTTTGGTATTTAAAATCTGCTTTTTTTCTTCTTGATTAGTTACTTTTTTTAAAGGAATTTTATTATAACCATAAATTCTAATTATTTCTTCGACGATATCTGCCTCACCAACAATATCTGGTCTAAAAGTAGGGCTTTGAATTTCAAATTTTGAATTTTTTTCATTAACAGAAAAACCAAGTGAAGCTAAGATTTTTTTCTGTTCCTTATTATTGATTTCTATTCCACCAAAGGTCTTGATTTTATTTGTGTCAAAAATAAATGGTTTATTTTTTTCTATATTAATTTCTGAAGAAACGAACTCACTTACTTCTCCTCCACATAATTTCAAAATCATTTGAGTTGCTGCATCTACACCCCAATAGATAGAATCAGTATCAATCCCTCTTTCAAAACGGTAACGCGCATCACTTTGAAGATTTAGTTTTCTTCCAGTTTTAGTTACAGAAATGGGATCAAATAACGCAACTTCTAGAAAAACATTTTTAGTCTCCATACTACAACCACTATCGAGACCGCCCATAACTCCACCAATTCCATGAAGTTTTTTTTCGTCGTCAGAAATTACAATCATGTCACTGTCACATTTATAATTAACTTCATTTAATGCTAAACATTCCTCATTTTTGTTGGCTAATCGCATTGTTAAATTGCCTGACACTTTATCAGCATCGTAAACATGAAGCGGTCTTCCTAAGTCAAAGGTAATATAATTTGTAATGTCAACAAGAGCTGAAATGGGTCTTAACCCAATTGCAGTTAATCTATCTTGAAGCCATTTAGGGCTTTCTACATTTTTGACATTTTTGAAATATCGACCTGCTACTCCAGGACATAGATTATTATTTTGAAATTCTTTTTTCCACGTAATTGGGCTTTTGAATGATTCTTTTGATTTTTTATAATTTAAGTCTTTTAATTTACCAATTCCTGCTGCTGCTAAATCCCTTGCGATACCTCTAACCGATAAACAGTCAGATCTATTTGGTGTTAAATTAATTTCAATAACTGGTTCATCTATTGGAAAAATTTTACTAAATAAATCACCAATTTTATAATTATCTTTTATTTCAATAATTCCATCGTGTTCGTCAGAAATACCCATCTCTCTTTCTGATACAAGCATTCCACAAGACTCAACTCCTCTTATTTTGGTTTTTTTTAAATGTAAGTCTGTACCAGGAATATAACTATTTTCTGGTGCAAAAATCCCTAGCATCCCTTGTCTTGCATTTGGAGCACCACAAACAACTTGAAAATTTCCATTTATTGTTTCAACCTGACATACCTTAAGCTTATCTGCATCAGGATGTTTTTCTGCTTTTAAAACTTTAGCTACTGTAAAATTCTTAAATATTTCTGATTTATCTTCTACACTTTCAATCTCTAAACCAATATTGGTTAAAGTATCTGTTATGGCATTTAAATTTTCAGAAGTATCTAAATGATCTTTTAGCCAGTCTAATGTAAATTTCATTTATAGCCCTGATCGTGTTTGATTATCTAAAATACTAAAACCATAATGATCCAACCATCTATAATTTGGATCAAAAAAACTCCTTAAATCTGTAATACCATATTTAAGCATCGACAAACGCTCAATTCCCATTCCAAAAGCAAAACCCTGATACTGTTTTGAATCAATATTACAATTATCTAAAACTATAGGATTGACCATTCCACAACCCAATATTTCTAACCATTTATCTCCTTCACCAATTTTTATTTTATTATTTACTTTGGTATAAGCTACATCCATTTCTGCACTAGGCTCGGTGAAAGGAAAATAACTAGGGCGAAACCGGTATTGTAAGTTTTTTACTTCGAAAAATTCTTCTAAGAATGAAACGAGTGTTGATTTTAAATCAACCATAGTTGAACTTTTATCAACGACTAAGCCTTCTACCTGATGAAACATAGGAGCATGTGTAGCATCTGAGTCACTTCTATAAGTTCTGCCAGGCACAATAATTTTAATAGGTGGTTTTGTGTTGAGCATAGTTCTCACTTGAACAGGACTGGTATGGGTTCGAAGAACATTTTTGTCTCCATTATCCTGAACATAAAAAGTATCCTGCATTTCTCTTGCTGGATGATGTTCTGGAATATTTAAAGCTGTAAAATTATTAAAATCTGTTTCTATATCTGGACCTGTTTCCACTGCATAATTTAAATTTCCAAAAATTTCTATAATATTAAATATTGTTTGACTAATTGGGTGTATTTTTCCTTTTTCAGAAATATTAGGTGGTAGAGTAACATCAATTGATTCTAAATTAATCCTGTTTGAAATTTCAATATTTTCAATTTCTATTCTTTGGTTTTTAATACTTTCTTCAATTTCTTTTTTAATAATATTTAATTCCTGTCCTTTCGATTTTTTTTCTTCAATCGACAAAGAACCTAATCCTTTTAAAGCTTCAGGTATTAATCCTTTTTTACCTAAATAATATAATCGAAGTTTTTCTAAATCTTCGAAGGATTTTGAAGCTTTAATTTTTTTTAGAACATCAATTTTATTTTCAGCAAATGCCATCAATATCTATTATATTTTATTAATTAAAATTATCTAGCAGATTGAGCTTTATTGACTAAAGCTTTAAAAGCCTCTGGCTGGTTAACTGCAAGATCCGCTAAAATCTTTCTATCTATTTCAATAGATGATTTTTTAAGACCAGATATAAATTGCGAATATGTTAAACCATGAAGTCGAACACCAGCATTGATTCTTTGAATCCATAAACCCCTAAAATCACTTTTTCTTTTTTTACGATCTCTATAAGCATATTGCATGCCTCTTTCGACAGCCTGCACAGCAACACGAAAAACATTTTTTCTTCTACCGTAATAACCTTTTGCTCTTTTAATTACTTTTTTGTGTCTAGCTCTTGCTGTAACACCGCGTGATACTCTTGCCATTGATTTCCCCTTACTTGTTGTATGGTAACATATGATCAATCAAAGCAGAGTCACCTGGTGACATAATTGCAGATCTTTTAGTGTTACGAATAAATTTATTGGAACGTTTACTCATTCCATGTCTCTTTCCAGCAGGTTTAAATTTAATTTTACCAGTACCTGTTCTAGAAAATCTTTTTTTTAAACTACTTTTAGTTTTAAGCTTGGGCATTACTATCTCCTATATTATAAGTTTACCCGTTAGGCTGCCCCGCAGGCCATAACAAGTTTGAAAGGCTTATACTGATAATTGTATATTTTGCAATATGAAGAATTACTTAGCAACCTGAGGAACAAGTATCATCATTATTTGTTTACCCTCAAATTTGGGCGCTACTTCAACTTTAGCATATTCTTCCACTTCAGTTGTAAGCTTTTTAAGCAAATCAAAACCTAAGTTTTGATGTTCCATTTCACGCCCTCTAAAACGCATTGAAACTTTTACCTTATTTCCACCACCAATAAACTTTGATAGCGCCTTTATTTTTACATTGTAATCATGAGTATCTATTCCAGGTCTCATCTTAATTTCTTTTACTTCAATTGTTTTTTGTTTTTTCTTTGCTTCTTTTTTACTTTTTTGCTCTCTGTATTTTAGTTTACCATAATCAATAATTTTGCAAACTGGGGGATTGGCTTCAGGAGAAACTTCAACCAAGTCAAATCCCTCATCTTCAGCTTGTATAAGTGCTTCACGGATACTTAATATGCCTAGCTGTTTTCCATTACTAGATATAAGTCTAACTTCACTCGCAGTGATTTGCTCATTGATTCTTGGACCAATATCTTTCTTTGTTTTAAAGTTTACGGCCAAGTTATGTAGAGATTAAGTTATAGCTATTATTTAATAGCATATTAGGAAATTAAGTCTTTTGTCATATTTTTTTAGGATATAATCTCAAATGAAATTAAATTCAAGAGCTGATTTTAAAAAAGATTAATTGTTTTTAGGTTATTAAATACACTTTATGAGAATTTGTTTAGTTAGAAACGATAAAATGGGAGATATGATACTTACTCTTCCCATTGTCCAAGGATTAAAAGATGTTAATGAAGATTTTAAAATTGATATTGTATGTTCTAAAAAAAATCAAAAAATATGTAAAAAATTTAAACTTATTAATAAAGTTTTTTTACTTGAAAATTATTTTTTTCAAATCTTAAAAACTATCTCAAAATTAAGAAATCAAAATTATGATTATATTTTTACATTTAGTCCAGGAATAGTAAGTATTTTAATATCAATTTTTTCTAAAAGCAAAACAAAGTCATTGTTAATTTTTAAATCTCGATACAAAAATAATTACATGAGTAAATTTTTTGATAGAATTTTGGGTAAAATCTTTTTTACTCACTGCTTAATAATCGATCGCCAATTAAGATATTCACGAAATATCCCACTTCATCAAACAAAGATTATGATGGAATTAGTTACTAAAAATGGATTAAGTTTAAATAATGATGCAGAGATTAGAAATATGTTTGAATTAGCTGAAATAGATGTAAATTTTAAGAAATTATGTTTAATTCATTTATCTTCAAAATGGATCAATAAATATTTTTCAGAAAAAAACTTCATAAATCTATTAGACAAACTTAAAAATTCAAAAATTAATATTGTAATGACAACTGATGCCACATCAAAAAATGTATTCTATGAAATATTTAAAAAATATGAGATTGTTACTAATGAAGAGTTTAATAATCTTAAAAGTATAAATAATGTTTTAATCTTAGATCAATTAAGTTTTGATAATTGGACATCAATAATAAATTCTTCAATGTATGTAATTACGCCTGAATGTGGATGCACACATATTGCATCACTTTCTGAAACACAACTTTGTGTTATTTATGATTCAGATAATGTTCCAGATATGATTGCAAAAGAATATGCGCCGTGGAAGAAAAAATATACTAAACTATTCTCCAATAACCAAAATTTAGAAAAAGAATTAATTTCATTTATTAGATAAATTTTTTATCATTCAAAAAATCTAATACCTTTTTTACTGATATTGAGTCCATTGTGTCACTAAGGATTGTGTAACCATTTTTATATTCAGACAAGTTTGATTTTGAAATAACATTATCTTTTGCTAAAAAAAGAATCCTTGAATTACTTAAAGCTGCAATATGGCCTGGACCAGTATCATTAGTAATTATAAATTTACTTTTTTTAGCTAAGGAGTAAATAATTCCAGGAGGAGATTTGTCTGTTAAATCTGTAACCTTTTGACATGCTTTATAGATTATTTCTACTGTTTCTTTATCTGATTTTTGACCAACAACACAAATATGATACCCTTTTTTTTCTAGAGAACTTGCAAGTAGTGCAAATTTTTTAGGTGACCATTGCTTATCTTTACCTGATTTAGAAACACCGGGTATCATTAAGATTATTTTGTTTTCATTAATTGCTGGAATATCTCTGGAAAGCCAATCTACATTTTGATTAATTTCATTTATACCTATTAGCCTTAATTGATTGTATAATCCTTGCTGAGGAGATTCAGTTCCTTGAGGGGGAATTACATACTGAATATCACAATTAGACCTAGATCCATTAACTTTTACTTTTGAAATAGATTTTAAGAATGACCAATAATTATTTGTCCTTTTAGAATTCTGTAAATCTATTATTAGATCGTATTTATTTTTATTAATTTTTAATATTACCCTTAGTGAATCTATTATTCCTTTTCTATTATCTTTAAAAATCGAGCTAAAATAATTAGAATTTCTTAAAAAATCTATATATTTTTCGTCGGTAAGTAAATCGATAGTGGCGGTACTAAAAAATTGCTTAATTGATGCCATAGCAAGTATTGAAAATGCAATATCACCAAGTGATCCATGCTTTACTACTAATATTTTGTTAAATTGATTGCTGTTCATATAAGTCTACGTAACTTTTTACCATTTGGTGTTTTGAAAATGTTTTTGATATGTAGTCTTTACTACCTAAAGAAATATTAGAAAATTTTTCTTTATCTATTTTTATAATATTTTGAAGTTTTATATCTATTTCATTATATTTATGAGGATCTACTTTATAAATATCATCTAATTTATCAAGCTGATCTTTGACACCACCATAGTTAAAAGTAAGTATCTTTTTTTGCATTATTAATGCTTCACTTATAGTTCTTCCAAACCCTTCAGCTTGTAAAGGAAAGGAGGCAATAATTGATGATAGGTAATATAAAGTTTTCAAATCATCTCTTAGTAGATTACCTATAATCTTACATTTATGACCAAGGTTAAAACTTTGAATTTTATTTTGTAATTTCTCTGTATAAGATTGATTTTTTGTATCACCTGCAAAATAAAGTAAAAAATTATCATTTTGTATCTTATTAAATATATCTAAAAACTCAATTTGACCTTTCCAGTTTGTTAGTCTCGCAGGGTATAGAATAATATTTTTTGAGGTATCAATTTGATACTTATTTATTATATTTTCTATATGAGAATCTAAAATTGGTTTTTCAAAATATTTAACATCAACTCCTCTATTAATCACTTTAATTTTATTTGAATTTAAATTGTATTTTTTACTAATTTCATTTTTTACATAATTTGAAATCGCAACAATCTGATCAACTTTAGATAATTGCTTATTATAGATTTTTTTAAAATAAGAATTGCCACTATACACATTATGGAATGTAGATATTGTTTTGAAATTTTTATTTTTTATAAAACTTAAAATCCATGCTGGTGCTCTTGATCGTACATGAACAACATTAATATTTTGATTAATTATTAGTTTTTTTAATTGATTAGCAATTAATGGATAAATAAAAAAATTTTTTGAGTTAACTGGTAATAGAAAATGATCAGTATAATTTTTATTAATTTCCTTAATTAAACGCCCACCATTAGAGATAATATTATTTTTTAAATTTAATTCAGATAAATAATTTGCAACTTCAATAGTACCTCTTTCGACACCACCAGAATCTAAAGAGGGAAGAATTTGAGCAACATTAAATGATGACATTTTATTAAAATATAAGTATTTGTATCAAAAATGCCTTACTTTATTAATAAGAAAAAAGAAAGAATTCGATATAAATTCAATAATGGTAAAGGCCCAGGCATAATTTTTATTCATGGCCTCAACTCCGATATGAATGGTTTAAAAGCAGTATCTATAGAAAAATTTGCACGAAAACAAAAATTAAGATTTATACGTTTTGAATGCCGTGGTCATGGAAAATCTGATGGAAAATTTGAAGATTTTACAATTTCAGATTGGAAGAAAGACTTAATTGATATCATTGATAATATTGCAAAAGGACCGCAAATTCTGGTTGGTAGCAGTATGGGTGGATGGTTAATGTTTTTAGCTGCCAAAGCAAGGCCATCAAAAATAGTTGGATTAGTAGGTGTAGCAGCAGCACCTGATTATATTGATGACTTTTATAGAAATTTATCAAATAAGAAAAAGAAAGAGATAAATAATAAAGGTATTATTAGATGCTCATATAATGATTTTAGTTATCTTATAAAAAAGAAATATATTGTGGAAGGACGGAAGAATAAAATTCTTAACAAAAATTTCAATTGGAATAAACCTTTAATTCTAATTCAAGGTATGAAAGACAATATAGTTAAACCAGATACTCCTAATAAAATTGTAAAAAAAATAAAAGGTAATCAAATTCAAATAAAACTTTTAAAAAACAGTGATCATCGATTATCTGAGGAATTTGATCTAAAAGTTATTAATGATTCTATTTTATCTATGATTAAAAAAACTTAGGCTGTTTTTTCCTCTTGTATTAAAACTGGTTTATCAAATTTATTAATCATTTCTTTCGGAACAATCTGCCAGAAGAGTAATTTTTCATTTTCCCAGTTTTCGAGAAGATTTTTTGCGTACCGTGAATTTGTTTCTTTGATATGTTCTTCAACTTTTAGATATAAAACTTTCTCCCAGTGGTTCGTCATTTGTTGTTGATAGAAAATGTCTTCAAGATTTATACGAAGTGGTAAAGTTCCTTCTTTATCATAAACAAAGGCCATACCTCCTGTCATTCCTGCTCCAAAATTATTTCCTACTTCGCCAAGAATAACTGCACTTCCTCCAGTCATATATTCACATCCATTATCACCACATCCTTCAATAACAGCATGTGCGCCAGAGTTTCTAACAGCAAATCTATCACCAGCAGTTCCAGCTGCAAAAAGTTTACCACGCGTTGCTCCATATAGTACAGTATTCCCAATGATAACATTTTTGTTTGTTTTTAGTTGTGAAGATGAGCTTGGTTGTATAACAATTTTACCCCCTGATAATCCTTTTGCAACATAATCGTTAGCGTCACCAAAAACTTTAAGAGTAGTTCCTTGCACACTCCATGCTCCAAAAGATTGTCCAGCAGAACCATGAAAATTAACTGTAAAGAAATCCTCTGGAAGAGAACTCATTCCTTTTGTAGTAGTAATTTCTGATGCAAGTCTTGTACCAATAGCTCTATCAGTATTTTTGATATTATAGTTTAGTTCAATTTTTTGATCTGTTTCAAAGAAAGACTTAGCGTCGCCTATGATTTTAATATCAAGGCTATCGCTAACTTCATTAATTGTATTTTTCTTTATGTCAAATTCTCCAACTGATGAATCAATGGTTTGAATAATTGGATTTAAATCTAAATCATCAAGATCAGAACTTCCTCTACTGACTTGATATAAAAGATCAGATCTTCCAACTACTTCATCAAGAGAAGAAAAGCCTAGAGATCCTAAAATTTCTCTAACTTCATCAGCAATAAAACTAAAAAGATTAATTACTTTTTCTGGTGTTCCGGTAAATTTTTCTCTAAGTTTTTCATCTTGTGAGCAAACTCCAACGGGACAAGTATTTGAATGACATTGTCTAACCATGATACAGCCCATAGCAACTAAACTTGCTGTACCTATTCCATATTCTTCTGCCCCAAGCATAGCCGCAATAACAATATCTTTTCCTGTTTTCAAACCCCCATCAGTTCTAAGAACGACTTTATCTCTTAAGTTATTTAGAGATAGAACTTGATGTACTTCACTTAATCCGAGTTCCCAAGGAAGTCCTGCATACTTAATGCTTGTTTGTGGGCTTGCTCCAGTTCCACCATTGTGACCAGAAATGAGTATCGTATCAGCTTTTGCTTTTGCAACACCAGCTGCGACTGTTCCAATCCCTGACTGAGCAACTAACTTAACGCATACTTTAGCTCTTGGATTAATTTGTTTCAAATCGTAAATCAGCTGAGCTAAATCTTCGATAGAATAAATATCATGATGAGGAGGGGGACTAATAAGCGTCACACCTTCGGTTGAATGTCTTAGTTTAGCAATTAATTCTGTAACTTTTCCTCCTGGCAATTGTCCACCCTCACCAGGTTTTGCACCTTGTGCAACTTTAATTTCAATTTCTTCACAATTATTTAAATATTCCGCTGTTACACCAAATCGTCCACTTGCAATTTGTTTAATTTTTGATGATGCGTTATCTCCATTTGGCTTAGGTTTAAATCTAATCGGATCTTCACCACCTTCACCTGAATCAGATTTAGCTCCTATCCTATTCATTGCTACAGAAAGAGTTTCATGCGCTTCTGGACTCAGGGCTCCAAGTGATATTCCTGGTGCAACTAGCCTTTTTCTAATTTCTTGAGAAGGTTCTACTGTGTTAGAGTTACTATTATTGTTATTTTTTTTGAAGTCTAAAAGATCACGAATATTTATAGGATCCATTTCATCAATCATCGAAGAATATTTTTTAAATAAAGAATAATTATTAGAAGTTACTGCAGTTTGAAGCATGTGAATTGATCTTGCTTCAAAAGCATGTTTTTCACCACCAAATCTATAGCGATAGTTTCCTCCAATCGGCAGCGTAATAACACTTTCTTCATAAGCATTATCATGAGCTAATCTTGATCTTCTTTCGATACCGCTGATACCGATACCGGATATTTTAGAACTCATAGAAGGGAAATATTTGCTCATTAAATTTCTACTGAGTCCAATCGCTTCAAAATTACAACCACCTCGATATGAATTAATTACTGATATTCCCATCTTACTCATAGTCTTAAGCAAACCATTATTTATAGAATTAATAAATCTCTCTACACATTCTTCATATGAGAGATTTTTAAATAATCCTTTTTTATGTCTTTCCGCTATAGCTTGTTGTGCCATATATGCATTCACACTTGTTGCTCCAACTCCGATAAGCACTGCAAAATATTGTACATCTAAACATTCTGCAGATTGAACATTTAAGGAAATAAAAGTTCGAAGATTTTGTTTAATTAAATGATGGTGAACAGAACTTGTAACTAATATCATAGGAAGAGCTATTCTTGTTTTAGACATTTCTTTGTCACTTAAAATTATATGAACATACCCCTCTCTAACAGCTTGTTCTGCTTCTCGGTTTATTCTTGAAATTTCTATCTCAAAATTATTTTCAGGATTTGTTTTATCCATTGTTGTGTCAATGATCTTCACACTATCTTTCATATATCTTCGCATAGATTTGAATTGCTCAATTGAAAGAACAGGAGAATTCAATTGTAAATGATCGCATTGATCTTCATCTTCATCAAGAATATTACTTAAGTTTCCAATTCTAGTTCGAAGACTCATAACAACTTTTTCTCTTAATGAATCAATTGGTGGATTTGTAACTTGACTAAAATTTTGTCTAAAAAAGTGATGAAGTCCTCTATATTTATTTGAAAGCACAGCTAGTGGAGTGTCATCTCCCATCGATCCCGTTGCTTCTTTTTTTTCAGCAATCATCGGATGAAGTATTAATTCTATGTCTTCTACTGACCAGGCAAAGCATGCCATTCTTTTTCTTAGATCTCCAGAGTCTAAATCTCTAAATTCCTCATCAACAGATTGAACAAGTTTATCAATATACGTAATTTTTTTAGTCCAATCACCAAATGGTTTAGTTTCTGCTAAATACTTTTTTATCTCATGATCTTTAAAAAATTTTTTCTCTTTAAAGTTGACCGCTATTAATTGACCTGGCCCTACCCTACCTCTTTCTACTATTTCATTTTCTTTAATATCAACCATTCCAGTTTCAGAACCCGCAATGAGAAGATTTTTTGTTAGTGTATATCTTATAGGTCTAAGGCCATTTCTATCCATTCCAGCAATGGCCCAATCACTGTACGCGCCACATATTGCTGCTGGACCATCCCATGGCTCCATAACTGCTCCACCATAAGCATATAAATCTTTTATTTTTTTTGGAAAATCTCTTCTGTGGGACCAAGCTTCTGGAATTGTTATTATTTTAGCCATAGGTAAAGAACGATTAGCTTTAACTAATAACTCTATTGTTGAATCTAATGCAGCAGAGTCAGACGCTTTAGCATCAATTATGGGTTTTAAATCATCTACATTATTGCCAAAATTTTTATGTTCCATTCTTGGCTCATGCGCAGCCATCCAATTTTTATTACCTTTAAGTGTATTTATTTCACCATTATGCGCAATCACTCTAAAAGGCTGTGCTAAAGACCAAGTGGGAAATGTATTAGTTGAATAGCGCTGGTGATAAACTGCATATCTAGAAATAAAATTCTCATTTTGGATGTCTGGATAAAAATTGGAAAGCTGTTCTGCTAAAAACATACCTTTATAAACAATGGACTGACAAGATAGTGAGCAAATATAAAAGTCTGAAATATTTTGATTTCTAATTTCTTTTTCTATTCTTTTTCTAATTATAAAAAGTTTATTATCAAATTCTTTTTCATCTTCTAGTTCTTCATTACAAATTAGTATTTGTTCTATTTCAGGCCTTGTTGCTTTTGCTTTATCACCAATAATCGATGAATTAATTGGAACGTGTCTCCAACCATATATTTTCAAACCTTCTTTAATTATTTCAGATTCAACAATTGTACGAGCGTTTTCTTGAGCGGCAAAATCTGTACGTGGTAAAAAAATCATGCCAACCCCGAAAGGTAAATCATTAGGAGTGTGGCCAGTTCTTTCTATTTGTTGGGTAAAGAAATTCTTTGGTATGGATAACTGTATTCCTGCACCATCACCTGTTTTACCATCAGCATCAACTGCTCCCCGGTGATACAAAACTCTTAAAGCTTGAACTCCTAACTCGACTATTTCTCTTGTCTCAGATCCATCTAAAGATGCTATTAATCCAACACCACATGATGAATGTTCATCTTGTTCATTATAAACATGATTTTCTTCTAAGAATTTTTTATCCTTTTTATACTTTTCAATAAAGTGATTAGGCATTTACTGCTTTCTTATTAATATTATTTTGATCGGAAAAATTATTTTCTAAATATTCATTAATATTTTTTGCTGCATCACGACCATCTTTGATTCCCCAAACAACTAAACTTGCACCGCGAACAATATCTCCAGCAGCAAATACTCCATCAATTGATGTCATCATATTTTTATAATTAATTTTTAGCGTACCCCATCTTGTAACTGTCAGATCATTATGATCAAAAAGCTTAGGTAAATTTTCAGGTTCAAAACCTAAAGCTTCTATAGCTAAATCAACATCTAGCTCTTTTTCCGTACCTTCTTTTGGCTCTGGCTTTCTTCTACCTGACTCATCTGGTTCTCCGAGTTGCATTAAAACGGTTCTGACATTTTTCAATGACCCGTTTCCCGAATATTCAGTTGGTAAAGTCAACCATTGAAAATCGACGCCCTCTTCTATTGCATTTTGAACTTCTCTTTGCGAACCGGGCATGTTTGTCTTATCACGTCTGTAAAGACACTTAACAGATTTTGCTCCTTGTCTTATAGCCGTTCTAACGCAATCCATAGCGGTATCACCTCCACCAATGACAACTACATTTTTTCCATTTGCGTTTAATCTTCCATTTGTGAAATCTTCAACTTTATCTTTTAAACCAGTCTTGTTACTCGCTATTAGGAAATCTAAAGCTGGTACAACATTATTAAAATTTGATGTATTTAGATTGATTTCTCTAAATTTGTAAACCCCGGTTGCTATAAGAACTGCATCATGCTTAATTTTAATATCTTCAAATGTAATGTCTTTGCCAATATCGCAGTTTAGTTCAAACTTAATTCCACTTTCTTTAAGTCGATTTGTTCTTCTTATAACAATATCTTTTTCTAGTTTAAAATTTGGGATACCATAAATTAAGAGACCTCCTGGTCTATCATAGCGATCATATATTGTAACCTGAAATCCTTTTTTACGAAGTTCTTCTGCTGCAGCTAATCCAGCAGGACCAGAACCTATGATTCCCACACTTAGATTTCTTTCTTCAACTGGTTCTATATTTTTAACCCAACCTTCTTCCCAAGCTTTATCTGTAATATATTTTTCTATCGATCCTATAGTAACAGTGCCGTGGCCAGATTGTTCAATTACGCAGTTACCTTCACACAAACGATCTTGAGGACATATACGACCACAAATTTCAGGCATGTTATTTGTAGAGCTGGATATTTCAAATGCCTCCTGCATTCTATCTTCAGCAGTTAGTTTTAGCCAATCTGGAATATTATTATGTAAAGGACAATGAACTTGGCAGAAAGGAACACCGCATTGAGAACATCTGGAAGCTTGTTCTTCTGCCTTTTGTGAGGCATATTTGGCGTAAATTTCATCAAATGATTTAACTCTCTCTTTGGCAGATACTTTACTAGGATTTTCCTTATTTATTTTAGTAAATTTTAGCATTTAGTTATCATTTGTTTACTATTTTATGTAGATCGAACCAAATACACATTCAAGATAAAAAAGGAAACAATAATTTTGAAATAATAGTACCACTTATGTACTAAAAATGAAAAAACCCTTAATTTACAACAATATTTTTAAGTATTTGCAGTGTATCCTGTGGATTAATATCAAGATTTTGGAATGATTTATCAACGTTTACAATAAGATTATCCTTTTCAAATAATGTTAACTGTTCTGAGGTAAGAGGAGAAATTGGAGTTTTTTCAGCAATATTTATCATAGGTTTCATAAATGCCATAGGAACAGGAACTAAAACTCGAGTTTTGTTTAAAAAACTAGAAATATGATTAAAAAATTCCTTGTAAGAATAAATCCTAGGGCCAGCAAGTTCGTAAATATTTTTCCCCTTAATATTGGAATTAATTATTTCATCAACGGCTAAAGAAACATCATCAATAAATACGGGTTGGAATTTTGTTGAACCATCTCCAAAAAGTGGGACAAAAAATGAAGCTTTAAATATTGGCAAAAGTCTTTTCATGAAGATATCGCCACCACCTATAATAACACCAGGTCTAATAATAATTACATTATCTAGTTGTTTAGAAGCTTCCTTTTCAGATTTATGTACTGCAATACTTCTTGTTGAATTTTTATCAATATCTACACCGAGACCAGAAAAAAGAATGAATTGCTTTAGTTCCTTACTAGATTTTAAAATTCTAATAAGTTTCTGATTAAACTTATATATTGTATGATTAAAATCACCTTTCTTTTGATCGTATGTAGTTTTCAAATTAATGCATACGTCGACATTATTTAAAACAGATTTGACCCTTTTATCTTCTAATGAAGAATAACGAAATGGAATTACTTGTCCAGTTACACCTAAAAGTCGGATTTTAGCTTCTTGTACAGATCTTTGATATGGGACTATGATTTTATGGCCATTTTTTGTAAGACGTCTTATTAAATGTTTACCAACAAAACCTGAACCTCCAAAAATTACTATTGATTTCATGACCTTTAATTAAATACGTGATATAGAGAAAAAATATAAATTATACAGGTAATAAAATCAAAATGAAAATAAATTTCTATAAAGGAGATCTTCCAGCAAGTTTTAAAGTTTCTAATATTATTGCCTTGGATAGCGAAACAATGGGATTAAATCCTAAAAGAGATAAATTATGTTTGGTCCAAATTTCTAATGGTGATGATGTATGTCATCTCGTAAAAATTGATTTATCTACTGAAAAACCTCTAAATTTAATTAAAATTCTTAAGAACAATAAAATTCAAAAAATATTTCATTATGCTAGGTTTGATGTAGCTGTATTCAAACACAACTTCAAAATTAATATTAAAAACATTTACTGTACTAAAATTGCATCAAAACTAGTTAGAACATATACTGACAAACATGGATACAAAGATCTTTGTAATGAATTATTAGGAAAATCAATTTCAAAAACTGAGCAGTCTTCTGATTGGGGTGGAGAATTAACTAAAGAACAGCAAAGATACGCCGCTAATGATGTTTTATATTTACATAAAATAAAAGGTAAGCTTGATAAAATGTTATTAAGAGAAAAAAGAAGTAAATTAGCTAAAGCATGTTTTGATTTTATTCAATATAGAACAGATTTAGATATTAATGGTTGGTCAGAACAAGATATATTTAAACATTAATGAAATACAGTAAAAAAATAATTAGTAGTGCAAATAGAACATTAGCACGAGAACTAAGTAGTATAAAAAATTTAAAGTCTACATTTAATTTAAATTTTTGTAAGGCGGTAAATCTAATTTATAATACTAAAGGAAAAATTGTGATTACTGGTGTTGGTAAAAGTGCACACATTGGCAATAAAATATCTGCAACTTTTACCTCAACAGGAACACCATCATATTTTGTTCATGCAACTGAAGCTAGTCATGGTGATTTAGGAAGTATAAAAAAAGATGATTGCGTAATAGCAATTTCTAACTCGGGTGAAACATCTGAACTAAATAATATAATTCAATTTACTAAAAGATTTAATATTAAACTTATCAGCATAACCAGTAACTCGAAAAGTATACTTCATAAAAATGCTACTATAGGAATTTTGTATAAAAAACCTATCGAAGCTTGTCCTTTGAACCTAGCACCTACAAGCTCTACTTCAATGTGTATGATTATTGGAGATTGTATAGCAATTTGTTTATTAGAATTAAGAGGCTTTAAAAGTACACAATTTAAAAGTCTTCATCCAGGAGGTAATCTGGGTAAAGATTTAAAAAACTTAAGTGATGTTATGCATTTAGGAAAAGAATTACCTTTGACAAAAGTAGATGATAAAATGTCTAAAGCTTTAATTACTATGACTAAAAAGAGTTTTGGTTGTATTGGAGTAATTAATAATAAAAAACAAATAGTTGGAATAATTACAGATGGTGATTTGCGTAGAAATTTAAATTCAAGTTTTTTTGATAAAAAAGCATCTGATGTAATGACAAAAAGACCAGCTTTAGCTAATAAAAAAATGTTAGTTGGTGAAGCAATAAATTTGATGAATACAAAAAAAATAACTAGTTTATTTATTTGTGAAAATAAAATTCCTTTGGGAATTGTTCATATACACGACTTATTAAGATTGACGAGTTAGTTTGAATTCTTTTTTATATATAAATAGAAAGTTAATTGTTTTGATTGGGACACTACTAATAATCTCATTTATTATTTTTATTTTATATAAACAAATCAATCTCTCAAATATAAATTTTGAATATGTAAAGAATGAACTTTCAGATGCAGATATTTCAAAACCAAAATTTGCAATAAATAATGAAACAAAAAAAATTTATATATCTGCCGGTGAAGGTAATTTTTTAAATAAAGATGAGGTATTATTAAAAAATAATGTTAAATTTAAATCATCTGATTTTAGTATTGAAACAGACAAAGTTGTTTTTAATAGAAATAAACAAACGGCGCAGAGTAAAACAAAATCATTATTTAAATCAAAGAATGCTATTATTTTTTCAAATGGTTTTGATATTCAAGATAATGGAAATAAAATAGTTTTCGTTGGCAACTCAAATATTATTTTAAAATGAAATTTAATTTTATTTTTCTAATAATCTTACTTTTTTCAATAACATTATATGGAAGAGAACTTGGTGAAACCGAAATAACTACTGAAGATGGCATTGAAGTCTTTCAAAATGAGAAATTTTATTTATTAAAAAAAAATGTAAAAATTGAATCTGATGATTTTTCACTTAATGCTAATGAGGTTAAAATTAATTTTGATAAAAGTTTATATGATATTATTGAACTTGCAGCAAAAGGTGAAGTAGATTTTGTTTCACACGTTTTCGAGATAAAAGGCAAAAGCAAAATTCTAAACTTAAAAGTAAAGACTGAACAATTAAAAGTGGAGGGAATTGGCTCAGAATTAATAACTAAAGATGTCAAAATGTTATCAGATGGATTTATAGAAATTAATAATTTAAATGGTGATTTTAATTTAAATGGTCCAAATTCCAAATTATTAAATGAAAATATTCTCATTGTAGCAGAGTCTATAGATGGAATTTTTACTGATTTCCCAGACAATAAAGAAATAAAATTTCTGGAAGTTTATGATAAAAATCTATCGTATGTAAAAAATAAAGATACTGAAATGTATGCAAAAAAAATAAATTTTGATAATGATAATTCAATTATTGAATTAATTGATAAAGTTACAATAATTCGAAATGAAGAAAAAATAACAGGTGACTATGGAACTCTTGATACTACAAATAATTCATATAAAATTAAATCAAATAATCAAGGTAAAGTAAAAGTAATTATCCAAAATAATGAGTAATAAATTTAATATCTTAGATAATGGTTTATCTATAAAAAAAATTTCAAAAACTTATGGTAATAAACAAGTTGTTAGAGATATTAGTATTTCTATTAAAAGAAATGAAATTGTTGGATTGTTAGGGCCTAATGGTGCTGGAAAAACAACTACTTTCTACATAATAGTAGGTTTGGTTAAACCAGATAGTGGTAGTATTTTAATAGATAAATTAGATGTCTCAAATTTACCAATCTATTTAAGAGGTATAAAGGGTATTAGTTATCTTCCTCAAGAAGCATCAATTTTTAGAGGAATGAGTGTAGAAGATAATCTTTTATCAATAATTGAAATCAAAGAAAAAGATAAAAACAAACAAAATATCTTATTACAAAACCTTTTAAATGAATTTGATATTAATCATGTAAGAAAGTCTAAATCAATAGTGCTGTCTGGAGGAGAACGACGAAGATTAGAAATAGCTAGAACTCTTGCTACTAATCCAAAGTATTTGTTACTAGATGAACCTTTAACAGGTATTGATCCAGTATCAATTGAAGAAATAAAAATAATAATTAAAAATTTAAAAAAAAGAAATATAGGAATTTTAATAACAGATCACAATGTGAGAGAAACTCTTAAAATAGTTGATAAAGTTTATATCGTTAATGAAGGAGCTATATTTTTTGAGGGCGATCCAGTATCTGCTGCGAATGATGAAAAAATTAAAAAATTTTATTTAGGTTCAAATTTTCAACTATAAATGATTAGTGGAGTAATTACAAAAGGTATAAATGGTATACCAAAAATACCAGGTGATAAATCCATTTCACATAGATCAATAATAATACCATCAATATCGAATGGATTTTGTGAAATAAATAACATTCTAAAATCTGAGGATGTTATGCATACACTTAACGCATTTAAGGCTATGGGTGTTAATATAGAAGATAATGGAAAAAAATTAATAATACAGGGAAAAGGATTAAATTCATTAAATGAATCGAAAATTGATATATATCTTGGAAACTCTGGAACTAGTGCCAGATTATTAACGGGGTTATTATCTTCTCAAAATTTTAAATCAGTTTTAACAGGTGACAAGTCATTATCTAGCAGACCTATGCAAAGAATTACAGATCCTTTAAGTAAAATGAATGCAAAAATTTTTACGACTAAAGGATCTTTACCTCTTACTATTGAAAGAAGTAATTTAAAACCTGCCGAAATTGACTTAAAAATTCCATCTGCACAAATTAAGTCAGGTTTACTACTAGCTGCTTTAAATACTGAAGGTGAAACAAATATAACAGAGAACAAAATAACAAGAGATCATACAGAAATTATGTTGCAATCATTTGGTGCAAATATAGAAATAAAAAAAATAGACAAAAAAAAAATAATTAAAGTTATTGGAAAAAAGGAACTTGTATCAAATAATATTGATGTGCCAAATGATCTTTCAAGTAGTGCATTTTTCATTGTTGCAGCATTAATTAATAGTAATTCTAATATAACTCTTAAGAATATTAATAATAATCCAACGAGGAACGGGATAATTTTAGCATTAAAAAAAATGGGTGCTAAAATAAAATTGATTAATAATAGAACAAATAACAATGAAAATATTTGTGATATTGAAGTGATAAATTCAAATTTACATGGTTGTGAATTAGGTCCAGAATTTGCTGATTTGATGATTGATGAATATCCAATTCTAGCAGTTGCAGCGTCTTTTGCTGACTCACCTAGTATATTTCGTGGTTTAAAAGAATTAAGAGTAAAAGAGAGTGATAGATTAAAATTAATTTTACTAAACTTACAAAATTGTGGGGTTAATTGTAAGTCTGAAAATGATGATTTGTATATTTATCCTTCAAAAAACTATCAAATAAAAAATAATATAATACGAACTGATTTTGATCATCGTATAGCAATGGCATTTTGTATAATGGGTACAAAAATAGGACCTTTAAATATTGAAGACTCAAACTCCATTAATACTAGTTTTCCTACTTTCAAAAAGGAATTAAATAACTTGGGTGGAAGAATTTTTTGAAAAAAATAATTATAACTATCGATGGTCCTGCTGCTTCTGGAAAGGAAAAAATAGCTAAATTTATAAGTAAAAAATGGAAACTTAATCATTTAGATTCTGGTATATTATATAGAAGACTTGCTCTTAATTTTTTAACTAATGATGTAGATATCGATAATGTTTATCAAATTAAAAAAAAATTAAATACAATAAATAATATTTCTTTTAGAAATAGTTTACGAATTAGGACACAAAAAATAAGTAAATTAGCTTCGAAAATTGCTGTTTATGATTGTGTTAGAAGTTTTGTTAATAAACTACAGCATAATTATGTAAAAAAAAATAAAAAAAAACAAGGTTTTGTTATTGATGGTAGGGATATAGGATCAGTTGTTTTCAAAAATGCTGATTTAAAACTATATATTGAGGTAAATCCTGAAATTAGAGCAAAAAGAAGATATAAACAGTTGATTGATAGTGGTGAAAAGTCTATATACCCAAAAATTTTGAAGGAAATTAAATTGAGAGATAGACTAGATAAAATAAGAAAACATTCACCACTAATTGTACCTAAAGGTGCATATATAATCGATAATAGTGGGACATTTAAAAATACAATTGGTCAAATAGCAAAATTGTTGAGAAAAATATAAAATGAACCAACAAACCCAAAATAAAGTTTCAAATTCAGAATATGATACGCTTATTAATAATTCATTAAAAAATTCTACAGCAAAAGAAAAAAGTATTACTACAGGAAAAATCATTTCTATAGAAAATGACATTGTTACAATTGATGTTGGGTTAAAAAGTGAAGGACGTATCCCACTTAGTGAATTTTCTAGACCTGGTTTAAAATCCGAACTGGAAGTTGGAGATGAAACTGAAGTTTTTATAGAAAATGTAGACAACGCTAACGGTGAAACACTACTTTCAAGAGAAAAAGCGGTTAAACAAAAAGCATGGCATAATCTTCAAAATAGTTTCAATGAAAATAAAGTAGTTACAGGAGTCCCTTTTAATAGAGTGAAAGGAGGGATGAGTGTTGATTTAGATGGTGTTGTTGCATTTCTACCTGGCAGTCAAATAGAGACTAGACAAATTATAAAAGACACAAAAGAGTTATTAAATAAACCTTTAGAATTAATGATTTTAAAGATGGATAAATATAGAGGCAACATAGTTGTCTCAAGAAAAGCTATAACAGAGAATGAGCTTAAAGAGCAAAGATCTGAGCTTCTTAAAAATATCACAGAAGGTTCGGTTATAGAAGGTAAAGTAAAAAATATAACTGACTATGGTGCTTTTATTGACTTAGGTGGTATTGATGGATTGGTCCATGTAACAGATATATCTTGGACAAAAATTAATAATCCTGCAGATATGCTTGAACTAAATTCTATGATTAAAGTCAAAGTGTTAAAATTTGATGAAGAATTATCAAGATTGAGTCTAGGAATTAAGCAACTTACCGAAAACCCATGGGATAAAGTTAGAGATAATATAAAATTAAAGGATAAAGTTTTAGGAAAAGTAGTCTCAATGAATGATAGCAACGTACATTTAATCATAGACAATCAATACGACTCTGTAGTTTCGTTAAATGAGTTAAGCTGGTTAAAAAAACCGCCTCATCCATCTAAAATTGTTAATATTAATGATCAAATAGAAGTGATAGTTATTGATATTGATGATGATAAGAAAAGAATAAATTGTAGCTTAAAACAAATAAAGGATAATCCTTGGACGAAATTAAATGAAAATTTTAAAATCAATGACACATTCGAAACAGAAGTTGTAAACATTGTTGATTTTGGTATTTTTGTAAAAGTAATAGATGAGATAGATGGAATGGTTCATATTTCAGATCTTAGCTGGGATGAAAGCAAGTGTGAAGAAATTTTAAAAGATTTAAAAAAGGGTGATAAAATAAAAGTAAAAATTCTCGATATCAATGCTGACAAAGAAAGAATTAGCCTAGGAGTCAAGCATTTGAAAAATGATCCTGTCCAAGATTTTATTGAAGCTAATCCAGTTAATTCAAAAGTTACAGGTAAGATTGTAAATGTTGATGAAAAAGGATTAAAAGTTGAGCTAGATAATGAAAAACAAATATTTGGTTTTATTAAAAAGTCTAATTTATCAAATGATAAGAATGAAAATAAAACTGATCGGTTTGCTCTAGAAGAAAAGGTAGACTCTATTATTTTATCTATAGACACAAAAAATAGAACTATTAATCTTTCAATAAAAGAATTAGAAATCCAAGATGAAAAAGAAGCTCTAAGTAAATATGGATCTAGTTCTTCAGGCGCATCATTAGGTGATATATTAGGATCCGTGCTTAAAAAATAGGATTAATGTTAAAATCTGAAATCCTCGATAAACTCCAAAAAAAACATAATAATTTAAGTATCGAAGATATAGATACTTTATTTAGCATTTTTGTTAAAAAATTAACTAACTCTTTAAAAGATGGTCACAATATTGAACTAAGAGGATTTGGAACTTTGAGTAGAAAAATTAATAGGGAAAAACAAGTGAGAAACCCCAAAACAAATGAAAAATTATTTAAAAAACAAAGCTATAAATTACACTTTAAAATTGGAAAAGTTCTACATAAAAAAATAAATCCGCTTTCTGTATCTAAAAAAGAAGATGAAGTCTAAAAAAATAATTGTAGCTTTAGACAGCAATAATTTAAATAAAACAATCAAATTAGTAAAAATCTTAAAAAAGGATGTTTACGCCTTTAAAATTGGTTACCAATTTTTTTATAATTTTGGCTTAGTGGGTTATAAAAAAATTTATTCTATTTGTCCCAAAATATTTCTTGATTTAAAATTACACGATATACCAAATACTGTAGAGAAGGGATTAGAGGCTTTGGTTAAAATGAAACCTCTTTTTACTACTATTCATATATCAGGTGGAGATGATATGATGATCTCGTCTAGAACAAACAAAAAAAACACAAAGATTTTAGGGGTTTCAATTTTAACAAGCTTAGATAGTGATCAAACTAAAAAATATTATAGTCAAAAAAATATATCATTATTAGTAAAAAAATTTGCTCAAGCAGCAAAAGAAAATAAACTTGACGGAGTTGTGTGCAGTCCTAAAGAAATAAAATATATAAGAAAAATAGTTGGGAAAAATTTTATAATTGTCACACCTGGTATTAGAGTTACTAATAATTTAAAAAGTGATGACCAAAAAAGAGTTGAAACTCCAAAAAAAGCTTTAGAACTAGGAGCAAATTATTTAGTCATAGGAAGACCAATAACAAAATCCATAGATCCGCTTAAAACTTTAAAAGATATTAATAAAAGTTTAATTTAGTAATGATAACTAAAATTTGTGGAATAAAAAATGAAGATACACTAATCTGCTGTGAGGATAATAATGTAAATTTTTTTGGAATGATTTTTTATCCTAATAGCCCAAGGAATATTTCAATTGAGGATGCAAGTAACTTACAAAAAAAATCTGAAAATTTAAATATTAATGGTGTGGGTGTTTTTGTTAATAAAAATATTAATGAAATAGAAGATATAATAAAAAAACTTAGATTGAAATACGTACAATTACATGGATCAGAAGATGAGGAATATATTAAAACTTTAAAAAGAATTGGAGTGAAAGTAATTAAGTCAATATCTATTAGTAATATAAATGACTTAAGAAATATTAGTAACTACAATAGTTCAGATTATTTTTTATTTGATTATAAACCAATGAAAAATGAGTTGCCCGGAGGTAATGCAAAAAGCTTTGATTGGAATATATTAAAAAATCTAAATACTGACAAACCATGGTTTTTATCAGGTGGGATTAGTATAAAAAATATTCAGGAAATTCTTAATGATATCAATCCATTTGGTGTAGATTTATCTTCTGGAGTAGAAAAAGAGCTTGGCATTAAAGATAATCACATTATAAATAATTTTATCGATAAATTAAAAAATGCTTAAAAATACATATAAAAGTTACCCAAATAAAAAAGGTTATTTTGGTCAATTTGGAGGAAGATATGTTTCAGAAACCTTAATGCCCTTAATTCTTGAAGTAGAAAAAGAATATGAAAAAATAAAAAATGATCAAAGTTTTATAGATGAATTTAATCATTATTTAAAAACATATGTTGGTAGACCAAGTCCTCTTTTCTATGCTGAAAGAATTAGTAATGATCTTGGAGGTCCAAAAATTTATTTTAAAAGAGATGAATTAAATCATACAGGTGCTCATAAAATCAATAATTGTATGGGACAAATTTTATTAGCAAAAAAAATGGGTAAGTCTAGAATTATAGCTGAAACAGGAGCAGGACAGCACGGTGTAGCAACAGCAACAGTTTGTGCTCTATTTGGTTTACCATGCATAGTTTATATGGGAGAAAAAGATATCGAAAGACAATCTCCAAATGTTTTTAGAATGAAATTACTAGGTGCAGAAATACGGTCTGTTTCTACTGGGTCAAAATCACTTAAAGATGCTATGAATGAAGCATTAAGAGATTGGGTAACAAATGTTAAAGATACTTTTTATATAATTGGGACCGCTGCAGGACCACATCCATACCCAGCTATGGTTAGAGATTTTCAATCTGTAATTGGTAAAGAAGTTCGTAATCAACTTGAAGAATTGGAAGGAAAGGCTCCGGATTTATTAATAGCATGTATTGGTGGTGGTTCAAATGCTTTAGGATTGTTTCATGAATTTTTAGATGACTCAAATGTTGAAATGATTGCTGTCGAAGCAGCAGGGCATGGGATAAAAACTGATAAGCATGCAGCAAGTTTAACAGGTGGTAAGCCAGGTGTATTGCATGGAAATAAAACATATTTATTACAATCAAAGTCTGGGCAAATTCAGGAGGCGCATTCGATTTCAGCAGGCTTAGATTATCCAGGAATTGGACCTGAACATTCATTTTTGTTTGAGGAAAAAAGAGTGACATACATGTCGGCTACAGACAAAGAAGCACTGGAAGCTTTTAAATATTGTTGTAAATTAGAAGGCATAATTCCAGCTTTAGAACCAGCGCACGCATTAGCTGCATTAAAAAAAATAGCAAAAAACTATAGTAAAGATAAAATTATTGTCATGAACATGTGTGGGCGAGGTGATAAAGATATTTTTACAATAGCTGATGAATTAAACATAAAGATTTAAATGACTAATTTAATTAGTCACGCATTTAAAGATGATCAAAAAAAACTAGTAACATTTGTTACTGGAGGTGATCCTGATTTTGAAACAAGTTTACAAGTTATTAAGACAATAATTAATAATGGAGCTGATATTATGGAAATTGGAATGCCCTTTTCTGATCCAATGGCTGATGGTCCAACAATTCAATTATCAAGTAATAGAGCCATAAGTAAAGGAATTGATTTAGAAAATATTTTCTCTTTAGCCTCCGAGGCAAAGAAAGCAAAGAGCGATCTTCCTATTATTTTAATGGGTTACTATAATTTGATTCTACATTTTGGAATTGAGAAGTTTGTAAAAAAATGCAAAGAAAATGGAGTTGATGGTTTAATTATTGTAGATCTACAACCAGAAGAAGATGAAGATTTGATCAATGAGCTTAAAAAAAATAAGATTGATTTAATTAGATTAATTACTCCTACAACTGACGAAGCAAGGCTTAAGTTAATATTAAAAAATGCAAGTGGTTTTTTATATTATGTGAGTGTTATGGGAATTACTGGACAAAAATCTGCTGATCTTAATGAACTTAAAAAATCTGTTGCTTTTATCAAAAAACATACGAGCTTACCAGTTGTGCCAGGATTTGGTATTAAAAACTCAATTGATGTAAACAATATATGCAAAATAGCTGATGGTGCAGTTGTTGGATCAAGTATAATTAAAATAATTGAAGAGAATTTAAATAACAAAGATAAGATGTTGTCAGAAATTGATAAATTTTCAAAAGATTTAAAAAAGGGAACTAAAATATGAATTGGTTAACAAATTTTGTTAAACCCAAGTTATCTTCGCTGGTAAAAAGAAGAGATGTTCCAGAAAAATTATGGAATAACTGTGTGTCATGTGGAAATATGATTCATCACAAAGATTTAAAGGAAAATTTGTATGTTTGTATAAATTGTAATTATCATTTTAGGATGTCAGCAGAAAATAGAATAAAATTGTTTTTTGAAGATGGAAATTACAGTGAAATTAGCCTTGATAAAATTTCTGATGATCCGCTAAAATTTACTGATAAGAAAAAATATAAAGATAGATTAAAAGAATACAGAAAAAAAACAAATAGAGATGATGCCTTCATACTCATCAGAGGTAAAATTAATGATAAAGAAATAATATCTGGACTTATGAATTTTGAATTTATGGGTGGTTCAATGGGTAGGGCAGTAGGCGGTGCAATAGTAAAGGGGGCAAAAATTGCAATAGAAAACAAATTACCTTATGTGATTGTTACATCTTCTGGTGGAGCAAGAATGCAGGAAGGAATAGTAAGTTTAATGCAAATGCCAAGAACAATAGCTGCTGTTGATTTACTAAATGAACATAATATTCCCTACATTGTAGTTCTTACTGAACCAACAACAGGTGGAGTAACTGCATCATTCGCAATGTTAGGTGATATTACAATAGCAGAGCAAGGTGCTACAATAGGTTTTGCGGGCAAAAGAGTTATACAAGACACCATCAGAGAAGAATTACCTATAGATTTTCAAAAAGCTGAATATCTAAAAGATCATGGGATGGTAGATATCGTTTCTCATAGAAAAGATCTTAAAGAAACTTTGTGCAAAGTATTAGATCATATAAGTTAATAAGTGAAATCTAAAACAGAAAAGTTGTTAGATGAACTGGTCAAACTTCATCCCAAATATATTGATCTTTCATTAGACAGATTAAAATTATTATTAAAAAAATTAGGTAATCCTGAAGATCATCTACCAAAAACTATCCATATTGCAGGAACAAATGGAAAAGGCTCTGTACAAAGTTTTATAAGAAATATTTTATTGAAGAATGGATATAAATGTGATGCTTATATCTCACCACATTTATATAAGTTTAATGAAAGAATAATTCTAAATAATAAAGAAGTAAGCACCAAGAAACTTTATGAAACTCTAAAATTTGTAAAAAAAATAAATAATAATAAACCGATAACTTTCTTTGAAATAACAACAGCTGTAGCGTTCATATTGTTTAAACAATCAAAATCTGACTTTCTTATTTTAGAGACAGGATTAGGAGGTCGGTTAGATGCCACTAATATAATACCAAAAAAGTTATGTAGTATTTTAACACCAATTAGTTTTGATCATGAGGAATTTCTTGGGAAAACACTTAAGAAAATTGCTAATGAAAAATTGGGTATAGTGAAAAATTGTAAGTTTGTATTAGTTGGTAAACAAAAAAAAGAATTAAAAGATCACATTCAAAAAAAACTAAATAAATTTGAAAATAAATATTTTTATGGAAAAGAATACCGAGTCACAAAATCATTAAAAAATAAGTTTCAGATAAAAATAGATGGAAAAAAATATTTCTTTAGTCAACCTTCATTGAATGGAAAACATCAGGAAGAAAATGCATCAATATCTATTTATTTTGCGAAAATTATGAAAAATATGGGTTATAGATTAAATACAAAAGATATTAATGCAGCGATAAAAAAAACTGCATGGCCAGGAAGATTAGAAATTCTAAATTATAAAAATAATAAGATAATTCTTGATGGATCACATAATATTGATGGAGCTGATAAACTAAATGAATTTTTGAAAACTCAAAGAATAAAACCCATAGTCTTGTTTGGAATGTTGAATAATAAGAAAGCAAATTTATTTTTGAATAAAATAAAAAAAAGAGTATCCAGAGTTTTAGCTATAGAAATTCCAGATGAAAAAAATTCATTTAAGACTAAACAAATAAATGAAATTTGTAATTTTCAATCTATTAAATGTGAGCAAATAAATAATATAAATGATGCTTTAAAATATTTTAGATCTCATCAACAAGAAATATATTTAATTACTGGTTCTTTGTATTTGATAGGAAAAATTAGAAAAAAACTATTATAAATTGGATTGTATCCAGGTCTCTAATGCTGTTTTAGGAAGACTGCCAACCTTAGTGTCGATTAACTCACCATTTTTAAAAATCATTATTGTAGGAATACCCCTTATACCGTATTTTTGCGGTGTCATAGGGTTCTCATCAATATTCATTTTATATATTTTAACTTTATCTTTATTCTCAACAGCAATTTCTTCTAAAATTGGGTCTAGTACTTTGCATGGACCACACCATTCTGCGCCAAAATCAACTACCACTGGAACATCATTAGTAGATATATCTTTATCAAAAGTATGATCGTTTGTCACATGAGTAGACATAATTTCTATTTAAGAAATATTTATCTATTATCAAGCTAAATTAAATCTAATTTTCTAAAATTGATTTTTTATCCCCAATATGTCTAATTTTGGAAGAAATAACATAACCTTTGATTTGATGTTTTTTTATTAGTTTTGTCCAAATTTCATTCATAGGGAATATTTTTTTTCTATTATTAAAAATATTTTTAGATACGATTTGAAGACCGGAATAATACAATTTCTCATTTTTACTTTTCC
>CACNSY010000012.1 GCA_902623255.1 uncultured Alphaproteobacteria bacterium | reverse complement strand
CATGATTGTGCTCATGTAATGGCAGAAGCTGTCCAAGAATTATTCCCTGGAACACAAGTTACAATTGGTCCAGCAATTGAAAATGGTTTTTATTATGATTTTGCAAGAGATGAACCTTTTACTGTTGCTGATCTTCCAAAAATTGAAAAGAAGATGCATGATATTATTCAAAGAAATAAAAATTTTATAAGAGAAGTATGGTCTAAAGAAGAATCAATAAAACATTTTAAAGATAAAGGTGAAAACTACAAAGTTGAACTAATTAATGATCTGCCAGATAATGAGGAAATTAGTATTTACAAACAAGGTGATTGGTTAGACTTGTGCCGAGGCCCTCATATGGTTTCAACAAAACAAATTGGTAAAGCATTTAAATTAATGAAAGTTGCTGGTGCTTACTGGCGAGGTGATTCATCTAATACAATGCTAACAAGAATTTATGGAACGGCCTGGGCAACAGAAAGGGATCTTGAACAACACCTTTTGCAAATTGAAGAAGCAGAAAAAAGAGATCACCGAAAACTAGGAAGAGAAATGGATTTATTTCATTTTCAGGAAGAGGCTCCTGGAGCGGTGTTTTGGCATCCTAAGGGTTGGACATTATTCCAATCGTTAATAAATTATATGCGAAACAGACAAGACAAAGCAGGTTATGTAGAAACTAATACGCCAGACATGATGGATAAGTCACTATGGGAAACGTCTGGTCACTGGGACAAATTTAGTGACATGATGTTTAGAACTGAAGCAAAAGACGATAAAATTTATGCTATCAAACCAATGAATTGCCCTGGTGCTGTAGAAATTTTTAAACAAGGATTAAAAAGTTATAGAGACTTACCATTTCTATTATCTGAATTCGGAAAAGTACATCGTTATGAACCGTCTGGTGCTCTTCATGGATTAATGAGGGTAAGAGCATTCACACAAGATGATGCACATATATTTTGTACAGAAGATCAAATTACACAAGAAAGTAAAACAGTATGTGATTTGATACTTAGTATCTATAAGGACTTTGGTTTCGATAATGTTAGAATTAAATTTTCTGACCGTCCTGAAAAACGTGTAGGGGATGATGCTATTTGGGACAAAGCTGAAGCTGCATTAATGCAAGCCATGGAAGCAACAGGTCTTGAGTATACACTCAATCCAGGAGAAGGTGCATTTTACGGTCCAAAATTAGAGTTTGTTTTACGAGATGCAATTGGCAGGGACTGGCAATGCGGAACACTGCAAGTAGATTTAAATTTACCTGGAAGATTGGGAGCTACATATATTGGAGAAGATGGTAATAAAAAAATACCAGTCATGTTGCATAGAGCTCTATTTGGTTCCTTAGAGAGATTCACCGGCATTCTAATTGAACATTATGCAGGTCATCTTCCGTTTTGGCTTTCACCATTGCAAGCTGTAATTGCTACAATTACATCTGATACTGATGAGTATGCTTATGAGGTACAAAAGGTATTAGTATCAAAAGGAATTAGAGCAGAAATAGATACACGTAATGAAAAAATTGGTTATAAAATACGTGAACACAGTAATAGTAAAGTTCCAGCAATTATCGCTGTTGGAAAAAAAGAAGCTCAAGATAAAACAGTGTCCGTTAGAAGAATTGGATCTTCTGAAACAAAGACCTTTAAATTAGAAGATATTGTTACTAGCTTATCTGAAGAAGCAAAATCGCCAATAGAATAAAAAATGAATAACATGCAAGGTAAGTTTCCAAGTACAAGGCTTAGACGTAATAGAATGAAAGAATTCTCTCGCCGTTTAGTTGCTGAAAATACACTTAGTGTTAATGATTTAATCTTGCCTCTATTTGTATGCGAGGGAAACAAGATTGATGATCCTATTAATTCGATGCCGGGTGTAAGCAGATACTCTATTGATAAACTTTTAAGCGAAGTAGAAAAAGCTGTTAAATTGAATATTCCTGCTATTGCAATTTTTCCACAAATTGAAAGTGGTCTTAAAAATTCTGATGGAAGTTTAGCTGTAGATGAAAACAACTTGGTGTGCAGATCTATTAAAAGTATCAAAAAAGATTTTCCAAATATTGGTATCGTATGTGATGTTGCATTAGATCCTTTTACGGACCATGGGCATGATGGTTTAGTTATAAATGATAAAATAGATAATGATAAAACTTTGGAGGTCTTGGAACAACAAGCTCTAATCCAAGCGAATGCTGGTTGTGATGTAATTGCCCCATCAGATATGATGGATGGAAGAGTTGGAAGAATAAGAAGTGCATTAGATTCAAATAATTTAACTGATACCCTAATACTTTCTTATGCTGCAAAATATGCTTCAGGTTTTTATGGACCTTTTAGAGATGCTATAGGTTCTGGTTCTAATTTAGGTAAAGATGGTAAATTAACATATCAAATGGATCCATCAAACAGTGATGAGGCCATTAGAGAAGTTGGATTAGATATAAGTGAAGGTGCAGATATGGTAATGGTTAAACCTGGTATGCCTTATCTTGATATTATTTCTAGAATAAAATCAGAATTTAAAGTTCCAACTTTTGCCTATCAAGTATCTGGTGAATATTCGATGATAAAAGAGTCAATTAATAAAGGTTGGCTTAATGAAAAAGTTGTAATGGAATCTCTTTTATCTTTTAAAAGAGCTGGGGCAAATGGTATACTGACTTACTTTGCATTAGAAGCTGCTGAAAAATTAAAAAATGAATAACATTCAATTTGAAAAAAGAAAATCTATAGAACAAGTTGAAGAGTCAAATGAGCTTGCTCCGAAATTTGATTCAAATGGTCTAATACCCGTTGTAACAACAGATTTCTCATCTGGTGAACTACTTATGCAAGGTTATATGAATGAAGAAGCTTTTAAAAAAACTATAAGTTTGGGTGAAGCTGTTTATTTTTCTAGAAGTAGAAATACCCTTTGGCACAAAGGTAAAACAAGTGGATTAACGCAGAAGATAAAAGAAATAAGAATTGATGATGATCAAGATTGTGTTTGGTTAAGGGTTGATGTCAAAGGTGGTGCTAGCTGTCATGTAGGATATAGATCATGTTTTTATAGAAGTATTCCATTGGATAATTCTAGCTCTAAAGTTGTTCTTAAATTTGAAGAGAAAGAAAAAGTTTTTGATCCTGAAGAAGTATATAAAGGTGCCCCAAATCCTACTAAACTATAATGTCAGACAAATTAAAGTTTATTGAGACTAGTAAACTTCCAACAGATATTGGGGAGTTCACTGTACATGCCTTTACAGATGAAAATGAATCTAAAGATCATTTAGCAATATGCATGGGTGACTTGCTTACCGATGAGCCAGTTTTATCAAGAATTCATTCGCAGTGTATTACAGGGGAATCTTTTTTTAGTATGAGATGTGATTGTAGATTCCAACTAACTGAATCATTAAAACAAATTGCTCAAAATGGAAGAGGGGTTATTTTTTATCTTCAACAAGAAGGAAGAGGTATTGGTCTTTCAAACAAAATTAAAGCATATAGTTTACAAGATAAGGGACTAGATACCGTTGAAGCTAATCATCAATTGGGTTTCAAAGATGATGAGAGAACATATGAAAATATTGCTGGAATGGTAAAATATTTAGCAATCAAAAAATTAGATTTGATGACTAATAATCCAAAAAAAATAAAAGCGCTTGAAGATATGGGTATCAAAGTAAATCAAAGAATTCCTATCTTCTCAGACACCAATAAGTATAATGAAAAATATATCTCAACTAAGAAAAGCAAACTTGGTCATTTAATCTAAGTGGAAGCAGATAATTTAATAAAAAAACTCAATATGATAAGTCATCCTGAAGGAGGACATTATGTTGAAAATTTTAAGAACGAAAATGTTAGTCAAATTTATTACTTATTAAAGAGGAACGAAAAATCACATTGGCATCGATTAACTAAAAATGAAATATTACATTTTTATTCTGGAGATCCTCTAGAAGTTTTCACATCAAATGACGGAGTTAATTATGAAGTTTTTTCTTTAGGGTCAGATCATAATTATATTTACACCGTAAAAGCGAACACATGGTTTGCTATGAGATCTTCTGGTGCTTTCAGTTTAATTGGATGCACTGTCGCACCTGCTTTTGATTTTGATGATTTTGAACTTGCACCTGCGACGTGGCGACCTGAAAATTTCAAAATTGAGTTATAGTTTTCACTTTTCTTTAATTTAAATTCTTTATATATTAGTATTAAATAACGGAGGTTCTAAATGGATGCAGAAAGTAAATGCCCTGTAATGCACGGAGCAATTACAAAAAATATGGGAGAAGGCACATCTAACCGCGAATGGTGGCCTAATCAACTTAACTTAAACATACTTCATCAACATGATCGTAAATCAGATCCAATGGAAGCTGGATTTAATTATCGAGAAGAGTTCAAAAAATTAGATTATGCTGCATTAAAAAAAGACCTCCATAATCTAATGACTGATTCTCAAGATTGGTGGCCAGCTGATTATGGTCATTATGGTGGTTTCTTTATTCGTATGACATGGCATGCTGCTGGAACTTATAGAACTGGTGATGGCCGTGGTGGTGGTGGAACAGGAGCTCAACGTTTTGCCCCGTTAAATAGTTGGCCAGATAATGGTAACTTAGATAAAGCAAGAAGACTTCTTTGGCCGATAAAGAAAAAATATGGAAATAAAATTAGTTGGGCTGATTTATTTATTTTAACAGGTAACGTTGCAATTGAATCTATGGGAGGTAAAACTTTTGGATTTAGTGGTGGACGTCCTGACATTTGGGCACCAGAAGAAGATATTTACTGGGGTGTAGAAGAAGAATGGTTACAAAATAAACGGTATACTGGTGATAGAATTTTAGATAATCCACTTGCAGCAGTGCAAATGGGATTAATTTACGTAAACCCTGAAGGACCAGATGGAAAAGCTGATCCGCTTGCTAGTGCAAAAGATATAAGAGAAACTTTTGCAAGAATGGCAATGAACGATACTGAAACTGTAGCACTAACTGCAGGTGGACATACTTTTGGTAAAGCACATGGTGCTGGTGATCCAGCTTTAGTTGGAGCAGAACCAGAAGGTGCGCCGTTAGAACAAATGGGTTTAGGTTGGAATAACTTGCACGGATCAGGTGTTGGGCGTGATACTACAACAAGTGGTATAGAAGGTCCATGGACACCTAATCCAACTCAGTGGGACAATGGATACTTTGATATGCTTCTTGGTTACGAATGGAAGTTAGTAAAAAGTCCGGCAGGTGCTCAAATCTGGCATGCGATTGATCAAAAAGAGGAACACATGGCTCCTCAAGTAGATGATCCATCAGTTAAAGTTCCTACAATGATGACAACAGCAGATATGGCAATGCGTGAAGATCCTGAATACAGAAAAGTATCAGAAAAATTTCACAAAGACCCAGAATATTTTGCTGATCAATTTGCCAGAGCTTGGTTTAAACTTCTACATCGAGATATGGGTCCAAAAACTAGATATATGGGACCAGAAGTTCCAGAAGAAGAACTAATTTGGCAAGACCCTGTACCTCAAGGTCATTCAAACTATGATGTTGAAACAGTAAAAGCTAAAATTTTAAGTAGTGGTTTAACAACTCAAGAAATGGTTGAAACTGCTTGGGCAAGTGCTTCTACATTTAGAGGATCAGATATGAGAGGTGGGGCTAATGGAGCAAGAATTAGACTATCTCCTCAAAAAGATTGGGAAGTTAATAAACCAGAGCAATTAAAAAAAGTTCTTGGTATTCTTGAGCCTATTGCAAAAGAGACAGGGGCTTCAGTAGCTGATGTAATTGTCCTTGCTGGTAATGTGGGTGTAGAACAAGCAACTGGAATGGAAGTGCCTTTTACTCCAGGTAGAGGTGATACCACTCAAGAAAAAACTGATATTGATTCTTTTGGTGTTCTTGAACCTGAAGCAGATGCATTTCGTAATTATTTAAAAATGAATTACGATGTTACAGCTGAGGAACTAATGCTGGATAAGGCACAACTATTAGGACTAACTGCTCCTGAAATGACTGTGCTTGTTGGTGGTATGAGATCTATGGGTATTAGTTCAGATCAAAGAGGATTATTTGTTGATACAAAAGGCAAGTTAACAAATGATTTTTTTGATAAGCTTTTAGATATGGGTGTTAGTTGGAAACCGACTGGTAGCAATTCATATGAAGCTACAGATAAAATTACAGGAGAAAAAGTAAGAACTGCATCTAGAGTAGATCTTGTTTTTGGATCCAATTCTCAATTAAGAGCGATAGCAGAGCTTTATGCAAGTGATGATAGTGAAGAAAAAATGAAAAAGGACTTCATCAAAGCTTGGAACAAAGTGATGAATGCTGATCGTTTCGATTTAGAACAATAAAAATAATTTAAATTAATTTAAAAGTGGAACTTAGAGTTCCACTTTTTTTATTTTGGCATATTGGTTGCCCCAGTTTCTAGTGAAATTATTTTTCCATCTTTATATTTGTATACCGCCATCACAGCTTGTGTGTTACCATCTTTAAAAGTAACGAAAGAGTGATGTATCCCAATCTCTTCATTTTCGTACACAATTCTTGACTTATCATCATTAATGTCGTCACTCATAGCCCAGCCTATAACGTCGGACTTTGATAGAACATTGCCGCTAGAATGCATTGTAAATTTGAAATCATCATGGATAATTTCGTTCATTCCTGCTTCATCTTTTTCATTAAAAACCTTCATATATTTTTCAAGTATTGACATATTTTCTCCTAGTAAAAATAAAGTATATAGGATTTTTTTTAAATAAGTATTTAATTATCTTTCTTTAATGTAAGGTTGTCCAATAGCATTAGGCGCAATTGCTTTACCAACAAAACCAGCAAGCAATACTACTGTTAGTATGTATGGAAGTGCTTGTATTAATTGAACAGGTATCTCGCCAATTGCTGGTAACTCAACACCTTGCAATCTGATTTGAAGAGCATCTGTAAATCCAAAGAGTAAACAAGCAATTAAAGCTGTTTTAGGGTGCCACTTTCCAAAGATCATTGCTGCTAAAGCTAAGTATCCTCTTCCCGCTGACATTTCTCTAAAGAAATTTGCATTAACGGCAGTTGATAAATGAGCTCCCGCAAAAGCAATTAACACTCCATTGATTGCTAGTGCTTTATATCTCATAGTAAAGACATTGATTCCAGCAGTATCTACTGCACTTGGATTTTCTCCGACTGCTCTTAGACGCAAACCAAAACTAGTTTTAAATACTATCCAAAAAACTAGTGGGACAGAAAGATATGCTAAATAAACAAAAACGTAATGACCACTTAATATATCACTATAAAGTGTTCCAATAACCGGAATATCTCTTAGTGCGTCAGCAAAAGGAAGATGAATTTCTAAAAAACGCTGATCTTCATTTAAAGTTGGCGTCAGACCTGCTTGCCCAAACCATGCAGCGGCTAAAGCAGTTGTTAAACCAATAATTAAAATATTTATAGCAACACATGATACTACTTGATCACCTTTGTGGGTTACCGAGGCAAATCCATGTAACATTGATAAACACACACATACAATTATAGCTAATAATAAGCCTAACCACGGGTTACCTAAATAGTATGAACCAACAGCTGCCACAAATGCAGCCATGAGCATTTTACCTTCTAAACTAAAATCTATTACACCAGATCTTTCAGCAAATATACCAGCCATTGCTGCAAAAACTAAAGGTGTAGATATTCTTAAAGTAGAATTAATTAAAGAAGCAATATCAGATAAAAATTCCATTACGCATTTACCTCTCTATTGAGTCTTCTAACAAAAAAACTTTCTATTTGCGGTCTGAAAAGATTTTCTAATGCACCACTAAATAATATTATTAATCCTTGAACAGCAACGAACATGTATCTAGTTATGTTTGGCATTTCGAATGTAACTTCTGAACCTCCTTGGTATAAAATTCCAAATAAAAATGCTGCTGGTAAAATACCAATCGGATGATTTCTGCCCATTAGTGCAACTGCAATTCCTGTAAATCCATATCCTGCTGGAAAGCCTGCTTGAATTTTATGGCTTACACCAAGAATTTCATTGACGCCAAGTAGTCCTGCTAAACCTCCAGAAATACACATCGCGATGATAATATTTTTATGAGGTGATATACCTGCATATATTGCTGCTTGAGTATTGTATCCTACTGCTCGCATTTCATAACCCCATTTAGTTTTCCAAACTAAAAACCAAACAAAAAATAATGATGCAATTGCTAATAAAAAAGTTAGGTTAAGTGGTGAATATCTTATTTTTATACCAAGAATTCCAGAGAATGCTTCAAAGCTTGGTAACCAAATTTCTTCTGGCAGCTTTACCGTATGTGGTGCCATTTGATTTGTATCTCTAATCACATCTACAAGTAAGAAAATCATTAAAGATGAAGCGATAAAATTAAACATAATTGTTGTAATAACAACATGACTTCCTCTTTTTGATTGAAGATAAGCAGGTATGTAAGCCCATGCTGCACCAAATAAAAATGCACCAAAGATTGCTAAAAGCCAAACAATTGGAACAGGGAGAAAACTTAAATTTATTGCTACTAAAAAAACACCTAAACCACCTATGTATGCTTGACCTTCTCCTCCAATATTAAATAGTCTACAATGAAAGGCTACAGCAAAAGCTAGGCCAGTAAAAATAAAATTTGTTGTGTAATAAAGTGTATAAGCAAATCCTTGGATATAACCAAATGATCCATAAATAATTAACTTAACAGCTTCTATTGGATTTTCACCTGCAATAAAAACAAAAAGTCCTGAAACTAATAATGCTAATGTTAAGTTTACTAATGGAACAATAACATTAGAGACCCACCATGGAACTTTTGACTTATCAACTACAATATTACTCATTATGCAACACCAGCCATTAGCAATCCTAGCTCACGATCAGTAACATTTTTATTTTCCTTTTCTCCAACAATTTTTCCATCAAACATAACGATTATTCTGTCAGATAAGGATAAGATTTCATCTAACTCAACTGATGCTAATAGTATCGCTGCGCCTTTATCTCTCATATCAATAAGACGTTGATGAATAAACTCGATTGCTCCAATATCTACACCTCTTGTTGGCTGCCCCACTAAAAGAACTTTTGGATTTTCATTAAGCTCTCTACTCAAAATAATTTTTTGTTGATTACCTCCTGAAAAATTAGATGTTATTAAGTTTGGAGAATTAGGTCTAACATCATATTCTTGCATGACCTTATTTGAATATTCAGTAATTTCTTTATTGTTCAAAATTGCAGATTTTGAATATGGCTCTTGATCATGGTAACCAAAAATTAAATTTTCATGAGCCTTGAAATCACTTATTAAACCCATTCTTTGCCTGTCTTCAGGTACATGTGCTAAACCTTTTTCTTTAAGCATTCTTGGGTTTAAGAAATTATTCTGATCAGAAATTTTTTCACCAAATAATTCAATACTTCCTGACTCTACTTTTCTAATCCCAGAAAGTGCTTCTAATAATTCAGTTTGTCCATTACCAGTTACACCAGCAATACCCAGAATTTCTCCTGAACATATTTCTAGGTTTACATCTTTTACACGCGTTACATCTAGATCGTCTTTGACTGAAAGATTATTAACTTTGAATATGGTCTCCCCTTTTTTTATTTCTTTTTTATCAACTCTAAGTAAGACGCTTCTTCCTACCATCATTTCAGCTAGTTGTTCTTTACTTGTATCTTCAGTTTTTGTATGCCCAACCATTTCGCCTTGACGCATCACTGATACTTCGCTTGTTAAATCCATTATTTCAATTAATTTATGCGTAATTAATACTATGGTTTTGCCTTCATCTTTTAATGAACGAAGAATTTTAAATAACTCATCAACTTCTTGAGGTGTAAGAACTCCTGTTGGCTCATCAAGAATTAAAACTTCTGCTCCTCTATATAAAGATTTTAATATTTCCACTCTTTGACGAAAACCTACAGATAAATCTGAAATAGTGGCATCAAGATCAATATTGAAATTATATGTTTGACATAATTTTTCTAAATCTTCTTTTGCCTTTTGTAATTTTTCTCCAAATACTGCTTCACCTTCAAAACCAAGAATTATATTTTCTAGTACAGTAAAATTTTCTACCAACATAAAATGTTGGTGAACCATTCCAATGCCGTTTATTATTGAATCTCTTGGTGATCTTAAATTAATTTCTTTTCCATTAATCTTAATTGAACCCGAATTAGCTTGGTAAAGACCAAAGACTATACTCATCAAGGTAGATTTACCTGCTCCGTTTTCTCCAATTATGCCGTGAATTGTTCCTTTATTTATTTTGAGATTAATATTTTTGTTGGCCTGAACATGACCAAATGATTTATTTATATCCGTTAATTCTAAGATAGGTGAGACCATAAATTATTTATTAATCTTTGGTCTCACCAAATATTTATTTTAGTATCTACTCTTGTGACCAGTCAGCAACAACTAGAGCACCGCTCGCAATGTCTGCAGCAGCAGCATCTGCAGCAGCAGCCATTTCAGATGTTACCATTCCATCTTCAGTTGCATAACCAACCATTCCTTCTGAAAGACCAAGAATGTTTATGCCAGATTCAAATCTGCCTGACTCAACATTTTTAGCTTGTTCAAAAATTGTTAGATCTAATCTCTTCAACATAGATGTTAACATGTTACCTGGGTGCATCCAGTTTTGATTAGAGTCAACTCCGATACCCATAATGCCGGCATCAGCCGCAGCTTGAAGAACACCAATACCTGTTCCACCAGCAGCTTGGTATACAACATCAGCACCACCATCAATTTGAGCTTTTGTTAATTCTGCACCTTTTGTTGGGTTATTCCATGCCTCGTTTGTAGTTCCAGTCATATTAGCTAAAACAGTTATATCTGGATTTACATATTGTGCACCTTGCTCATAACCACCTTGGAATTTTCTAATCAGAGGAATATCCATTCCACCAACGAAACCTATTGTTCCACTTTTAGAAGCCATAGCAGCCATCATTCCAACTAAGAAAGAACCTTCATGTTCTTTATAACAAGCTTGATAAATATTATTGTTTGGGTCGTCTAACCAACAAACATCTACTGCAACAAATTTTATATCTGGGTAATCAGCAGAAACTGCTGCAACTGCATCAGCTTGAGCAAATCCCATTCCTACGATCATTGTTGCTCCTCTATCAGCAATCTTACGCATACCCTGCTCGATCTGATTGTCGTTTGCAGATTCGAACTCAATCATACCCCAGCCAAGTTCATCAACAACTCTCTCAGCTGTATTGAATGCTAACTCGTTAAATGATTTGTCAAATTTTCCACCAGAGTCATAAACAACTCCTATTGTGTTTGCGAACGCACTTGAAGAGAAGACAAGAGCGAAAGAAACCGAAAAAATACTTAAAATTTTCTTCATACTAAAAATCCCCCTTAAATATGAATTATAGATATCCCATTGATAACATTTTCTTGATAAAAAAATGCATTAAAAAATGAGATTATGGAAAAATAATAGGATTTTTTATGGATAACTTCAAGTACCCATATACCTATCACCTGCGTCACCTAAGCCCGGTACAATGAACTTATTTTTATTCAATTTAGCATCAATGTTGCAAGTAAATATATGAATGCCTTTTTGCTTTTTTTGAATATTTTTAATACCCTCAGGAGCAGCCAATAAAGACACCAAAAATATATCTTTAATATTAACCCCTTTGTTTTTTATTAAATTGATTGCAGCAATTGAAGAATTACCTGTGGCCAACATTGGGTCTAGGATTAACACTTTTTTATTTTTTACTCTTGGAAGCTTAAAGAGGTATTCTACAGGTTCATAAGTTTGTTCGTCACGGTATAAGCCTATGTGGCCTTTTTCAGCTTCCGGTAAAAATTTTGCAAAACCCTCAAGTAACCCTAAACCGGCACGTAAAATTGGTACCAAAATTATAGGTTGACCCAAGGCTGTACCACTCATTTTTTTTAGAGGTGTTTCAATTATTTGTTTTTTAAAGGGAACGTATTGAAGAACATCAGAAGCAATGAGATAGCTTATTTCATTCATAGTTTGTCTAAAAACAGTGTTTGATGTTTTTTTATTTCGTAAAATTGTTAATTTGTATTGAACGAATGGAGATTTAATTACTGTAATCATATGCGATTACATATATAGAAATCCCACTAAGAGCAATGCGGTTATCAATTTATTTTTTAACATTAGTGTTTTTATCTAGCTGTACGACTATTGAAGTTGGGAGAGAGGTCGTTAAAGTTGGGGCGGTAGTAAAAGATAAAGTTGAAGAAACTATTATAAAAAAAGAACCAGAAATTATTGAAGATAAAACTATTGTTGAAGAACAACAAATTATCACTGAAGAGAAAGAAGAGGAAAAAACTATAGTTAAGGAGCAGCAAAAAATCGCAGAAATAAATTTCATGGGAAAACAACTTGCTGAGATAAAACAAAAACTAGGGCAGCCTAATTTAGCACGATCTGATGGCTCGGTGCATATGATGCGATATGATAGTAGTTCATGTAGGTTGTTTATCTTCTTTAATATAAACTCAAATATAAAGAGAGTAGAATATTTTGAATTTCGAGACTCTTTAGGAGAGCTTATAAATACAAAGAACTCGATAGAAGAATGTTATAAAGAATATGACTTTACTAGCTAATTTCAACAAGTAGGTCTTTGGTTTCCACATTATCACCAGATGCAACATTAATTGATTTGATTGTTCCACTTTTATCAGCGTTTATTGTAGTTTCCATTTTCATAGCCTCGATCACTAGTAACTTATCACCTTTAATCACCTTACTACCTGATTGGACAAATATTTTAGCAACTTGGCCTGGCAAAGGAGATCCGACATGATCCAAATTATTATCATCTGCTTTAGCTCTTTGTATTATATTTTTTGAAAATTCTTTATTTTCTATATCTATTGTTCTTGGTTGTCCGTTAATTTCAAAAAACACGGAGCACTTTCCATTACTATTAACTTCACTTTTTGCTAAATATCTTAAGATAAGGTTTTTTCCTTTATCAATTTCTATCGTGTATTCTTTATCTTGTTGAGGGCCATAAAAAAACAATTCTGTTGAAAGAATTGATGTATCACTAAACTCCTTAAAGTGATCAACATAATCTTTAAAAACTTTTGGATACATTAAGTAAGACGCTAGATGTGTTTGATTAACTTTCATCCCAATTTCATCTTCTAAATTTTTTGCTTCTTTATCTAAATCAACTGATTCTAAAACTTCTCCAGGTCTTTTTGTTAGAGGTTTTGTGTCACCAAGAACTTTCTTTTGAAGTTCTTTCGGAAAGCCTCCATGTGGTATACCAATATCCCCTTTAAAAAATTCTATGACTGAAGCAGGAAAGGAAATTTCTTTTTTTGGATCTAGTACATCTTCTTTGGATAAATCATTAGCAATCATATAAAGCGCCATATCGCCTACAATTTTTGAAGAAGGGGTTACCTTCACAATATCACCAAAAAGTTGGTTTACCTCTGCATATTTATTAGCAACCATTCCCCACTTATCAGTTGAAATTCCCAATGATCTAGCTTGTTCTTTTAAATTCGTAAACTGACCACCAGGCATTTGGTGAAGATACACATCAGAGCTTCCGCCTTTGAAATCAGTTTCAAAAGCATGATAATTTTGACGTACCTGCTCCCAATATAAAGATAGTGTTCTTATAGCCTCTTCATCAAGTTTTGGGTCTTGATGATTTTGTTTCATTATTGATACGATTGAACCAAGGGCAGGTTGTGATGTTAATCCACTCATCGAGTCAATTGCAAGATCAACGATATCGACCTTTTCCTCAATAGCAGCAAGAACTGAAGCTGATGAAGTGCCAGATGTATCGTGAGTATGGAAATGAATTGGAAGATCAGTTGTTTGTTTAATTTCGTTAACTAATTTTTTTATAGCATTAGGTTTTGCTAATCCCGCCATATCTTTAATGGCAATAAAATGTGCTCCTGCTTTTTCTAAATCTTTAACAAGATCAATATAATATTTTAATGTATATTTTTTCTCATTTGGATCAGTTACATCATTTGTATAACAGATAGTTCCTTCACAAATTTTATTTTGATTGCGGACTTCATCAATTGCAACACGCATATTATCAATTAGGTTTAATGAATCAAAAACTCGGAATACATCAATTCCAGCTTGGGCTGACTGTTGGATGAAGTGTTTGACAACGTTATCTGGATAATTTTTATATCCAACAGCATTAGATCCTCTAAAGAGCATTTGTTTAAGAAGGTTAGGTGCCCTTTTGTTTAATCTTGCTAATCTATCCCAAGGATCTTCTTTTAAAAAACGCATCGATGTATCAAACGTTGCTCCTCCCCAACATTCTAATGAGAATAAGGTACTTAGATTTTCACTATAATATTCAGCGATGTTAACAAGATCATCTGTTCTCATTCTTGTAGCAAGAAGCGATTGGTGTGCGTCACGCATCGTTGTGTCAGTAATTAGGGTATGGGGTGTTTGTTTTATTTTTTTTGCAAATTTTTCTGGACCTAAAGTTTGTAAATCCTTTACATAATTATTTTTTTCACTTTTAGTGTTTGAAATAGGAACTTGAACTTCTACAGTCGAATTATTACTGACTCTTCCAGAAATATCATTGTGTCCATTTACAATTATATTTCCAAGATAAGATACGATTTTTGATGCTCGATCTTTTTGAGGATTATAAGCATAGAGTTCTTTTTTAGTATCAACAAAATTTGTATTATAGTTTCCTTCAAGGAAGTTTTTATTGTTAATAAGAGACTCAAGAAATACTAAATTTGTTTTAACACCTCTGATTCTAAATTCTCGCAAAGCCCTATCCATTCTTTTAATGCAGTCTTCTTGATGCTTTGCCCAAGTTGTTACTTTTACAAGTAAAGAATCATAATACGGTGTGATGATAGAACCAGCAGAAGCATTTGCTGCATCTAATCTCACTCCAAAACCAGCTGCCGAGCGATAAGTCATTATCTTTCCATAATCGGGCATAAAATTATTAAGCGGATCTTCGGTAGTAACTCTACATTGAATTGCAAATCCATTTAGATGAATGTCTTCTTGTTTAGGAAGTGCTGGGTGACCACCAATTTTTTCACCTTCTGCAATTTTAATTTGGGCTTTTACAATATCAATACCAGTTACTTCTTCGGTTACTGTGTGTTCAACTTGAATTCTCGGGTTAACTTCAATGAAATAAAATTCACCAGACTTTTTATCAAACAAAAATTCAACAGTTCCTGCACCAAAATATTTAACTTGTTTTGCAATTTTAATAGCAGCGTTACAAATTTCTTCTCGAGTTTTATTTTCAAGGAAATGTGCAGGTGCTCTTTCAATAATCTTTTGATGCCTTCTTTGAAGAGAACAATCTCTTTCAAAAAGATGTATAATATTTCCGTGTCTGTCACCTAAAATTTGAACTTCAATGTGTGCAGCATCTTCTAAAAATTTTTCTATAAATACTTCATCTTTTCCAAAAGCTTTAAGTGACTCACTTTGAGCAGTTGTAATTTGATCGATTAATTCGTTGCTTGATTTAACAACTCGCATTCCTCGACCACCGCCGCCCCAACTAGCTTTAACAATTACTGGATAACCAATTTTCTCAACTTCTTTTTCAACACTTTTTAAATTTTCTTTTGTTACAAGAACAGACGGAACGGTGCCTACTTTTGCTTCTTCTGCAACCTTTTTAGCTTCAGTTTTATTTCCAAATCTTTTTAGTATTTCTTTACTAGGCCCAATGAATGTGATGTCATTTTTTTCACATTGCTCAGCTAGTTCAGGACTCTCAGATAAAAATCCATAACCTGGATGAATAGCATCAACCTGTGCATCTTTAGCAATTTTGATAATCGACTCTATATCCAAATATGCTTGAATTGGGCCTTTGCCTTCACCTACTAAATAACTTTCATCCGTTTTAAATCGGTGAATAGCAAAACGATCTTCTTTAGAATAAATAGCAGCAGTTTTAATAGCAGACTCTTCTGCGGCTCTGAAAATTCGAATAGCAATTTCACTTCTGTTTGCTGCTAAAATTTTACTAATCTTTTTCATCAAGCCACCATTAAATAAGGATTATTATTTAATATTTTTTCGGGGATGCATCTATATGTTCCTTGCTAAATTAGCAAGAGATCACAGGAATTTAGCCATTTTTTAGGATTTGGAAGCAATTATAAATTGATAATAAACTGCAAATTATCGATTTAATATCTGTGCACATATGTCTCTTTATCACAAAGGTTTTTTTATATTATTGTGAAATATGAATTCTATGAATGAAAATATAAGACCATATCAAAGTTGCTCTAAATCAGTCTTTTTGGTCTTAGGAATTATTTTTATAAGTTGGATTTCATTATTCTCTATTTTTCTTATTGTGCAAGGTGCTTGGCCTGTATCTATATTTCTTGGACTTGAATACTTAATAATTTTTTATTTAATCCGTTTATATTTCAAAGAAAAAAATATTAAGGATGAAATTAATATTGATCAAAAAGAGATATCTATAAAAAAATACAAAGGTGATAAACTTTTACATTCATCTAAATTCAGTACTTATTGGTCTAAAGTTTTTTTTACAAAATTTAAAAATACTTCCAAATTATCAATAAGAGAATCAGATAAAGAAACTGAAGTTGCAACTTTCTTGCATGCTGATTTAAAGGAAAGTTTGTACTTAAGAATTAAAAGACAATTAAGCTATTATTAAAATAACAAATCATTCATATTGAATAAACCATTTCTTTTTTTTGAAATAAAAATAGCTGCTTCAATAGCTCCATCTACAAAAATTGATCGATTATTAGCTTTATGAACTAGATCCACTCTATCGTTGGTACCAATAAAACTTACTGTATGTTCACCGGCAATTTCACCACCTCTTGTAACAGAAAAACCAATATCACCCTTTTTTCTTGATGATAGTTTTTTTGTACGATCTAAAACTTTTGATTTATTTAATTTAGTTTTTCTACCTTCAGCAGCATACTCACCCAGAGATAATGCAGTTCCAGAAGGGGCATCTTTTTTATGTTTGTGATGAGTCTCAGCAATTTCAATATCATAATCAGTATCTTTTAAAGCTGATGCCGTTTGTTTTACTAAATTAAATAGTAAGTTAACACCCAAGCTCATGTTAGAAGACATGAGTATAGGTATTTTTTTAGAATAACTTTTTACTTTCTTTTTTTGTGCGTCTGTCATTCCAGTTGTACCAATAACAACTGCTGTTTTATTTGCGGAGGCAATTTTAAGATTATCTAAAGTTGACTCAGGTGTTGTAAAATCAATTATGACATTTGCTTCTTTGATTAACTGAGCTGCATTAGCTGTAACCAATTTTGCAGAGTGTATACTTGAAACTTTGTTTAAGGGTTTGTTTATGTCTATATGTTTTTTTTGCTCAAAACCACCGACAAATTCTAAATTTTTATTTTGTAGAATTTGTTTCGATATTTCCTGACCCATTCGGCCAAGACAACCTGCAACTGCTATTTTAATTTTTGCCATAAAAACTTCTTATACTTTGGTGATTGTAAGTTGAAAAGAAATTAAGTTAAATCTTCCCAGACTTCTTTTAATTTTGAGAAAAAGCCTTGTGATTTTGGGCTATGTTTTTTTGATGTCCCACCTTCATTTTCAAACTCTCTCAAAATATCTTTTTGTTTGCTATTTAGATTGACTGGTATTTCAACGTTTGCTTGCACATACATATCACCCCTTCTACTTTGTCGAAGTATACTCATTCCTTTGCCGCGAAGTCTAAATTGTGTCTCAGATTGAGTTCCGGCTGGAATATTAAGTCTAGCTTTTTTTCCTTCTATAGTTGGTACTTCTATTTCGCCGCCTAAAATAGCAGTAGTGATTGAAATTGGTATTTCACAAAATAGATTTTCTTCTTCTCTTTCAAAGAGTTTATCTTTTTGAACCTCAACAAAAATGTATAGATCGCCATTTCCTGCACCTCTTTCACCAGGCTCTCCTTCACCAGCAATTCTAATTCTTGTGCCTGTATCAACACCAGCAGGGATAGTAACAGAAATTGTTTTTTGTTTTTTTATATTTCCAGTTCCAGAACATTTAAGACACGGATTTTTTATACTTGAACCTTCTCCGCCACATGTAGGGCATGGTCTTTCAATTGAAAAGAAGCCTTGTTGTGATCGAACTTTACCTGCGCCACCACAAGTAGAACATGTACTTGGTCCGGATTTATCCGCACTTCCAGTTGCTGCGCATGCATCGCAACCAACATAAGTTGGAATTCTTATTTGTGGTTTCTTTCCAGTGAAAGCTTCGAAAAGTGAAACGGACATATTATAACGAAGATCACTTCCTCTTTGAGGACCTCGTCTTCTTGATGATTGTCCTCCAAAACCACCGCCAAAGAACTCTTCAAAGATATCGGAAAAGCCACCTGCAAAATCTCCAAAGCCTTGAGCTCCACCCATTCCGCCTTGTTTGAAAGCATCATGTCCATATTGATCATACGCTGATCTTTTTTCTGAATCTTTTAGAACTTCGTAAGCAGCAGCTGCTTCTTTGAATTTTCTTTCAGCAGTTTTGTCATCCTTGTTACGATCAGGATGATATTTCATGGCTTGTTTTCTATAAGCTTTTTTTATTTCATCTTCACTGGCATTTCGTTGAACACCTAGTATCTCATAGAAATCTTTATCAGCCACATCTCCTCCTTATAAAAATTATGGAGCGTTAATCTTTTTTATCTTCGTCTACTTCTTCAAATTCCGCATCAACAACCTTTTCATCTTTTGTATTATCAGCTGATGGTTCAGCACCAGATGGATCAGGTTGAGGTCCAGCACCTTGAGGGTTTTGTTTATAAATTGCTTCACCCATTTTAAGAGATGACTGAACAAGTGCTTCAGTTTTAGATTTTATAGCTTCTAAATCCTCACCGTCTTTTACTTTCTTAAGATCTTCAATATCCTCTGTGATTTTATTTCTATCAGCTTCAGGAATTTTATCTCCGTGCTCTTTTAAATTCTTTTCAGTTTCATTAATTAAACTATCAGCATGGTTTCTTGTATCAACAGCTTCTCTTTTCTTTTTGTCAGCTTCAGCATTCTCTTCTGCCTCTTTGACCATTTTTTCAATCTCTTCATCTGATAATCCACCAGAAGCCTGGATCTTGATTTGTTGTTCTTTACCAGTTGATTTGTCTTTAGCCGAAACGTTTACAATACCATTTGCATCTATATCAAAAGTTACTTCAATTTGAGGCATTCCTCTTGCGGCAGGTGGAATACCTACTAAATCAAACTGACCTAGTAATTTATTATCAGCAGCCATTTCTCTTTCACCTTGAAATACTCTAATTGTTACTGCACTCTGATTATCTTCAGCTGTAGAAAATACCTGGCTCTTCTTTGTTGGGATAGTTGTGTTTTTATCAATTAGTTTTGTGAATACACCGCCAAGTGTTTCAATACCAAGTGATAAAGGTGTAACATCAAGTAATAATACATCTTTGACATCACCTTGTAATACGCCTGCTTGGATAGCAGCACCAGATGCAACAACTTCATCTGGGTTAACACCTTTATTAGGTTCTTTACCAAAGAAGTTTTTTACTATCTCCGTTACTTTAGGCATTCTTGTCATACCACCAACCAAAATAACATCATCAATTTCAGCGGCTTGTAATCCAGCATCTTTGAGTGCCATTTCGCAAGGTTTTAAACTTTGGTTTAAAAGTTCACCTACGATAGCTTCTAGTTTTGCTCTCGATAATTTAATCGTTAAATGTTTAGGACCAGATTGATCAGCAGTAATGAATGGCAAGTTAACTTCTGTTTCAGTTGAACTTGATAATTCAATTTTTGCTTTCTCAGCGGCCTCTTTCAAACGTTGAAGGGCAAGTTTATCTGATCGTAAATCGATACCATTATCTTTTTTGAATTCGTCAGCAAGGTAATCAATAATTTTAAGATCAAAATCTTCACCACCAAGATGAGTATCACCATTGGTTGATTTAACTTCAAAAACGCCGTCACCAATTTCTAAGATAGAAATATCAAATGTACCTCCACCAAGATCGTAAACAGCAACTGTACCTGTTTTCTTTTTATCTAAACCATATGCTAACGCTGCAGCAGTGGGCTCATTAATAATTCTTAAAACTTCTAGTCCAGCTATTTTTCCAGCATCTTTTGTTGCTTGTCTTTGAGCATCATTAAAATATGCAGGAACTGTTATAACTGCTTGTGTAACAGTATCTCCTAAGTAAGACTCTGCGGTCTCTTTCATTTTTTGTAAAATAAATGCACTAATTTGACTTGGACTATATTTATCTCCACGTGCTTCTACCCAAGCATCACCGTTATCACCTTTTACTATTTTATAAGGTACTAGTCCGCTGTCAGACTTAACAGCTTCATCCTCAAATGTTCTTCCGATTAATCTTTTTATGGCAAATAAAGTATTCTCAGAATTGGTTACTGCTTGTCTTTTAGCTGATTGTCCAACAAGTTTTTCTTTTGTGTCACTGAACGCTACCATTGACGGTGTTGTTCTTCCACCTTCAGAGTTTTCAATTACTTTTGCTTCCTTACCGTCCATTACTGCAACGCAGGAGTTTGTAGTACCTAAATCAATACCAATTACTTTTGCCATATTTTTTATCCTCTTTACTTAATTATTTACCAATCAACATTGGCTACATTAGATATGGGAAAAAAGTTTTAAAATACAAGGATCTTCATGATTTATATTAAAAAAATAAGTAATTTAGGGCTTTTTATGACTTTTCTTTACTCTCATTTTCAGAATTGTCTTCTTCTTTTTCTTCTGCAGGTTCTTCTTTTTTAGCGACTGGTTTTTTGGATACTCCAACCATTGCTGCTCTTAGTAATCGGTCATGCATTGTATAGCCAGATTGGACTTCCTGAACTACCGTTCCTTCTTCCACATCATTATTTTCAACTTCCATCATTGCCTGATGAAAATTATGATCAAATTTTTGGTTTGAAGTTTCAATTTTTTTGACTCCATGTTTTTCAAGAGTACTTTTGTATTCTTTAAGCACCATTTTTAAACCATCGATAAGATTTTTTATACTTTCTGGATGATTTTCATCTTCTGGTAAAGCATCTAGCGCTCTTTCTAAATTATCTCCTGGCGATAGAATATCTCTAGCTAAATTTATACTACCAAACTTTATTGTTTCAACTTTTTCTCGTTCAAATCTTTTTCTAAGATTTTCCATTTCAGCGAGTAGCCTAATTTTTTCTTCTTTTAGTGTTTCAATTTCCTTTTCTAAACTATCTTCTTCTGTGTTTTCATCTTCACTTGTGTCTTCTGTATCTGTGTTTTCTTGACTATCATTATTATATTCTTCGTTGTCAATATTCTCAGTATCAGTTTCTTTAATTTCTTCTTGTTGGTTATCTTCTTCTTTTTTTTCAACCATTAATCAATCACCTTTCCAATAATTTTTGATGTATAATCAACAAGAGGAACTATTTTGGAGTAGTTTAGTCTTGTTGGCCCAACTACACCTATAGCTCCTATAATTTCTTGATCATTATTTTTATATGGGGCCATTACCATAGAAAGACCAGAGTGTTTAAATAAAAAATTTTTAGATCCAATAAAAATCTGAACTCCTTTTGCTTTCCCTGCTGTTTCTAATATATCTACAAAACTAGATTTTTTCTCAATTTCATCAAAAAGATTTCGTATTTGATCTAAGTCTTTAGAAACAATTTCATCTTTTAATAAATTTGATTGACCATGTAGAAAAATATAAGGATTTTTACTATTAGGTTGAGTTTCAATAATACCTTGTTGAATTAGTTTTGATGAAATTAATTCTAACTCATTTTGTGAATTTTTTATTTCTGATTGTATCAATCTTTTAATTTGAGAAATGTTTTTATTAGTAAACTTTGACGTAAGGTAGTTTGAAGCCTGTATTAATAATGAACTATTATATTTACCATTATCTTCAATGATGCGGTTTTCTACTTCTCCATTTTCATAAGCAAGAATAAGCATTAATTGACTACTATTTAATCTTATAAACTCAACGTGCTTTAAGTTTTTTTGAAATTTTGGTGCGATAACTATCCCAGCATAACTTGATAATCCTGAAATAGCCTTAGAAGCTATATCAAGAACCTCTTCATAGGATTTACCCTTAGTTAAGCACTGCTGTTTAATATTTTCTTTATCTACTTTCGATATTCTTCCAAATTCTAACAGACCATCAACAAAAAATCTCATTCCTTTTTCAGTAGGCATTCGCCCAGCTGATCTGTGTGGGGCGTAAAGTAGTCCTTCTTTTTGTAAATTTGATAATATAGATCTAATTGATGCGGAGGAAAGATTTAAGCCTCCCATCTTCATAATTGTTTCTGATCCTGCGGGAGACCCAGTTTTCAGATATGACTCAACTAATTTTTTAAAAATTAATTTCGATCTATCATTAATTTGTGCATATACATTATCAGACATAAGAATTTTATTTAAAAATAATATTTATCTACTATTATTAAATTTATATGAGAAAAGATAGATCCTTCAATCAAATGCGTGAAATTTCATTTGAGAAAAACGTAAATATTCATGCCGATGGTTCATGCTTAGTAAAATTTGGAAATACACATGTCCTTTGTCTTGCAACAATTGATGAAAAAGTTCCTCATTGGTTAAAGAATACTGGCAAGGGTTGGGTTACAGCAGAATATGGCATGCTACCAAGGTCTACAAATACAAGAATGGATAGAGAGGCAGCAAAAGGAAAACAGTCAGGTAGAACGCAAGAAATACAAAGGTTAATTGGGCGTAGCTTAAGATCAATTGTGGATCTTTCAAATCTTGGAGAGCGTCAAATAAAAATAGATTGTGATGTAATTCAAGCAGATGGTGGGACAAGAACTGCTTCTATCAGTGGTGGTTTTATTTCTTTATATCTGGCAATAGAAAAATTAAAGAATAATTATAATCTTCAAATACCAATTATCAAAAACTTTATAGGAGCAGTATCAACTGGCATAGTGGAAAATAAAGCATTATTGGATCTAGATTATAGGGAAGACTCCGAAGCTCAAGTAGATGCAAATTTTGTAATTTGTGATTCAAATGAAATATCTGAAATTCAAGTTACTGGTGAAGAATTTTTTTTCAATGATGCTCAGTTTACAGAAATGTTTTCACTAGCAAAAATTGGGGTTAAGGAAATAATTTCTAAACAAAAAGAGGCTTTGAAATAAATTGAGGCAATTATTATTTTTCTCAAATAATAAAAATAAAATAATTGAAATTAAAAAAATTTTTAAGGAATTTAATCTAGAGCTTCTTTCATTAAACGATCTAAATATAAGTAATGAGCCAGAGGAAACTGGTAGGACTTTTGAAGAAAATGCAAAAATTAAATCAGACTATGGATTTAATAAAACTGGCATTCCTTGTTTTGCCGATGACTCAGGAATATGCATCGAAAGCTTAAATTGGAAACCAGGTGTTCTTTCAAAAAGATTTTTAAATGATTTCAAAAGCAATGAGGCTTGTTTTAACAGTATAATTAAAAGTACTAAAAAAAATAGAAAACAAAATGCTTACTTTAAAACTTCAATAAGCATAACAGTTAAAGATAATCAAAACCTAATATTTAATGGCAAAATTGATGGAAAAATTTCTGGACAAGTTAAGGGGAGATTTGGTTTTGGCTATGATCCTATTTTTATTCCTAAAAATTATAACAAAACATTGGCTGAGTTAAGTACTAAAGAAAAAAATGAAATTAGCCATAGGTCCATAGCTGTAACAAAATTAATTAACTTTTTAACTATTTAATTACAAAAGAATTTCCATTAAGTATCCTTAATATGTTAAGATCTCTTTCGATCATATTATTTTTAAAATAAAAATTTCCATCAACACCGTTAAATTTTTTATTGGGATTATTTAATAATCTTACTACATCAGCAAGTTTATATTCTTTTGAATAAATGAAATTTATTAGCCCTATTAAATCATATGGAAGTGTTGAGATTCTTAAAAACTCATCATCATATATTTCAATATAATTTTTAATTATGTTTATTCTTCTTGACTCAGGAATACCCGGATATATTGCTCCTTGCAAAGAAGGTTCGAAAAAAAAAGTTTTATCATCTATTACTCCAGTTCCCATAAACTGTACAATATTGGGGTCTATATCATAGTAAGGGAGAAGAGGCGCAACCTGTAATAAATTCAAACCATAATCCGCAATGAGGATATGTGTAAAATCGTAGTCACTTGTAGTTTTAAATCTTTCTAATTTTTTTAATCTTATTTTTGATTTTTCATCTTTTTTAGAAGATAAAATTTGTTTTTGTCTATTCAATTCATATTTTCTCAATTCATATTTTCCCAATTCTTTTATTGATTCTCTTACATTGGATAATTCTGCTTTATATGAAGATCTGTTGACTAATATTGCTGGGCTTTCAAAAATTATATCATCAATTAGACTATTTATTAAATAACCATATTCATTCTCAGGATAAAGTAGCGCAACTTTTGCATCATCATTTAAATATAACATAAGTTGTGAAAGCTCGTTTTGTGGAAAAAAATTTATTAAATAAACACAATCTTTTGCTAGTGAAGACTTAGAAGAGTATGAAAAAAATATTACCTCATTAGTACAATAATTATTTAAGAGCTTTGAATACTTAGATTGAATTGGTCCTAGAAAGATCTTTCCAGGTAATAGATTTTTTTCTATAATATTCTTTAGATCATTTTCATTTTCAAAAAATTCTATTTGTATAACAACATCATTTATACCAAGGTTATACATGCCTAGTTCATAGGTGCTCAAGAATTGTTTTGTGGTTCTTTTATCATCATCTTTTGCAAATAAAGCAATAATTGTTTTATCTAAGATAACGTCCTCCAAAATCTTATTCTGGTTATCTTGTTTGTTTTCTTTTTTTTCAATTACATTTTTTTCACTTTTGCTATCAATTGATTTTTCAGAAATAGCTGGTTCTTGATTATTTTTTGTATCTTGTTTAGATAAATTTACTGGAGTACATGAAATTATAAATATAAATATATAAAGAATGAATAATATTATTAATGGTCTCTCAATTGTAGCAACTCCTATTGGCAATTTAGATGACATAACCTACAGGGCAGTAAAAATACTTGGAGAGTGTGATATTATTATTTGTGAAAATCCTAAACATTCACTTAAACTACTAAATAAATTAGGCATTAAAAAGAAATTAATAGCTTTACACGATTATAATGAACATAAAATTATTGATCAAATTAAAGTTAAATTAAAAAATAAAAATTGTGTTCTAATTTCTGATGCAGGGTCACCACTTATTTCAGATCCTGGATATAATTTAGTGCAATATTGTATTGCAAATAATATTAGAGTTACATCTGTGCCTGGCCCATCGTCAATTATATCAGGTTTACAGTTATCCGGTTTACCAATATCAGAATTTGCCTTTTTTGGCTTTGTTCCAAAATCTAAAAAAAAGATAGAGGATCTTGCTAAAAATATTTCTCAAGAAAAAAGAGCTTGTGTATTTTTTGTCTCTAGTCATAAATTAATTGTTTTTCTAGATTGCTTAGAAAATATTATGGGTGAAAGATCAATTTCAATATGTAAAGAGCTTACAAAAGTAAATGAATTTATTTTTAGAGGAACTCCAATCAATGTGAAAAATAAAATACTAGAAGGTAAAGAAAATATTAAAGGAGAGTTTGTAGCTGTTATTGATAGACAATCATCAAAAAATCAAGATTTTGACAACATTGACTTGTATAGCAAAGAATTAAGAAAGATGGCTACAAAATTTTCTTTGACCGACATCGTCGAAATAGTACATAAATTTACAAAAATTAATAAAAATAAAATTTATAAATGGCTGCTCATATTAAAAAAATAATTAAGATTTTAATTATTCCTATAATATTAACTTTATCATTTATAAATTATGGTTGTTCACCAGCAAGTGTTCTTGCTACCGGTGGTGGTAGTGCTTTAGTTGTAGCTGAAGGAGAAAGATCGCTTGGTACAGTAATTGATGATGCTACAATTAAAGTAAACATTGCGGCAAAATTTTTAAATGCAGAAAATAACCTATTTGTAGATATTAATACAAGTGTTCTTGAGGGCAGGGTACTGCTAACTGGTCTGGTTGATACTCAGGAAGTACGAATTGATGCTGTACGATTAGTTTGGGAAGTTGAGGGTGTTCAAGAAATCATAAATGAAATAGAGATTGGTAATAGGACAACATTAAAAGATTATGCCAGTGATTTGTGGATTAATACTCAAGCTAGAGCAGTAGCAGCTAAAACCGTTGGGATTAAAGCTATTACATTTAATTTTGAAACAATACAGGGCAAGATTTATATTGCAGGGATCTCTAATCGACCAGATCTTTTAGATGAGATGATATCAGCACTTAAAAATATTAAGGGCGTAAATGAAATTATCAACTATGTAATTGTAATAGAGTAAATCTAAATTATCTTAAACTTCCAATTCTTTCACCAGCTAAAATATGAACGTGAAAATGTGGCACTTCCTGTCCACCATTATCTCCTGAATTTGTAATTAATCTATATCCACCTTCTTCAATTTTTAAATCTTTTATAACAAGTTGGACACTCTTAAAAAAAGAGATGATATTTTCATCATCTGCATTTTTTAAAAAATCAGAAAAGGTTGAACAAGAAAATTTTGGTATTCCTAAAATATGAATTTTAGCTTGAGGATTAATATCGTTAAAAAACAAACTGAATTTATCTTCATGAACTTTATCACAAGGTATTTCTTTTCTTAGTATTTTTGCAAAAATATTGTTTTCATCATACATTTTATTTTACTTTCTTTTATCAAGTTCTTTATAAATTTCATTCATGGTAATTTTTTTTGATTTTAACAAAACAAGAAGATGATAAATTACATCAACAGCTTCTTCTATTGTTCTTGTTTTTGATCCTTTTAAAAAATCTATAATTAGTTCAGAGGACTCTTCTCCAAATTTTTGGGCTATTTTTTTGGGCCCTAACTTTAATAACTTGTTCGTGTAAGAATTTTTTTTTCTTGTTCGTACTCTGTTGTTTATAATTTCATTTAAGTCTTCAATTTTCATAAAATTTAATCTCGAATGCTTATATTTTTATTTTTTAAGTATTCCTTTACTTCTTTAATGCTAATTTCATTAAAATGAAAGACTGAGGCTGCTAATAATGCATCAGCTTTGCCTTTAACTACACCGTCATAGAAATGATCTAAAGTTCCAACTCCCCCGCTAGCTATAACAGGTATCTTTATAAATTCTGATACTTTACCCAGTAGTTCGTTATCAAAGCCAGATTTTGTGCCATCCTTGTCCATTGATGTTAAAAGAATTTCTCCAGCTCCTAATTCTTGGGCTTTTTCTATCCAGCTTAAAGCAGGTAAATCAGTTTTCTTAGTCCCGCCATGAGAATAAACAAACCAATCATCATTGTGTTTTTTTGCATCAACAGCCACAACAATGCATTGGTTTCCAAAATATTCAGAAGCCTCTTTAATGATATTGGGATTTTTAATTGCTGCAGAATTTATAGAAATTTTATCAGCACCAGCTTTAAGCAAAGCTTGTATATTTTCTATTGATGAAATTCCGCCGCCAACAGTAAGGGGAATAAAAACCTCATTTGCAGTCTTTCTGACTACATTGACCATAGTATCTCTATTTTCTAGTGACGCACTAATATCTAAAAAACATATTTCATCAGCTCCATTGTCAGAATAATGTTTTGCTTGTTCAACAGGGTCTCCTGCATCAATTAAATTTAAAAAATTGATACCCTTTACCACTCTTCCTTCTTTAACATCTAAGCATGGGATAATTCTTGTTTTTACCATTTTAGTTTAGAATTTTCTGAGCTTCTGCTAAATCAATCTTTCCTTCATAGAAAGATTTACCTGAAATTATTCCTTCAATATTATTTGTGTTGAGCTTTTTTAAATTTATTAGGTCAGAGTAATCTGTTAAACCGCCTGCAATTATAATTTTTTTATTGAATTTTTTAATTAAGTTTATTTTTTTTATAAAATTACTAACAAAATCTAAATTTAAACCTTCTAGCATTCCATCATTTTGAATATCTGTAATTATATATCCTTTAATTTTTGAGTTAGTATAAATATCAAGAATATCTTGTGTTTTTTTTCCTGAATTTTTATCCCAACCTTTTATCATTATGTTATCTTCAAGAATATCTAATGATATATATACTTTATCAGCATAAATATTTGATAAAGTTATAACTTCATTTGGTTTTTCAACAGACATTGACCCAATAATCAAATTATTTATTCCAACTTCAAAATATTTTTTGGCTAAATCTAAACTTCGTACTCCGCCACCTAATTGTATTGGTATTGAAATTGATCTTCTAATTTTCTTTATTGTTTCAAAATTAACATTTGATCTACCAAAAGCAGCATCTAGGTCAACTAAGTGAAGTTTTTTACAACCAATTTGTTCAAAGTAGATAGCTTGTTTTTCTGGATCTTCATTGTAAACGACACTGGTGTTATCTTTACCTTTAGAAAGTCTAACACATTTATTATCTTTTAAATCAATGGCTGGTATAATTTGCACTAGAGATTTTTATAGTAATAGTAACCCTTAATAAAACTTCCGTTAATGTAAGCATAGTATGGGTTTTCACCCCACTTTATATAATTTTTACCTGTAAATAGTTTTATTGCTGCATCTTGAGTTTCTCTTACAGCTAACTGCAATGATTTAATATTATCTTCTTTGGCAATTTGTTCAGTGTGATCAATCATTGTTTTAGCCAAACCATAACCCCTTGCCCATGGGGCAACAAACTGTCTTCTTATACGTGCAATATTTTTCCTAGATTCAATATTGGGTGCCTCATATGCAAGTTGAAGAGTTCCTGCTATAACACCGTTTAATCTACCAACAATAAGTTTAATATATTTGTCGTTAGTTCTTTTAGTCCAGTAATCTATTAAAATATCTCTTGTGGGAACTCTTAACCAACCAAACCCACCTCCAGCTTTTATTGCTTGTTCTGTAATATTACAAAGATCTGCCAAATCTACATCCGTAAGTGTTTCAATGCTGTCGACTGAAATATTAATTTTTTCTTTTAGTTGTGTAGACATGTTCATACTCTAATAAATTCTTTTAGTAAGTTTAATCCTTGGGAGGAACTTTTTTCAGGATGAAACTGCACGCCATATATATTTTCTTTACCAACTATTGAAGCAAAATTTGTTCCGTACTTAGTTTCTGCCAAAATATTGTCTTTTTCAGCACATTCGAAATAATAAGAGTGAACGAAGTAATAGTCATTTTTAGTTGAAATTAAGTTATTATATTTTGAATTTTTTGGTATTACCAAGTTCCACCCCATATGAGGAAGTTTTAAATTATCTCCAGGCAATAATTTAATTTGACCGTCTATCCAACCTAGGCCTTCATGATCTCCATTTTCTTCACTTATATTAGCTAACATTTGCATACCAACACAAATACCTAAAAATGGTTTCTTTTTTATTAATGCAAATTCACAAAGCTCATCTATCAAACCATCAGTTTTTTTTAAACCATTCATGCAAGTAGAAAAGGCTCCTTGGCCTGGCAATACAACATGGGTTGAGTCTTTTACATCATTTAGTTTTTTTGAAATTAAAACATCAACCTCAATATTGTTGTCTTTTGCTATCTTAACAAAAGATTTTTGAGCAGACAAAACATTGCCTGAGCCGTAATCGACAATAGTGATCTTTTTCATTAAAAATTAAAGAGTACCTTTTGATGATGGTATGATGTCTTTTCTTCTGTTATCTATTTCGACAGCAAATCTTAAACTTTTAGCAAAGGCCTTAAAGCATGATTCAATGATATGGTGATTGTTTTTTCCATATAGATTTTCAATATGTAAATTACATTTAGATTCATTTGAAAAGGCTTTAAAAAATTCATGGAATAACTCTGTGTCCATTTCACCAATTTTTTTTAAACCAAGATTAACATTCCATACAAGCTCAGGCCTTCCACTTAAATCAATAACACATCTCGATAAGCATTCATCCATCGGAACATATGAAAAGCCATATCTATTAATTCCTTTTTTATCATCTAGTGCTTTGTTTATAGCTATAGCAATTGCGTAAGCAGTATCTTCAACTGAATGATGAAGATCAACATTAGTGTCTCCTTCACATTTTAAATCTATATCTATCAAGCTGTGATGAGATAATAATTCCAGCATGTGATCAAAAAAACCAATTTGTGTTGAAATTTTAGATTGTCCAGCACCATCTAAGTTAATTTCACAACTTATCTTGGTTTCTTTAGTGTTTCTCTCAATTTTACCTTTTCGCATTTTTGCCTAATATCAGTGAAATATGATTTATTCTAGGTAAATTACTTGATAAAAATAATTAAATAGCCATCTTATGAATTAATGGAAAAAAACATTATCAAATCAACAACTATTGTAGGAATTAGAAAAGATAATCTCGTTGTTATTGCTGGTGATGGTCAGGCTAGTCTTGGGAACACCGTAATGAAATCTAACGTTAAAAAAATTAGAAGACTAGGGGTGGATGAAACTGTTATCTCTGGTTTTGCAGGATCTACTGCAGATGCCTTTGCTTTATTTGAAAGATTGGAAGGTAAATTAGATCAGTATAAAAACCAACTTAAAAGAGCTTGTGTAGAATTAGCTAAAGATTGGAGAACAGATAGATATCTAAGAAGATTAGAGGCGATGATGATCGTAGCTGATAAAGATGTAAGTTTGTTGTTATCAGGTACAGGTGATGTAATTGAATCTGATGATGGTATACTTGCAATAGGTTCTGGTGGCCCATACGCAAATAGTGCTGCTAAAGCATTAATGAAAAACACAAAAATGAATGCAAAAGAAATTGCCTTAGAGTCTCTTAATATAGCTGCAGATATTTGTATTTATACAAACCATAATATTATTTCAGAAACTATTGAGCTGTAGAATGGAATCTAGTTTTAGCCCAAGAGAAATTGTTTCTGAATTAGATAAATTTATCATTGGTCAGAACAAAGCAAAAAGGGCTGTTGCAGTTGCCTTAAGAAATAGATGGAGAAGAAAACAGCTTGATGATTCTTTAAAAGAGGAAATTGTACCAAAAAATATTTTAATGGTTGGTCCAACGGGTTGCGGCAAAACAGAAATATCTAGAAGGCTTGCTAAATTAGCAAACGCACCTTTTGTAAAAGTTGAGGCAACTAAGTTTACTGAGGTTGGATATGTTGGAAGAGATGTTGAGCAAATTGTAAGAGATCTAGTTGAAATAAGTATTACAAAAACAAAAATACAAATGGGTCAAGAAGTTAAGGCTAAAGCAGAAAAAAATGCAGAAGAAAGAATTTTAGATGTTTTGGTTTCTAAAAGCTCAACGCCAGCTACTCGAGATAATTTTAGGAAAAAACTAAGATCAGGTGAACTGAATGACAATGAGGTTGAAATTCCAGTTTCAGCTAATGCAAATTTAAATTTACCAACTATGGACATACCTGGCATGCCTGGTTCTCAAATGGGTATGATTAATTTAGGCGATGTATTTGGAAAAGGTTTTGGTAATCAAAAGAAAATGAAAAAAATGAGTGTCAAAGATTCTCATGCATATTTGTTAAATGAAGAAACTGATAAACTTTTAGATAAAGATAAAATAAACTCAAGAGCATTGGATGATGTAGAGCAAAATGGTATCGTTTTTATAGATGAAATAGATAAAATTACTTCTAGAGCTGATAGAAGTGGTGCGGATGTATCAAGAGAAGGTGTTCAAAGAGACTTATTACCGCTTATTGAGGGAACTGCAGTAACCACTAAATATGGTGTTGTAAAAACCGATTATATTTTGTTCATTGCATCGGGTGCATTTCATTTGTCAAAACCATCAGATATGCTTCCTGAACTTCAAGGTAGATTACCAATTAGAGTAGAGCTTGATAGTCTTAGTAAAAAAGATTTTAAACTTATTCTTACTGAAACACAAAACAGTTTGATTAAGCAGTATCAAGGACTTCTGGGAACAGAGAAGGTCGATTTGAAATTTGAAGAAGATGGAATTGATACCATCGCTTCTCTCTCTACAGAGATAAATCAGAACGTAGAAAATATAGGCGCTAGAAGGCTACATACTGTAATGGAAAAACTACTTGAAGAGGTTAGTTATACAGCCTCAGATATAGGCCCTACAGAAATAATAATTAATAAGGAATACGTTGAAAATAGCTTAGGAGAACTTATTAAAAGTCAGGACTTATCGAAGTTTATATTGTAAAGCTCATTTAATTTTTTAAAAATTATAAAATGAGTCTTTTTAAAAATATAAGAATTGAGCTACTTGTTCTTTTAATAATATCTTTAAATGTTTTCATATCATTCAATTTAGATCTAGGGCTGTATAATTATTTTAAAGATTTTAATAAAAGTCTTAATAGTGTTTATTTAAAAGAATTTTTTGTAGACATAACAAGGCTCGGGAGCTCATCTTGGTATTTTGCTATTTCTGTTATTGGATTTGGTGTTGTTTATTTAAACAACAGATTAGAATTTATAAAAATTGAAAAACAAAAAAATATAAGTAATTTTTTTGTATCGTCTTTTTTTTATATTTTGGTTGTTGGGGTTGTAACTCAGGTTCTGAAGCATATTGTTGGTAGACCAAGACCCAATCACACAAATTTTGAGGACTCTTTTGGTTTTAATTTTTTTACTTTCGACTCAAATTTTCATTCCTTTCCTTCAGGCCATTCATCAACTATATTTATAATTTGTTTTATTCTTGTAGCCACTTTTCCAAAACTAAAATATTTTTTTTATTTTTTAGCGTCTGTTATTGCTTTGAGTAGAGTTGTAGTTGGTGCTCACTTTTTTACTGACATTGTTGCCGGTGCTATATTAGCACTTATATCTTTCAAAATTATAAACACAATCTTAGAAAAGAAATATGCCCAATATAAATTTTCAAATTTGTTGCCTGAAGACAATTCAGAGATTTATAATTATGTATTATTTTTGGTAATTAGTTGTGTGTTTATTACTTCAGGTCCATCCATAGATTTGTATATTTCAGGTTTGTTTTATTATGGATCACAACAGTTTGCTTTACAAAGTTTTGATTTAATCTCAATATTTTTTCGAGATATTTTATTACCATTAATACTTATATATATTTTAATTTTACCAATAGTTGGGCGTTTCACTAAAATTGATAAAATTTTTTTTAATTATAAATTTTCTATCAAGGAAATAGTTTTGTTGTGGGGTTCTCAAATTATTGGAGTGTTAATTTTTGTAAACCTGATACTTAAAAATTTATGGGGGAGGGCTAGACCAAATGATATTTTACAATTAGGTGGAAAAGAAACTTTTTCGCCATGGTTTGAAATAAGCAACGCTTGCGAAACAAATTGCTCTTTTGTTTCAGGCGATGCTTCTGTGGGCTTTTCAATTATAATTCTATATTTAATCACAAAAAATATAATTTTCCTCTATGCAAGCTTTTTTGCTGGTTTTGTATTTGGTTTAATTAGAATAATGGCTGGCGGTCATTTTTTAAGTGACATTTTTTTTGCTGGTTTTTTTATTGTAGTTTTAAATATAATTTTATTTGAATTGTATAAAAAATATTATGTTAAATAAAATTTTATTGCCATCATTTATTTTTTTACTTTTATTAAAAATTGGTGCCTTAAATTTTACTACCTTTAATTTGTTTGGTGATGAAGCACAGTATTGGTTATGGTCAAAAGATATTGACTTTGGTTATTTTTCAAAGCCTCCTTTTTTGTCTTGGATAATAAGAGTTTATACGGAAATATTAGGTAGTAGTTTTGTTTCATTAAAACTTCTTCCATCGTTTGTGTATTTTTTGATTGCCTGGAGTATTTATAATCTTTTACTCAACTCTGGACTAAATAAAAAAGATTCATTTACAGGTTGTTTAATTTTTTTATTTATACCCGC
>CACNSY010000011.1 GCA_902623255.1 uncultured Alphaproteobacteria bacterium | reverse complement strand
TGAAAATTTAAATTCAAAAAAAAAATAAATGAAGAAATAATTATATAGAAAAAAGAGAGTGGGAATGTAATTAAATTACTATTACTATTTAATAGTGGTGCTCTCGAAAAAGTGAATTCTAAAGAATTACTTATAGATAAAAATAATGGAAATATTACTATTATTAATAATATTAAAATATTGAATCTTTTAATTTTTGATAACACTTTTTTTCAAATCTACTTCTAATTATTTTTTTAATAATTTTTATTAAAATCTAGAAATTATAGTTAGATAGTAATAATATATTTAAATTATTAAATAATTTCATTTTTTTTATAATCCTTTTTCGCTATTGAAGATATTAAATTCCAAAAATTTAAAGGATTGCTTTTTTTAACATATGGTCTTTTTAAAATAATATTATCAAAACTAAATTTTTCACCCTTTTTAATATTTTGATTTGCATAAATACTTCTTCTTACAATCTTTAAATTCTTTTTTTCATTAACCTGTGATATTTTATTAAATTTACCAAAACTCTTTTCATATACCCTTATTAATTTGATCATATTTTTTAATTCATTTGGATTTAGGGATGCTTTATGATCTGGCCCATTCATTAATTTGTTAATTGTAAAATGTTTTTCTAGTAGTTCTATTCCCATACCCATTGCCAATAAGGGAGTATAAATTTCCTTAGAATGATCTGATAATCCAATATTTAATTTAGGATATTTAAATTTTAAAAAATTTATACTTTCTAAGTTTAATTGTTCAATTTTAGTTGGATATGAAGAAATACAATGCATAACATTTATCTTTTTTTTGAGTTTATTCGGAATTTTAACTCTTTTAAAATTTAGTAATTTAAAATTTTTTGTACTTTTTTGTTCATAACCCAATTTGTAAAACTGAATTGCTAAATCGATTTCTTTTAAATTCGAATTACCAGTTGAAATAATAATATTTTTTTTGTATCTTCCTGTTTGATATATTAATTGATAGTTAGTAATATCACCACTTGATACCTTTATAGTTTTTAACTTCAAATCTTTGACTAAAAATTCTAAACTTTTTATATCAAACGGGGTACATAAAAATTTAATTTTTTTTGTATCACAATATTTTTTAATTTTTTTAAAATCATTAAAACCTAATTCTAGTTTTTTTATAAGATTTTTTTGATTTTTAACTTTTCTATTTTTCTGATAACTAGCCAATGGCGCATTATCAGTTACAAGCATTTCTGAATCAAAAATTTGAAATTTTACAAAATCAGCTTTAGCTTCCTTTGCAATATCAACTAATTTAAATGCATTTTTTATTTTACCATTATGATTAACTCCAGCTTCAGCAATGACTTGAATTTTTTTCATTAAATTTTAGAATTACTTTTTAGATCTTTTTTTAAAATTGTACCCATACGTACAAAACAATTTTCTCCAATCGTTATGCCCTCTTTAATTACAGATCCACTTCCAATAAATGAATTTTTTCCAATTTCAACATTGCCATTTACAATTACTCCAGGTGATAAATTACAATTGTTGTTAATTAATGAATTATGTTCAACGATTGTTCCAGTATTAATTATACAATTATAGCCTATAGTTACTCCTGTAGAAATTGTAGAATTGGGCATGATTACTGAGCCATCTTTTACTTTAGAGTTCTTTGACACTACTGACTTTTTGGATATAATCACAGGTAATTTAAAATTTAGTATTTTTAATTTATTAAATATTTTTTCTCTTAAATTTAGATTTTTATATTGACCAAGTGTAACTAAAGCAAATTTATAAATTTTAGATAGTTCGTCTAGAGACGTATCATCGCCTATTACTCGATATTTATTGATTTTAATCGATTTGTTTTTGTCAATCAAACCAATTATTTGAAAATTTTTATGACCTTCTATTAACTCAATACAACTTTGACAATGTCCACCAGCTCCAATCAAAAGTATCTTTTTCATTTAAAAATTTTGTTTTTTATATAAATATAGATATATTAGGATTAATTAAAGGTATATTTATTTATATCCACATAAGATAATTTTTATGCAAAATTTACAAAGTACTAATGATTTAGGATCTGGCAAAGTAAGACAAATATCAATCAATGAAAAAATTGATGTTATAAATATTCAAAAAATTCTAAATGAAAACTTAGAGGTTTTTAAAAAAATTGATAAGAAACTTAACGATGAATATAGTAATATTTTAATAAATTACTTAATAAATAATAACAAATTAAATTTTCCACTAAGCAAGCATATAGAGTTGTTCATTTCAAAAAACTATAAAGATGCTGAAAAACTTTATAAGTATTTATTATTTAGATTAAAATTTTATATTACAGGTTCACAAAAAGTTAACATTGGATATCCACCATATTTACTATTGGAGCCAGTATCAGCATGCAATCTAAGATGTCCATTTTGCTATCAATCTGATAAATCTTTTACAAGAAAACCATTTATGGGTGTAATGGATTTTGAATTATTTAAAAAAATAATTGATGATGCAAATGATATTGGTGTAGGCGCGATTACCCTTGCCAGTAGAGGTGAGCCAACAATGCATAAAAAATTTATAGACATGCTTGATTATTTAAACAAAAAAGAAAATATATTTGAAGTTAAGTTAAATACGAATGGATCATTCTTGACAAATGATATGTGTCATGGAATTTTCAAAAATAATCTTACTCAAATTGTAATATCTGCTGACCATTATATTAAGGAAGATTATGAAAGATTAAGAAAGGGAAGTAATTTTGAAAAAATTACAAAAAATGTTGATATGCTTTTCAATATAAGAAAAAAATATTATCCAGAATCTTCAACTGAAATTAGGGTATCGGGAATTGATAATGAAAAAAATTTAAATAGAGAAAAATTCAAAGAATATTGGATTAAAAGATCAGATCACGTAAGTGCAGGATACCCCATTGAAAGATGGGATACCTATATGAATGCTGAACACCCTGATATAAATGATCCATGTGAATTCTTATGGGATAGAATGTATGTCTGGTTTGATGGAAAAACTAATCCTTGTGATGCAGATTACAAAAGTCTTTTATCTTTTGGCAATATGTCAAGTAACTCTATAAAAGAAATTTGGAACGGAAAAATAATCGAAAATACTAGAAATATGCATGTAAATGGTGACAGAAAAAAAGTTAACCCATGTAATAAATGTGGAGTTACATTTTAATGGAAATATCTGTTATAGGTAATGGAAATCAATCAAAAAAAATACAAAATATTTTAAAAAAAAAAAAATTAAATTTTTTTTTGTATAAACCAAATAATAGTAGTTATTATGAAAAAAAAGATTTTACAAAAGTAATTAAAAGTAAAATAGTATTTATCCTATCTCCAAATAATACTCATTTTTATTATTTAAATAAGCTAAAAAATCATTATATTTTTTGCGAAAAACCACCGGTAAATAATTTAAGAGATTTAAAAAAATTAAAAAAATTTAGCTACAAAAAAATTTATTTTAATTTCAATCATAGATTTTCTAAAGTTTCAGAAGTATTAATGAATATATCTAGATATAAACTAGGAAAAATAATTCATGGTGAGATTGTTTCTAGTTATGGATTAGCATTGAAAAAATTATACAAATATAATTGGAGATCAGATATTTCAAAAAACCCCAAGGGTACATTTGAAACAGTTTCAATTCACTGGATTGACTTAATAAATTTTCATTTCAAAATAAAAGATATAAGTAAACCTATATTATCAAATCATTCTAAAATTGGTAGCTCATATGATACTTCTAATGTAACCGTTAAACTTAATAACAATGCATTAGTAAATATTACAAGTTCATATTTTGCACCTTATTCAAAAAGAATTTTTCTTCTATTTGAAAATGGAATCATTGAGCAAATAAATGAGAAATTGACAATTTATGGACCTGCAGAAAACTATGATAAAAATGGTAGGTTTATTCCACCAAAAATAATAAAAAAATTTAATGTTAATGAATCAAATGATTACAATAAATCTAATATTAATAGTGTTAATTTTTTTATAAATAATTGTAAAAATAATATTTATTTTAAAAAAAATTTATTTACATGCTCAATAAAAACTAATGAACTATTGTTTTAAGTAATTAAAATAATGAATTTAGAGCCTAATAATATTTATATAATTATGTATCATTACGTAAGACCTGTTAAAAATTCAAAATACCCTGAGATCAAAGGGTTAGAAGAAAAAATATTTTATAAACAAATAAAGTTTTTATCAGAAAATTATAAAATATTATCAGATGAAGAACTGGGATTAATAATCAAAACCAAAAAAATTCCTAAGACGCCAAGTTTTTTCTTAACTTTTGATGATGGTTACAAAGATCATTATAAATACGTATTCCCAATATTAAATAAATTTAAAGTTACAGGAAACTTTTATCCAATTATAAATGCAATAAATGAGGGGGCGATATCAGATATCAACAAAATACATTTTATTTTAGAAAAAGTTCAAAATAGAAAAATAATTTTAGATGAAATTGATAAATTATTATTTAAAGAAAAAAGGATTTCTTTAAATAATCTTTCAATTAATCAACTAAATTTATCTTCAAGATATGATGATCGTGATACTGTTTTAATTAAAAGATTGCTTCAATATTTTTTGGAAGAAGATATTAGATATAAAATATTAAATACTTTATTTAATAAATTTGTAACAATTGATTCAAAAAATTTTGCTAAAGAATTATATTTATCTAAAAATGAAATAGTTGAAATGCATAATAACAATATGCATTTTGGAGTTCATACATATTCACACAAATGGTTAGACCAATTATCTGTTGATGAACAATATCAAGAAATTAAAAAATCTATTGATTTTTTTACTAATAAATTAAACATAAATGACTGCTTTAGTGTAAGCTACCCATTTGGATCATATAATTTAGAAAGTTTGGAAATATTAAAGAAAAATAAATTTAATTATGCTTTTACTACTAAAGTAGGTTCTTTAAATTTAAAAAATATTCAAAAAAATCTTGAAATACCGCGATATGACGCGAATGATTTACAATATATATAAATTTGACAAAAGATGAATATTATAAACAAATATCAAAGATCTAAAAATGGTGAATTTCTTACATACACTGCTAGAAGAAATGTTTTAGAATTTTCAACAAAGGTTTTAGAAAAATTAGAAAATTTAAAAATTTATAAAAAGGTTATAAAAGTAATACCGAAAAATTATTTTGATACTTTTATAGTAAAAAAAATATATTATGATTTATATCCTTTTTTTTTAAAGAATGAAATAAACGAATGGAATCAAATTAAAAATAAAAAAATCTACCAAAATATAATACCAGGATTATATTATAATATTTTTAAAGAATTCGATTATAAAGCCAAAGGTGTAAAAATAATAAAAACTAATAACACAAATTATTTAAATCAAAAATCGAAGCTCGCAGTACCAAAATTAATACTAAAAGATATTATAAAATTCTTATCTATATCCAATTTTGAATCTTTGTCACAACAAGCGAATGGCAAAAATAGTCTAATAGCTGTAAATTATATTGAAGGTATTCAAGATGGAAAAAAATCAGATATTTATTTTATGAATAACTCAGAATTAAATAATAATGATTTGCTTATATATTTTGAAAGTAAATATCTAATGAATAGATTTAATTCTTCACAATTTCACATAATAAATTATCTTAAAAAAAATAAAATTAATTATATAAAAATATGGAAATATAAAAAAAAATTTACATTAAAAGAAATAGACAATCTTTTAAATTTTATCAGTATTTATAAGTCAAATGATTATTTTGGCGAATTTTTAAAAATTATACTTAAAGATTTTTTAAAAAAAATAAACTTTTGGTACTCATTTTTTTATCAATTTAATATAAAAATTCATTTTGATGCAACTGAAACTGGTGATGATGTAATAGCAAAGCAGATTGCATTAGAAAAGGTTGATGGGTTATCTGTTGGTAAATTAAGGTCTTATATTTGGGGAAATCCTCCTTATTTTATTGGATTTTATCCAAATGATATATTTTTTACTTGGGGTAAACATTCAGAAAGTCAATTATTAAAAAGTTTTAATCCAATAAATAAAATTTTTCAGGTAGGAAATATTTATCCTAAAACTGACCAAATTAAAGTTAACGAATTAAACAATATTAATAAATATTTTTTAAATAATGATATAAAATTTAAAATTTTATTATTAGATACAAACTATAATCTAAATAATTCAAAAGATACTCAATATCATTTTATTGACGAAGAATTTATAGTAAATTTTTATTATAAATTTTTAAAATTGACTGAACAAAATCCTGAAATTGGCCTTATAATTAAATCAAAAAGAAATCAGGAATTAGATATTTTGATTAAAAGAAACAATCGAATAAAGGGGTTAAAAAATAATGCAAATTGTTATATTATACCTGATCCATTTCAAAAAATTGTTACGCATTATTCTAATTTATGCAATATCTGTGTTGGATTATCTTCAATAGCCTTCCCTAGTGCATTATTAGAGTGTGCTATCAATAATAAAAGATCTATTTTCTTAGATTATGGCAATATTGCTCAATTTGAATTTGAATTAATAAAGAATATTAAACAGAATATAATTTTTAATGATTTAAACAAGATGATTAAAAATATAATTGAATTTAAAAATAACTCGATTGATTATAAAGATTTAGGTGATTGGTCTGATATTCTAAATAAAATTGATCAATTCAAAGACAATAATGGCTCTTCTAGAGCTTCAAAAATTATATCTGTTATTCATAATTTATTTAATGAAGGAAATAGCAAAATGTATATCTTAAATAAAATTTCTCAAAATTTTTAAATTATTTATTTTTCATTATAAATTCAGCAAATTTGAATTGATTTATATTATCTATATCAATTGAATCTATATTTTTCATTTCGTAACCATAAGTCTCATCAGTATATAAACTTTTACTTTTCTTTAAATGATTAATGTCTGCAATAAAAATTGAACCATTTGGAATAAAATAATCTATAGTTTTTTGTCTCTGATAAATAAGCTTATTTTTTATAAATTTAATCTTATTATTTTTACTTTTCTTCATTATCCATTCGTAAGGATGTTCTAATTTTGTTATTGATACTAAGCTTTTCATCTTTTTTTCAATAAATATTTTAATAGACTTATCAATATCAACAACTTTTCTTAAAGGTGAAGTTGGTTGTAAAATTACAACTATGTCGTATTTTTCCTCTATATTAATTAACACATGATTAATTGCGTTGATAACATTAGAGTTATTTTTTGAAATATTTTCAGGTCTTAAAAAAGGAACTTGGGCGCCATATTTTTCAGATATAGTTTTGATTTTGTTAGAATTAGTCGATACTATTACTCTATCTATATATTTTGATTTCAAACTCTCAATAATTGACCAATATATCAGAGGTTTGTTATTAAAAATTTTAATATTTTTTTTTAAAATACCAACTGAACCAGCTCTTGCAGGAATAATACAAAGAATTTTTTTTTTAAATTTCAAAAGCAGTTTTCACTTTCTTATATTCTGACCAATCACCAATATCTATCCATTTTTTTTCATCAATAACATACAAGCCAATATTTTTATTATCATTTTTTAAATCATTGATTAAATCAGTTGCATCATATTTTTTATTTTTAGGTATATAATCAAATATTTTCTTACTCATAATATACATACCAGTATTAGCAAAAAAACTTAATTTTGGCTTTTCTTCAATAGTTTTTAAAAATCCATTTTCATCCATAATACAAGAGCCATATTTAAATTTATAGTTTGTTTTAGCCACAATCAGCGTAACAAGATTTTTACTTTTAACATGATAATCAAATAAATCATTTATATTTAAATCAATTAAAGTATCACAATTTGTCAAAATAAAATTATTTTTAATAAGTTTTTTCATAAAATACAGTGATCCCGCTGTTCCTAATGGCTTCTTTTCCTCTATAAAATTTAAATTATATTTATTACTGACTGTATCTAAATATGATTTAATAATATTTTTTTTATAATTAACAGATAAGTAAAAATTTTTACTTCCCTGAGCATAAAATTTTTCTAAAATATGAATTATAATAGGTTTTTCCTTAATTGGTATTAGTGGTTTGGGTAAAATTAGTGTAAATGGATCTAGTCTTGTTCCTTTCCCACCTGCCATTATAACAATATCTATTTTTGGTATTTTTTTATTTTTTATATTTATATTTTCGATTTTTCCCAATGTTAGATAATCGATAACTACTTTTCGATTATTAACTATAGGAATTACAGATAATTTTTTTTCAATAAAAATTTTTTTAATTTTTTTCTCCTCAATTTTTTTATTTTCTAGTAAAAAGTAAGGTTTCTTATTATATAAATAATTTATTGAATCATTTATTTTTTTATTTTTTAGCAGACCTCTTCTTAAATCACCGTCAGTTATTGTTCCTAATAATTTATTTCGTTTGTCGACAACTATTAGACATTTTTCAATAGTAACGCTTAAGATTTTCATAGTTTCTTTAATACTGATATTAGGGTTAATTTTTATATTTTTATTTTGAATCATAATATTCTTTTTCATGTGATATGGTCTTTAATGATTTAATTATTGAAAAAATTCTTTTACTCCCTCCCTTTTTTCCGTATGGTAAATTTTTGTAATATTTTTTATCTGCATAATTTCTTTTTTTTAACTGATCTATTGCTTTTGAAATTTCTTTTTTTGTAAATTTACATGATATTATACTCTTTGATAAAAGTCTTCCATCTTGCCTTGTTCCTATATTTATTGTGGGTGTGTTCATATATGGAGCTTCAAGTATACCACTAGAAGAATTTCCAATTACGCAATTAACATGTTTTATTGTTGATATATAATATTGATCTCCCATAGATTCAATATATTTAGTTTTAAGAGGATATAATTTTACAAATTTTTTAATTTGTTTTCTAATATAAAAACTATTCTCATCAGTGTTTGAGCCAGTAAAAATAATTTTACAATTTTTTTCTTTTTTTAAAACACTTAACAATGGTGATATATTTAGAAATTCGAGTTTAGAAGTTTCTGGATGAATTGTGACTAAATAATTTACTTTATTAAAATTAAATTTAAATTTTTTTTCGATAGCATTTTTAGTTAAAATTTTAGTAGAGGATATCTTATCTGGACCCATAGCACCCACAACAAAAACTCTCGATGGATTTTCACCCATACGAATTAATCTTTTTTTATAATTAATATTAGCTACAAAATGAAATTTTGATAATTTAGTAATAGTATGTCTAATGTTATCATCTATTGAGCCTTTAGTAATTTCACCACCATGAATGTGTGCTATTGGAATTTTCATAATTAAAGCTACATAACTTGGTGCAATTAACTCGTACCTATCTCCTAATAAAATAATTAAGTCAGTTTTTAATAAGGAAAAAGATGTTGAAAAATTCTTAAATGAATTACCAATAAATTCATTAATATTAGTTGATGTAATTTTATATTTATTGATTGGTCTAATTTTTTTGTTAATAGAAAAACCGTCATTGAGAATTTCTTTGTAAGTATTTCCATATTTTTCACTTAAATGAGATCCTGTTACAATCAATTGTAGGTTAAATTTTTTATCTACTTTAAAATATCCCATAAGTTTTTTTAGTAATCCATATTCAGCTCTTGATGAAGTAATAAAGCAAATATTCATTTTTTTTGATTTAGTCATAAATTATATTAACGAGGATATAGTTTTGTAGATAATTTTTATATCGGAATTAGTCAATTCAACACTACTAGGTATACATAAACTTTGGTTAAAAAACTTTGAAGCTTTTTTAATTTTATAGCTCTGGAATATTTTATATTTTGCTTGCAAATGATTAGGCATCCAAATTGGCCTTGCTTCTATTTTTTTTTCATTAAGTAAGTTAATTAATTTTTTGAGTTTAATTTTATTAAAATTTTTTATTTTTATAACATTCATCCAAAAATTACTTCTAATATTATGCTTAAGAAAACTAAATTCTATGTTTTTATTAAAAAGATTAGAATAATTTTTGTATATATTTTTTTTTCTTTTTTTTAACTCATTAAAACTCTCTATTTGTCCCAAACCAATTGCGGCTTGTATGTTATTCATTCTGTAGTTGTATCCAATTTCATCATGTTCAAACCAAATATTTTTTTTTGCTTGCTGTGTTAGGTGCTTGGCTTTTTCAGCAATTTTTTTATTTTGTGTTAAAATAATACCGCCACCCCCTGTTGTTATAATTTTATTTCCATTAAAAGAAATACATCCGCAAAATCCTAAAGTTCCAGAAAATTTATTATTATCAAACTTTGATCCTAAAGATTCACTGGCATCTTCAATGATTTTTATATTTTTTTTATCACATAATTTTTTGAGATTATAAAATTCTATAGTGTTACCCCAAACGTGTACAACTATTAGTGCTGAAATCCGTTTATTAGTTTTCTTATTATAAGATTTATTATTTTTTAAATAAGTTTCTGAAGAAATAAATTCAATCGTTTTTTTTAAATCTAGATTGTAATCATTATCACAATCCATAAATACAGGGCTAGCATTACAGTACCTAACAGCATTTATTGGTGCTATAAAAGTAATTGTTGGCACAATTACTTCATGATTATCCTTAACACCTGCCAACAAAAGTGAGATATGAAGTGCGGAAGTGCCATTAACACATGCCACCCCATATTTAGATTTAGTTAGTAAACAAATTTTTTTTTCAAACTCATCTATTAATTTCCCTGCAGAAGATATCCAACCTGTTCTTAAACAATAATCTACATATTTTTTTTCTTTCCCTGTTAAAAAAGGAATTGAAAGATTTAATCTTTTTTTATTACGACTCATTTATTAGATAGTTACCATAATTATTAGGTTGCAAATTTAAACTTTTATTTTTTGATAAATAATCAATAATTTCTTTTACACCATCATTTAAAGAAATTGATGTTTCAAAACCTAAATGATTTTTTACTTTATTAAAATTAACTTTGTAATTTCTTGGATCATTCCCTTTACTCAAATATTCAATATTATTTTTTGAGTCAATTTCATTTAGAATTGTATTGACCACATCTCTTTTTGTAAAATTATTTTTATCACTGCCAGCATTAAATATTTCTCTATTGATTTTGTAGGAATCACTTTTAATAACAATTTTTATTAACCTAGCAAAATCATATACATGACAATACGGTCTCCAGGTATCTGCATCGTAAACATATAATTTTTTATTAAAAAACAAATTTTTTGTAAATTCATTAAGTGTTAGATCAAATCTCATCCTCTCTGATAAACCAAATGCAGTAGCAAATCTTAAAATTGTAAAATTTAAATCACTTCTATTTATAAGATATTTTTCTATTTTAACTTTTGATCTTGCATATGATGAGAGTGGTTGAAGTTTATAATTCTCATCGGCAAATTCATCCTCTTCAATTAATCCATAATTGGAACAGGTAGACACAAAAATAACATCATTTTTTTTTGTTTTTTCAATATTAATTAGAAGTCTAATAATAGAGTTCTCATTTATTTCTAATGATAAATCAGGATATTTTTTAGTAATTGGATCGCCCACTAAACCACATAATAATATTATTTTATCATATTTTTGATATTCAAAATTATCAATTTGTTTTGATCTAATATCAAGATTTAAATATGTGTAATTTTTATTTTTAATATACGATTTATTATTTATTGGCTGGTTATAAATTAATGAGTCTATTGATGTAACCATATATTTAGAGTCTAATAAATATTTAATTAAAACGCTACCAATGTAACCTTCACCACCAATAACCAAAATATTCATATATTAATAAAGTTTTTATAACTGATATAGTTATTCAATTATATAAATAATATACTTATCATCATTAAATAGTTTTTTGAAATTCAATTTATTTGTTTTTTCTCTAATAATATGTGTTATTCCATATTTTTTTTTCCATAAAATGAAATCTTGAACAGTTAAATTTTTCCATAAATTTTCCATATATATTTTATTAGTTATTTCTTTTTTTGAAATTGCGAATTCATCTTTAAAAAAAGAAACCATAAATGCTCCTTTTACAGGTATATGATCAAGTACATCATTAGTGGAAACTAATGTCTTTTTATTAATTAAATATGATAAATCTGCATAATTGAATGGAATCATAAATATTATATTTTTATCTTCAATTTTATTTATATAATTTATTAAACTTTGATTTGAATATTTTTCAACCAGAAAGTACTTTTCTTGACTTATGAATGACAATAGTCGATTTTCCAAATCAAAGTATTTATTAATAATTGCAAAAAATAAAAGAAAAAAAGCTAATATTGAGTAAATTTTGTTAATTTGAAACGACTTAAAAATGATTTTGAAATTAATTAATCTGATTTCTTTCCTATTACTTTTTTTGTAAAAATATTCATAAAATAAAGTAAAAAACCATAAAAAATAAATTGTTTCATAAAAATTTATATATCTAAAAATTATATAAATAGGACTTGGAATTAATAAAAGGATAAAAAAAATAAAGAAAAAAGCATTCCCTCTATTAAGCTGTTTAATTAAAATAAATGATAAAAAAATAATTGAAAAATAATTCAAAATTGGATACGCTCTCAAAATTTGAAGTTTTAATAATGAAGGATTTTCAGTAGAAATTACTAAAATTTCGTTAATTATAAAAATTGATATAAAACCATAAATCAAAGATAATAAAATATTCGTACTTATTTTAAAATATTCTTTTAAAATTATTAAAGAAAAAACAAAAAAGATAAAATTTGATAAAATAAAAAAAATTTCTTTATAATTTTTATTAATAATAAAATAAAAGAATGAATTATTAATACCAATCCAATAATCAACAAAAGATGAATCAATTAAATTTTCATTAATTTGCACTAAATAGAAATAAAAATATAGAAGGGGAAAAATTAGGAATATAGTAATAAAATTGTATATTAAAAAATTATTAATAGAGAATCCCTTTTCTTTTTTTAAATTTAAAAAAATGAATGAAAATACTGAAGGCAAATACCACCACACACCCATTCCAACATGAATATAAAATACAACACTTAATAATATTGCTGAAATTATAAATTTTTTATTAAAATAAAAGTAAATTGAAAAAAGCTGAATACCTAAACAAAATGTTTTTTGATCTACCTCTCCTGATCTAAAAAATGGCAATATGATCAAAGTGATCATTAAAGCAATTCTTATATTAAAGATTAATAAACTAATAAAATATAAAGCTAAAATTACAGTTAATTTTTCAAATAACCATATTATTTTAATAATAAAATTAGGATCTAATTTAGTCCAAGTATTTAAAAAATTTAATAAATATAAAAAATTATATTGAGGATCATAATTTATTGAGCCTTTTGGTATTAGAGAATTCTTTAATCTTGATAATATATCAACATCAATATTCTCTAAGTGAATGGTATTTCCTAAAAATATTGAAAATAAAATTAAATAAAAAAAAATTAAAAAAAACTCAAATTTTTTATTTATAATCATTATTGTTTAGATTTTTTTTTGCAACAATTACTGATTGTGTATACATATCCATTATTCCAAAATAATAATAATCCAAACTTAAATTATTATTTTCTAATATTGATTCTATCTGCTCTTTGGATGTAACATAAGTAATTTCATCTGGATGCAATTTTAAATCAAATTTAAAAAGAATTTTGAAAATATATTTTAGAAATTTTAAAAAATTTACACTTATTCCATTTTTGTGTGGCCAAAACATTATGATTTTTCCTTCATCTTTTAAAATTCTGTTAAACTCTTTTAAAATTTTATTTATATTTTTAATTTCAAAATGTTCCATAACTCCTAAATTATATATTCCATCAAATTTTTTATCTTGAAAGTTTGTTTTAAAAATAGATCCATGAATAACTTCTTTATTTGAAATATTATTTTTTTTATATAATTCGAGAGCTTTATCAGATATATCGATAGCACAAATATTCATATTTTTTGAAATTGATTTATCAACCTGACCTCCACCACAACCTGCATGAAGCAAATATGAATTATTTTTATAAAATTTTTTAATATGATAATTTAATGAGGGTCTAATTAATAGAATTCTATAAAAGAAAGCAATAAAATCATAAATTACTTTTGATTTTTTTTTAGACCAATAAAAGTCCCATTCTTTTTTATCTTTTGTTTCCTTAAAATTATCAATCATGATTTTATTTTGTATTTTTTACTAAAAATTATTCTTGATATAAATATTGAAAAAAGATTTCTTATACCAAGAAAAACATCACTAAATTTTTGTTTTGACTCACCATATACTCTTGATGGTAAGGTTATTGGTATCTCTACAATTTTATACTTATTATATGACAAAATATATAGACTTTCAAAAAAGAAAGAGTATCTTTTGTATTTAATAAGATTAAGAAATGATTTGTCAATTTTATTTAAATTATACAGCCTAAAAGCTCCAGTTGTATCATATGGCAAACCCAAAAAAATTACAGATGCTAAATGACCTAATTTTGTGAGTAATTTTCTATATAAATTCCAATCTTCAATACTATTATTATTTTGGAACCTTGTACCAACAACAACATCAGCATTATTTTTTATTTCAATAAATTTTATAATAAATTCAGGAGAATGGGATAAATCGCAATCCATAGTAATTAGATAGTCATAAGACTTTGAATAAGCGAAATGTATTCCTTCTATATGAGCACTTCCAATACCTTTATTTTTTGAATTTCTATGAATAACTGTAACTTTTTGATCTTTTTTTGATATATTATCTAATATTTTACCTGTTCCATCTGGAGATGCATCATCAAGAAATAAGATATCAATGTCTTTAATTAAAGACCTAATTTTACTATAAATTAAATTAACATTATTTTTTTCGTTATATGTAGGAATAAAGATTAAAATATTTTGATATTTCATTTTATTTGTGAATCAACTATTTTTTCGATCATTTCTTTTAAGTTTGTTTTTGGTCTCCAACCTGTTGCTTTTTTTAATTTTGAATAATTCCCAATTCGTATTTCAGGTTTTCTAAATAAAATTTTTTTATCTAGTTTAACATATTTTTTATAATTTAATCCTAAATAACTATAAGTATATTCAACAAAATTTTTTATAGAATATTTCTTTCCAGAGCAAATTATAAAATCACTTGATTTTTTTAGATTATTCATAAGCAATATTGCATCTATAATATCGTACGCATAACTCCAATCAATGAAGGAGTTTAAGTTTCCTAGAATTAACTTTTTCTTTGATCCATTGTAATTTTTTATTGCATGTAAGATAATTTTTTTACTTAGATAGGTGTTTTTTCTATATTCTGACTCATGATTAAATAATATACCCACATTAACAAAAATATTTTTGTTGTCCCTATAATACTTACACAGCTTCATAGTTTCATTTTTAAAATATGAATATATTTCTCTAGGATCTCTTATAGAATTTTCATTAACTCTTAATTTTGATGGTTTAAAAATTAAAGAAGATGATGCAAAAAAAAATTTACATTCTTTATGAAATTTATCTATTGCTTGTAAAAAATATAAAGGATATTTATAATTTACTTCATATGAGTTTTTAATAAAAAAAAAATTGTTTTTTTGCTCTTCTTCTGCTGAATTGTGATAAGCTGCAAAATAAAAAATATTACTTGGTTTATGTTTTTTTATTAATTTTTGTATTACTAATTCTTTACTAAGATCATAATTATTTTTATTGATAAGTATTATACTGTCATAAGTTTGATAAATTTTACTATACAAAATTTTTCCATCCTGACCATCAGAACCCACAATAAATGCTACTTTTTTCATTAACTACTATGTTTTAATTATTTCAATTTTGGGCAAAGGAAAAATTAAATTTTTATTTTTATAATGATCAGAAGATAAGAAAAAAAATTTGAAATGCCAAGGTAGAATTATTAAGTAATCATCTTTACCAATATTAATTTCTTTCTCATCTACTATTGGTATATTTGTACCTGGTGTAAATGATCCAAATTTATCACTATTAACCTCACAAATATATTCAATATCTTGGCTACTAAAATTACAATATTGCAATATCACGTTACCTTTAGTTGAAGCACCTACCCCATAAACCTTGTGACCATTATTATTAATTTTTTTAATTAATTTAATAAGATCATTTTTTAATGATTCAATATTTTTCTTAAAAACTTCATAAATTTCTAAATCATTAATTCCAAGAGCTTGTTCTCTTTTTATTACAGATTGTATTTTTTGATTATTAGCATCTAAATTAGAGTTAATATGAGCACATTTTACTAAAAAACTTCCACCGTTTGTATTTGTTAACTCAACATCTATAATTTTTAAATTTGATTTTTTACATATCCATTCAATTTGTTTTAAAGAATAATATTCTAAATGTTCATGACATATTGTATCATAAGCCATTTGATTTAACATAGAAGGGAGGTAACTCTGCTCAAATACCCAAATACCTTCTTTTTCATCAAGAGTTTTAGAGATTGTAGTTGCAAATTCTATAGGATCTTCTAAATCATAAAACATAGCAAATGATGTTATAATCTTTGCCCTATTAAAATAATTATTTTTTTCGATTATGTCTTTAGAAAAAAAATCAGAGACAATTTTAATGTTTTCATTATAGTATTGTTTAAATCTATAGGCTGTTGGATCAATTCCTACCAAGTCGTATATATTTTGATCATAAAAAGATAATGTGGTACCGTCATTACTTCCTATATCAATAATTAAATCACCCTTCTTTAAAGAAATATGTTTTGTTATATCACTAATAATACTTTTTAAGTGATCTACCATAGAGTTATTCAAAGCTGATCTATAGCCATAATTATCCCCATACATTTCATTTAAGTCAAAATTTTCTGATAATTGCACCAACCCACATGATGAATTTTCTTCATCATGACATTTAACTAATTCTAAATTACCTCTGGTAATATTTTGATTTTTTTCTTTAGGAAATATCCCAGTTAGTGAAAACTTACCTAGTTTCAAAATACTAACAAGATTTGGGTTATTACAAATTCTACATTTAATTATTTTATTCATTATTTAAATTAAAATTTTTATATGATTGATATACATTACCTTTTTTTTCAATCAATTCATTATATGAACCAAATTCAGAAATGCTTCCATTTTGAATAAAATATATTAAATCGGAATCTTTTAAAGAGGAAAATTTATGAGTGACAACTAATATAGTAACTTTATTTTTAAGCTTAATAATTATTTCATTAATATTCTTTTCAGAATTAAAATCAAGATTGCTGGTTGCTTCATCTAATATTAAAATTTTTGGATTGTTTAGCAATGCCCTAGCTATTGCTAATTTTTGCTTTTGACCACCAGATAAATTTACACCTTCCTCTCCAATTTTCGTATCAAATCCATGTGGTAGTGTTTTTATAAAGTCGTAAATTTGAACCTCTTTACAAATTTCATAAATTTTTTCATTGGAAATATTATTGTTTGAAAGTTTTAAATTGAATAATATAGAGTCTTCGATAAATGTTGTATCTTGACTTACATAAGCAATATTTTTTCTAAAATCATCTAAATCAGCATTATTTAAATTTAAATTCTGAATACTTATTTTGCCACTAGTAGGTTTTAATAAACCAAGGAACAAGTCTAAAATAGTTGATTTTCCTGATCCAGATGGCCCATAAATGATTGTGAAAAGTTTTGGTTTAAGTGATAAGTTAATATTTTTTAAAACTGGAATATTATTACCATAATCAAAATTAACATCTTTAAATATAATTTCACTATCCATATCAATTTTAGAAGTTCCAAATTTTTCAAAATTGGATTTCATTTTCTCTATTCTGTTGTTTACTGAGTCATAAATAGGTAATCTTTCAATGACTCTGTTGTAATTTGAAATTAATTGTGTAAATGTTGGAATTAACCTAGAAAAAATTAATAATAAAACTATTATTTGATTAAATCCTATATTCAAAGATTGATGAAATATAAAAATAATAATCATATAACTTACTCCAAATAGATAACTAAAAGTTCTTAAAGATCCATCAATAAAAGATAATTTCCATTCAGTTTTATTAACTTCTACTATTTTATTAGAAATAAATTTTGAAAAATTTTCAAAATTTTTGGATGATTTTAAAAATTTTTTATTTATAATTATTGAATTCACAAGTGATAATAAATTAATATTAGCTTCATTATTAATTTTTGAGATAAAATTTAATTTTTTCGAAAATAAACTGTTAATTATAAAAATTATTAGAAGTAAAAATATTGCATAGACAGAGCCTTGTATAGATATGAAAAATGCAGAAACTGAAAAAAAGACTACTTGAAAAATATTTGTTACAAACCTCAGTGAATCTAGATGTGTTTCAGTAGTTGCAAAAATTTCCCTGCTTAAAGTTGATTGAAATTTACCACCTGTATCTTTTAACATCCAAGACCAATCAACCCTGTAATAAAAATTAACCATTTTGTTCATATATTCTTTATTTAAATTTATTTGAATTTTTTTACTAAAAAGCTCAATTAGGAGAATTAATAACTGTCCAGATAATATTAATGATGCTGCAAAAATAATAATTGAATGAAAACTCAGCTCTAAATTAATGAAATTAAATATCGCTTTTAAGTAATAAACAAAGTTATTTGATACATTTATTTCAGGGTTCTGAAGAAATTGAAGAGCCGGTACCAATAATGGTATTCCCAAAACAGTTAAGAAAGAGCTAAAAAAGTTAAAAAATATAATCCTTTCAAAAAAAGGAGTTTTGATAACAACTAAAAAAATTTTATATAATTTATTAAATAATAAAATCATCTATTTAAATATTTTAATAAAAATTTTGCAAACTCAATTCCACATTTTTTAAACTCTTTCTTTGTTCCAACCTTATCATAAAAGAAAACTTCTGGATATGTAAGTGTAAAACTATTCATTTTAACTGACTCTAAATATGATAATAATTTATTTTTATATTCTTCTTTTTTATCTTTTTTATGTCTGATTAATTCTTTTTTAAAATATTTCTTGAAATCATAAATATCATAACAAACTGTTGACAAATTTAAAATAGTCCAAATATTTTCCCTTAATTCAATCAAAGGTTTCCTATTTAATATAGTCTGCCAACCAGTAGTACCTGAAGAACATATTACAATATTAGAATTCTGTATTAAAATATTACTATCAATTGAAGTATTTATTAGTTTTACATTTGGATATTTTTTAATATCTTTAAAATAATTTTTAGGTCTTAACCTATCATTTAAGGTTGCCGGATGTTCTTTAACATATAAATACCAATCAGAAGGTAAATTTTTGGATATTGTTTCTATTAAATTCAGTTGATTCATATACCAATTACTTAAAATATTAACAGAATATTCAGGCTGAGACATTAGAGGATAATAAATGTATTTATCGTTTTTTAAAAATTTATTATAATAATTTGGATATCCAAGTATTATTTTTTGAAGTGATAATCTGTATCTAAAATATAATTTTCTAAAAATATTAAAATTTGAATTAACTATATATTTTCTAAAGAATATAAATTGAAATATATTTTTTATAAATCTAAATATATCTAATGAAATCTTTAAAAAAAAAATAAATGAAATAAACAAAACATTAAATACATAATTATTAAATTTGTACTCAGATAATGCTTTTTTATTTAAGTTGTCATCAAAGTAATTTTTAGGATAAATTTGATTAGTAAGTGATTTATATAAATCATATGTGGATGAAGAAAAATTATAATTGTTATTTTCATAAATTTTTTTATAACTATTTTCTATTTTATGAAATTTTAATTGTGAAGTTGATGAAATTGAACAGTAATTTTGTATTCTCAAAGTTTCAGGAAGACAATATTTTACACCCTGTTCTAAACATATGACTTCTAATATTTTAACACTAACATTGCTCATTGCAATTGCTGGAACAAAAATTGTTGGTTTAAATTCATTAAAAATTTTTCTATATGAGTTTATTAAATAGCAAAAAAACTCTAAAAGTAATTCTCTATTTTTTGAAAAAGGAATGTCATAACCTATTGAACCATGGGAGAAAGAACCACCTAATTGCCTATCACTGGAAATTATACTCCAAATACTAGCATCTTCAATTTTTTCTTCAAATTCTTCAAGTAATTTAAAATTAATTATACCTTTAGGTTTAAAATTTAAAATATCAGGAATAATAAAACGATTAAAAAAAAAATTTTTTGAATTTGGTAATAATTTGTTAATATTTTTTTTTATTAAAAAACCAATTTCAAATTTAGGGTTTGTTTTTAAAATTTCTTCTGCAGAATAATATTGATATTTTAATGAATATTCACTAGCTTGAAATAAAATTTTCATTATGACTTTTTAAGTAAATCTTTTTCAATAAATGAGTCTAAATAATTATATACCTCTGTAAAATCTAAATTATGTTTATAGCAAATTTCTGATAATTTATTTTTTCCATTTATAGAATAAAGTAATTGATTATTAAATTTATTTTTATCTAAATCTGGTCTATCTATTTTATCAATGTACAATCCTCTTTTTGTAAGCCAAGGTGGAAAAAAATTTACATATTCTGGAATATAATCATTCTCAAGTACAAAAGTAAATTTTTTTAATATTTCTAAAATTTCACTTAAATATTTATAATTTATTATATCAATTGTATCTGATGAAGTGTGATATTCATTAAATGGGTATCTTTGTATAGCGATACTATCAATTCCCAAACTTGGCCAAGAAAAAATTTTTTCATCATTAAGATAACCTGCAAAAAAGTCTAATTCTTTAAATTTTAATTGTAAATTTTTTAAAGTAAGTTTCATAATATAATCTAAATCACTATTTCCATTTATTGATTGTTTTAAACATAGATTTTCACCTGAACCTACAGTTTCTAAATTTAACATACCTTTGTAATTATCTATTAATTTTTTGAATCTATTTAAATAAAATATTGGGCCAAATAACTCAGGAAACAGTAAGAGTTGATAACTATATTTTAGATCTTTTATTTTTATCAATTCATTAAAGAATTCTAAAGCAACTATACAACTTACAAGATCATCATTACATAGTTCATCTATATGCGCTGTTAAGCAAATTATTTCACTGGTTTTACCTTTAATAAATACTTCACCAACTTTCATAGAATTTTTTTTCCACGAAACATCAATTTCAATAAAATATTTTTCGTTTGGTAGATTTTTCCATAAATTAAATGGCAGTGTTATTCCCCAACTTTTAAGATTATAATCATATGCATTTCTGTGTTCTAACAAAAAATCATTCGGTCTATCTTCTCTAGTCATTAAATGTTTTTTAATTTCATCTTTGCTAAACCAACCTTTAATTGGCTCACTATATGGTGCAACAAAAAGAATATTTTCCTCTATTGATGCAATTATTTTTCCATCTTTATCAATCATTTGTCCAGTTTTAACTTCCCAACTTTGTGGCACCTCCCAATCCTCAACCCTATCTCCACTATTAAATTCATGAATAATTAAATTTGGGTTGTTTTTTTTAAGTATATCAAATGTATTATTTAACCCTTCAGAATTAATCATTCTTTGAAGAGGATTAATTAATTGTAAATTCTTTTTAATATTTTCTAAACTATTTTCAGACATTGTGATGATTTTTAGAAATACCGTAAATTATATGATCTTCTCTTCTAGATTTAAAATTAAACATATTTTTAATTGTTGCTTCTTTTTTAAAACCTGCCCTCAATAAAACTTTTGAAGAAGCTATGTTACTTTTATAAACGCCGGCTAAACATTTATAAATTTTTAAATCATTAAAAGAATAGTCTAATGAAAGTTTGACTGCTTCAGTTGCATAACCTTTTCCCCATTCTTTTTTATCACCTATAAAATAACTTATATCAGCAGTGTTATGATTTTTATTAATAGGTCCAACTTTTAAATTGCCTATATGTTTTTTTGTATTATTTTTACAAATTGCCATCAGAAATGAATTATTTTTAGAACAATCTATAATAAAATTTTTTATTGAATTAATTGTTTGAATTTTATGTCTAGTTTCAAGATACTGATTAATTTGCTTGTCATTTAACCATTGTAAATATTTATTATTTGCATCACTTAACCTAATTTTTCGCAAATGTATGTGCTTTCCAATAATTGCAAAATTCATTTTTTAAGATAATATTTTTTTCTATCATTTTCTGACAAATATACACTACCATATTCAGATGGAGAGCCCCAAATATTGTCTTTATACCATTTATTGTTTTCTATCCACCAAACTTTTGGATCTCTAAAAGTATCTGCGATGCACCAAAAATCTTCTTCGTCCATATTTACATAATTTAACCAATGATAAAGATCACTTGAAACAACATGGTCGTATTTTTTTACATATTCAATTCCTTTCTCTCTATCAATATAACCTGTTCTAATATCTTTAGATGCATGATCGGAACATCTTCCATAACCAAATTTAATAAATTTAAGCAAATCATGAACACCATTTTCATACCTATCATCTAAATTTGAAAAATCTCTATAGGTTCTCTCAAATTTATTTTTTGATTTTTTCCAAGAATATTCTTTCTCGATCATATCTTTATGCCAATTTGGATCCCACTTAAAATAGTTACCTATAAAAATTCCTCTTACACCTACATTAAGTATTTCCTCATCAGTTGGATATTTTGCCCAATTAAAATCTTTCTCATATAATTTATCTTCATCGTCGTTTATAAAATCGTTCCACTCATAACCTCTTAAATCGTGCTCGTGTCTTACTCTAGCACTAAACTCTACAAAATCATCTGGTGAGAACATGCCAGAAATATCAAAGGGTATTTCACCCCATATAATTAAAGGAATTTTAAATTTTACTGCTACAGATATAGGTGAAGTATTAATCCCACAGTGATTTTGCCAGTTCATGTCACCCATTCTTTTAAATGTGATTCTATTAAGTTTTTTTAGAACTTCGACACTTGGCCCCCAAACTATGTGATCAGCATCAAATACTTCTTTCATTCTATCCCTATTGTAATCTCCTTCAGGTAAAAAATTGTTTCCATGATATGTCATTAATAATGGTTTTAAACCATATTCTTTAGCTATTATATGAGTTTGATAGTAGCTGTCTTTGCCTCCACTAACTGGAATTAAACAATCATAGTTATCATTATTATTATTTTTTATTTCTTCAACTAACCTCTCAAACTTTTTTTTTCTTAAAACCCAAAAATCATCATCTAAAGTTTGAAATTTTTCAAAAGTTCTACAACTACTGCAGACTCCTTCTTCATCTATATGTAGATTCACAGAAATTTTTGGATAAACACACTTTTTACAATATATCATTTAATATTTAATAAATCTGGTTTTCTAACATTAATATTTTTTTCATATAAAAATTTTTTTGCTAGAAAAACGCTTTGATCTCTATAATGGAAAATGTTAGCTGCTGCAACAGCGTCAACTTTTGTTTTATCAAAAACATCGAACATATCAAACCAGTCACCAGCACCGCCACAGGCAATTATTGGAATATTAATAGTTTCATAAATTTTGTTATAAAAATCTATATCATACCCTTTGCCAGTACCATCTCTATTTACAGAATTAAGTAGAATTTCACCTGCTCCATTATCTTGAATCTTATTTATATAATCAAAAATATCTAATTTAATAATACTTCTTTTTTTATTATCATATATAAAATATTCATTATCTTCCTTAATAAAATCTATAGATATTACTATACATTGTGATCCGAACTCTTTTGATGCTTTTTTTACAAAATTTAAATCATATATTGCTTTTGTATTAAGAGATATTTTATCTGCACCTACTTTGAGCCTATTTTCTATATCCTTTATATTACTAATTTTACCTCCAACAGTGATTGGCATAAATGTAACCTTTGAAACATCAGATATTATATCTAAAAAAAATTTTCTATTTGGATAGCCTTGATCAGATCTATTAATATCGTAAATATTATCCTGACTTATATCTAAATAAATTAATTCATCTGAAGCCCACTCACTAAGTCTTTTTACAGCTGTTACTGGATTACCCAAATTTTGATATTCTTTAAAATTTTTACTTTGTACAAGCCAACCGTTTCGAAGCAATAAAACGGGAATTAATCTTCTTTTTTTCATTATTGATTTAAAAAATTTTTTATCAAAATCATGCCAGCTTTCTGACTCTTTTCAGGATGAAATTGAATTCCATAAATATTATTTTGTTTTAATACACTACAAAACTTATTACCATAAACAGTGGTTGCAATTATATTATTTTTATTTTCAAGATTAACAGAATAACTATGTAAAAAATAAAAATCTCTTATATCATTTAGATCAGAAAATATTTTATCATTTTTTAAAATATCACAATTATTCCAGCCTATATGAGGTAAGCTTAAATTATTAACTTGTAATTTTTTAACTTCACCTTTAACCCATCCTAGCCCTTCAAATTTTCCATTTTCATAGCCATAATTTGCAAGAACTTGCATTCCAACGCATATTCCCATAAAAAATTTTTTTTTAGATAAAACTTCATTTTCTAAAATTTTTATTGGTATTTTTTCTTTAATTTTATTCATTGAATATTCAAAAGATCCGACACCAGGCAATATCAAATGACTTGCTTCTAAAATATCTGTTTCATTATTTGAAATTTTAACATCGAAGTTTAAAAACTTAACTAAGTTTTCAACAGATTTTACATTACCAGAGCCATAATCTAAGATACAAACTTTTTTATTCATAAACAATATCAAAGGAGACTATTCTATTACCATATTCTTCACAAACAAAAATTTTATTTCTTTGAAACGCAACATTCATAGGGTAGCTTAATTTTTGATAACTATACATTAATTCAAAATTATTATTAAATATATTTAGTGAATTCATCTTATAATCACAAATAAAAAAGTTACTTAGATGATATTTAATTGAAACAGGATTTTTAATATATCTATTAGTTATTTCATCAACTAAAACACCATCTATATTTAACACAAAAATTTTTGGATTTTTAACATTATGGTTTACTAAGTAAAAAAAATTAGACTTAAAGATTACATAATGAGCAGATATATGTTTCTGATTGATTATTATTCTTTTTAAAAAATTAAATTTTGAATCAAATAATAATACTTGATTTTCAATATTTCTACTCCAATTTATGATTAAAATATTTTTATGACTTTTTGCTATTGATATAGGATTATAAAAAAATTTATTAGAAATTTTTTTACTTATATTTAAATTACAAAATTCATATATTTTTTTATTTCTGTAAGTTACTATAAAATATTTATTTTTATCACAAATTATTGAATGAGGACTCTTTACAAAGATTTCTTTTTCAATTCTTTTTTGTAAAATATTAAAAATAACTAATTTATTATTTTTATAATCAGGAATATAAAGTAAATTGTTTTTAATTAAAATGTCATAAATACTATTTTGATAATTTTTTAAAAAAATTTTATTATTTAGAAAAAGTTCTTTTTTAAAATTTATTAGTTTCAAAATTTCAATTTTTAGTTATTCCAAATGAATCATAATTAGGTTTTGACTTAAAAGCAGCCTCTAATTTTTTTAAAGGAGTATAAATCCTATCGCCTACTTTAATTAATTTTGTTGATTTTTTTTCAAAGATAATTTCGAGATTAATTATGCCATCAATAGTAATAACATCATATGTTTTATTATTTATCTTACAAATTAAACCATTTTGAAATGGATGGAATGTAGTTTTTTTAACAAGGATTGCATTTTTTATGAAAACTCTTTTATTGTTTATCATTGAAGATGCGCCATCATATGGATCACCAAAAGCTTTAATAAATCTTAAAATTTCTTTAGTATTCCATGAATACCAGTTAATCCAACCATTTATTTTTGTATTTAATCTCGGTAAATAAAAACTATTATCTTCATTAATTTTTTTACCTTTTATATCTTTTTTATTTATAATTTTTAAAAATTTTAGAATTAATTTTTTTGCAATAATAGTCTGCTTTTTGAAATAATCATTAATATTCCAATTTGAATGATTTTTAAATTTTATTTCGACCAAGATTTCACCTGAATCATAAACACCCTGTATCATATCTTCATTTATTAATTGCAAACAAGCACCATTATTTTTTTCATTTTGAATAATCATCCAAGTAAAGTGGGCTCCACCTCTATATCTTGGGAGTGGAATTCCCATATAATCTAAAAGATATCCGTTGAATTGATTTATTATTTTTTTATCAAATGACCAAGTTTCTCCAAAACCAATCCCTAAACTATTAGCTGTAATAGACTTATTTATTTGTTTAGATTTATTTATATTATTAGTGGAATAGTATTTTATTTTTTCTGAAATTAAATTTGTTTTTAGAGATCCATTAGAATTTATAATTTCATTCAGTAATCTATTTGATGAATAAACTTCAATAATGAACTTTTCCTCCCTTAATCTTTTTGCCACATCTAATAGAATTATAGATCCTCCAAAAAGAATAATCTTATTAATTTTTTTTTGTTTTAAAATCATTTAAGTACTTGTTCTAATACTTATTCCAGCATTTTTTAATGATGATCTAACTTGCATAAATCCTTGATCTTTAAAACAAAAGTATGTACTTGCCGATACTGCACTAGCTTTTCCCATTTTATATCCATCAACAAAATCTCCAATACTACCGCAACCTCCTGAAGAAATTACGGGTATGTTTAATAAATTTGATATTTTTTTAGTAATGTTTAAATCAAGACCATTTTTTGATCCATCTCTATCCATATTACATAGTACAATTTCTCCTGCACCTCTTCTCTCAGCTTCTATTGCCCATTCTATTGGATTAAGATTAGTTTCTTCTTTCCCTCTATTTACAAACACTTTGTATATATTTTTTTCATTTTTTTTATAATCAATACTCACACATACTGTAGATTTGCCAAAATATTCAGATATTTTACTTATTAAAGAGGGGTTTTTTAAAGCTTCTGTATTTATAGAAATTTTGTCTGCTCCATTTTTTAAATATTCTCTTACTAAATCTAAACTTTTTATTCCACCTCCATAAGTTACTGGAATAAATATTTGACTAGTAATCTTCTTTAAAAGTTGAAAATTAGAATTTATATCAATCTCATTATCAATATTAAGAATGATTAATTCATCTGCAGATTGTGCATCAAATATTTTGGTTTGACTAAAAGGATCGCCTATAGAAATATAATCGTTAAATTTTAAAGAAGTTACAAGTATATTTTTATTTGCTTTTATATTTTTAGTAATTAGTAATTTAGGAATTAATCTATTCTTATACATATTTATAAATTTACAAAATTTTCTAATATTCTTAATCCATTTTCTTGACTTTTTTCAGGATGAAACTGGACTCCATAAATATTTCCTTTATTTATTGATGCAGTATAATCAGATGAATAACTAAATGTTGCTAGAATATCATTTGGATGCTTGTTTTTAAATGAGTACGAATGAACAAAATAATAATCACTATCTAGATTCAAATTATTAAATAATGGCGATTGCCTTAAATGATTTAAAGAATTCCAACCTACGTGAGGTAATTTAAAATTATCACTTACATTCATTTTTTCAACAGTTCCAGAAATCCAATTCAAACCTTTAGTTTCACCAAATTCTAAACTTTTAGTTGCCATAATTTGCATACCTAAACAAATACCTAAAATAATTTTTTTCTTATTGATTACTTGATTATTTAATTCTTCATAAAAACCTGATGATTTTAAGATATCCATACATGCTCCAAAAGCTCCAACTCCTGGAAGAATAATTTTTTCTACTGATTTTAAATCACTTTTGTTTTTGCATAATTTAATTTTTATCCCTAAATATTCTCCAGCACTCAATAATGAATGAATATTGCCCATTCCATAATCAATAAGACCAATCATACGTATTTAAAATTTTCTTCTTTTCCATCTATTTAAAAGTATTTTTGCTTCCTCCTCTGGCATTTTATCTTTTATCTTCCATTTATCATAATCATTAGTTTTTTTGCCAATTTCTACATTTGAAAAATTATGGCTATAAGGGTAAACTATATGCTCAGCTAAAATTTCATTAAATTCAATTTCAGATAGACCTACATATTGTAAAAAAATATCAAGACTTGGCGGTCTTTTTCCTTCATATTCATTCACGATTTCAAGCGCTTTATCTCGACTTAGTCTTTTGTTTCTAATATCTATTGAAGTTAAATGGGTAACTCTAGAATAACCTCTCTTGATATATTTTATATAATCCCTTACTCCTTGCATATAGCATTCAATTTTTTCATAATTATAATTGTTAGGAACATTTTCAACTTCGTCACCTTTCCAATCTAATTCTTTCATTATAATATCAGACTGTTTTTTTGTATCCCATTTTATGAAAGATCCAAGACATATTGATTTGTAATTTATTTTTTTTAATTCATTAATTGGTGGATAAGAAAAAAACTTTAAATCTTCTTCATTTACTAAACCTTCTAATCGAATCAACATATCTTCAGCAGTGATTCCTAGATTAATATATCTATTAAATCGTTTTTCATCGACTTCTTCTTGCTGATCATAACTATAATAAGCTGTATACTCTGCGGATGGCTCGCCCCAAATTATTAATGGTATTTTTTTCTCAATTGCTACCCACATTGGATAGGCAAATATACCAGTATGACAATGCCAGCAAAAATCACCTTTTTCTAAAAATGATTGAAGCATTAGTTTTCTAGACAACTCCCATACTGGAGTATGATTTAAAAAATCAACTTTAAGTTTTTCTATTGTTTTTTTTGTATTTCTTTCCAGGTTGGGTCTTAAAAATCCGTGGTCAAACCTTACCACTAAAGGATTTAGATTTAGATGTTTAACTATATAATACAATGTCCAAGTACTATCTTTGCCACCACTAAATGGTACTATACAATCATACTTATTTTTATTTTTATATTTTGAAATTATCTCTAATAATTCAACTTTTTTCTTGTTCCAATTTAAATTATTCTTGATAGTTTGATTATTACAAACATTACAAATATTATTTTCATCAAAAATAATTGTTTCATGCGTTTCAGGCGTTACACATCTAGAGCATTTTTTTAAATTATTCATTTTTTAAAATTTTTTATATAAGTAGGTTTGATTGCGTCACCTTTTTTTAAGTTATGATTACTGTGCTTACCAATTATTTTATTAAAATATTTTGGCTCTAATCCAAATCCAGGTCTAATTATTTTTATGTTTTCTCTCGTAAATTTATCATTCTTATTAATATCTTTAATAACATATATTGATTTCCTAAATTTAATAGAATTTTCCTCAGATTTTGTAGATCCATAAAAAATTTTACCAAGAGATTGCCATGCTCTCTTACTTTCAATGACTAGTTGCCTCATTTCGTCTGGCTCTAAAGAAAACTCAGCATCAACACCACCTTTTTTTCTATCTAAAGTAAAATGTTTTTCTATAAAAGTTGCGCCTTGTGATATTGCCGCAATAGATACACCTATACCTTTTGTATGATCAGAGATTCCAACTTCACAATTAAACCTATTAATTAAATCTCTTATTGTTGAGATGTTAGAGTCTTCAGGTTCGGCTGGATAACTGCTAGTACATTTTAACAAAATTATTTTTTTACAACCATTTTTATAAGCAGTTTTAACCACTTCATTTATTTCTTTCAGATTTGCTAGACCAGTTGAAATTACCATGGGTTTTCTTTTTTTTGCAATTTTTTCAATTAATGGGATATTATTTATTTCAAATGATGCTATCTTATATGCTGGCACATTATACTTTTCTAGAAAATCAACTGATGTTTCGTCAAATGGACTACTAAAACATATAAGATTTTTTTTCTTACAATGTAAGAAAATTTTTTTGTGCCATTCCCATGGAGTATATGCCTTCTTATACAATTGATACAAAGTTTGATTTTTCCATAAGCTATTTTTATCTTTAATCTTAAAATCATCTTTAGTTGAGTTTATTGTTAATGTATCAGGAGTATAAGTTTGAATTTTTACTGCATCAACACCACATTCTGCAGCTTTATCTATAATCTTTATTGCATTTTTTATTGACTGATTATGATTTCCTGACATCTCTGCTATGACAAAAGGCTTAAATTTTTTTCCAATCTTACGGTTAGCAATTTTAATCATATTATTTAGCAATTCCTATTATATTTTTTACTTTTGTATCCCAACCATTATGTAAAAAATTAATGTAATTTTCAATATCTCTTGAACTGTGGAATGAACCTTTTTCTTTTATAGTTTTCTTTTTATAATTATTTTTTTTTAAATATTTCCATTTATCAAAAAAAAGTGATTCAATAGAAGCCAAAAGATCATTATAAGAAGAAAACAGAGTATCGCTTTTTTTATATGTTATTTTTCTTCTATAAATTATAGGTCCATCATCTATATTCTCATTTATTTCGTGAATTGAAACCCCTCTTGGTGTATTTTCAGCAAAACTCCAAAAATTTGGGTCTGCACCTTTATTCCATGGCAAATAAGAAATATGAAGATTTAAAGAAATAATTTTAATTTTTTCTAAAATTTCTTTTTTGATTTTATATCTATATCCATATGAAAGTAAAAAATCAAAACTATCGTCTATATTTTCAAAATTAATATTTGTATTTATGTTAATAATTTGATTATTGTCATGTTTTAAATAATTAATTATTTTTTTCTGAGATTCTTTATTGGGTCCTAAAAAAAGAATTTTCATTTATTTTGATAATTTTTTAAATAATGATGATATTTTGTTATCACTAGTATTAATTTTTTTTACTAGTTTTTTTGCATCTTCAGGAGAATGTTTAAATGATAATCTTAAGAGATCCATCCAGTTAATATTATTTTTTGATCTTATTTTCTCTATTTGATCAATAATTTTTAAATATTTATTAGTATTTTTTTTCATATTAATTCATTCTTCCAAAAGTTGTTTGAGCTGGTAAGCTTTCAAGATAAGAATCTATATTCAAATCTTCATCATTTTCAAAATTTTTTATTTTTTTAAAAATCCCCTCTAAAATTACAAAATACTTTTTTATATAAATCTCTTTATGTGCCAGAGAAACATAAATAGTATTAGTCGCAAGTATATTATTTTTTAGCATTTCTTGTGTAATATAAGTTTTATACTTTATCCAATCATCATATAATAACGTAAAACTCGGTAATGCATCGATGCCCGAGATATTAATTTTTAAATTATATTTTTTTGCTAATTTTACCCAATTATTTTTGATCTTTTTTCCTATAAATGATATTTTTTTCCATGAGTTTGTTTTTGTCATATACTCAAGTGTTTTTAAAGCAGCAACATATCCTACACGATCTGTCCAAAATGTACTTGAAATAAAGCTGTTGTTTGCATGTTCCATAACTTCTCTTTTCCCTACAACCGCTGTTAATGGATAACCATTTGCAATTGCTTTTCCATAAATTACTATATCAGGATTAATTTTAAATTTTTTGTACATCCCACCATAAAATTCTCTGAAACCGGATGTGCATTCATCAAAAATTAGGACTATATTATTTTTATTTGCAATATCTCTTACTTTTAATAAAAAATCATTTTTTGGACTTACGTTCCTCATTACTTCCATCTTTATAGTTCCTATATTATGTTTTTTTATAATTTTAGTAAGCTGGTCAAAGTCATTGTAATTAAAACTAAATACAGTATTTTTGAGTTTTTTTGGAACACCTGATGTATAAAGACCTTTTAAGAGATGGCTATTTAAACTTTCTTTATTTTTTAAATTTGATGCTAAATACCAATCATGCCAACCGTGATAACCGCAAATAGCAATATTATCTTTTTGAGAATAAGATCTGGCAATTCTTACTGCGATTGAACTCGCTTCAGCTCCAGTTTTTGCAAATTTTACCATTCCAGACCAACTGTTCATTTCTATTAATTTTTCTGCTAGTAAAACTTCTTCTCTGCAATTTAATGAAGACATATTTCCATCTCTTATTGAAGAAATAACAGCATTATCAACTGGTTTAAAAGAGTATCCTAGAATATTAGTACCAACACCCATTAGAGCCATATCAATGAATTTTTTATTATCTAAATCCCAAATGTGACAGCCGCTAGATTTTTTATAATAACTTGGCCAAAGTTCTGGTAGAAAAAACTCACCTCTCTTAGAAATAAGCATATTCCCACCAGGAATTATACTTTTTGCCTTTTTCCATAATTTTTGTCCAGTTCCTAATTCATTAAAGTCATCTCTAATATGTATTTTTTTGTTTATTGAGCCTGAATTAGCAAGATATTTGATAACTTCATTAGTAGTGAAATTTTTATTTTTAAAGTACTTAAAAATATTTATAATATTTTTGTAATCTTCATAATCATCTAAAGTTAGTCTTAAATTTGACAAATTTGTTTTAAATTCATAATTAATTTTTTTTATTTTTTTAGATTTTCTAAAAAATGTAGTTACATGTTCTAGATCATATTGATTTCTAATTTTTTTAAAGTTTATTTTAATTAGATTTAATGAAAAAACTTCAACATCTAATCCGTTAGGGAATGTTGGGGGAGTTATATTTGATGAATAATCAACTTTATTATCTAAATAATTCTTTATAACTTTATCTACAATTTTAACATCAATAAGTGGGCAATCACCAGTAATTCTCACAATAATATTTCCATTAAATTTATTTGCAGCCTTTAAATACCTATCTAAAACATTATTTGATGAACCTCTAAAATATTTGATATTTTTTTTATCCAGAAACTTACAAAACTTATCATCAGACCTTAGTGTTGTAGTAGCGATAATAATTTGATTAATATATCTCGATTTCAATAATCTTTCATAAATTGTCTCAATTACATTTTTCTTATAAAGTTTTAATAAAATTTTATTAGGCAATCTTTTTGAGTCAGATCTTGCTTGTACAATTGCTAAAATTTTTTTTTCCATTTTGAAGGATTGATAATGTTTTGATTAGTAATATTGATTTTATTTATTTTTTCAAAGTAATTGTCTTTAATTTTTTTATTAATTATCATTAAATTAGATTTAATTTCAGTAGTTGAAGATACACCAAGAATAATTTTATCTATTTCTTTAATTTTACTTACCCATATTAAAGATAAATCTCCAATGGATATATTATTAGATTGGGCAATTTTATGCAAAAATAAAATTTCTTTTTTTATAATGGGAAAAACATTAATTATTTGAGATGGTGTATAATACAATAAACCTCTTAAAAATATAGATCTTGCGTGAATCTCAATATTATTATTTTTAATTTTTTTCAATAAACCATTGTGTACTAAATTTTGATCAAGTATGTTTATTGGTAATTGTATAATATCTGGCTTTTCTATCTTTAAAATTTCAAGTATTTCTTTTTCTGTATAAACAGATACTCCTATTTTATTTATTTTATTTTCTTTTTTTAAATTAAATAATTCATTTCTAAAATTGTCATCAATATATTTTTTTGGGTCATGTAATAATATACACCATGGTTTAATTTGAAGTTTTTTATGAGAATCTAAGTAAGCACTCTGCAAAGCTCTAGAATTTGATAATTTAAATTTTGTTATAATTTTAAAATTTTTTATATTATTTTTATGAATAAATTCTCCAATAATACTCTCACTTTCGTCATAATTTCTAGCTGTATCAAAAAAATTAATTTTATTTGTATGGCAGTATTTTAGAATGTCATTAATTTTAGCTTTATTTAATCTATTATTATTTCTTAATCTATATTTAAGATTAAAATTTGCTGTACCTATAATTATTTTATTCTTCAAAGCTTTTTAACAATATGCTTTATGTTACTAATAACATATTTAATTTCAGTATTAGTCATATTTGGATAAGTAGGTAACGATATTTCTTCTCTAAAAAAATTATTTGCCTCAACAAATTCATTTGGATTAAAGGCAAACCTTTTTTTGTAATATTTAAAGTTATATATAGGAGTATAGTGCACTTGCAGATAAATATTATTTTTTTTTAAACTTTCCATAATTTTATTTTTAATATTTAAATTTTTTATTGTTTTAATTCTAATTGGATAAAAATGGTAAGAGTGATAAGATTGATTAATAATTTTTGGTAAGACTATATTATCAATGTCAGAAAAAGAGATGTCATATTTTTTTGCGTTTTTTCTTTTTTTTATAACAAATTTATTTAACTTTGATAATTGTGTAATACCTAGCGCACTTTGAAAATCAGTTAATCGATAATTAAAACCTAATTTTTCCATTTCATATAACCAATGTCTATTAGATTTTTTTTCAATTCCGTGTGTTTTTAGAACATTTATTTTTTCTGCAATATTTTTTGAATTAGTTAAAATAGCTCCACCTTCTCCAGTTGTAATATTTTTAACTGCATGGTAACTGTGAGTTACAATGTCTGCGTATTTAGCTGCGTAACCTCTATCACCTTTATATTTAGAGCCCATTGCGTGACAATTATCGTTTATCAATTTAAAAGAATATTTGTTTGCCAAATACCTAAGTTCAACCCAATCACATGGACTTCCTGAATAATCAACACCAATTACTGCAGATACTTTTTTGTTATTTTTTTTTAGTAATTGTATTTTCCTTTCTAATTTATTCAAATCAATGTTGTAAGTATTTTTATCTATATCAACAAATTCGGGATTTGAATTTGAGTATAATATACTATTAGCTGTTGCAACAAATGTTATTGGTGTTGTTATAACAGTATCTTTTTCGTTCCATCCTAAAGCTCTTCCAGCCAAATGGAGCGCAGCTGTGCCATTGGATAAGACCGTACAATAACTTGATTTAAAATATTTAGCTAAATTTTTTTCAAATTTATCAACTAAGCCACCTTGGGTTAAATATTGATTAGTTAAAGCCTTGGAAACTGAATTAATATCATCTTTTTGAATTGTTTGTTTAGAATAACTGATTGGAAAATTACTTTTTAATCTATTCACTTTAAAGATTTAAATTTGATATTAATTTTTTTAATTGTTTAATATCAAGAAAATTTTTATTATCTTTACTATTATATGAGAAAGTATTTTTTGTAAATTTAGCACCTTGTTTAAGAGCGATTTTTTTATATTTTTCAAATTCTAAATTATTGAATGGTGAATTTGGGAATATAATATAATGATCTTTATACTCAAGGGTGTTTAACGACTCATTTTCAGAAATTAATTCTTCATGAATTTTTTCTCCAGGTCTAATTCCTATAAATTTTACTTTACATTTTTTAGATATAGCATCTTTTAAATCCATGATATTATATGAAAATAGTTTTGGTATAAAAATCTCTCCTCCTTTCATATTTTTTAAGTTATTGATTACAAACTTTATTGCATCTTCTAATGTAATATTAAATCTAGTCATTTCATTATGAGTCACTTCAATACAACCATTTTTTTCTTGATCTAGAAAATGTGGAATTACTGACCCCCTACTCCCCATCACATTACCATATCTTGTTACTGAAAATACTATTTTTCGATTTCCTTTATAGTTATTTGCAGAAATAAATAACTTATCAGAAACTAATTTGGTTGCACCATATAAATTTATAGGTGCAGAAGCTTTGTCTGTACTTATTGCTAAAACCTTTTCAATATCATTATCTAGAGAAGACTCAATAACATTTTGTGCACCTAAAACATTAGTTTTTACAGCTTCAAATGGGTTGTATTCAGATGTTTCAACTTGCTTTAAAGCCGCTGCATGAATTACTATATCAACATCCTTCATAGCAAATTTTAATCTGTTTAAGTCTCTAACATCTCCAATAAAAAATCTAACTTTTCTTTTAAATTTTAATGGAATTGTTTTTTCCATTTCATATTGTTTTAGTTCATCTCTACTAAATATTATGATTTTTTTAAAATCATAGTTATTCAATATATTAAAAATAAATGCCTTTCCAAAAGAACCTGTTCCACCTGTAACTAATATAGATTTTGACTTAAACATTTTAATTAAATAACCTTATATAATTTGCTTATAAAAATTTACTACTTTTTTTTATTGCAACTACGTACTTATCAGATCTTAAATCAAATATCGATAATATTTGCCTAATAAAATCAACTTAGATAAAATATTTATCTATATCTTTAAATAACTAAATCTATCTTTAATTAAAAATCCTATTAGAAAATAAATAAAAAAACTATTCCAACTTGAAAAAAAGTTTGTACTTGGAAGTACAGGCAAAAATATAATTAATAAAGGTAATATTAAAATTAAATTATAATTATTTATTGTCGGTTCTGATCGTAAATACTTAAAAGATAAATGTAAAAATAATTTACCTGAAAATATTAAAAAAACTATTATAATTGGTAAAGTTCCAATTAAACCTGTCTCAGCAAGTAATTGAATATAAAAGTGGTGTGGATGCGTCTGACAACCATTATAAATTAAGCCGGTGTGAAATTTAAGTCTAACCTGATATTTAGAGTCTTTACATAATTTTCTAAATGATTTTGGCCCAGAACCAATTATTGGATGATCAAGAAATATTCTAATTCCAACCTCATAAAATGCTTGATGTTCTATTGAAAACAATCTTATATTGTTAGAAAAGTTAGTATATTTTAGCTCTTTTAAATTTTCAGAATAATATTTTTCATTTTTTGCGTTAAGTTGCTGAATAGTAAAATCAATTAATCTTTCTTTAATTAAAAGATAATTATTGTTATTTTTAAGAAACAAATGTTGAAATAGAATTAGAAAAATAAAAATAATAAATGAACTAATAAAAATTTTAGACCTACTTACTGAGAATTTACTATAATCTAGAGTAATTCCTAATAAAAAAATATAAAGTACAAAGTAGAAAGAAGACCATCTTTCTCCAGACAAGAATATTGTAATTCCAGATAAAATAATAACTAAGATAACTAGAAAATTTCTAAATTTATAATTTTTTAAAAAAAAATAATTGCATATTAAAAAGATAGGTAGAGTTTTGGCAATTACACCACCTAAAATATATTCTTCTTTGAATGGCCCAGATAATCTACCCCCTTTTTGTACGAAACCAAATATATCATAACCAAATATGTATTGATAAATTCCATCAAATATCAGAAATACAAAAAAAAGATTAAATACGTAAGAGAAGACAATTAAAGATTTATCAAAGTTATTAATAAAAAAAGCTATAGATAACGAAAAAATACCAAATCTAAAATAAAATAATGAACTTTCTAGACTGTAAAGGGGATATTTAGAATTTAAAGATGAGAAAATTAAAAATAAACAAAAAAATATAAAAAAAATAACATATCTGTCTTTAATAATTACTTTAAATTTACTTCTACAACTAATTAAATAAATAATTGATTGTATTACTAAATTTAAACCAATTGCAAATGGTCCCAAAACTAATGAAAGCGGATTAATTATAAATAATAATTTGTATAAATTAATTAAATGTTTCAAATTTAAAATTAGTTAGGGGATTTTTTTAGTACTAGATTCTAAAAAGAAAGATAAAATAAAAGAAATTATAAAACCTAATATAATGCCAATCAAAAAATTAATTGTATTACTAAAA
>CACNSY010000010.1 GCA_902623255.1 uncultured Alphaproteobacteria bacterium | reverse complement strand
TTTCAATATTTTATTACGCGATTTTAGGCGATACATCACTATGGCCACATCTATTTTCTACTGTTTTACCCAGATATCTAACCAATACAATAATTCTAATGTTTGGTGTTGGAGGATTAAGTTTAGTCTTTGGTGTGACCACTGCTTGGATAGTGACAAGATATAATTTTTTTGGGAAAAAATTTTTTGAATGGATGTTATTATTACCAGCTGCTGTTCCAGCTTATATTATTGCCTATACTTATACCGATTTTTTTGAATATGCTGGTCCTCTTCAATCATTGCTAAGAGACATATTTGGTTGGACGAGCTCAAAAGATTACTGGTTTCCAAATGTGCGATCAATGGAAGGTGCAATTTTGGTAATGTCTTCTGTATTGTATCCATACGTATATTTAATGACTAGAGCATCATTTATAACGACACCTATATCTTTTTTTCAAACTAGTTCTATTTATGGAAGGAATTCCTTTTTCAATGTTGCTATTCCATTTGGTCGTCCTGGTATAATTGCTGGCTTGGCCTTAGTACTAATGGAAACAATTTCTGATTTTGGGACAGTTGATTATTTTGCAATTGAAACATTAACCTTAGGCGTATTTAATGTTTGGTTAGGAATGAATAGTCTATCTGGCGCATCACAGATTTCTAGTATTTTATTTATGATTGTTATAGTACTTTTAACTTTAGAGTATTTGGGTAGGCGTAGCAGAAAATTTCATGAAAAATATAGTGGTGCATCTTATACACCAACCCAAACAGTTTCTGGTGTCAAAAATTCTTTATTGTTTTTAATTTGCCTAATACCTTTAAGTCTTGGTTTTATAATACCTGTTTCAATTTTATTGAATTTTGTAATTAAAGGTTATTCTATAATAAATTTTTTTGAAATTTTTCAAATAACACTATCAAGTATATCTTTAGCATTTATTTCTTCATCATTCATTATGTTGCTATCCTTATTAATGATTATAGTTGGGGCATATAAATCAAATAATTTCCATAAAATTTTAATATTTTTTGCTTCTTCTGGTTATGCTTTTCCAGGAACAATTCTTGCTGTTGGAATAGTTGTCTTTGTTGGGTGGCTTAATGATTTAATTTATTTTCGTATGAGTTATGCTGTTGGTGGATTTATAATTTTATTATTCGCGTATAGTATAAGATTTTTAGCTGTTGGTAATGGAGCAATTACATCAGGTATTTCAAGAATTCATCCAAACTTATTAGATGCATCAAGAACAATGGGTGTTAGCTTTTTCAAAAGTATAAGAAAAATTATATTACCCTTGCTGTATACAAATTTATTAGTTGGAGGAATATTAGTTTTCGTAGACATCTTAAAAGAACTTCCAATAACACTTTTATTAAGACCATTTAATTTTGAGACACTAGCAACCTATGTTTATCAATATGCCTCTGATGAAATGTTGGAGGAGTCAGCATTTGCAGCTCTAATTATCGTTATTGCTGGATTAGGACCGGTAATTTTTCTTAACAGAACAATTACTAAATCAATAAAAAACTAAAACTTAATTCTTAAAAATATAAGCCTGATCATTATCAATTTCTATCTCGACTGCAGACGATTGTTTTGGATTAAAGTCAGCAGGCATGTGGCTATGAACATGAACAACTTCATTATTATTATCTAACACAGATAAATGGATAAAACTAAATGACCCCATTAATTTTGACGCCATAACAGTTCCCTTAATTCCATTAACTGGTGTTGGTTGTTTGTTGAGTTTTATACCTTGAGGTCTTATGTGTACTACAACTTTCTCACCTTCTAAATTTCCAGGTGTTTTAATTTTACCAACTGGTGTGTAAATGTGAGATTCTTTAACAACACCTTCAAATTTATTTGTTTCACCAAAAAAACCTGTAACATATGAATTTTTTGGATTGTTGTAGAGATCATTCGGAGTTCCTGACTGTACAATCGAACCTGATTTATCAAAAATATTTATATGATTTGAGATAAACATTGCCTCGAAAGGATCATGAGTGACTATAATTACAGACACATTTGATTTTTGTAATAGATGCAGCGTATCATCTCTCACCTCTTCTCGAAGGCTTAAATCTAAACTTGAAAAAGGCTCATCTAATAAAAGTAAATCGGGTTGTGAAATTATAGATCGTGCAAGTGCAACTCTTTGTTGTTCACCACCACTTAACTCGTGTGGGTATTTATCTAGTGAATTAGGTAATTTTATTAATTCAATAATTTCATCAACATTATTAGTTGAATTTTTAGCGTTAGTTGGAAATCTCAAATTTTCTTTTACTGTCAAATGTGGGAATAGAGCGTAATCTTGAAATAAAAAACCAATTTTTCTTTTTTCTGTAGGTAAGTGTTTTGCAGTACTGCTTACTTCTTCACCATTAATAATAATTTTACCTGATTGTACTTTTTCAAGACCTGCTATGAGCTTTAATAAAGTAGTTTTTCCACTACCTGACGGTCCCAAAATACAAGAGATACTATCTTTATTGAGATTAAAATTAATATTATTTAAAATTTTTTTATTATTAATTGAATGAGTAAGATCTTTAACTTCAACAGCAATCATAAAATACCTATTACACTAAAATTAAACTTGGGGAAATTTATCTAAAATTTCACTTTCCCATTCAAGAAACTTTTTTGATCTATTATCAGGACTTGGATGTGATCCCATAAATTCAGGCACCCTCCCTTCTTGACTTGACATCATTCTTTGCCATAATTTAGCTGGTTCTTTAATATTAAATCCAGCAAGATTCATAAATCCCATGCCTAAGTAATCAGCTTCACTTTCCATCTTTCTACTAAATGGAAGAAAAATACCATACTTTACAACGGAGTTGTAAACATTACCTCCTACATTTCCTACTCTAAAAGATTTATTAAGAAGTTCTGCATATTTACTTCGCGATATTCCAATTGTTGCCATTTGCATCATAGATGCTTGAGTTAATTTTTCTACTGTGTGTCTAGCAAATGCATGTGCAATTTCATGACCCATAACTGCAGCAATCCCATCATCATTTTTACAAACAGGAAGTATGCCAGTATAGAAAGCAATTTTACCACCAGGCATACACCATGCATTTTTTGTATCAGATTCAATTAGAGCAAATTGCCAGTTAAAATTTTCTACAGGATTTTTTTCACGCTTATTAATATAAAATGTATCTAGAGAGGTATAAATTTCCTTTCCGATTTCTTCAATTTTTTTTGATTCATCTGTGTTATCTAAAAGAATTTTATCTTCTTTAGCTTTTGATAAAAATCTTGAATATGTTTTATCAACTTCTTGATTAAGAGCTTTTTCATTAGGATAAATCTTTGGAAGACCTGCCACGCCACCTCCCATTAAAATTATAGGTAGATTGCTATCATATAAGTTTAACTGACTTCGATTTGTTAATGGTACTTGTGTGCAAGAAGGTAAAATCATCGAACCACATAAAGAGCAACTTGCGCCAAAAACAAAGCTTCTTCTATTTATTCTTGCTTCCATATTATTATTATATAGGTATTTTTTTTATATGAATATTTTTAATTCAGTCAAAAAAGCAGAAATCCATGTTCATTTAGAGGCAACTATAACGCCAACTTTATGTAAAAAATTTGCTAAACGAAACAACTATGAAATAGCAGAAGAAATGTTTGGATCAAAGTACGCATACCAATGGGATGATTTTTATGATTTTATAAAAAAATATGACATCGTTACTTCTGTAATACATACACCAGAAGATTATTTTGAATTAACGTATGAATATCTAAAAGATTGTGCCGCCAATAATGTTCTTTATGTTGAGGCGATGATTTCCTCTACTCATGCTAAAGAAAAAGGTATGACTTATCATTCATTTATTGAAGGAGTTTATGAAGCTTCTAAAAAAGCTGAAGAGGATTTTGGTATTGTTTCACGTTACATAATGAATGGGATCAGACATTTAGGACCAGAGTCAGTAAAAGGGACTGCAGAGGAAGTTTTAAATAATCCTCATCCTTGTTTAGTTGGTTTTGGTTTGGCTGGGGATGAATTGCATTTTCCTCCAAGCTTATTTGTTGAAACATTTGATATGTTAAAAAAAGAAAATTTTCCAATTACTGTTCATGCAGGTGAATGGGATGGTCCTGTAAATATAAGGAATGCTATCAACCTTCTACATCCAACAAGATTAGGTCACGGAGTTCGATCAATAGAGGATCCTGATTTAGTCAAAGAAATAATTGATAAAGATATCATTCTAGAAACTTGTCCAACAAGTAATATTGCAACTAAAATTTACAAAGATTATGTAGATCATCCTGTGAAAACATTATTTGATCAAGGAGTAAAAGTAACAGTCAATTCGGATGACCCTCCTTTTTTCAATGCAACAATAAACGGTGAGTATAAGGTTATGGAAGATTTAGGTTTAAATGAAAAAGAACTTACTTCACTTACTCATAACGCAATTAAGTATTCTTTTTGTGATGAAGAAAATAAAAATAAATTATTATCTAAATTAAATTAGATAATTTTACTAAAGGTCTTGCACCATAATGCGAAATAATTTCTGCGGCAGCAATTGATGCGTAATTACCGCATTCATCCATTGCTTTACCTTTAGAATAACCAAATAAAAAACCAGCTGCAAATAAATCTCCAGCTCCAGTTGTATCTACAACTTTTTCTACTTTTTTTGCAGCAACTTCAGTGATGTCATTACCAGAAACAATAACTGATCCACTACTTCCTTTAGTAATCGCAGCAATTATATTTAATGATTTTGCATACTCTAGACCTTCTTCAAAACTTTCTGTTTGTGCCATTGCTTTGATTTCATCTTCGTTAGCAAAAAGAATATCAACATTCTCAGTTATTAATTCTTTAAAAGAATCTCTGTGTCTATCAACACAAAAAAGATCAGATAAAGTAAATGCAATTTTTTGATTATCAGCTTTGCAAATATCCACCATTTTTTTCATAGCCTTTTTTGCATTCTCATTGTCCCACAAGTAGCCTTCCAAATATGCAATTTTATGATTTTTAATATCATCCTCTTTTATATCTTCAGGACCTATTAATGTTCCAGCACCAAGAAAAGTACACATTGTTCTAGTTCCATCTTCTTCAACAAAAATTGTACAACATCCAGTTGAAATATCAGGAGATGTAAATCCCAATGGAAATTTTAGTCCTTCCCGGATCATATCTTTTTGAAGGTATACTCCAATTTCATCATTTTTAATTTTTCCAATAAAACTTCCATTACCGCCAAAAGAGGTGATACCAAACATGGAGTTACCAAGGGAACCTCCACCAGCCATTTCTCTGATGGAATAACTTTCATGTAAATTATTTTTTAAATTTTCATCAATAAGATTCATAGAATCTCTATTAATTTCATGTTTTTCAATTTCACTTTGATTGGAAGGAATTATGGCATCTACCATAGCATTTCCAATTCCAACTACGTCTAATTTATCACTCATTTTTGTTTAATAATTATTGGTACTAATTGTACTATAATGACTCCAATAAATATTGCAAGGCATCCAAGTATTTTTTGTGTGTCTAAAACTTGATTTAAAAGTATCCAACCTGCTATTGCAGCAAAGACTGACTCCATTGATAAAATAATAGCAGCAGGAGCAGGATTAGCTTTATGTTGAGCAATAATTTGAAGTGTATATCCAATGCCAGCAGAAAAAATACCCGTGTATAAAATTTCAAACCACTCAATTTGCATATTGGAGAGTTTTGGTTCCTCCCACATAAAAGCTAGGATCATAGATAAAACAAAAACAATAAAGTACTGAATACTTCCAAATAAAAAAGGACTGTTTAGTTCTTTCATAAAAATATCGATACAAATAATATGTAAGGCAAAAAACAAAGCTGCAATAAACAATAGTGAATCTGATTGTTGAATTTCAACTGATTGATTAGAGGACAAAAGATATGATCCATACAAACAAAGTAAAATGGCAATCCAGATAATCCAGTGTACCTGTTTTTTAATTATGAATCTTGAAATTATTCCAACAAAGGGAACGTAAAGAGTGCTAAGAAAAGCAGCATTTGATATTAATGATTTTTGTAAAGCGTATTGTTGAAGCCCCATACCACCAAAAAGAAAAAAACCTGTAGCCAAACAAAGATAAACTTTTTTTCTATCACTTAATATTTTAAAAATATTTTGTTGTTCTAGATAAATCGCAAATGGAATTACCGTTAAAAAAGCAAAAAAGAATCTTCCAAAGCTAAAAGTAAATGGACCTATGGCTCCCATTCCAGTAGTTTGGCTGACAAAAGCTGTTCCCCATATAAGTGAGGCAATTAACATAAGTATGTTAGCTCTTGTATGACTCATAACAAAATTTGATTACTTATTTTATTGTTTATCTTTATTAATCCACCAAGACTCAATTACAATTCCGTAAAGTGGAATTTCGTCTGGGTATTCAAAAAAATCCCAATAAGCTATTCTGTCTTTGTTGCTATGATAAAGAGGAACTACATAGTGACCCCATAACAATACTCTATCAAGTGCGTGGATCGCTGTTGTTAATTCTTCTCTATTTGTTGCACTAATTAATTTTTCAATTAATGCATCAACTGCTGGACTATTGATACCAGGATAATTTCTGCTTCCATCTTTTTGACCAACTTCTGATCCCCAATAAAATTGTTGCTCATTTCCTGGGCTTAAGCTGACTCCCCAATATCTTTTAATCATATCAAAATCATAACTTAACAAACGTTCTTGATACTGTGATGAATCAACAGTTCTTACATCCATTGTAATGCCAAGTTTTTTTAAATTACTTTGATAGGCTAACGCAATTTTCTCATCAGATGGACTGACAATCAAGAACTCAAACTTGAATTCTTTTCCATCTTTTACCAGTTTTCCATCTTCAACAAACCATCCCTCTTTTTCGAGTATTTCTTTTGCTTTCAATAAATTTTTACGGTCATTACCACTGCCATCTGTAATAGGTGGAGTAAATGTTTCCGTAAATACCTCTGCTGGAATTTCATCTTTCCATACATTCAATAATTCTAACTCATTTTTTGACGGTAAGCCTGAAGAAGCTAATGGAGAATTGTCAAAATAACTATCTGTTCTCACATATGCATTTTGATATATTGTTTTATTAATCCATTCATGATCATAGGCATAACTTAAAGCAAGTCTTACATTTCTATTATTAAATATGTCACGTCTTGTATTCATCACAAGACCATTCATTCCAACAGGTCTATCGTTATTCATTTCTGTCAAAATTACTTCACCATTCTGGACAGCTTTGAAATCATATTCTGATAACCAACGTTTAACATTGTACTCTCTTCTAAAGTCGTATTCACCAACCTTAAAAGCTTCAACTAAGACATTTGAGTCTTTGTAATAATCATAAATAATTGTATCAAAATTATAGAGACCTTTATTTACCGGTAAATCTTTTGCCCAATAATTTTCAACGCGTTTGTATTTTATTTGACGTCCTGGATCGAGACTATCAACTTGGTATGGACCACTGCCAAGAGGGATATCTAAAAATGTTTTTGTAACATCAAGATCTTCATAAAACTTTTTTGGAATGATAGGAAGAAAACCTGCAATAATAAGAGGTAATTCTTTATCTTCATTATTTTCAAAAATCATTTTTATTCCATCATTTCCAATCAATTCAGTTTTAATAACTTTGCCATATGTTTTTTTCTGATTTGGAGTACCTTTTGTTTGAAACGTTTCTAAACTAAACAATACATCATCGCGTGTTATTGGTGAGCCATCATGAAAGGTTGCATTTGAATTTAAATAAAAAGTAATAGACGATCTATCTTCTGGCAATTCTACTTTTTCAGCTATTAAACCATAGAGAGAGAATGCTTCATCCCATACTCTTCTCATTAACGTATCATTAACATACCCAAGACCAGCAGCTTTAGAACCTTTAAAAGCTACCCTATTTAGATTATCAAAAGATCCATATGATCCAAATTTTACCGTTCCACCTTTAGGTGCATTTGGGTTTACATAATCTAGATTTTCAAAATCACTGGCATACTTTGGTGTTCCATGCATTGCAATACCGTGAACTTTTTCACTGTACGCATGTTTGTTAAGTGCAATTATTGAAGTTAAAATGGCAAATGTGATTAGAAATTTTTTCATAGATATATCCTATCAAAAAAAAAGACAGATTTGTAATGAAATATAAATTTAAAAAATTATATAAATAGAATGCAAACCCTTAAATTAATTTCGGTACTTATAATATTATGTAGTGGGCATAGTATTCATGCAGCAGAAGTTGATATTTTTAAAGGTATGAAACTATATGCTGAAAATTGTGCAGGGTGTCATATGGGTAATTTAGCAGGTCATGAAGAGTGGGATAAATCGTTAGATGAAGATGGCCATAGAAGAGCACCTCCTCTTAATGGCACTGGGCATACTTGGCACCACTCTCCTGCACAATTATTTCATGTCATTAAATATGGTTTTAAAAAATCAAATCCTGATTATGAAGGTAAAATGCTTGGTAATGATGCGTTATCAGATGACGATGTTTGGTCTATTCTTGAATTTATTAAAAGTACATGGCCAGAAAAAATACTAAATAAATATAACTCCCATTTTAAAAGCTAAGATTATTGAAGCAAATCTTCAATTTTAATATTTAAGATATATATTATTATTATGAAAATTTTAGGATCTGAAATCACACCCTATAAGACATATTTAAATAGACGTAAGTTTATAAAGGGATCTTTAGCTAGCGCCATGCTAGCAACGGTTACCTCATCAGCATTTGCAAACCACGATAGTGATCTTTCAATTTATACTAAAAATCTAAATGAAAACGACAAACTTAATTCTTACGAAGAAATCACAACGTACAATAATTTTTATGAGTTTGGAACTCATAAAAAACATCCCCATTTAAATTCTGGAAATTTTAAACCTAGGCCATGGACAATAAAAATAGATGGTCTCGTGAAAAAGCCTCAAACATTTGACTTAGAAAAAATTTTATCAAATGTAACAATAGAAGATAGGGTTTATAGATTAAGATGTGTTGAAGCATGGTCCATGGTTATTCCTTGGCAAGGTTTTCAGTTATCTGAACTTATAAAAATGGCCAAACCTTTAAGTTCAGCAAAGTATGTTCAATTTGTAACTGTATTCAGGCCGGAAGAAATGCCAGGTCAGCAAAAGAGAACAATTATTTGGCCATATAGAGAAGGGCTTCGAATGGATGAAGCAATGAATCCTCTAACAATATTAGCAACTGGATTGTATGGTCATGAAATGCCTAATCAAAATGGTGCACCCATCAGATTAGTAGTTCCATGGAAGTATGGTTTCAAATCAATTAAATCAATTGTGGAAATTAGATTTTTAGATACTCAACCTGAAACATCTTGGGAAACTTTAGCTCCTTGGGAATATGGTTTTTATGCTAATGTTAATCCTAATGTTAATCATCCAAGATGGAGTCAAGGAACAGAGAGACGAATTGGAGAATTTAAAAGAAGAGAAACACTTATGTTTAATGGCTATGAAGAAGAAGTAGCACATCTCTATAAAGATTTAGATTTGACTAAATTTTATTAATGAATGTTTTCAACAAGAAATTTTAATCGCAGTAAACCTGTCTTATTTATTTTAATTTTATTTCCTAGTCTACTCTGGGCGTACCAATTTGTTACTGGGAATCTTGGAGTAAATCCAATTGAAAAACTAATGGATGAGTTAGGTCTAATGGCACTTAGATTAATAATAATAACTCTTATGATTACCACTCTATCAAATATTAAATCTTTAAAATCGATAGTTGTATTACGAAGAATGATTGGACTTTTTGCTTTCTATTATGTTTGTTTGCATTTCTCCACTTACATAGTTTTAGATCATTTTTTAGATATGCAATTTATCATACAAGATATTATAAAAAGACCATTTATAACTTTTGGTTTTATAAGTTTTCTTTTTTTAATCCCACTTGCTAGCACTTCAACAAACAATATGATTAAACGATTAGGTTTTAAATTATGGAAGAAGATTCATTATTTAATTTACCCAGTAGCCATTCTGGCTAGTATGCATTTTTATGTTCTAGTTCGCGCTGATAAAACCGAACCAGTCATTTATATGGGAATAATTATCCTCTTATTACTTCATAGAATATTCAAAAGACTTACTCGTCCTCAGTTGGCTCAGTAACGGGGTTCATTTCCATACCGGCAGGACTAATATTTCGTGGTAAAGGATTGTATTGTGATTCAAGATCACGTGGTTTAGTTCTTTGTGTCATTCTATACAAACCAAACAGTCCCAGTAGTCCATGTATTAAAAATAAATAGATGTAAAAACCTACCGCTCCTAAAATTTCCATGAATCCAGAAACAAACAAAGGTCCGATAATTGATCCAATACCAATAAGTATACCAAAGGTTGCACTTGCTGATACTATCTCATTAGGTTGTAAGAAGTCATTTGTATGAGCAACTGTAAGTGAATACATTGGTAAACATGCAACTGAAAAAAGACCAGTAAAAATTAAAAACAATGTTAGTGGCATAAAGTTTGCAAAAACAAAAAATATACTCAAACCTGAAGCCATAAAAGAAACACCAATAAGAATAATACGTCTATCAATTCTATCTGATAAATATCCAATAGGCCATTGAGATAGGGCGCCAGCTGACGTTATAATCATCATATACAGAGAAATTTCAAATAAGCTTAAATTAATAGATGATGCATAAATTGCACCGTACCCAAAAACCGCACTATGCGATAAACCAGTAGCTAATGCGCCAACAAAACCTAAAGGTGAAACAGTATAAAATTCTCTTAAAGAAAAAAATTTAGGACTTTCTGTATTAGGTTGTTCTGTTGAAGATAAAAGAATAGGAAGAAGTGCGAATGATAATAAGATTGATACTAAAATAAATAAATCAACTTTAGCTGGATCGCCTAAATTTAATAAAAATTGTCCTGCTCCAACAAATACAAAAGTAATAATCATGTAAACGGAAAGTAATTGACCACGAGTTTGATTAGTTGATTTTTCATTTAACCAACTCTCCATGATTACATAAATTCCAGCAAGACTTAAACCAGTTAATATTCGTATAAACATCCATGAATAGGGATGAACAAATACTGAGTGTAATAATATAGCGATAGAAGCAAGGGATGCTAAAGCAGCAAAAACTCTTATGTGACCAACGCGTTGTAAAAAACTTGGAATTGTTAACGCACCAGTTAAGTATCCAACGTAATAACCAGCTATAATAAGTCCTGATGCAAAAAAACTAAAACCTTCTAAAACAGAACGAACACCGATTAGTGTTCCTTGCAAACCGTGACCAAGACTAATTAAAGCAAAGCCAAAAAAAAGAGCCCAAGTGTTTTGTAGTACCTTAAACATCTTCTAAATTTTTATTGAAATTTTAGTATTCTTCTTCGCCGTCTTCTTTAGGTTTAATACCTTCGGCTATTGGATCAATTTCTGTTTCATCTTCTAATAAAACAGTATCATCCTCAAGATTGTCTTCGTTGTTATCCAAGTCCAAATTATCGATATCAAGATCATCATCTTTTTCTTTTGGTTTTGGAGGGATAGGATTAGTTAAAGGAGCAGCATTAGTACTTCCAGGTTTTCTTCCACGTCTTGGTCTAGTCATGGTAGTAACTTCAATTTCTTTACCACACTCAGGACATTCCAGTTCTGTTCTTCCTAAGTCGTAGTATTGCTTACTACACATTGGACATATTCTTTTTAAACCCCAAGATTCTTTGTACATTTCTACTCTTCTTTTTTTATAAATATTTTACCGCAATAACCACAAACAATTTTGTTCTCATTATTGAAGGTATAATAAACTGCAGGATGTCCTAAACCATCTTCACCACCATCGCAAGAGATAGTTTCGGTTTTTGGATCTACTTCCACAATATCTTCAGTCATAAAAGTCATATAAAATTTTCGTGCAAAAAGTCTATATTTTTTCCTTATAGAATTTGAAAATAAACAACCGAAATACCACTCACTATTAAAATAGAAGGTATTATTCGAGATTTTGCATTTTTCTCAAATAAGAAAAGCATTCCAATAATTGCAGCAAACACGATGCTTATTTCTCTAATACTAGAGACATAAGCTATTTCTATAAATTGCATACTCCAAACAACAATTGCGTAACTACTTGTTGCAAAGACACCAGCAGCAATCCCCGATCTAAAAGTGTATGTTTCTCTTTTTCGTAAACCATCTTTCGAGATCAAACCAATAATTAGTAGAGGTATTCCATTAAGTGTGAAGAGCCAGTAAATATAGGAAAAACCATTTTCAGAAAGTCTAACCCCGACCCCGTCAACTAAAGTGTAAGCAGTAATTAGAATAGCCGTTGATATTGCGAGAGCAAAACCTCTGAAGTTAAAAGATAAATTTTTAGAATAAGAAATTAAAAATAAACCAATACAAACAATTAATATTCCAACAAAACCAGCAACACTAATATCAGAACTTAAAAATAAAATACTAATGATCGCTACAAACAAACATGAACTTCCTCTAGAAATTGGATATATGTACGAAAGATCTCCGTATCTATAAGAATAAATTACATTTAATCTATAAATGACGTGAATGATGACGGTTGCAATTAAAAAATACCAAACCTCTAAAGTTGGAAATGGAACAGTAAATGTTAATGGTAAAAAAATTGTAACTTCTAAGACAGATGTTATACCCATTAACGATAAAGGGTTCTTACTTGATTTTATTATAGCACTCCAAACTGCATGACATAGAGCAGATACAAGAATTAAGATAAAAATAAAATTTACTGACAATGTCATCAGTAGATAAGAATTTACTTCATGCCTGTCAAAGTAATTCCTTCAATAAATCGTTTTTGCGCGATTATAAAAGCAACAATAAGAGGAACAGTTACAGTAACTATCGAAGCCATCATAGGACCAAATTCGTCACTATCAATTCCACCTCTAAATTCTCTTATACCAAGCGGCGGAGTAAAGAGATCTCTATTTCCTGTTATTACCATACGAGGCCAGAAATAATCATTCCAGTGTGCAACAACTGAGAATATTGCAAAAGCAAGTAACGCTGGTATTGCAGTTGGAAGCATTACTTTCCATACGATTGCGTACTCTCCCATGCCGTCCATCCTGGCGGCATCAATTAATTCATCGGGCACAGTCATAAAAAATTGCCGCATTAAAAAAATTCCAAACACCGATATGGTCCAGGGAAGTATCAAGGCGGAATAGGTGTCAACTAATCCTGCCTGGGCCAACATAACATATAATGGAAGCGCAATTCCATGAACTGGAATGAGCAAGCAAAATAAAACCATTGAGAAAACAAATTCTCGCCCGTAAAACCGTAACTTAGCGAGTGCATACGCGCACGGTAAGGCGACTAAAACCTGAATAATGAAGATTGATAAAGTAACAATGACACCATTCATTAAGTATCTAGGAATAGGAGCTTTTTCAAAAGCAAACCAATAGTTGTATTGATATGGCTTCATTGTACATGTTTCTTCTGAATAACCAGTTTTAACACATACAGGAAACGTTTGAGTTTCTTGCGCACCAATAAGACCACCAGAAATTGATTGGATTTCTTGCTGAGATTTTAATGACATTGAAACCATCATATAAAAAGGGAGCATTACTACGATAGCACCAATAATTAAGATTGCATGCTTCCAACCTTCCCCAATATATTGTTTAGCTTCCATTAATAATGAACCCTCTTCTCAATGACATATCTTTGGAAAAACGTTAACACAAGAATAAATCCAATAAAGACAACAGTGATTGCTGCACCGATACTTGTTAAGTTTTGTTGAATAGCTTTTTCAAAGATTGCATACATCATGACATACGTTGTTTTTGATGGACCACCTTTAGTAAGTATTTCGATAGTATCAAATACCTGAAATGTTCTAATGGTAGTAATAGTCACAACAAACAACGTTGTTGGACCAAGCATTGGCCATGTAACAAGTTTAAATTGCTCCCATGTAGATTTAGCACCATCCATTTCTGCAGCTTGGTATAACTCTCTTGGTATACTTGTTAAGCCAGCTAAATATAAAACCATGTTAAAACCAAAAGCCTGCCAAATTCCTATGAAACATACTGTCCAAATCGCAGTATTTTTTTGCTTTAACCAATATGGAAAATCCATGTTGTTTGCACATGCTACAGCATACCAGCTTTCTTGTGAGTCTACCCACGGTAACCAATGAAAACCAAGAATGAATTCTCTAACTCCTCCACACCCATTTGCTAAAAAACTATTTACAATTCCTAATGTTGGATGAAGAGTAAATTCCCATGCAATTGCCATGGCAAGAAGAGTTGCCATAACTGGAAGAAAGAAAATTGTTTTATATATATCAGCGCCAAATCTTAGTGAATTTAAGAGCATAGCAGCACATAATCCAAGTACAACAGAAATTGGAACCACAACAATAACATACGTCGCTGTGGCCCAAATCATTTTGACATATGTTTTGCGATTGAACATCTTGTCATAATTTTCTAGTCCAACCCACTCAAATGTTTTGTTTCCTAAATTATAGTCAGTAAAAGAAATTCCTCCTGCAAGAAAAAGAGGAAAGATTAAAATAATTATCATCAGTATGATTGCTGGTGCAATAAACCATATGTGAGCTTTTGAATTATGCATTAGTAAATTGAACTCTCATTCCGGCTTCATTAAATAGCAATGCTTTATCTGAAACTCTTTTTATATTTACACTAGAACCGTTTGAAATTTGGTGAGTCAATTGTGGTAAGCCCCTTACAATTATTTTATTTGAACCGTCTTCAATATTTACATGAAAGAAAATATCTGAACCTAAATTTTCTCTATATGCAACCGTTCCACTAAATGTATTTTCATTACTTTCATTTGTAATTTCTAAATGTTCTGGTCGAATACCAATATGTAAATCTGTATTACTTTCAGAACTTTTTCTTTTAAGATTAACGTTGAGAAAACTTACCGTCCCACCAGAGTCCGCAGTTCCTTTAAATATATTTATTTTTGGACTTCCAACAAATTGAGCTACACTTAATGAGGAAGGATTGTCATATACTTCTTGAGGTGTATCTAGTTGTAATAAATTTCCATCAATCATAACAGCCATTCTAGAAGACATAGTTAATGCTTCTGCTTGATCATGTGTTACATAAACAAAAGTAGTTTTAAGTGAATTATGAAGTTCAGATAGTTCAGATCGCATGTGAACTCTCAAAGCCGCATCTAAATTTGAAAGAGGTTCATCCATTAAAAAGGCAACAGGCTCTCTAACCATAGCACGACCAAGAGCAACTCTCTGTCTCTGACCGCCTGACAATTGTCCAGGTTTTCTATCTAATAGTTCTGAAATTTTTAGAGTTTCAGAAGTTTTATTTACTAATTGATTTATAGATTCTGTTTTCTCTTTTTTGCTTGGAGAAAAATTACCAATTAAGGGAAGTCTTTCAAATGCATTATAATCTCTTAGTCTTAATGGAGTTTCCAAATTTCTTCTTACTGTAAGATGAGGATAAAGAGCATATGACTGGAATACCATTGCCAAATCTCTTTCACTGGCTCTAACTCTATTTACATTTTTATTATCTATTAATACATCGCCTGAAGTCTGCTGTTCCAATCCTGCAATTATTCTAAGTAATGTAGATTTACCACAACCAGATGGACCAACTAATGTTAAGAATTCTCCATCGTTTATATCAACATTCAAATTATTCAGTACTTGTGTAGACCCAAATGATTTTGAAATATTTTTAAGTGATATTGTCCCCACTCATTCCCCCTGTATCTTAACTTTAATCTACAAAATTTTATTAAATTTGAGAATATTTTAAATCTATTTATTTCAATTTTATTGCAATTTTATTAACAAATATTCAAATTATCATTGAGTTTGACTAGCAGATAACTATAAAATCTTATTTTTAATAATATATATTAGATTAAATTGTGTCCGATAATTTAGAAATTAATAAAAGAGAATATCCAAGTAATTTTTCAAAAACTGCTATTGTGATTTGCCTTGATGGCAGTCAAAAAGAGTATCTCGAAGAAGCATCAAAATCAAATCTTACACCAAATCTTGATAAATTAATTGCAAGTGGTGAAAACCTACTAGTACATAGCGCTATTCCAAGTTTTACAAATCCAAATAATATTTCAATTGTAACAGGCCAACCAAGTTCTGTTCACGGTATATGCGGAAACTTCTTTTATACACCTGAGACGGGTGAAGAAGTAATGATGAATGACCCAAAATATATGCGAGCACCAACTATTTTTGAAAAATTTTACAATTCTGGTTCTAAAATTGCTCTTGTTACTGCAAAAGACAAGTTGAGAACACTTTTAGGAAACGGATTAAGTTTTGATGATCAGAGAGCTATTTGTTTTTCTGCTGAAAAATCTGATCAAGCAACAAAAGATCTCAATGGTATAGATAATGTAAACGATTGGTTAGGGATGCCAGTGCCAGAAGTATATTCTGAAGGACTTTCTGAATTTGTAATGGCTGCAGGTGTAAAGCTTCTTGAAGAGTTCAAACCAAATATCATGTATTTATCTACTACGGACTATATTCAACATAAATATGCACCGGGAAATGAAACAGCAAATAAATTTTATGCAATGTTTGATAAATACATTGGTCTTTTAAATAAGGAGAATGTTTCTATAATCATCACAGCAGATCACGGAATGAAACCAAAATCAAAAGAAGATGGTTCACCTAATGCAATATTTTTACAAGATTATTTAGATAAAAAATTTGAACCAAACATGGCTAAAGTCATCCTTCCAATTACAGATCCATATGTCGTTCATCATGGTTCACTTGGTTCTTTTGCAACAATTTATTTAGAAGACAAGAGCAAGGTAGATTCAGTTGTAAACGCTATTAAAGAAATAAAAGATATAGAAGTTGTTTTAACAAAAGATGAAGGATGCTCTACTTATAATTTACCTCCTGATAGAATGGGGGATATTATATGTATGTCTTCAGAATTTATGACTATTGGTTCATCGGAAGATAAACACAATCTTTCTGGATTAAATGAACCTTTACGTTCTCATGGAGGACTCCATGAAAGAGAAGTGCCATTCATATCGAATTTAAAATTACAAAACTTAGATACTAGCAAACAATTATATAACTATGATGCATTTTATTATGCAATAAATGGAGCCCTATGATGCACAAAAAAATGATTAATGAAGCAATGCGTATTGCTGGAGAAAAAGTTACTTCAGATAAAACAATAAATGTTGAGTATCCTTTTACAGGTGAAGTAATCGGAACGGTTCCAGCCGGTACTGCAGAGCATGCAAGAAAGGCTTTAGATATAGCTGCAAATTATCAACCAAAACTTACAAGATATGAGAGACAAAAAATTCTTCAAACTGCTGCAGAAGTACTTGTTAAAAGAAAAGAAGAAATTTCTGATATTATTACTTTAGAACTTGGTATATCAAAACAAGATTCTTTATACGAAGTAGGAAGAGCTTTCGATGTCTTTTCTTTAACGGCTCAACTTTGTATTCATGATGATGGAGAAATATTTTCTTGTGATTTAACTCCGCATGGAAAAGCGAGAAAAATATTTACCATAAGAGAACCTTTAACGGCAATCTCAGCAATCACCCCATTTAATCATCCTTTGAATATGGTAGCGCATAAAATTGCGCCTTCAATTGCAACTAATAATTGTACAGTATGCAAGCAGACAGAATTAACACCATTAACTGCAATGGTACTTGCCGATGTTTTATATGAAGCAGGTTTACCACCAGAAATGTTTTCAGTTGTAACTGGATGGCCTCAAGACATTGGATCAGAAATGATCAAAAATCCAAACATTGATCTCATTACTTTTACAGGCAGTGTAGGTGTAGGAAAATTAATTGCTGAACAAGCTGGATACAAAAGAACAGTTCTTGAGCTAGGCGGTAATGATCCTTTAATTGTTTTAAATGACTTAGATGGTGATGATCTTAAAAAAGCTGTTGAGCTAGCTGTTACTGGAGCAACAAAAAATTCCGGTCAACGTTGTACAGCTGTTAAAAGAATACTTGTTCAAGAATCCATTGCAGATCAATTTGTTGAAATGGCTCTTAAGCGTGCTAAGAAAATTAAATTTGGTGATCCTATGAATATGGAAACAGACTTGGGTACTGTTGTTAATGCTCAAGCTGCAGAACTTTTTGATAAAAGAGTTTCTATGGCTGAAGAAGACGGTGCAAAAATTTTATATCATCCTGGAAGAAAGGGTGCTTTGTTACCTCCAATAGTTGTAGATCATGTTGATCCTAAAAGTGAATTAGTTTTAGAAGAAACATTTGGTCCAGTTATCCCAATCATTCGTGTGCCTAATGACGATGAAGCTGTAATGAAAATATCTAATTCAACCGCATTTGGATTATCATCTGGTGTATGTACAAATAACTTCATGCGAGCAAAAAAATATATTCAAGGTTTAAATGTTGGCACTGTAAATATTTGGGAGGTTCCAGGCTATAGAATTGAAATGTCTCCTTTTGGAGGAATTAAAGATTCAGGTCTTGGTTATAAAGAAGGAGTAATTGAAGCAATGAAAAGCTTTACTAATGTAAAAACTTTCTCACTACCTTGGTAAAAAAACAAGTTTTTCTCTAATTTTTTTATTTCTGTGGAAAAATAAGCTTATTTTTTAGTAATATTTTCGTAATAAAATTGTAACCCTTTCTAGCTACATGTTAGATTAAATTATTATATTCAATCGGGAGGATTAAATGAAAAAATTAATTACAGGATTGGCAGCCGTATTAGCTTTCGGTTTTTATGGTTCTGTTAACTCAGCTAAGTCTATTGAAATAGAAGTAGCTTATCCTTATTCAGGATTATTCGATGTAACGTTTCAAGCTATTATGCCAGAGTTTGAAAAAGCGCATCCAGATATTCAAGTTAAATTTAGAGCAACTTATGAAAACTATGAAGATGCAACTGCAACAATTTTTAGAGAGTCTACTTCAGGTAACTTACCAGATGTAACGATGCAAGGTCTTAACAGACAAGCACCTCTAGTAGATAAAGGTATTGCAAAGTCTTTAGAGCCATTTATTGCAAAAGAAGCAGCTTTTGAAAAAGATGGTTACCATTCTGCTATGTTAAGTCTTTCAACATTCGGTGGTGAAGTTTATGGATTACCATTTTCTGTATCAACGCCAGTTGGATATTACAACATGGATCTATTAGCTGAAGCAGGTGTAGATAGTATTCCAACTAACTGGGACGAAGTTATTGCAGCATGTAATAAATTGGAAGCAGCAGGTAAAGGAACTCTATACTTTGGTTGGAACATCACAGGTAACTGGTTCCACCAAGCATTAATGCATACTCAGAACGTTCCAATGGTTAAAGATGGAGCTGTAAATATGGGTGGTGATGCAGGACTTGCAACGTTAGAGCAAATGAAAGCAATCATGAGTGGATGTAATATGCCAAACTATTCAATTGCTGATGGTCAAGCTGCGTTTAACGCAGGTACTATTGGTATGATGTTCTGGTCTACTTCAAGCTTGGGTTCAGTTAATGCTGCAAAGGCAGACTTTGTTTTAAAAACTGCACCGTTCCCTGGAATGGCTGGAGTAAACAATGGAACACCAGCAAGATTACCAGCAGGTGGAAACGCTGCAATGTTAGTGTCTACATCTGACGATCCAGCAAGAGTTGATGCTGCATGGACTTTCTTAAAGTTCATTACATCAGGTATCGGTGCTGCATTAGTTGCTGAAACAACTGGATATGTTCCACCAAACAAAGCAGCGAATGATTTATTAGGTGACTTCTATAGTCAAAACCCTAATAAACTTACTGCTGTTGAACAACTTCCACTTCTTGCTGATTGGTTTGCGTATCCTGGAGAAAATGGATTAGCTGTTACACAGGTAATCTATGATTTTACGGAAGAAATTGCTACAGGAGACGCTGATGATATGGCAGATCTTCAAGAAGAAATGATGGAAGAAATAAACGATCTTATGTAATTTAAGATTATTTATTATTAACTTTTTATTACAGCGGCTTTATAAAAGCCGCTGTTTTATTTTAAATTTTAATGGGAGTAAAAATAGATGCCTCTTACAACAACTACAATAGGTGCTTATCCAAAACCTAAACAAACACCCATTCAAGATTGGTTTTTAGGGACAAAATCAGAAGAAGAGAGAAAAGCATCAAAAGGATTATTATCAAATTGGTCACCTGGCGCATATGAAAAAGCATTAGAGTCTGCAGGTGCGGATGCTGAAAAATTATTTTTAGCAGCAATTAAAGAAGTTATAACTGATCAAGTAAATGCGGGTATTGATGTTCCAACAGATGGGGAAGTTAGGCGCGAGAGTTATGTATTATATCAATGTCGATTTTTAAATGGTGTAAGTTTTCAGGAAGTTACACATAAGTCAGTAAGACAGGGTGCGTTTGAAGCTGACCTTCCAACTATTGTTGCACCAATTTCAAGTAAAGAAATACGTATGCATTTAGACTGGAAGAGTGCACAACAATTTACAAAAAACCCAGTTAAAATTACGCTACCTGGACCAATGACAATTACAGATTCAATTGCCAACAATTACTATGATGACATGAAAAAACTTGGTTTTGATTTAGCATTAGCCCTCAATAAAGAAGTTAAAGCACTTGTAGATGCAGGTTGTCAGTATATTCAAATTGATGAACCAGTATTTGCTAGAAAGCCCGATGAAGCTCATTCTTACGGTATGGAAAATTTAGAAAGAATGATGCATGGTATACCTAAAGAAGTGCAACGCGTTTGCCATATTTGTTGCGGTTATCCTAACTCATTAGATTCAGAAGGTTATAAAAAGGCTGATCTAGATGCTTATGATAGAATTGCATCACTTGTAGATGATTCAACTATTGATGAAGTATCTTTAGAAGATTCACATAGGCATAATGATTTAAATCTTTTAGAAAAATTTACTAAAACAAAAGTAATTTTTGGATTTATTGATATTGCAAAAAGTAGAATGGAGTCTGTTGAAGAAGTAAGAGTTCGTATCAAAGATTCACTTGAACATATTGATGAACACCGTTTAATAGCTGCACCAGATTGTGGTTTAGGTTTCTTTACGCGAGAACAAGCAATTGAGAAAATGACAATTTTAACTAAAGCGGCAAAATCAATTTAAGGTAATGTGGAATTATTTTAACCCTGTTGAAATTATCTTTGGAGAAAATAGATTTAAAGAAGTACATGATGCTGTTAAAAATAAAAAGTACATCATAATCACTCATCCAGAAGAAATTTTTAAAAAATATAGCGATGAATTAAAATCTTCTTCAAATCCACCTTTATCCATCATGACGGATGTTCAGCCTAATCCAGATTATAAGGATATTTTAGAGCTACAAAATAAATTTTCTTCAATTAATGAATCGGTAGATTATATTTTAGCTATAGGTGGTGGCTCTGTTACAGACACAGCTAAAGCAATTGCTGCATTTAAAGATAAACAAGAATATCTAACAGATTTTGTTCGCAATAAGAAAAGTCCAAGAGTAGAAAATCCAATTAAGATTATTGCAATACCTACAACTTCAGGAACATCAAGTGAGCTTACGTGTTGGGCCACAATATGGGATAAAGAAAAAAATAATAAATTATCTTTGGCGCATAAATCTCTTTATGCAGAAAAAGCAATTATCGATCCATCAATTATGGTTGATAAGCCTTTAGGCTTGACCATTTCAACAGGTTTAGATGCTCTCTCTCATTCAATGGAAAGTATTTGGAATATTAATGCAAACCCAATTTCTGCTTCTCATGCAATACAAGCATCAAAATTAGTATTAGAAAATTTACCACTTCTCGCTAAAGATTTAAGAAACATTGAATTACGTTCAAACATTGCACTGGCGTGCGTTCATGCTGGCTTAGCGTTTTCCAATACGAAAACTGCTATTGCGCACAATCTATCATACCCAGTGACACTCAATTACGGTATTCAGCATGGTATTGCTTGTTCATTTACTTTACCCATGATTACTAAAAGTATGGTTGGAATTGATAGTGTCGCTGAGGAAAGACTAAAATTAATTTTTAACGATAATCTAGAGAATGCTGCAAATCATCTGAGTGAATTTATGCGTTCTTTAGAGGTTCCTCTTAACTTAAATGAAATAAAAGTTCCTGTTCAAGAATGGAATAATATTGTAGATGATGCTTTTTTAGGGGAACGAGGTAAAAACTTTATTGGCAATAAAGAAGCCTTCATCTCTTCAGCTAAATCAATGGGACTTTATTAGTAATGAAAAAAAATTTTAGGTTTTATGATAACAGACAAAAATATTTATTATTTGTAACAACAACAAATGAAAAAAATCAAATTGCCGATGCGATACGTCCTCACGTAAAAAAAATTAAACCTCAAAAACCTGGCATAAAAATATTTGATGCTGGTATGGGTGATGGTTCCTTACTTATGAATGTTATGCGTCAGTGCCACGAGGCCAGGCCTAACGTACCTTTATTAGTTTGCACAAAAGAAATAAGTATTGAAGATGTAAGATTAGGTCTAGAAAAATTACCCGATAGGTTTGTTGAGCACAAGAATACTGTTTTTGTTATTTCAAATCTACACTATGCGGAAGCCGCAAACTTAAAATCAAAAAATGAAGTTAAACAGAAAAAAATCAATTGGAATATTATTAAATTAAAAGGTGACACTTCTCTTGAATTTGCCCAACAATTAAGAAAACAAAATGAATTTTTAGAAAAAAAATGGAATATAGAAATTAATAAAAAGTCAGGTAACCATACTTATAAAGAGCCTTCAGTCATGGTTATCTACCGCGAAGATCAAGAATTTAATGTTAATGAATTAATACCTACCAAAAAAAAATCAGATAATAAATTTGATCTTATTATAGCTTCACAGCCTTATCGTTCAAGAATTTCAGCAGAAAAGAAATCAAAATATGTCATCGAACCAATGATTCGAGCGTTAAAATCAAAAGGGAAATTATTAACTATTCATGCTTCAGGAAAAGATCCTGCTAATGAAATAATTCGTAAAATTTGGCCAAAAGAGGACCCATTTCCTTCTCTTGGAAATAGTATCATTTCTTATCTTAAGAAAAATTTAGATAAAGATTTATTAAGCAACTTATCTTTTGGAGAAAAAAGAATTATTAAATGTAAATTGAGAGCTCTACCAACAGAAATCAGCGGAGGTATAGCGACATCATTAGTTTTTTCTGCTTGGAATGCCTCCATATATGTCAATCAAATGGATGACGACAAAGTAATGAAAGTAGAAAAAACTAAAAACTATGAAAAAATTGTTCAAAACATTGTTGCTAAAAATAAAGGTCTTTATTTTAACAATGAAATATTTGTAATCGAAAAAAAATAATTTTTTATTTAAACCAATTAACTTCTGTTTTTAAAAAATCCTCTGTATGAATAATTAAGGCGTCAGATCGAATTATTGCAACATTATAATTTGTATCTGTATTAGCCGTTCCTAAACGATATTCATTTGAAAAGTTAGGTATTAGAGGAGACCAAGTACTTCTTGGGGAAGAAAAAGTAATACCACAATAAGAGCCAGAACTTGTAATGTGTTGATGACCAAAAAAAATATGTTTTATTATCTTATTATTTTTCGTTAAAATTTTTCGAAACTCTTTTTTTTGTTGTAATCCTATTCCATCACTTTCCTCTTTTACTAATGCCAGTGGATTATGATGCATAAAGATATACGTATCTGTATTAGTCTTACTTAAAATATTATTTAACCATTCTTGCCTATCTTCACAGTAATGTCCTTGGTGAGTATTAATTAGATTAGTATCTATAAAAATTAAACGTTTATTATCTATATCCTTAAAGTATTGAATAAATCCATTTGGATCGGTTTCAATATTAGGAAAGTTTATTTTAAACTCATCTCTGTTATCATGATTACCTATAATTAATTGAGGATTTAAATTTTTTGGCAGACCTGCTTCATCAATGATTTTTATAAATAACTTATAAGAATCTTTATCACCTAAGTCTGTAATATCACCAGTGATGGCAAATAAATCTGCATCACCATGATTATTTTTTATATGACTTAATGCTTTTTTAAATTTACTGACAGGATCTATGCCATGAATCTTATCTATATAAATATGAGGGTCTGAAAGATGAATAATTTTCATTATTAAATATAAATTTATGATTAGATCGCGGTTTTAAAATAAATATACTTATTAAATTCCTCTTTTAAGTCGATGCTAACTCTTGCATGTACTTTACCTTGTTTTCCTTGAAATGATTGTTTTTCTGAAACTGGAAACACCCCTTCATGCCAAATATTTGGATGAATATATAAACCTTTTGATCCGTCACAATAAAATGCTTTGAAATGTTCTGGTTCAATGTCGTCTGTTGGTAAGGCTAAAGGACAAATAAATGGTTTATTTTCTGTAGGAAAGAAAAGCTGACCTCCATCAGGATGATAATTTGCATGCCATAGAAATATTTTTGTTGGATCTGAATATTTATCTTTTTGTAATTCTTGATCAGGATTATTGGCATAACCCAGTATATATTTTCCATCTACTTCATAATCACTCTTATGTTGGACAGCATTATTTTGTCCATAAAGCACGTCACCTTGCCACCATGTATCAAAAGAACCTTCGGTAGATCCACCTTCATTCCCAGTTCCCTCTTCTATTTCGCGCCATCCTTGTTTTGGCCAAGTAACAATTTCAATATCACTGTTTTCAAAACTATCGATTAAATATCCGTATCCTTTAAGATTTTCATTTGTTGCTTTAACTAATGGTATTTCAATTTCTTTTGTCATTATTTTGTTAGTTTAATGTTAATCCCAATTCAGTAACGACTTCTTTTACAGCTTTTATTGTATCCATCATGTCTTGTTCATCTAAATTACCAATACACCCAATTCTAAAAGTTTCTGCCACTGTTAGTTTTCCTGGATAAATTAAAAAATCTTTTTCACTAAGAGCATTATAAAATTTCTCAAAGTTAAATTTAGGATCATTAGGTTGTTTAAACGTAATAATAATTGGTGCTTGCAAATTATCAGGAAGTAGTTGCTCAAATCCCAACTCTTTCATTCCATTACAAATAATTTGACAATTTTTTTTATATCTTTTACCTCTTCCCTCTACCCCACCTTGTTGTTTATGTTCCTCAATCGCTTGATTGAATGCAGCCAATACGTGTGTAGGAGGTGTAAATCGCCATTGTTTATTTTTTTCCATTGCTTGCCATTGATCATATAAGTCTAGACTTAGTGAGTGACTATTGCCTTTCGCATTTTGAATAACTTCATTTTTAACAAGAATGAAACCAACACCTGGCACACCTTCTAAGCATTTGTTTGATGAAGCGGCTACAGCATCAAAAGTAATTATTTTAGAACTTAAGGGTAATGCACCAAAGGCACTCATTGCATCGATGAATAACGATAAATTTTTCCCTTCAACCAATTTTGCAATGTCTTCAATAGGATTTAAAATACCCGATGTTGTTTCACAATATACGGCAAAGACGTGTGTTAAGTTGTTGCTATCAATTAACTCTTCAATTTTATTGATGTCATGAACTTCATGTTCAGCAACTTCATATTCAATAAAATCTCTCCCTAAATATGTGCACATTTTTTTCATTCTTTGTCCGTAAGCACCATTGATCAGAATCAGAATTTTAGAATCTTTTTGAGTAAGAGAGCTCACCATCGACTCTACAGCAAAAGTTCCACTTCCCTGCATTGGAACACATTGATATTTATCTTCACCATCTATTAATTTAACAAGGGAATCTCTAATTGATGCATTGAGATCAATAAATTTTGTATCCCTCGAACCCCAATCATGAAGCATAGCCTCTTTTGTTGACATCGATGTCGTGAGAGGCCCAGGGGTTAATAATTTTTTATCCATTAAATATTTACTTAATAAATATTATTATAAATTTGATCAATCTTATTAAAGTTGGAATTGAATTTATTTTCTAATAAGTTAATTATAAATGAGAATGGAAGAAAATATTGTAGATTATCTCTTAGATCTTTTGAAAACAAAAGGTGCTGATATTCAATATGGTAATGAGGATGTGACCCAGCTTGAGCACGCACTCCAATGTGCTGAACTTGCTGAAAAACATAAATTACCAGGACCAACAATTGCTGCAGCATTACTGCATGATGTTGGCCACCTTATCTATGAGGACGGCGATCCCATTCATGAAGGGAAAGATGGTCATCATGAAAATTTAGGTGCTGATTTTTTAAAAAAATATTTTGGTGAGGATGTTATTCTACCAATTAGAGCACATGTTGACTCAAAAAGATATTTATCAAGTGTTGAAGAAGGTTATTATGATAGTCTATCAGAAGCATCGAAACTCTCGTTAAAAGTTCAAGGTGGTCCTTTCACAAAAGAAGAAGCAGATGCGTTTATAAGCAAACCTTTTATGGATGAAGCAGTAGAGCTTAGAAGATTTGATGATTTAGCAAAAGTTCTAGATAAAAAAACTCCCGATGTTGAACATTTCCGTCCCTATTTAGAAGAAGCAAGACAGTCTTTTTTAGCTAAACAAGTGTAAATGCAATTTAGCAATTATGATTTTATTGACTCTAAGTCATTTGCAGGCAAAATTATATTAACTTCTTTCCCAGGTCTTAACTCTAATGGTTTATTTGAAGAAACAATTTTAGCAAACGAATTAGAAATATTTAAAAATAATAATTGTAGTTCTATTACTTCTTTTGTTGAAGATAGCGAATTTGAAAAATTGTGTGATAAAACTTTGTTTGTCAAAAATATTTATGAACATAAATTACATTGGTACCATTTACCTATTTATGACATGGGAGCACCAGATAAAGATTTTAAATATAAATGGGAAACAACAAAAGTTTTATTAAAGAACGAATTGATAGATGGTAAAAATATAGTCTTACATTGTCGTGGAGGAAAAGGAAGAGCTGGCACTATAGCTGCTATTTTACTTGTTGAATTTAATTATGAAAAACAAGAAGCTATTGATCTAGTGAGATCAAAAAGGAAGGGAGCGATTGAATCAAAAGTGCAAGAAAATTTTATTGAAAATTACAATGTTGTTAAGTAAAAAATCTTATGTTTAAAATCTTCCTTGTATTTATTTTTACCATTTTATTTTTTAATTTTGCTCATGCTCAAAAAATACCTAAGCAAGAAAGAAAAGACTTTGATTATTTTGTCTTGAAAGACCAATCTGATAAAAATATGGTCTACAATGAAAGAAATGTACCCAAAAGAAAAAATCTTTTAAAATTTCATGAGAATTATGAAGGTGAAAAAGCCGTAGAAATAAATCTTAGCTATAAAGATGTAGGTGACGAAATGGACTGGTTAAGATGGAACCAACCTGGATTCGCTCAGCGTTTTCAGATTGGAGAACCATTAAAAAAAACAACGAAAGCTGGTAAAGAAAAATGGTACAGAGTTGGAATATTTATTCCTGGAAAAACCAATACTGAGAAACACACTATATCTTTTTTTGATTTTAAAATGATTTATGGCAAAACAGAAATGTCTGTCGGTCCAGCATTTACCCTAGTTAATAATGAATTTACATTTTTTGTTAACGGGTCTCAATATATAACTTATGAAGATCGAGAGGGTGTAGAGTTATATGGCTTTGAACATTATGCAATTGTATTAGACTCTATTTATAAGGGTAAGCATAAAGGAAAGTGGATTAATATTCTTATAAATGCCAAATGGCATACCGATGGGTTTATACATATGTGGATTGATGATGAATTAAGAGTTAGTTACTACGGAGACATGATTGCTGGTGCTGATAGGATTAGATTTAAGTTTGGACCTTACAGACATCATATGACGCAAGCAACAGATGCTGGTTTAAACATTGAAGACATAAAAATATATTACTCAAATGTAGGAAAGTCAGATAAATGTGAAAACTTATGGAGTGGCTGTGATTATTTAACAGACCAAATAATTAAAAAGTCTCAACTAAATGGAGTCCGTGATGTTAATCTAACTCAGATAGACAAAGGGGATAATAATCAAATAAAACCAGAAAATGTTTTTTTTAAATTCGAAATTAATCCTCAAGACCCACTTCCATCAATGTAAGGTCAAAAAGAAACAGTTAAATTAAAAATATTTTCTAAAATAAATAAAACAATTAAAGAAATTAATGCTGCAATTATAGGTAGTGTCATCCAACCCAAAGAAATTCGTCCTGCAATTGACCATTGAACCTCTTTTCCTCCTTTTAAAAGACCAATTCCAATTACGCCACCAACAACAGCTTGGGAACTTGATACTGGTACCAAAGGTATAGAGGGAAGATTTATAGATTGTAAAAAAGCACTTATACCCTGGGATGCAAATAAAAATAAAACAATAGAATGCGATATAACAACAATAAATGCTGCCACTGGTGTCATTTTTAAGAGATCATTACCCACGGTAAACATAACTCTTTTCGAGTAAGTAAAAACACCAACAGCTATTGCTAAACCACCCAGCAGAAATAATTGTTCTTTGGAAGAAAAGACAAATAAATTTCCAATAGTAACATCAGTAAACGGTGATATAGGTACGAAGACACCCATTACATTGGCAATATTGTTTGCACCTAAACTATAAGCACCAAAAGCACCCGCTATAAGTAAAGCTGTTCTCGTATAGGCATCAAGTCTGAGAATATGTAACTTTCTATTGAGTATAACTCTTTTTGTAAAAGTAAATAAACCCATTGCAATAACTCCTGCAATAATAGGACAGAGTATCCATGTTCCTAAAATAGTAATTAAAACTTGAAGATTAGTTGAAGATCCCGTGTATAAATTCCAACCAACAATTGCTCCAACAATCGCTTGCGTTGTTGAAACAGGCAAGCCAACTTTGGTCATTAAATAAACAGATATTCCCGCAGCCACACATGCTGCAAAAGCACCAGGCAATGCATTAATAGCACCTAACTTACCTAAAGTTTCTGTTGTGCCTGCTCCGCTAATAATTGCACCTAGAATAACAAAGACACTACAAATTATTGCTGCACTTGTGAAACTAACCATTCGCGTCCCAACAGCAGTTCCAAAAACATTTGCTGCATCATTGGCGCCAAGTGACCAACCTAAAAAAAGACCACCAAATAAAAAAATTAGAATTGTAATTTCCATTGAAAATTAAACGGAACGTTTAATAGCGTAAATTTGAACCTCGTCAGCTATGTCTTCTGCTTGATCACAAATACGATCAATCTTCTCTACAAAATATCGAAGATGCATTTTTTGATCTAGAGGTAATTCAGAATCAAAAATTCTTCTTGCAAGTGCACTAAATTTTATATCAGATTCTTTTTCATAAAAAGTTACTTTATGAGCATTATCTCTAACAGATTTAATATCTCTAAAAAATGATCTTACAGTTAAACATAATGATTCAACACAATTTACAACAGTCTCTGTTAACTCAATAAGATCTTCATGAAATTCTTTTGGAAAATTAGGTTTTTGAATAGAGAAGTGATAGCAATTTCCTTGGTACATTCCAATTAATTCGTCGATGTGTTCTAGAAGTCGTAACACATCACTTCTTGCATCTGGGATTAGTGTTTCTTCATAAAGAGTATGCTCAACATCTTTCGTAATTTTGTCGGCCTTACTTTCCATTTCTTTAACTTTTTCAACCATTTCCTCAAATTTACCATTGGCGGAATGATTGAGATAAGTTGGAACTATCGATTTAAATACTAAGCCCACTTCAGAGACAATATCAACAAACTCATCAATTTCTCTTTCAAGCTTTTTGGTATCACCAAATAATGATGCACTTTTTAATCCAAACATGGCGTGCTTATAGAACTTTTCAAAAAAAAAGAAAGAAATGTTAAATTTTTGTTACAATTTGATTAATATCTTTATCTTTAAGTAAAGTGTAATATTCGCAATCTATAGAATTTAGGAGAAGATATGACAGATTTATCAATTAATAGAATTAAGTGGTTTAGCACCACGTTAATTTTATCAGGAATATTATTAACCAATTTAAATGCGTATCCAATTAACATAATTATTCACGGTACAGGTGCTGTTGGTTGGTCAATTGTTGGTTATATGACAAAAGATAGAGCTCTGCTCACAAACTTTGGTTTACAACTCCCACTATTTATTTTTGGATATATTTATTTGCTGACATGAAAAATAAAAATATTCTTTTTATGTGTGTTGCTAATTCAGCAAGAAGTCAAATGGCTGAAGGAATTGCAAAAAAATTATATCCTAATTGTATTATTCAAAGTGCAGGATCAGTGCCCAAAGAAGTTAATCCCAATGCTATCGAGGTTATGGGTGAAATCGATATTGATATATCAAAACATTATTCAAAAGATTTTGAAAGTTTAGACAAAAAATTTAGAGATGAATTAAATACCGTTTTTACGCTTTGTAAAGAAGAGGTATGTCCAGTTTTAAATTCCAAAGCTCAGATATTTTCAATACCATTTGATGATCCAGCATCAGATCATTTTAGTTCAAACCAATTAGATAAATTTAGAGAAGTAAGAGACTCAATTTTTATTAAATTGAAAGAACTAAAAAATTTATTTGAAAACTAATAAATTTAAATATTAGTTTAATTTATAAAAATTTAATATTCTATTAATACGTCTGTAAAAAATAAAATTTAAATACTTTTTACCACTCACAGTATTATTTCTTCCTGCTTATGTCCAATTATTGTGAGTGGGATTAAATTCTATTTTCCAATTTTTAAATTAGACTTAGCTCTAGATTTGAGTTTTGCTGAACCCCTCCCAGACAAGCTTGGATTTTTGATAAAAAAATTGTGAGAGGAAAATTTTTTCTCTTTGCTTGATATTTCTTTTTTCTGATAATTGCCATTACTTAACATTTGCCAAGAATTTGTATTATCTGTCATACTGGCAATTAAGATCTGATTTAATATTTGTTCATGTACAGTTTCATTTTCAATAGGAATAAATGTTTCAACCCGCCTATCTAGATTTCTTTGCATTAAATCGGCAGAAGAAATAAACAAGATATTTTTTCTATGAGGAAATTTATGACCGTTATAAAAACAATATATTCTCGTATGTTCTAAAAAACGACCAATTATACTTTTAACAACTATATTTTCCGATAGATTTTCTTTACCAGGTATTAGAGAGCAAATTCCTCTTATTAACAATTCAATTTTTACATTTTTTTGAGATGCTTTATAAAATTCATCAATAATTTGTTTATCAACAAGAGAATTACACTTACAAACTATTCCAGATGGTTTATTTTTTCCAGCATTTGTAATTTCATTTCTAATTAGTTCATTTAATTTGTTTCTTGCAGTTATTGGAGAGTATACTATTTTTTTTATTGTGGTTGGTTCTGAATAACTAGTTAAATAATTAAACATTTTTGCAGCATCATTTGTTAATGTTTTGTCACAGGTGAAGTAAGATAAATCCATATAAACTCTTGCATTTCTCGGGTGATAATTACCTGTTCCATAATGTGCGTAATTTACAACAGAATTCATTTGCTTCCTTGTTACAAGTGTAATTTTTGCATGAGTTTTCATATCAATATTGCCAAAAACAACTTGCGCTCCAGCTAATTCTAATTCTTTTGCCCATTTTAAGTTACGCTCTTCATCAAAACGTGCTTGCAACTCTATAATGACAGTTACTAATTTTCCTTTTTGTGCTGCTCTAACTAAACTTGCTTCTATTGGTGAGTCATCAGTAGTTCGATATAAAGTATGTTTTATTGATAAGACTTTTGGATCATCTGCAGCTTGATCAATAAACTGAGTCACTACTTCAAAAGATTCAAAAGGGTGATGAATAACAATATCTTTATTTGCTATAGCTTTAAAATAATCATTTTTAAAATCTTTAATTCTTTCAGGAAACCGTACCTTAAATTTTGGAAAAAATAATTTTTTAAAATCTTTCAAAAAAATTGACTCTATACTCGAAAGATTAACGGGTATTGGCAGTTTATATGTATTTACATCCTTATAGTTAAGTTTTTTATTTATGAATTTAATTAAGTGACTAGATATACTTTCATCAAAATCAATTCTTATTACCTCTTGTCTTCTTCTCTCAAAAATAGCTTTTTGAAATACTAAAAATAAATCTTCTCCTTCACCTCCTAATTCTAATTCACTATTCCTAATTGGTCTAAAAACACCTTTATCCAAAACCCTATCACACTGGAAAATTTCTTTTAAAGAAATAAGTAGGGCTGTCTCCATAGATACAAAACGTGTTTTTTTACCAGGTAATTTAATAAATTTTTCTAATCCCTCTGGCACTCTCAGTATTCCATAAAAAGTTTTTTTATTATTTATTAAACGACATACTAAGGTTGTTTCTTTATTTGGTATAAAAGGAAATGGGTGAGATGGATCAATAATAATTGGCGTTAAAACCCCCCAATTATTTTCTTCTAAATAATTTTTAATAAATGTTTTATCTTTTGTTTTCAGTGTTTTTTCTACATCTATATGGATTTTGTTTTCTGAAAGCTCTCTTAGTAAATCTATCCATATTGATTTTATATTTGAAATCATCTTCGATGTTTCTTTATCTATCAGCTTGAGTTGTTGTTGTGGTGTTAATCCATCAAAACTTTTATTTCGTGAAAATTTTTGAACATTCAATCCTGCTACTCTAACCATAAAAAATTCATCTAAATTAGAGAATGCTATTGATAAAAATCTAACCCTTTCTAAAAGTGGAATTTTACTATCAGATGTCTGACTTAAGACTCTTTCATTGAATTTTAGCCAAGACAATTCCCTGTTTGCATAGTTATAAGCAGTATTTTTTTTTAACATAATTTTTTTTTATATTTTTTAGGTATAAAAAAAACATGTTCATAAAAAATTCATATTTCTTTAATAATTTTTATTTTTTGGTTTTAAAATTTTATCAATAGTCCAGTTATTTTTAAAGGATATTATAGCAAAAGCACAGGTTGGAAAATGTTCAATATTTGAATTACATAAAATATTAATTGAATCTATCAAACTAGGGTTGTGTCCAATGATAAGAGTATTTTTTTTTAATTTTTTAATTTTGCTTACAAGTATATTTGGTGGGCATTCATAAATATCGTTATCAATTGTAAATTTTACTGAGCGATCAAATGAATTAGAAATTATATCATATGTGCTAGTTGTTCTTTTAGAAGGAGAACATATTATCTGACCAATTTGAAATTTTCTTTTATCTAATATTTTAGAAAATTGTTTTGCGTTTCTCACACCTCTTTTATTCAGTGGCCTATCAATGTCATCAAGTTCTAAATTATCCCAACTAGATTTGGCGTGACGTAATAAATAGACTTGTAGCATTCGAGTTTAATACTTTAGATGTATACATTTCCATGGCTAAAAAGAAAAATAAAAATCCCATAACAGTGATTGATCTAGGCTCTAACACATTTAGACTAGTTATATATGCGCAAGCTATTCATCCTTTTCCAATACTTTATCAAAAAAGAGAATTCTTAAAATTAGGTGAAAGTATTAAAATAGGTAAACTCCCATCGATAAAAATAAAAGAAGCTATAAAATGCTTAGAAGAATATATTAAGATTGCAAAAGATTATGAGTCCTTAGATATTCATATAATTGCAACGGCCGCAATTCGTGAAACAATAAATGGAAAAGAAATTATTGAACCCTTCAAGAAAAAAAAGTCAGTTAGAGTAGAAGTGCTCTCACCAAAAAATGAAGCTAAATGCGGATCTCTAGGTGTAATTAGTTCAATAAAAAATCCAATCGGTTTAGTTGCTGACTTGGGAGGTGGAAGTTTAGAACTTAGTACTATAAAAAATGAAAACATACTTGAAACTAAAAGTTTAAAAATTGGCATCTTAAGAAGTGAATCTGATATGTACAAAACTACTAAAATTAAATTTGATAATTTTTTATTTTCTAAATTTAAAAACCAATCTCTTAAATTTTCTAAAAACGTAGGAAATATTTATGTTATTGGAGGCATGTGGCGCAATCTTGCAAAACTTCATTTGCACCTAAATGGAATCAAGAAAAATAAATTACATGGGTACATGATACCATTTTCAGAGTTAGAAATATTTTATCACAAATTATACTCTATGGAAAAAAAACAAATTCAAAAATTGAATGTTGTCCAACCCAATCGATTAGATAAATTAAAATTATCTACATATATTTTATTTAGCCTTGCTTCATTTTATAACATTAAAAATATTATTTTTGTAAGATATGGAATCCGTGAAGGCTACTTGTACAATATGTTGAACTAATTTTTAAAAAACAATCTAACAATAAATGTAGCAATAAGAGCACCAATAATCTGAGCTAAAATAAAACCTAGAACACTTGATGGACTTATCCCACTAAAGCTATCTGTAAACATTCTTCCTATAGTTACTGCTGGATTTGCAAAACTTGTTGATGAAGTAAACCAATATCCTGCGGTAATAAATAGAGCTACACCAATAGCTATTCTTTCCTTGTTTACCTCTTTTAATATAAAAATAGTTAATAATAATCCAACAGTTGCAATTATTTCTGAAAAGAATTTAAATACCCCAACTCTTTCATTGAGTGACCATTCAATTATAGGATATTCAAAATACCAATTTGCAGTTAAACAACCAAATATAGCAGCAATAATCTGAGTAAAAATAAAAATTATTCCGTAATTAATAGGAATATTTTTTTGGATAATATCACTTAATACAACAGCAGGATTAAAGTACGCTCCTGAGATATTAATAAACATAGAAATAATTACATATAAAATGGCACCTGTTGCGATAGTGTTTCCTAGTAATATTATACCAAGGTCATTTGACATTAACTCTCCCATAATTCCACTACCTACAACTGTTAGTACAAGAAAATATGTCCCGATAAATTCTGCTAGTATTTTTTGTCTTAAAGAAAATGTCACTATAAAATTACCTTAAATAACTAAACGTTTACCATGAATTCTAAAAATTCATTCACACATTTCTCCCAAGTTAATTTAAGAGTAAAATTTCTACAATCAACTCTTTTTACTTTAAGTGCCTTCTTAACTGATTGTAACAAGTCATTATCTAAAGTGTTAATCTTTTCATCTGTTAATACATCTATGGGCCCGGTTACTGGATATGCAGCAATTGGTGTTCCACTAGCCAATGCTTCAAGTATTACATTTCCTAAAGTGTCTGTTTTAGAAGGAAAGACAAATACATCTGCGTTTGCATAATATTTCGCTAGTTCATCTCCAGTTTTTACACCGACAAAATTTACTTCAGGATATTTATTAATATATTTTTGTAATTCGGGACCATCACCCACAACAGTTTTATTATAATTTCCTTTAAGTTTTAAAAATTCTTCAATATTTTTTTCAATTGCTACTCTACCAACATAAGTCAGTTGCCTATCTTTACTGTTTGTGTCTCTTTTATTTGGATTAAATAATTCTGTATCAACACCTCTATTCCAAACTACTAAATTTTTAAAATTATATTTTTTTAACTCATTTAGCATTGAAACTGATGGAACAAGAACTCTTTCTGAATCACTATGTAGTCTTCTTAATATGGAGTATGTAAATCTCTTTGGGATAAAAGCTCTTTGCTTAATGTAGTCAGGAAAACGGGTGTGAAAGGAAGAAGTGTATTGTAGTTTATTTTTAAGACAGTACTTACGACCAGCAAAACCTACTGGACCTTCAGTCATTATATGAACAACATCTGGATTAAATTCTTTAAAAAATTTTTCAGTAACTTTTTTAGTATTGTAAGAAATTTTTATTTCTTTGTACCAAGGATAACTAAAATTATTAAACATCTCAGGATGTAATATTTTAATTTCAAAACCTTTTTTTTCTAGAATAGGTATAATGCTTTGAAATGTCGTAACAACGCCATTTACCTGAGGAACCCACGCATCACTAATTAACGCGATTTTTTTAGGCTGCATCCTCTTTTATTTTTCGTCTTTCTTCAAAAGAAATTAATTTTAATTTTTCTCTTTCTTCGGGCCAATTAAGAATAGATAAATTTCCAATTTCATCTTCAACGAGTGCTGTGCAACTTTCAATCCAGTCACCATCATTACAATAGAGAACACCATTTAATTCCTTTATTTCAGGTCTATGTATATGCCCGCACACAACGACATCGGCATTTTCTCTTCTAGCTCTATCAGATACAGCAAACTCAAAATTACTAATAAAGTTTGTTGCATGCTTTGTTTTCTTTTTTAAATATTGAGACAGTGACCAGTAAGATAAACCCATCTTTCGTCGAATAAAATTAAATACATTATTTAACTTTAGTAAATATTCATAAAGTGCTGATCCAACTTTAGCTAACCATCTTGCATTAATGATCACAGCATCAAACTCATCTCCGTGTGTAATCAGTACTTTCCTACCATCAGCTAATTGATGCGTATCTTCATTTTTGATTGAAATTTCTCCAAAGGAAAAATTTGTAAAATCTTTTAATACTTCATCATGATTTCCTGGGATAAGCACTACCTTAGTTCCATTTTTCGCTTTTTTTAAAACTTTTTGAACCACATCATTATGTTCTTGAGGCCAATACATTTTCTTACGCATGCGCCATCCATCTACAATGTCGCCTACTAAAAATAAATATTCTGAATCTGTTTCCTCTAAGAATTCTAAAAGCATGTTGCTTTTACAGCCACTAGTTCCTAGATGGGTATCCGAAATCCAAATTGTGCGGTAAAATTTTTTATTTGTTTCAAATTTCATTAATTAAAGAATTGCTCTTATACATAAAAGTATCATTTTATAATACAATTTATTATTATATGTGTGTATTGTAAAAAAATAACAGTATGACGCAGAAAATTTGGTTTAAAAAAAAATCACCCCTTCACGGTTCTGGATTATTTGCAAAAACTAATATTAAAAAAGGTCAGAAAGTAATCCAATATATTGGTGATAAAGTTACTAAAAGAGAGGGTGACAAAAGAGCAGATAAACAAATCCGTAAAGCAAAAAAAGATAAAAATAACGGCATGGTCTATGTTTTTGAACTAAACAAGCGATACGACATAGACGGTGATGTCGATTATAATTTTGCAAAATTTATTAATCACTCATGTAATCCTAATTGTGAAGTAGACATCATAGATAATGAGATTTGGATTTCTTCTATTAAACGAATAAAAAAAGGAGACGAACTTTTCTATAACTATGGTTATCCTTTTGATACAGATTTTATGGATCACATTTGTAAGTGTGGTTCTAGAAATTGTGTAGGTTATATTTTAAGTGACAATGATTGGCCAAAATTAAAAAAATATGAAAAAAAAACTAAGACTAAGTCTAAGTAAGATACCTTCGATTATTATTGCAATTGATACAAATAAGGAAATAATTTTTTACAATAATGCAGCTAAACAAAAATTTTTATTTATAGATGAAGGAAGAGATCTCAATAATATTATTAGATCAACAGAGTTAAATACTTTTATTGATAAAGCCTTTAGGGAGAAAGAAGATTTTAGGTTTGAATTCACCCCATCTAATTTTAGTGATATGTATTTTATTGCTGACTTAATATTTGTTGAAAAAGATTATGAAGAATTATTAATATCACTAAACGATCAAAGTCTTCTTAAAAACTACGAACAAATGCGAACAGATTTTGTGGCTAATGTAAGTCATGAATTGAGAACTCCTCTTTCCTCAATTCTAGGCTATGTTGAAACAATTAAAAATTCACTCAATGAAGATAAGAACAAAGACAAAACGGTTGGTAAATTTTTAGACACAATGGAAGATCAGGCTTGGCGTATGACTAGATTAGTCGAAGATTTATTATTACTAAGTAAATATGAGACTGAAGATAAGCCGATAGAATTTCAAGAAGCGAATATAAGGCAATTAATTGATGGCGTAGTAGATAATTTACAAAACAAGTTAACGGCAAAAAAAATTGAAGTTCAAATCAAGGATGATTTTGATAAGTCTACAATATCAGCAAACAAAGATGCTTTGATTCAAGTTTTTTTAAATCTAACTGATAATGCAATCAAATATAGCAAAGAAAATTCTACTATTGAAATTGAGCTTGAGAGTGTAATTGATGACAATACCACCTTTTGCCAAATAAGTTTTATAGATAAGGGAGAAGGCATATCGAAAGAGCATTTAACTAGACTTACTGAAAGATTTTATAGAGTAGATAAAAATAGATCTCGAAATCAAGGCGGTACGGGTTTGGGTTTATCTATTGTTAAACATATAACTAATAGGCATAATGGTAAATTATCGATAAAAAGCAAGGTAGATAAGGGTTCAACATTTACTATTTCTTTACCAGTATTTCAGCAAACTGTAATAAATCCTTAATATATATTCTGTAGGACAACCTTATTTTAAATGAGGCTTAATATGAAAAATGTAATCAAATTAATTGCTGTCCTTGCTTTATTTGGAACTACTTCAGTTTCAGCAAGAGACTATATTTCAATTGTAGGATCTTCTACAGTTTATCCTTTCGCTACTTTAGTTGCTGAAAAAATGGCATCTCAAGGAATGAAAGCACCCGTAATTGAATCAACTGGTTCTGGTGGAGGACACAAATTATTTTGTGCAGGTGTTGGAGTTGAACATCCAGATATCACTAACTCTTCAAGAGCACAAAAAGATAAAGAATTCAAACTCTGTCAAGATGGTGGTGTAACCGATATCATCGAAGTTAGAGTTGGTAATGATGGTATAGCTTTTGCATACGCTGCAGATTATGAATGGAAATATACTAACGGTGCTACAATGAAAGGTGGCATTGATTTAACTAAAGAAGAAATCTGGCAGGCAATGGCTAGAGATAATGCAAATGCTCCAACAACTTGGTATGAAATAGATAAAAGATTACCAAAAGTTGAAATTTCTATCATGGCACCTCCTCCAACTTCTGGAACAAGAGATGCATTTGACTCACTTGTAATGAAAAAGGGTTGTGTTAAAGATATGTTAGTTGCTGACGGTGATTGTCAAGCGTATCGTGAAGATGGCCATGTTATTGAAGGTGGTGAAAATGATGAACTGTATGTTGAGCATATAACTAAAGAACAAGGTGCATTCGGTATCTTTGGTTATAGTTTTGTATCTAATAATTCTGATAAAGTTAAAGCGTCAATGATTAACGGTGTTGAAATCTCTATGGAAGGTATCCAAGATTATTCATATCCAATAGCAAGACCTTTATTCTTCTACATTAAAAAAGCACACATTGGTGTTATTCCTGGTTTAATGGATTATGTTAATGAGTTTGTAAGTGAAGAAGCAACAGAAGGTTACTTACTAGATGCTGGACTTGTTCAACTAAGTCCTGCGGATAGAGCAGCTGTTCTTGATGCTATTTCTAATCAAACAAATTATAAATAAAAATCTTAAATTTTTATAAAATGGGGGCATACAAGCCCCCTTTTTTTTAATACTAAGTTATAAATGTTTTTTTGGTCTTTAGTTTTAATTGCAGTCGGAATTTTCTCATCCTTTATATACGGAAGATCAAGAATTAAATTAAACTCTAAAAAACAAGGTACGAAAAGCAAATCTCTTCCCAATTATTACGCACAATACGTTTTAATGTGGTGTTTGTTTCCTGCACTAATTGTTTATTTTTCATGGGCTATTTTTCAAGAACAGATTATTCAAAACATAGTTATTAGTAACTTTGAATATATTGAGGGCGCAGTTTACAACGAAGGATTATTGTTAGCAGAGATTAGAAATGTTGCTAATAACCCTTCTTTTGCTGATGGTAAATCTATAGAAATAATTAATGCTGCAGCTCATTATTCTTCCTTAAGACAAATAAGTCAAATATCTTTTTATACCTCAATAATCATTATAATGTTACTTGGAGCCTTATACGCTTCACAAAAATTAAAACCAGAATTTCATGCTCAACATACAATTGAAAAATATATTCAATATATACTTATATTTTGTTCATCTGTTGCTATTTTCACTACAATAGGAATAGTTTTTTCACTAATATTTGAAAGCCTTCGCTTTTTTGCAGAAGTATCAATCTTCGAATTTTTATTTAGTACTGAGTGGTATCCTTTTATTCCAATTAGAGAAGGTCAAACAGCTGCAGAGGGATCCTTTGGTGCAGTACCAATATTTGCTGGAACATTTTTAGTAATGGTAGTAGCCATGTGTGTTGCGGCACCTCTTGGATTATTAACAGCAATTTATTTAGCAGAATACGCAAGTCAAAGAGTTAGAAAAATAGTTAAACCTCTTCTCGAAATTTTGGCAGGGATACCAACAATAGTTTACGGGTTCTTTGCTTTTGTTAGTGTTGCACCTTTCGTTAAAGCATTTGGACAATCAATTGGAATTGATGCTTCACCAACAAGCGCTCTTGCAGCCGGCATGGTAATGGGGGTTATGATTATTCCTTTTATTTCTTCTTTATCTGATGATGTAATAAACTCTGTTCCACAAAGTCTAAGGGAAGCATCTCTTGGTATTGGCGCTAATAAAGCAGAAACTATTAAAAAAGTAATTTTACCAGCAGCTTTACCTGGAATTGTAGGAGCATTTTTATTAGCAATATCCAGAGCGATAGGGGAGACTATGATTGTTGTAGTTGCAGCAGGCACAGCCCCCAATCTTACGGGCAATCCTTTTGAAAACGTAACAACAGTTACAGTTCAAATTGTTGTGGCCTTAATAGGTGATCAAGAATTTGATAACCCAAGAACATTATCAGCATTTGCTTTAGGATTAGTTTTATTTGTTATTACATTATTTCTTAACATTATAGCTCTACAAATAGTAAAGAGATACAGGGAGCGTTATGAATAATTCTATTGCTAAAGAAAAAATTGTTTCTTTGAGAAAAAAGAGAAGCTTAGAAGATATGCGATTTAAGTATTACGGCTTTACAGCTATGTGTTTATCTTTAGCAGTTTTAGTTTTTCTTTTGTATACAATATTTTCTAAAGGATACACTGCTTTTCAAAAAACAATTGTTCTCCTAGAAGTTGATTATAATCAAGAGGTTTTAAAACTAACACCTGACTCTTCAGATGAAGATATGGAAAAAGGAAAATTTTTTAGAGTTAAAAAACAGGCTATTGAAAATTTTTTCCCTGATCTCTCAAAATCAGATATTAAATTAGTAAAAAAATTATTTTCTATAAATGTAGATAAGGAAATTAAAGACTACTTCTTAGATAATCCTGAAGTTATTAATACTAAGCAACAAATTTGGGTAACCGCCCATAGTGATGTGGATCAACTATTAAAAGGTAATTCAAGAAGGGATGTGCCAGAAGATAGAAGAAAATTAAATGATATTCAATTAAGTTATGTTGATCAATTAGTTGAAGAAAATAGAGTTAAACAAGTTTTTAATAATTTCTTTTTTACTAAAGCAGATTCAAGGCATCCTGAAATTGCTGGTGTAGCTGGTTCATTTATGGGATCATTATTTACTCTTTTTACTGTTTTTATTTTATCTTTTCCAATTGCTATAGGAGCGTCTGTTTATCTTGAGGAATTTGCTCCAAAAAATAGAATAACTGAATTAATAGAAGTAAATATTTCAAATCTAGCAGCAGTCCCATCAATAGTTTTTGGACTACTTGGGTTGGGGGTATTGCTTAATGTTTTTGGTCTTCCAAGGAGTACACCGTTAGTTGGAGGGTCCGTATTAGCCTTAATGACGTTACCAACCATTATCATTGCCTGTCGAGCTTCATTGAAAGCTGTTCCTCCTTCAATTAAAGAAGGAGCACTTGCAGTTGGAGCAACAAAAACACAAGCGGTATTTCATCATGTCGTACCCCTTGCACTACCAGGGACTTTAACAGGGACTATTATTGGATTAGCACAAGCATTAGGAGAAACAGCACCACTAATAATGATTGGCATGATTGCATTTATTCCTAATATTCCAACTGGTTTAACAGAACCTTCAGCAGCACTACCTGTTCAAATATATCTTTGGGTGGAAAGTGCAGAAAGAGGTTTTCAAGAAAAATCAGCCGCAGCAATAATGGTAATTTTAATATTTTTGTTTATGATGAATGCCATTGCAGTGTTCTTAAGAAATAGATTTGAAAGGAAGTGGTAAAACATGAGTAACTCTAAAATATTGGCAAATGGTGTAGATGTATATTATGGATCCAAACAAGCTCTTTTTGGAATCTCAATGGATATCAAGGAGAAAGAAGTTACGGCATTAATCGGTCCTTCAGGATGTGGTAAATCAACTTTCTTAAGATGTATAAACAGAATGAATGATTTAATTGAAATATGTAAAGTATCGGGATCAATAAAAGTAGATAACGAAGAAATTATTAGTGAAAAAACCGATGTTGTAAGTCTAAGATCTAAAATTGGAATGGTATTTCAAAAACCAAATCCTTTTCCTAAATCTATTTTTGATAATGTTGCTTATGGCCCAACTATACATGGTTTAGTTGACTCAAAAAATGAATTAGAAGAAATTGTACATTCATCATTAAAAAAGGCAGGTCTATTTGATGAAGTAAAAGATCGATTAAATGAACCTGGAACAAGTTTATCAGGCGGTCAACAACAACGATTATGTATTGCAAGAGCAATTGCTGTTAATCCTGAAATAATCCTAATGGATGAACCTTGCTCTGCTTTAGATCCAATAGCAACTGCTATTATAGAAGAATTAATTGATGAGTTAAGATTAAACTATACAATTATTATAGTAACTCATTCTATGCAACAGGCAGCCAGGGTTTCGCAGAAAACATGTTTCTTCCATTTAGGAGAATTAATAGAAACGGGTGAGACAAACAAAATTTTTACAAATCCTGATAATACAAAAACACAGGATTACATTACAGGGAGATTTGGTTAATGAAACAAGAAGGACATATTGTAAAATCATATGATGAAGAAATTAGAGACATTAAAAATAATATTGTTGATATGGGCAGTTTAGTTGAAAATCAACTAAAAGACTCACTTCAATGTTTAAAGGATAAAGATACAGAATTTGCAGAAAAAATTATAGAAAACGATGATGTAATTGATAAAGCATATAATACTCTTGATCAAAGCTTAGTTGAAATACTTGGCAAAAGACAACCGATGGCTGCAGACTTACGAACAATTTTTTCAGCAATTAAAATCAATAAAGATCTAGAAAGAATAGGAGATCATGCAACAAATATTGCCAAAAGAGTAGCAGTAGCAGAAATAGTTTTGCCAGAAAAACCTTCGAGAGATATTATTAATATGGGTGCACAAGTAAATATAATGATTAGTGAAGTAATAAAAGCTTTTTTAGAATTTTCAGATCAAGCCGCAAAAAAAGTTTGGTTAATGGATAGACAAATTGATGAAGAATATCTTGGAATATTAAGACAACTATTAACCTACATGATGGAAGAACCAAAAAGAATCACAGCATGTACAAGTCTTTTATATATGGTTAAAGACCTAGAGCGAATTGGTGATTATGTACAAAATATAGCTGAAGATATTTATTATGCAGTTTCTGGTGAGCCCCTATTTGATGGTAATCCAGACCCAACCTGGGAAGCAATTCTTCCAAAGAAAAAATAAATTGTAATAGAATTGTAACAAAAATTTAATAGTAGAGATTCATGAAACTAAAAATGCTTATCGTCGAAGATGAAGAAGCATTACTAGATCTTCTTAAATTTAATTTTAATAAAGAAGGATATAAAATAGATACTGCAACGGACGGTGAAACTGCTTTAGAAAAAATATTGTATAAACCACCTGACATAATTATTCTTGATTGGATGTTACCTAAACTATCAGGAATTGAACTTTGTAGAAGAATTAGAAAAAATAAAGAACATAAGAATATTCCTATAATAATGTTAACAGCAAAAGGTGAAGAACAAGATAAACTTCGCGGCTTAGAAACTGGAGCAGATGATTACATAACAAAACCTTTTTCGGTTAACGAATTAGTGGCAAGAGTAAAAGCTGTTCTTCGACGAATTAGACCAATGTTTGTAGATGAAGTTTTAACTTATAAAGGAATAGTAATTGACCTTGTATCTCACTCAGCATCACGAGATGGAGAAACTCTTCATCTTGGTCCAACAGAATTTAATTTATTAGCTTTCTTCATGGAAAATATTGGTCGTGTCTTTAGCCGTGAACAATTACTTAATCATGTTTGGAAAAATGATGCCTATGTAGAACCTCGAACAGTTGATGTTCATATAAGAAGACTGCGAAAGGCTATTAATAATGACGTAAAAGAAGATTTTATAAGAACCGTGAGATCAGCAGGATATTGTTTTGGCTCGTAATTAAGCCATAAATTTCACTTATACAAATCACTTACCAAACTATAAAACCACCATATGAAGAGTCTTTTTAGATCATTCTTTACTGTCAGCTTCTATACATTTTTAAGTCGAGTATTAGGTTTTATTCGAGACATATTAATAGCAAGATATCTTGGATCGACAGTCATTGCTGATGCCTTCTTCGTAGCATTTCGTATTCCTAATTTCTTTCGCCGTGTCCTAGCAGAAGGAGCATACAGTGCTGCATTAATCCCTGTTTTCTCAGGTGTTGTTCTCAATCCAAAAGATGAACGAGAAGCTTCTGATTTTGTTGAAAACACAACCTCAATGTTACTATTTGCTACGGTCGTTTTAACGATCATTTTCTTCTTTGGGATGCCTTATATCATTCAAGTTTTAGCACCTGGATTTACCGATAATAAAGAAGCCTATGAACTTGCTGTGCACTTTGGAAAAATAATTTTCCCTTATATTATTTTTATTTCCTTAGCTGCTCACTTTGCCTCAATTAATAATGTTCATGAACGTTTTGCGGCTGGTGCATTTGCTCCTGCCATTTTGAATATAAGTTTTATTCTGTCATTATTTTTTTTAACACCTTTTGTAACTACTGCAGGTCACGCATTATCGTACGGTGTATTGATTGGCGGCATATTACAATTTCTATATTTATACAGAGCAGTTTTAAATTTTTACCGACCACGTATTCGTATTCCAGTTTTAAATGAAAAACTAAAAAAGTTTTTCAAATTATTTTTACCAGGTGTTGTTGGTTCAGGAGTCATTCAATTAAATATTGTTATTGGAACTATCATTGCTTCCTTTTTACCCGTTGGTGCTATCAGTCATATTTATTACGCAGATCGTCTTAACCAATTACCACTTGCCATCTTTGGAATAGCACTTGGTATTGTTCTTTTACCAAGTTTATCAAAAGCTATTAAACAATCAGATCAAGAAACAACAAATAATATTCAAAATAGATCTATTGAATTTTCGTTATTGATTTCTTTACCATCAGCCATAGGATTATTTATTTTAGCTGAACCTATTATACAAATTTTATTTGAACGAGGTGCCTTTGTAGCAGAAGATACTTTTTATACTGCTAAAGTATTAAGTTACTTTGCTTTAGGTCTACCTGCTTACATTATAATTAAAGTTTTAGTTTCCTGTTTCTTTGCAAGAGAAGATACTAAAACACCACTATACATATCCATTGTCAGTGTGATTACTAACGTTGTCTTATCGCTACTTTTAATTGGATCAATGAGAGAAATGGGCATTGCTGTTGCAACAGCAATTAGTGCATGGGTCAATGCATTATTACTGTACCTCTTTTTAGCTATTAGGAATCATATGAAATTTGATGATCTGTTAGTAAGGAATTCTATTAAAATTTTACTAAGTTCGTCCCTATTATTTGTAGGAATATACGTATTAAATGGACTATTCTTTACAAATATCATTGGTAATTCAGTGTTATTAAATTCAACACTTTTACTTCTGATGATCTTTTTAGCTATAATTATTTATTTTGGATTAGTAATTATGTTAAAAGTCCTATCGGTAAATCAGTTAAGAGAATATTTAAAAAAATAAAATGGAAAAAACAACAAAAAGAATTTTATCCGGTGTTCAACCATCTGGCGATCTTCATTTAGGAAATTATCTTGGTGCTATAAAAAATTTTGTTAGTCTTCAAAAAGAATACGAATGTTTTTTTTGTGTTGTCGATTTACATGCGATTACCGTTTGGCAAGATCCTAAAGTTTTAGCAAATAAAACACGAGAAGTAACAGCTGCCTTTATTGCTTCTGGTATTGATCCAAATCAAAATAATATTTTTGTTCAATCACAAGTTCCTCAACATGCACAACTTGGCTGGTTGTTCAATTGTGTTGCCCGAATGGGATGGTTAAACCGTATGACACAATTTAAAGATAAGGCTGGAAAGAATAGTGAAAATGTTTCTGTTGGTTTATTTTCTTATCCAACATTGATGGCTGCAGACATATTAATTTATTTAGCAACGCATGTTCCTGTAGGTGATGATCAAAAACAACATTTGGAGCTCACTAGAGATATAGCCCAAAAATTTAATAATGATTTTAAGACAGATTTTTTTCCTATTCCTGAACCATTAATTTTAGGAGAGGCCACAAGAGTGATGAGTCTTCGTGATGGGTCAAAAAAAATGAGTAAATCAGATCCATCTGATTATTCAAGAATCATGTTAACTGATACTGCAGAAAATATTACGCAAAAGATTAAAAAAGCAAAAACAGATCCTGAACCATTACCACAAGATAAAACTGGTTTAGAAAAGAGACCAGAAGCTGAAAACCTAATTTCGATATTTGCTTCTTTGCAAGACACATCTATTGAAAGTGTTATTAAAGATTATGCTGGAAAAGAATTCTCAATTTTTAAAAAAGATTTGGCAGATTTATCCGTATCTAAATTAGAGCCAATTACGAGTGAGATGAATAAACTTATGAGTGATGTTTCTTATATCGATTCTATTTTAAATCAGGGCAAAGAGAACGCTATAGCAGTAGCAGAACCTGTTTTGCAAAAAACTAAAGAAATTATTGGTTTTTTATCGTAAAAATTCCCCAAATTTTAAATTTTTTTTTAGAAAATTCATACTAAAGACATATTAATAACTATATATAGTGCATATGTTTATACAAACTGAACAAACTCCCAATCCACAAACATTAAAATTTCTTCCTGGAAAGGTTGTAATGGATGATGGAACGGCTTTTTTCCAAAATGTTGGTGAAGCTGCTGACTCACCATTTGCAAAACGCTTATTTGATGTTGAGGGAGTTGAAGGAGTTTTTTTTGGAAGTGATTTTATTACTATTACTAAAAATCAATCTTTAGATTGGCAAGTTATGAAGCCGTTAATCTTAGGTTCAATAATGGATCATTATAATTCTGGAGATACAACAATTAATATTACTAAAAAAGGTGAAGATAAATCTTTAGAGATTGATGAAAACGATACCGATATTGTAAAACAAATTAAAGAATTATTGGATACACGAGTAAGACCTGCTGTTGCAATGGATGGTGGTGATATTATTTACGATAGCTTTAAGGATGGTGTCGTATATCTCCACATGCAAGGTGCATGTTCAGGATGTCCAAGTTCAACTGCTACTTTAAAAATGGGTATTGAAAATATGTTAAAGCACTATGTTCCAGAAGTTCAAGAAGTAAGGCCTATTGATGGATAGACTGTTAAATTTTTTTTGCTTTCCCTTATTTCTTATTGGACTAATTTTTATAAGCAACGGTTTTGTTGGGTTTGTAGAAAATAACAATGTTGATACTCTGAACAACATTCAATCTGCAAATCAAATTAATAAATTATATTCTGAAAAAGAAATTACACCATCTGAAAAAGAAATCACTCTTAAAGGCCCTCCTATTGCAGAAATAGTGAACGAAAAATTAATTGTAAAAATAAGAATAAAGCCTATCAATCCTATAATTACTTCAAAGATTGAAGAGCAGAACAATCCTAGTATACAGTTAACACTATCAGATAAAGACTTTGATTACCTTGATTCAAATAAAAAAGAATTCGTAAAAACTGTTTTACCAATAATTATTAATGAAAATCAAAATATTTTAATGATTAGAAGTTTCGTTAATGAACTTAAAGATAAGTTAGAAACATTTAGAACTCTCAATAATAATGAAATAAGAAAACTTAATGATATTGCTAAAAAGTACAATATTAATTATCAAAACAAACACAAATTAGATTTAGTTGACGAAATACTTTCAAACGTTGATGTAATACCTAATTCAATAGTATTAGCCCAAGCAGCGATTGAAAGTGGATGGGGTAAGTCTAGATTTGCAAAAGAATACAACGCACTTTTTGGGGAATACACTTATAATGACTCGGAAGGTGTTATCCCACTTGAAAGAGAAAATGGCGATACTCATCTAATCAAAGCATTTAGCTCATATAGTAACAGTGTTGAATCATATTTTGATAATATTAACTCTCATTATGCATATGAAGATTTTCGTGATATCAGAAATGTTATGAGAAAAAGAAATAATTTTTCCAATGTTAACTTACTTGTTAACAAATTAAGCACTTACGCAGAAGATGAAAATTATATTAAAACAATAAGACAAGTTATTAAAACTAATAACTTTGCTATCTTTGATCAAAAAACTATTTCTTATTAATTAAAAATAAAATTGGTGACCAAACCATCTCCAATTTCCTTCACCATCTTTAACAGTACAATTCATTCTAGATCTTCCAGGTGACAATTCTCGTGAAAGCCTTATTTCAATTCTTTCGTTAAATTTATAAATTTCTCTATCAACCTGACCTTTGCTATCAAATATAAAACAATCTAGAGATTTAACTTTTTTATCATCTAGAAGAGAGAAACCTATGAACGGTGGGTTCTGTTTAATAGTTGGATTTTGAGGTATAAAGTCATAAACTCCTAATCCTTTAGAAGAAGCAGCAAATTTTACTCTATCTATTTCACCATACCTTTCATTTAATGAAAATCTTGGTAAATAATACATGTTAGAAGTTTCATTAATTATTCCCGAATGCTGTCCAAAAGCAACCTTAAATTTAAATTCTTTTACTAATTCAATTATTTCATCTGTTGTCTCACCATAAGGAAATGCAAATAAAGTTGGTATCTCCCCGAGCTCTTTTAAGAAGATTCTATTGGATGTTTCTATTTCATCTCTTACTTCTTCAATACTAATATCTGGCATGTGCGCATGTGTATGAGAGTGTGCACCAATAACTACGCCTTCTTCTTTCAGTTTTCTTATTTGATCCCAGTTAATATATTTTTCATTATTTGAAATCGTCCCTGTTGTTACAAATAAGGTAACAGGAATATTATTTTCTTTAAATAAAGGCCATCCAACTTCTAAAAAAGACTTATCAGCATCATCTACACTTATGCCAATAGTATTTGCTGGAAGATCACCATCATTAATAATTGTATCAATAATAAAATCTAATGATTTAATAGTATATTTTTCTTTAGTTAATTCTTCAATATGACTATTAAGTTGGTCAATGGTTACACTTGTTGAGGGATATTTAGAAACTCCAAATTTATGATACATAAATACAGTTGCTGAGTTTTTTACTTCATTAGCAAAAGCACTACTTACTAATAAAAAAATTAAAGAAATACTTTTTAAAAATAGCAATAGAATGTAGTTATGTAATTTCATATGTTGTTATTTCTAGATATTATATCATCAATACCAGAATTTTGTGTAATTGATGACAACAAAATAATATTACAACAGAAAATTACTAAATCTGAAACAGATAAGTTAAGTGATAATATAATACAATCCTATGTAGAAATAGATAAACGATTAAATTTAACTAAAAATCTCAAAAAAATTTCTACAACAATTGGTCCTGGCTCTTATACAAGTTTAAGGGTTGGTTCAGCATTTATATCTGGTCTTA
>CACNSY010000009.1 GCA_902623255.1 uncultured Alphaproteobacteria bacterium | reverse complement strand
ACTAAAAAGATCAACATTAATTGCCATGGTTGTAGCATTTATAGGTGTATGCGTAATGATTATAAATGACAGTATTTCTGGAACTGCTTTAGGTGCAATAATAGGATTTATTTCTGCAACTGGTTTTGCATTATACACGGTAACAATAAGATGGAAACCTGAAACACCAAAATTCACAACAGTTGTTTTAGCGGGACTATTTTGTACAATATTTGCGTTCTTTATTTTAGGCTTCTCTTTTGAACCTTTTATTCTGATGCCTGAAATAAATAGTTATTTGAGTATACTTCATGGAATAATTGTTGCAGCCGGCTTAATACTTTACAGTCTTGGAGCAAAATACTTACCCTCAGCTGAGCTAGCACTTTTATCTTTAATGGAAGTTGTTGGAGGAGTTCTGTGGGTTTGGCTTCCTATTTTTGGAATTAATGAAGTACCAAGTACAACTGTAATAATTGGAGGTTTCATAATAACTTTAGCTGTAGTTTATTATGGTTTTGCTGCAAGGCAAATTGATATGAATATTAAAACTTAAATATTTGCTGTAACTTTATTAATATTTTTTCTTGGTAAATTGTTTTTAGACCAAACTGAATCAAGAGCCTTAATCATTTTTTCAATATGCTCTTTTCTGTGTTTTGGGGTAACAGTTATTCTCAGTCTTTCTAAACCTTTTGGTACAGTTGGGTAAAAAATTGGTTGTGCATAAATACCATGATCATCAATTAAATCTTTAGACACTTTTTTGCATAAAAAAGGATCATTAATTAATACTGCTACAATATGAGAATTTGTATCCAAATAAGGGATTGCTAAGGAATCTAAATTTTCTCTTATTAAAGCTGCATTTTCTTTTATCCTTATTCTTAGTTGTTCTGCCAGAGAAACAATATCTATTGCTTTTGCTGCTCCTGCAGCAATTGATGGGCAGATTGAAGTTGTAAAAATAAAACCTGGAGCGAAACTTCTAATGTAATCAATTATTTCTGAACTAGCTGCAATATAACCTCCCATTTGACCATATGCTTTTGCTAAAGTTCCATTAATAATATCTATTTTATCTTCAACTCCCATTTCTACTGCAATACCTTTACCTTCTACACCGTAAAGTCCAACTGAATGAACTTCATCAAGATATGTCATACAGTTATATTTTTTTGCTAACTCCACAATTTTAACTATAGGCGATCTTATACCTTCCATAGAGTATAAACTTTCAAAAACAATTAACTTAGGATTATCTGCATTTGACTCTTTTAGTAACTGTTCTAAATGATCAATGTCATTGTGTTTAAATATATGACATTTAGCTCCACTATTCTTAATACCTTGTATTAAAGATGCGTGATTTAATTCATCAGAAAATATCTCAATATCTTTAATTTTTTTTCCTAAAGTCCATAGAGTAGATTGATTAGCTGTATAAGCAGAAGTAAAAACTAATGCCGCCTCTTTATTATGAACATTTGCCAGTTTTTTTTCAAGTTCAGTATGATAGGTTGATGTACCAGAAATATTTCTTGTTCCACCTGAACCAGATCCATATTCAAGTAGTGTTTTTACGATTTCATTTACAACTTCTGGGTGCTGACTCATGTTCAGATAGTCATTAGAACACCAAACCTCTACTTCTCTTTCTTTATTTTTGAAACTTTCATCAGCATTTGGAAAACTTTTTATAGGTCTGTCTATATTTCTAAAGTCCCTATAAAGACCTTGATCTTTTAAGTTTTTTAATTCAGATTTAAAGAAATTTTTGTATTGCATAAATATTAGATATCTTACCCAATCTTTAATTGTAAGTGTTTAATTGAATGAATTGTCACACCTTATTTCTACTAAAAGACATTCTCCTCCACACACCATATTTATCTTTAATTATAAATCGATGATACAACGCCGCTGCAATATGAAGTGAAAAAAGAGCTGTTAACATAAGTGCTGAGTAGTAGTGTATAGCTAGAGCTTGAGGGTATAAAAAAAAATTCTCTTCGATTAAAGGTGGTATTTTAATTAATCCCAAGAGATGAACATCTTCTCCTCCAAGCCATGTCATAAAGGTACCTTGAATTGGAATAAGAATAACTAAACCATAAAGTACAAAATGGACTAAATTTGAAACCAATTTATGAAATAAAGGAATATTTTCATATTTAGGATGAGTATTAAATATGTATTTCCACATTAATCTAAGCACAACTAAACTAAAGACTAAGGTGCCAAAAAATTTATGAGTAATAATAAAACCCATTTTAAGAGGAGAAAATTCCATATTATGAAGGCTAATCCCTGTTGTAACTTGCCAAAAAAGAAGAAGTGCCAATGACCAATGAAAAAGTTTTGCAACCAAGCCCCACGAAGATTTTGTACCTTTAAATTCAACCATTACCAATTTTACAATATAGTGTTATTTATAGAAATATAAGTAATGAAAATTAGAATTTTATCTAGAAAAAGTGACTTGGCAATAATTCAAGCACGTGAATTTTCTGACTATTTACAATCAAAACATCCTTTTGTAGAAATAGAATTTTTAACAAGAAGTACTTCAGGAGATAAAGATCTAAAAACTCCTCTTTCTGAAATGCCAACAGAAGGTGTTTTTACTAATGATTTAAGAGATGAATTAATAAATAACAAATGTGATTTAATTGTTCATTCTTGGAAGGATCTTCCAATTGAAGTTGGTGAGAAAACTAAAATTGCTGCTACATTAAAACGGGCTGATAAACGAGATATATTATTCTTAAAAAAAAACATAACATTGGATAGTAAGAAAATTACTATTCTTTGCTCATCACCTCGAAGACAATATAATTTAGAAAATTTTATTGAAAATTATCTTCCATATAAGTTTGATGAAGTTTGCTTTGAAAATATAAGAGGTAACATACCCACTAGATTTAAAAAATTTTTGGAAGATCCTAATAGTGATGGTTTCATTGTTGCTAAGGCAGCAATTGATAGATTACTATCAAATAATTATTCTGAATTTAATGAATTAAAAAAAACACTAAAAAAATATATTGACGAATGTCTATGGTCTGTTTTACCATTGTCTATAAATCCTTGTTCTCCTGGACAAGGAGCTCTAGCGATTGAAACAAGAATCAAAGATAATAAACTAAACGAAATTTTAAATGATATTAATTTTTACAAAGATTATTCGAATGTTATTCAAGAAAGAAATATTTTAAAAAATTATGGAGGAGGATGTCACCAAAAAATAGGAGTATCTTATATCTCACATAAATTAGGATTAGTTGTATCTAAAAGAGGTGAAGATGAAAATGGCAATCATTTTGAGAGCTGGGATTTTATTGATCCAAAAGATATAAGTTTTTCTAGTAATACAAAAGATGAAATTTATCCTGAAAATTTAAAAAATTATAAAATATTTTCTAGAAAACAATTAAATGAAAATGTCGATTATATAAATAATTTACAAAATAAATGTATTTATGTTTCACGAATTAGCTCAATCCCAGATAAGTCAAAAATCCAATCAAATAATGTTATTTGGACTAGTGGTTTAAGAACATGGAAAAATTTAGCTGAAAGAGGTATTTGGGTTAATGGAACTTCAGATGGTCTTGGTGAGGATTTTGAAAAAGATATTAATTCACTTACCAATAATCCTTGGGTTAAATTAACTCATTCTCAATCTCCTGAAAGTTCGATAAAAAATAAAATTGAAACGTATCAATTGGAGTCTATTGATTTTGAAATAGATATAGATAAGAAAAAGTACTTTTATTGGATGAGCAGTTCAGCTTTTAAGGCGAGTATTGATAAATATCCTAAAATTATAGAAAAATATCATTTTTGTGGCCCAGGAAATACTTACAATGAGATTAGTAAAATATTAGGTAATGATAAAAATCTTTTTGTTGAGCTATCTTATGATAGTTGGAAGAAAAAATTACTAAAAGCCTAAAAATGACAAATATTTTATTCGAAAATGCTCTCAAAAGAAATATTCAAAAAACACCACCCATTTGGTTCATGAGACAGGCTGGGAGGTACCATTCGCATTATCGCAAGCTCAAAGAAAAATATACTTTTGAAGAACTTTGTAAAACTCCGGATCTAGCCGCAGAAGTCGCTTTTGGCCCAATACAAGAGTTTGATTATGATATTGCAATTTTATTCAGTGATATTTTATTTATCTTGGAGGGACTTGGTTTAGAATTAAAGTTTGACCCAGGACCTAAATTTAATTCTTATATAAATTCAGAAAACATTAATGATTATAGTAATATTGATCGCGGCATTGAGCATATGCAATTTCAATTTGAAGCTATAAAAATAACAAAAGAGAAATTGCCAAATAATAAAAGTTTAATTGGATTTGTTGGCGGACCTTGGACATTATCAAAATATGCATTTGGAAATAATAACTCTGATTTAATCGACACTAAAATGAATTTAGAATTTATTTCAAAAACACTTCTACCCCTTCTTAAGAAAAATATTCAATTACAATTAGATGCAGGTGTTGAACTTGTCATGATTTTTGATAGCTCCTTGTATGATTTAGATAAAATAAATTTTTATGAAATTTATTCAAAATTTTTGGAAGAGATTGCAATTTCTTTTCCAAATAAACTTGGCTATTATTCAAGAGGTAAAAGTTTAACAGATCTAAATTCTATCATCAGTTTTCCCTTTGGTGGTTTTGGCTATGATCACACAATAGATCTTAAATTTATGTTTGAAAATCAAAAACATGGATTTATTCAAGGTAATTTCAATGAACAATTAATGTTAAGTGAAACAGATACATTTCTTAATGATTTAAAAGATTTTATTGAAAAAATGAAATCAATTGAAAATCTTAATGGCTGGATTTGTGGCCTTGGACATGGAATTAACAAAAACACTCCAGAAAAAAATGTTCATTTATTTATAGAAAATATCAGAAAAGAATTTAGCTAATAGATATGGTTAAATATATAGGTGAAAAAAATTATGAGCATGGGAGTAGAGAAAAAATTGGCGTTTTAATTACTAACCTAGGCACTCCAGATGCTCCAAATAAAAAAGAACTAAAAGTTTATCTTAATCAATTTTTGTCAGACCCTAGAGTAATCGAATTACCTAAAATCCTATGGCAAATTATATTGAAGCTAGTAATTTTACAAATAAGACCATCAAAGTCAGCAGAAGCATACAAACAAATTTGGACTGATAAGGGTTCTCCACTTTTAGATATAGCAAACAGACAACTAAATAAAATCCAATCATCTTTTTCTTCAAAAAATGAAAATATAGTTTTTGAAGTTGGGATGCGTTATGGCAATCCATCTATTCCAGATGCTTTGTTAAAACTTCAAAAAAAACAAGTAAGAAGATTATTAGTTCTACCTATGTATCCGCAATATTGTGCTGCAACAACAGGTAGTACATTTGATGAAGTAACAAATGTATTGCAAAAATGGCGTTGGATACCTGAAATGCGTTTTATCAATCAGTACTTTGAAGAAAAAAATTATATTGAAGCATTGTCAAATTCAATAAAGTCATTTTGGAAAAAAACTTCAAAACCACAAAAAATTATTTTTAGTTATCATGGTATACCAAAACGGTATTTGACTAATGGTGATCCGTATCATTGCTTTTGTCTTAAAACCACAAGACTTGTTAAAGAACATATGGGATTATCCGATGATGAGATAATGACTACTTTTCAAAGTAGATTTGGAAGAGAGGAATGGTTAAAGCCATATACAAGTGAAACATTAAAAGAATTACCAAAACAAGGGATTAAAAATATACATATAATATCTCCTGGTTTCAGTAGTGATTGTCTTGAAACACTGGAAGAACTTGAAGAAGAAAATAAAGAATATTTTATGGAGTCAGGTGGAGAAAATTATCATTATATACCTTGCTTGAATGATCACGATGATCACATAGACGTTTTTGTAAATCTGATAAAAAAACATACTCAAGGTTGGCCATTATGATTGCTGATCCCAAATTTAATACTGCAAAAGAATGGTTTGAAAAATTACGAGATAACTTAGTTGAAACTATTCAAAACATTGATGAAAATCAATTTGAAATAAGTAACTGGGATCACAAAGGTGATGGTGGTGGTAAAATGAGTAAAATTAAGGGGAATATTATTGAAAAAGGTGGAGTAAATATTTCTACCGTCTCTGGGATATTTAACGAAAATATGAGAGATACTATTCCGGGTGCTAAAGAAGATCCAAATTATAATGCAACCGGCATCAGTGTTGTATTACATCCTGTTTCACCTAAAATTCCTTCTATGCATTTTAATACAAGATTTATTAAAACCACTCAGGAATGGTTTGGTGGAGGTATGGATATTACACCTTGTGTAATATTTGAGGATGAGAAAAAATATCATCGTGGTTTAGAAGTTTTGTGTAATAAATATGATAAATCATATTATCCTAAATTTAAAAAATGGTGTGATGACTATTTTTTTCTTAAACATAGAAACGAACCAAGAGGTGTTGGAGGAATATTTTTTGATTACCTTCAAACTGGCGATTGGGGAAAAGATTTTGAATTTGTCCAAGGCGTAGGTACTTATTTTCATCAGTTTATCAAAAATACTTTAATTGCACTTAAGGATGAGGAGTGGAATGAAGAGGAAAAAAAGATACAATTAGTTAAGCGTAGTCGCTATGCTGAATTTAACTTATTATATGATAGAGGTACAAAATTTGGTCTAGAGACTGGTGGAAATGTTGATGCTATATTAATGTCAATGCCTCCTCACGCGGTATGGGAATAAATAATGCTATTTAATACTCTGAAAGTTATTCATATTTTTAGTATCATAGCTTGGATGGCTGGACTTTTATATCTGCCACGTTTGTTTGTAAATCATGCTAATCCTGAAATCACAAAAGAAACCTCAGAAACATTCAAACTAATGGAAGGAAAATTGTACAGAATAATTATGTTTCCAGCTTTTATAGTGACGTGGATATCAGGTTTTACACTTACACATTATGTGGGTATTGATACTTGGTTGCTTTTAAAAATTTTATTTGTAATTTTATTATCTGGCTATCATTTTTTTTGTTTAAAATGTCTTAATGATTTTAAAAATGATAAAAACAAATACTCTACTAAGTTTTTTAGAATTACAAATGAAGCGCCAGCAGTAATATTGATTTTTATACTTATACTTGTTGTATTTCAGCCTTTTTAATTACTACTTTTTTGTTTTAATAGGCGTTTTTCTCTTTGGATTACAAACCTTGCATATTTCACACTCCAAACCATAACAACTTCTTGCCTGACAAAATTCTCTTCCATAAAATATTATTTGTAAATGAAGTTTGTTCCAAGATTTTTTTGGAAAAAGATATTTTAAATCTTTTTCTGTTTGGACAACATTTTTACCATTTGTTAAACCCCAACGTTGAGCTAAACGATGAATGTGTGTATCAACTGGAAATGCTGGATGACCAAACCCTTGAGACATAACAACACTGGCTGTTTTGTGACCAACACCTGGCAAGTTTTCTAATTCTTCAAAACTTTCTGGAACATTGCCTTTAAATTTTTTTACAAGAATTCTTGATAGTTCAAAAATTGCTTTTGATTTTTGAGGTGCCAAACCACAAGGGCGAATAATATTATAAATTGTTTTTTTTGGCACTTTTGTCATTTTTATAGCTGTGTTAGCTTTTTTAAATAGAATTGGCGTAACTTGATTAACTCTTTCATCTGTACATTGAGCACTAAGAAGTACAGCTACAACTAATTCAAATTTATTTTTGTGGTTAAGAGGAATAGGTACTTTTCTGTATATACGATTAAGTATTCTAGAGATCTCTTGTGCCTTCTCTATTTTTTTCACTATATCAAGCCTCCTCCAAGGGTATGTCTAAATTAATACTAATAATTATGACAAAATATAGCACTTATTAATACTAATAATATTGAATATTTCCATTGAAGTTGTATGGGTCTACCATCAAATTTCTATGGAGGAAATAATATGAAAAAGACTTTAAGCATTGTTTTGTCTTTGCTTTTCATGGGTATTTTCTCACCAGCATTTGCAAACACTATTAAATGGTCAATGCCTGGTGACTCTTTAACTCTTGATCCGCATGCACAAAACGAAGGACCAACTCACATGGTTTCGCGTCAAGTATATGAAGGTTTAGTAACTCCAGGTATTAATATGGAAATACTTCCTCAGCTTGCTGAATCATGGAAAACAACTGCTGATGACACTTGGATATTTACAATTCGTAAGGGTGTAAAATTTCATGATGGATCAGATTTAACAGCTAGTGATATTGCTTTTAGTATCAATAGAGCAAAAACTGCTCCATCTGATATGGTAGATTTAATTAAAAGCATTAAATCAGCATCAGCATTAACTGATCACACAGTTCAGATTGTAACAGATGGACCAAATCCAATTCTTTTAAATCAATTAACTCAGATATTTGTTATGTCTGAAGATTGGGCAAAAGCAAATGGTTGTGAAGTTTCATACAACTGGGATGCAGGTGAAACATCTTATTGTGCTTCTAATGCAAATGGAACTGGACCTTTCAAAATTACTTTTAGAGAACAGGACGTAAGAACTGTTTTTGAAAAAAATAATGATTGGTGGGGTGATGATAGTACTTTCAATGTAGATACTATTGAATTACTTCCTATTGCAAATGATGCAACAAGAGTTGCAGCACTTCTATCTGGAGAGATTGACTACACAAACGTTGTTCCTGTTCAAGATATTGAGAGAATCAAATCTTCTGCTGGACATGGTGTAAAAATGACTCCTCAAAATAGAACAATATTTTTTGGAATGGATCAAGGTTCTGCTGAATTAAATTCATCTAATATCAAAGGTAAAAATCCTTTTGCAGATAAAAGAGTTCGTTTAGCTATGTACCATGCTTTAGATATGGAAGCTATTAAGGATAAGGTAATGAGAGGACAAAGTGTTCCTGCAGGAATTATCACTGCTCCTGGTGTAAATGGTCATACAGCTGCACGTGATGAAAGATTACCTTATGATCCAGAGCTATCAAAAAAACTATTAGCAGAAGCTGGTTATCCAGATGGATTTGAAGTTACACTAGATTGTCCAAATGATCGTTACATAAACGATGAAGCAATCTGTGTTGCTGCAATTGGTATGTTTGCTAAAATTGGAGTTGATGTAACTCTTGATGCAAAAACTAAAAGTCAACACTTCTCAGAAGTTAAAGAAGGTGACGCAAACGGTATGACAAGTGACATGTACATGTTAGGTTGGGGTGTTCCAACTTTTGATAGTCATTACGTATACTCGTACTTATTTGATAGTGCTGGTAGCTGGAATAAAGTTAATTTCAGTAATGCTAGAGTTGATGAGTTAGTAGCGGCAATGGGTGTTGAAACAGATCAAGATAAAAGAAATGCTATGATTGCTGAAGCTTGGGATATTACTCAAGATGATGTAACATATCTTCCTTTACATCACCAAGTTGTCAACCAAGCATCAAAAAGTAATGTCGATGTTCCAATTAGAATGAACAACGAGCCATTATTTAGATTTGCAAACGTAAACTAATAATTTTTATATTTTCTGGCCAGTAATCTGGCCAGAAATTAAACCATGTTTAGCTATTTCTTTAAAAGACTATTTCAATCTATTCTTGTAATGATTGTTGTGGCTTTTGTTTCATTTTCCTTATTTAATTTTGTTGGTGATCCAGTAAATAGTATGACTGGAGAAGATGCGTCAGATGAAAGACGTGCTGAGGTTAGAGAAGTATTGGGTTTAAATGATCCTGTTTACGTTCAATTTTCACGTTTTATAGGAAATGTAATTCAAGGTGATTTTGGAATATCATACCAATTAAAAAGAGAAGTTTCAGACTTAATTGCAGAAAGAATGCCTGCAACTTTAGAATTAGTTTTCGTCTCCGCTTTAATTGCAATCATCAGCGGTGTCATCTTGGGTGTATATACTGGTATTTACAGAGACAGTTTTATTTCTAATATTATTCTTGTGATTTCTCTAGCAGGGGTTTCATTACCTACATTCATTATAGGAATAATGTTAATTTACTTGTTTTCAGTAATTTTAGGAGTTCTTCCATCCTTTGGAAGAGGTGAAGTCACACAATTAGGTTTTTGGAGTACAGGATTTTTAACTATTTCTGGTTTAAAAGCACTGATACTCCCATCAGTTACATTAAGTTTATTTCAAATGACCTATGTTATTAGATTAGTCCGCGCTGAAATGATGGAAATTTTACAAACAGATTATATTAAATTTGCAAAAGCAAGAGGTATAAAAAGGAGTGTTATTAATTATAAGCATGCGCTAAAAAATGGATTAATTCCAGTTATTACTATTACAGGTATTAACATTGGAACGTTAATTGCTTTTTCAATTATTACAGAAACAGTTTTTCAATGGCCAGGCATGGGGTCATTATTTATCAAAGCAGTATACTTTGTCGATATTCCAATTATGTCAGCATACATGATTATGGTAGCTTTTATATTTGTTATGATAAATTTTATTGTAGATATCACATACTATTTTATTGATCCTAGAATTAGGCTGAAGGAAGAGGGTAGTTAAAATGCTACTTAAAACGTACAATAAAATATACGATACTGATATTGGATACAGTTTCTTTAATTCTAAATTAGCAGTAATTTCTTCAACAATATTTTTTATTATACTTTTTTGTTCTGTATTTGCTGGGATAGTTGCACCTTATAATCCTTTTGATCCAGCATCAGTTTCTTTAATGGATGCCTTTACCCCACCAGTATGGTCGGAGGGAGGAAGTTTTAGCTTCATATTAGGAACTGATCAGCAAGGAAGAGATATGTTTTCAACAATGATTTATGGTTCAAGAATTTCACTGATCGTTGGTTTTGCATCTATAATTTTTGCAATGATACTTGGAGTTTTTCTTGGAATAACAGCTGGATATATTGGTGGTAGGTATGAGATAATTGTAATGCGCCTTACAGATGTGCAGTTAACTATTCCAAGTATTTTAATGGCTTTACTTGTTGATGGTATTGCAAGGGCAATTATCTCTCAATCAATGCATGACGAAATGGCAATTTATGTTTTGATTTTTGCCATTGGTATTTCAGAATGGCCTCAGTTTGCAAGAGTATCAAGAGCATCAACCTTAGTTGAAAAAAATAAAGAATATGTCTCAGCTTCAAGAATTATTGGATTATCAAATATATTAATTATGTTTAAGCATATTTTACCAAATATACTTCGGCCTATATTAGTAATTGCTACAATCGGATTAGCACTTGCAATTATTACAGAGTCCACCTTAAGTTTTTTAGGTGTTGGCGTTCCACCAACAACACCTTCTCTTGGGACTCTAATAAGGTTTGGAAATAATTTTTTGTTTTCAGGAGAGTGGTGGATTACTTTTTTTCCAGCAATTTTCTTAATTGTTTTAGCATTATCAATTAATTTATTAGGGGATTGGATGAGAGATGCTTTAAATCCAAAATTAAAAAAGAGATGAGTTTTTTAGAAGTAAAAAATTTAAACATAAGTTATCCAACACGAAAGGAAACTATTGTTGCAAGCAAAAATGTAGAATTTTCTTTAGAAAGAGGCGAAATATTAGGAATTGTCGGTGAGTCTGGATCTGGAAAATCTACAATTGCAAATGCGATAATTAACTTGATTGATCCTCCAGGTGAAATCACAGATGGTTCAATAAAAATAGACAATATTGAATTAAGAAGTAATGAAGAAATAATTCAAAATATTAGAGGAAAAAAAATAGGATTTGTCTTTCAAGACCCTCAAACTTCATTAAACCCTCTATTTAAAATAAAAGATCAATTAATTGAAACTATTCAGGCTCATTTAAATTTAAGTTATCAAGATTCACTTAAAAAATCAATTCAACTACTTAAAGAGGTTGGAATAGAGAACGCTGAAAAAAGAATTGAAGACTATCCACACCAATTTAGTGGCGGTATGCGTCAAAGAGTTGTGATAGCTTTAGCGATAAGTTGTGAACCTGACTTAATAATTGCAGATGAACCAACAACAGCTTTAGATGTAAGTATTCAATATCAAATATTAGAACTTCTTAAAGATCTTACAAAGAAAAGAAATCTTGGTGTTATAATTATTACCCATGATATGGGAGTCATAGCAGAGACGACTGATAAAGTTATTGTCATGAGATACGGACATATTGTTGAACAAGGTGAGACTAAAGAATTATTAACAAATCCAAAATCAACAGAAGCAAGAAGCTTAGTAATTTCAGTGCCACCAACAAATAAGAAAATTGATAGATTTAAATTGATTAGCCCCGATGGTAAGGAAATAACATCTAGTTCCAAGGATTTGACTAAAAATATTATTAAAACATGGGGCATAAGGGAAAATAAAAATCAAAAATTATTAAAACTTGAGGAAGTGACAAAAGTTTTTGATGATAATTCTTTAGGTAGTGGTTTTTCATTTATTTCTAATAAAAGTTCGAATGATAAAATAGTTAAAGCTGTCGACAATGTATCTTTTGAATTATTCGAAGGTGAGACACTTGGATTAGTTGGAGAGTCTGGTTCAGGTAAATCAACTATTGCAAAAATTATTACTGGATTAATTAGTCCTAATAAAGGTGATTTAATTTATAATAATGAACCTCTATATAATTCAAATAAAAAATATCAAATTCATAATAGTAGAGGTCAAATTCAAATGATTTTTCAAGATCCTTACTCATCTCTAAATCCTCGGTTCAAAGTTAAGGATATTATTGCAGAACCAATTAAATTTTTTCAAAAAAATATTAGCAATAATGATCTTTTACAAAATGTTTATGACCTAATAGATATTGTTGGAATGACCAGACAATCTCTAGATCGATACCCACATGAATTCTCAGGAGGGCAAAGGCAGAGAATATCTATTGCTCGTGCCTTGGCAACAAGACCAAGATTATTAATATGTGATGAACCAACTTCTGCATTGGATGTCAGTATACAAGCACAAATATTGAATTTATTAAAAGATATACAAGATGAACTTCATCTCACTATGCTATTTATTAGCCATGATCTTCCTGTAATTCGCCAAATGTGTAACCGAATAATTGTACTAAAAAATGGTGCTGTTTGTGAAACAAAAGATACAGAGGAATTGTTTAATAATCCTGAGCATGAATATACGAAGGAATTAATTAGACTTATGCCTAAAATTGAATCAATTATTTAACTAATTAATAATAGGTAAATTTTCAGGAGTTCTAGTACTTAAAAGTTTATAGGAATCTTTAGTTATCAATAAATTTTCTTCTTGTACTAATATTTTATTTTCGTCCATTTCAATTGATGGCTCAAGAGTTATAATCATATTTTCCTCAAGTAATGTTTTGTCATTTCTCATAATACTTGGCGGCTCAGTCAGTTGTAAGCCTAAACCATGACCCATCCTTCCAACTGATATGTTGTTAGTTGTTAAACTATAAGATAATTTAGAATATATTTCTGAACAACTAGTTCCAGGTTTTATAATTTCTAAAGTTCTCTCAGTTGCTTCCCACAATTTATTATATGCATCTAGAACTTGTTTGTTAATTCTTCCAAAGCCAAAATTTCTATCGAAATCTGAAAAATAACCATTTAAAGTTGCACCGGTATCAATAATTAGAATATCACCATCTTTAGTTACCCTTTCTGTTGGGTTACAGATAATCTGATTATAACCATTAAGTCCCGAAACACACGCCATATATTGAATATAATCTGCACCACCCTCAATTAATTCTTTTTTAAATATTGATGTAATTTGTTTTTCACTCATTCCTAAATTAATTTTTTCAGGAAAATTATCAAACACCTTACTCGTAATAGAACAAATTTCTTTAATATTACTGATCTCTATTTCAGATTTTATTTTTCTTATACTCCAAAGTATTTTACTAGCATCAACAAAATTATATTCTGATAAATTTTTTTGAATATCCTGATAATCGTTAATACTCATTCGCAAAAAAGTTTCATTTCCTAATTCAAAACCAATATTTGAATTTTTAGGAAAACTTTTGATGTTTTTTTTCAATAAAGATATTCCTTCATCTTTCGGATTTGGAGACTCCCAAGTTTCGATATCATTGACTAATGTGTTTTGCATAGCTGTAATACCAATAGATGGAATTATAGCTTTAATTGGATTTTTTTTTGAAATAATTAAATACCAGGGTCTTGTAGGACTTTCCCAAAAATTACTATCAAGTCCAGTGCAATATCTAAAATTTGATGGTGAAGTTATAATAACAGCATCAATATTTTCTTTTTCAATATGTATTTGTATTTTTTCAATTCTGGAAATAAATTCTTCTTTTGGAAAATCGTTCATAAATTGATAAGTAACATAACAATAACATAAATTAACAATAAGAAATACTTTGATCTATTCATCATTATTTATTTTTTGTTTGTCTTTAGGTACTTTTTTTCCTTTTGCTTCAGAAACATATTTATCAGCACTATTATTATCTAATAAGTATAATCCATTTTTATTATTATTTTTTGCTTCAGCAGGTAATATTTTAGGATCTCTAATCAGTTGGATATGTGGTTACTTTGTAAATTTTCTTATTAAGAAACCTTGGTTCCCAGTAAATCAATACTTATTACAGAAAGCTACAGATATTTTCAAAAAGTATGGAAAATGGTCATTATTATTTTCATGGATACCTATTATTGGAGATCCAATCGCATTTGCAGCAGGTACAGTAAAATATAATATTACTTTTTTTTTAATATTTGTATCTATTGGGAAAATTGCTAGATATTTGATAATATATTTATATCTTATCTAAATAGTGATGTTTGAAAATCTTATATTTGTTTTCATTATTGGTTTTTTATCTGGAGTTGGTTTTTTAGCAATTTTATTTTTTCTTCGCAAACCAAAAAGTTCTGAAATAAAAGATGATACTGATCTTACTTCCTTAAAAAATCACATGCAATCAATTCAGCAATCTTTACAAAATTTTAATTTAGCTCAAGATAGAATTGAAAATACATTAATTAGAGGTGGTGCGCTTCAACAAGGTCCTTGGGGAGAATTTGTACTTAAAAATATTTTAGATAGTGTTGGTTTAAGAGAAGGAGAAGAGTACTCAACTCAAAAAACTTTTAGAGATGAAGATGGCAATTTACAAAAACCCGATGTAATTGTTCATATGCCTGGTAATAGACACATAATTATAGATTCAAAAGTGTCCTTAGATTCTTGGCATGATTATTCTAATACAAATGACAATCAACAAAAGAAGATATTTTTGAAAAAATTTTTGGATTCAACAAAAACTTCGATTAGAAGTTTGAGTAAAGATAATTATTCAAAAATATATGGAATTAATACAATTGATAATGTTTTAATGTTTGTTCCAATAGAACCAGCGCTACTTACTTTATATAATGAGGCAAATAAACTTATAGAAGATTCATGGAACAATAAAATAATTATTGTTGGGCCATCAACTTTACCCTTTTTACTTAAAGCTGTAGAAAATATGTGGCGGGTTGATAAACAATCTAAAACAATAAAAGATATAGCATCAGCTGCAGCAGATATTTATGATAAAACAGTCAGTGTATATGAGTCGTTTGTAAAAGCTAATCAGTCAATAGATTTAGCTAAATCAAAAATGGATGAAGCTAAACAAAGATTGAAAGATGGTTCAGGAAGTTTGACTAAAAAAGTAGAAAAGATGAAAAAATTAGGAAGATTAAGCACTAAAAAACAGTTGCCAGATATAAATGACGATGTAATAAACTAAATAAATGCCTAGTTTTGATATTGTAAACAGATTAGATCATCAAGAAATTGATAACGCATTAGGAAATGCAACAAGAGAAATTACTACTAGGTACGATTTTAAAGGATCAGATACTTCAATTGAAAAAAAAGAAAATACTATAGTTGTTACTACTGATGATGAAATGAAAGCTGGTCAAGTAAATGACATGCTGGTTACTCATTTTGTTAGACGAAAAGTTGATCCTTTATGTTTAAAAAAAAATGATATGGAAAAAGCTGGGGGGAATAAAATTCGTCAGACGTATGAATTAGTAGAAGGAATTGAGCAATCACTGTGTAAAAAAATTACTTCTGATATCAAAAGTTCTAAATTAAAAGTTCAAGTAAAGATCAATGGGAATGAACTTCGTGTTGAAGGAAAGAAAAAAGATGATTTACAAAGTGTAATGAAGCTTATTGAGGATGCTAAGATAGGTATACCAGTCCAATTTGTAAATTTTAGAGATTAAAAATGATTACATGGGAATTAATAGCTGCTTTAGCAGTGTATAATTTTATTATGTACGTAACTCCAGGTCCAAATAATAGCATTTTAACCGCATCAGGTATAAAATTTGGATTTATAAGATCTATACCTAATATTTTTGGCATTCCTTCTGGTCATGGTTTGCAATTAGCACTTGTATGTCTCGGTCTTGGATCTTTGTTTATTACCTATCCTATACTCTATGATATTTTAAGATATGTTGGCGCAGGCTACATTCTTTATTTAGCATATAAAATGTTTGGGTCTTTAAATATTTCAAAGACTGAAGATAGATCAAGACCATTAAAATATCATGAAGCAATTTTGTTTCAATTTGTAAATCCAAAAGCTTGGGTAATCTGTTCAACTGCAGTAACATTATATTATCCAAAAGATGAAAATATAATAATTGGAACACTATTTATGGTCATTATGTCTACAGTAGTAAATATTCCTTCTATTAGTATATGGGCATATGGCGGAAGTGTTATCAGACAATATCTTAATAATGAAAAATTAAAAATAATTGTTGAATGGTTTTTAGCAATCCTTTTAATTATAACCGCAGGCTCAGTTTTATTTTACAACGCTTAAGGCTTAGGAATTTCATAAAATTCACCTAGAGAATTATATCCTTTAATAACAGCAGGTCTTATTGATATTTGTTTATACCATCTCAACACATTTGGATAATCATGCAAATTTATTTGATGTCTTTCATAACGAGCTGTCCAAGGCCAAATTGAAATATCAGCTATTGAATAGGTATCCGAAAAATATTCTTGTTTAGAAAGTCTTTTATCCAAAATTGAATATATATGTTGTGCATAGCCTTTTGTTTTATCTTCTGCAAATTTGCTTTTGCCAGGATGATAAAATAAATATTGATGAGCTTGGCCTAGCATTGGCCCAACGTAAGCCATTTGAAAAAAAACCCATTGTATTATTTCCCAATACTTATCTTTATTTAGAAATTTATCATATTTTTTTGCCAGATAAAGAAGGATAGCCCCGGATTCGAATACTGTTTGGTTGTTATCATTATCTACAATTACAGGAATTTTATTTGCAGGAGATATTTTTGAAAAATGTTCACTAAACTGCTCTTTTTTATCTAAATTTATTAAAATAGGATTAAAATCCACACCTAATTCTTCAAGCATAATGCTAATTTTTCGACCATTAGGGGTAGGTGATGAATACAAATCAATCATTTTTTTTAGAATTTAATTAATTAAGAACTATATTCATAATATGCACGAGAATATAGATAATATTATTAAATTAGCCTGGTGCGATAAAACCTCTTTTGAAAAAATAAAAAGAATTCACGGTGTAACCGAATCAGAGGTTATAAAAATAATGAGAACAAATCTGAAACCTAGATCATTCAAGTTATGGAGAACTAGAGTAACAGGGAGAACTAGAAAACATGAAAAGAAAAGAAATCTATCCGAAAAATCATTTAAATATGAGAGTTATCTTTAAAATATTAATTGTCAGTATAAGTCTTTTGTTTGCTAGTAAGATAGCATTAGCAGATCAAAATGATCCACGGCTAAATAATTTGTTTAAAAAATTAAATGAGACTGAAAATCAGGATGAGATAAGAGATTTGATATCTGACATTTGGAATATTTGGTATGAAGTTGATGATCCAAAAGTAATTGAATATTTTGAGAAAGGTATTCAAGCTATGAATTTGAGAAATTATCCACTAGCAATCAGATTTTTTAATAATTTAATTGAAGAAGATCCTAATTTTGCAGAGGGTTGGAATAAGAGAGCAACAGTTCATTTTATGATGGGTAATTTTGATCAATCAATGCAAGACATCATTAAAACCCTTGAATTAGAACCAAGACATTTTGGTGCTCTAGATGGAATGGGTCTAATTTTTATTCATCAAGGCCAGTTTCAACAGGCAATTGATGTATATGATAAGATGTTAGAGATTTTTCCTTTTAGTGTTAAAACTATGGATAAGAAAGAAAGAATACAATCGTTTATTTCTCAATCTACGTAATATCAAAAAATACTAATAATAAAGATAGTGTAAAAAAACTAACAAACGTACTTAATACTACATTTGAAGAAACAACACCTTTTAGCGAATTATATCTATATGCAAAATAATATGATTGTGAGCCACTTGGTAAAGCTGCAGCCATAGTAACAATAATTACCAAGAGACTATCAAGCTCTAATATAAAATGTGCTAAACAAAATGCAATTATAGGGTGAATAAAATTTTTTAAGATAGTTAATAGTATTGCACCATAAATATTTTCTCTAATTTTAAAATTTCCTAATGCAAGACCTAAAGAAATAAGAACCATTGGAAGCGCAAGGTTTACAAAAATATCTAAAGGCTGCTTCATAATAGATGGAACAATAAGATTAGAGTAATTAAGAATGATTCCAATTATCATTCCAAAAAGTACAATATTTTTAATCATACCTAATAATATTTGATAAAAAATTTCGACAATGCTTTTTTGTCTATTTCTATAAACTTCTATTATAATAACAGTATAGCTAAAATGAACAATACCATGAAAAAAAACTAATATCATATAAGGAATTGTATTTATTGGGCCCAAAACTGCATACATAAGAGGTATTCCCATTGCCACTGTGTTACCAAAACAAGCAGCTAATCCAAAAAGTGCAGAGTCATCTGTTTTAAAATTTAAAAATTGTTTGCTAATTAAAAAACCAGTCATGGATATAAAAATTCCTGAAGCAAAAAATGAGATGATCAGGCCAATAGAATTAATTTGAGGAAATGAGACTTGCCAAAAATATATAATTAAAGCTAAGGGTAAAAGAATATTGAAACCTGTAAAATCAAAATAATCAATATATTTTTTTGGAAGTATTTGTAATTTATTTACAAAAAATCCAAAAAGGATATATCCAAATACACTGCTAACTATATTTAATAAGTCAATCATGGAAATCAAAAAAATTATTTAAAAATTGAATGACGCTTTCTTCAATTATATTATTTTCATTTGAGTTTGAATTTTGAAAAAATTTTGAATTTTCATCAAAACTTATATTAGGATTATTTAAGTTTCCTTTAATCAAAGTAGTTAAATATATTTCATTATTTTGAGATAAGTTTAAAATAATATCTATAAAATTATTACTGTAATTGTATTCTCCTTTTATAAGAATTCTGTTGTTTTTATTACTAATTTCTATTTTACTAGTTTCTAAAATATTTTTATTTTTATTTATTTCGCCTTTAAAATTAGAACTTTCATTACCAAAAGCATTTATTAATTCAGAAAATGCAAATTTTTGATTTTTTTGATTTTCTAATTTTTCAAAGAATAATTTTAAAAATGAGATAAGAAATTTTTCTTCATTAGTTGTTTCAAAAAATATTTTTCCATTAATTTTATAAATTGAGTCAAATAAATTTTCTAAATTATCACTATATTTAAGATAATTTTCAATATATTTTACTTTTCCATTAATATTTACTTCACTAAAATTAATATTATTAATATTGAAATTATCAATTAGAATATCTAAATTTCCTGAAACTTGAAATACAGGCTGCGAAATATCAATTCTAATATTATCAAAGTATAAATTATTTTTGTAATCTTTAATTTCTAAGTTTGTGTTAAGCTTTACAATTGGAAAAATATTGATTTTAGTTTTATTTTTTTCATTAATTTTAATTTCTAATTTCTTCTCGATATCACTAATTATTTTTCCTTTTTCAAAATTATTTAGAAAAATATAAATAAAGATAGATAATATTATTAATATAATTACTACTATAGAAAAAAATAATCTAATTTTTTTCATAAATTAGATCGTAAAAAACTATATTTTTGTAAAATTATTTTCAGGATCATGCAATGGATTAAATTGAACAGACATAACATATTTATTTTTAGCAACTTCAACTTCAAAATTGCTGCCATTTAATTTTTTTAAATCTATTTCTGAATCTATGTATCCAAAGACCATATTTTTTTTATAATAAAATGAATAATTGCTAGAAGTAGTTTCTCCCACAATTTTATCTTTATAATAAATAGGTTCATCATGTAATAAGAGAGGATTTCCTGGAGTAGATTTTTCTAAAACAAAATTTGTTAGTTGTTTCTTTTTAAATCTATTTTTTGTTTTTAAAGCTTCTTTACCTATAAAATCTGTTTTTTTATTTAATTTAACAGTAAATTCTAATCCAGCTTCAAATGGGTTTTCAGCTGGTGAAATATCATGACCCCAATGTAAATATCCTTTTTCCATTCTCATAATATCAAGTGCATGAGCTCCAGCATGTGAAAGGTTATATTTTTCTCCAACTTTAACTAACTTTAAATAAATTTCTCTAGATATATTTATAGGAACATAAATTTCCCAACCAAGTTCACCAACAAAAGATAATCTTTGGAAGATTAATTTATTATTTTTCAGTGATATTTCTTTAGCAGTTCCAAATTTAAACTTGTCGTTTGAAAAATGTTCTCCAAATATTTCTGTTAGAATTTCTCTACTTTTAGGACCAAAAACACCAAAACAAGCTAAACTTTCAGTGATATCAATTAAAGTTGTGTTTTTACTTATATTTTCTGAAATATGTTTTTTATCATGTTCTCTCACAGATGAACCTGTAACAATACGAAAAGAATCCTTATCAATACAAGTAACTGTTAAATCAGCAAAAATGCCGCCATTTGAATTAAGCATTTGTGTATAAGTTATATGACCGGAATTATTTTTAATATCATTACAGCACAATCGTTGTAGATCGCTGAAGGCAGAGACTCCCTTAATTTCAAATTTAGCAAAGGCACTTAAGTCAAATAAACCAACATTCTTTCTTGTATTTATTGTTTCATACTTTGCTGCATCATACCAATTTTGATAGCCATAACTATACTCATATTCTGGTTTCTTGCCATTTAGGGCATACCACATTGGTCTTTCGAAACCGGCCACTTGACCAAAACATGCTCCTTTTATTTTCAAATCATCATGAAAAGGAAGAAGTTTAATATTTCTCGAGGATTTATGTTGTTTATAAGGCCAATGCATTGCATATAAATCTCCTAATGATTCAGAAACTCTTTCAGTTATAAATTTTGTCTCAGAGTGAAATTTTTCAAATCTTGAAATATCTAAGGAGTAAAGATCGTCATTAACCTCACCGTTCATCATCCATTCTGCAGTTACTTTACCTGCACCACCAGCACTCTGAATACCAATACTATTAAATCCACAACAAACGTAAAAGTTTTTTATTTCTGGTGTTTCTCCTAAAAGATAATTTGTATCTGGAGTAAAAGCTTCAGGACCATTGAAGAATTTTCTTATACCTACATTTTCAAGGGCTGGTATTCTTTTCATAGCATTTTTTAAATGCGGTTCAAAATGATCAAAATCTTCAGGTAGTTCTCCAAAAGAAAAATCATTGGGCACTTTATACGTATCAGTAAATGCAGGTTTAGCTTTAGGCTCAAAAATTCCTACTAAAATTTTTCCAGCATCCTCTTTTAGATATAAGCAATTATTGTAATCTCTAAGAACTGGAAGTGATTTAGAAATTTCTTTTAATGGCTCACTTAATATATAGAAGTGTTCATTTGGATATAGTGGTATACTAACGTTAATATCATTTGCTATCTGCCTAGACCACATTCCAGATGCTAGAACAATATACTCACATTTAATTTTTCCATGTTTTGTATCTACACCATCTATTGATCCATTTTTAGTAAGAATTTTATTTACAGAACAATGTTCAAATATTTGAGCACCATACATTTTTGCCGATTTAGCAAGAACATTTGTTATACCAACAGGATCTGCTTGACCATCTTTTGGAATAAATATTCCACCAACAACATCATCAGTATTTATAAGAGAATAAATATCCTTAATCTGATTTTTTTCTAATTCATTAACTTCTATATTAAATCTTTGAGCAAAAGTAGCTTGCCTTTTTAATTCTTCTAATCGATCATTAGTAGTTGCAATAGTTAAAGAGCCGTTTTGCTTTAAACCTGTTGCTAATCCTGTTTCTTTTTCCAGGTCTTTATATAAATTTAACGAATAATTTCTAAGTTTTGTAATGGTTGCTGATGCACCAATCTGACCAATCAGTCCTGCTGCATGCCAAGTAGTTCCAGAAGTTAATTGATCTCTTTCTAGCAAGACCACATCTTTCCATCCAAATTTTGCTAAATGATACGCTACAGAACATCCAGCTATACCACCGCCTATTACAACTACCTTTGCAGAAGTAGGAATTTTATTACTCATTTGTAATATTATAGATAAAGATTTTCAGTATGAGTTTCAAAATAAAAATCTAGATCTTCTATATTTATTTCCTCTATTTTTGATGGTTCCCAAATAGGATTATGATCTTTTGAAATTAGTACAGAATTTACACCATTATCAAAGTCACTACGGTATACTATTTTTTGACTTAATTGATATTCAGTTTCTAAACATTCTTTTAACGGTTTACCTTTTGCATCATCTATAAGTTTAGTGCTTATCGCAAGACTCATTGGACATTTAACTAGAAGAATATCTAAAATTTTTTTTGAAAACTCTGAGTTATGATTTTTTAAATTTGATATGATTGTTTGAATATTTCCATTGAATAGTTCATTTATTAAATTCATATTTTTAATTAGATATGTATCATTCTTAACTTCAAAATTATCGTGTGAAATTTCTCCTCTTGTAATAAATTTTTCTTTAACATCTTCTATTTTATTACTTTTAAAGTAATGAGTTGCTAATCCAAAAAAAATTAATTCATTTAACCCTAAAACCTCACCCGTTAAACCAATATACTTACCAATGTTACCTGGAAGATTTGATAAAAAATAACTTCCGCCAACATCTGGAAAAAAGCCAATGGCAGATTCTGGCATTGCAAATTTTGAATTGTCTGTTGCCAATCTGTGATCACCATAGATTGATAAACCAACCCCGCCTCCCATCACTACACCATTCCAAACTGAGAGAAATTCTTTACTAAATTGGCTTATTAAATAATTAAGTTTATACTCAATTTTAAAAAAATCATTTTTTAAGGAGTTTTCTTTTCCAGCAAGAACAAGAGATTTTACATCACCTCCTGCACAAAAATGTTTACCTTCTCCAACTAACAATACTCTTAAGATATTATCTTTTTCTTCCCATTCTAATAATTTGTCATGGAATGTTTTTGCCATTTCTAAATTGAGAGCATTTAAAGCTTTAGGACGATTTAGTCTAATGATTCCAGTTTGGTTAGTTTCTGAAAATACAATATCCATTATTTCTTTTTAAACTGCAAAACTTTATTAGAAAGACCCACTTCTTTTGCCTTTAATCTATTAATTTCATCTCGTAATCTTGCTGCATCTTCAAATTCAAGTTTTGAAGCAAATTCATTCATTTTTTTCTCTAAATTTTTAATATGTTTATTAAGATCCTTACCAACTAATTCTTTAGCATTATCAATTTCAACTGTAACATGATCTTGTTCAGCTGTGTTCTCAATTATTTCTTGAATATTCTTTTTAATACTGATTGGCGTAATTTTATTTATTTTGTTATATTCTAGTTGTTTTGTTCGTCTTCTATCTGTCTCTTCGATTGCTTCTTTCATACTAGTGGTAATGTTATCAGCATACATTAAGACTTTACTCTCAACATTTCTTGCAGCTCTACCAATAGTCTGAATTAAACTAGTTCTAGAACGAAGGTAACCTTCCTTATCAGCATCTAATATAGCCATTAAAGCACATTCAGGAATATCTAAACCTTCTCTAAGAAGATTTATTCCTACTAAAACATTAAAAACTCCTAGTCTTAGATCTCTAATAATTTCTATTCTTTCTAATGTATCGATATCAGAGTGAAGATACCTTACCTTTAATCCTTCTTCATTGATATATTCAGTCAGATCTTCGGCCATTTTTTTTGTAAGTGTTGTGATTAGAACGCGATGACCTTTGTCTATAGTCTTTTTACATTCATCAATTAAGTTATCAATTTGATGTTTAGTTGGCCTTATCTCAATAGGTGGATCAATTAAACCTGTTGGTCTAATTACTTGTTCAACAAAGGTACCACCTGTCTTTTCAAGTTCATAATCTCCTGGTGTTGCACTTACAAATATAGTTTGTGGACGCATTGCATCCCATTCTTCTCTTTTTAAAGGTCTGTTATCAACACAACTTGGTAGTCTAAAACCATATTGAGCTAAAGTTGATTTTCTAGAAAAATCACCTTTGTACATTCCTGCTATTTGACCACATGTCTGATGGCTTTCATCTATAAACAATAAAGAGTCTTCTGGAATATATTCATAAAGTGTAGGAGGAGGCTCTCCCGGTTGTCTTCCTGACAAATATCTAGAATAATTTTCAATACCACTACAACTTCCAGTAGTTTCCATCATTTCTAAGTCAAATGTAGTTCTCTCATCCAACCTTTGTCTTTCTAGGTATTTTTTTTCTTTTTCAAAAATCTCTAATTGTTTTTTTAGATCATTTTTAATCATCGTAATTGCTTTTTTTATTGTTGGCTTTGGGGTTACATAATGAGAGTTTGCAAAGATTCTTATTTGTTCAAGTTCTCCGAGCTTCTCTCCAGTAAGTGGATCCACTTGTGTTATACTCTCTATATCATCTCCAAACATAGATATTTTCCAAGAAATATCTTCATAGTGAGAAGGGAAAATTTCTAAAATATCTCCCTTAGCTCTAAAGCTACCTCTTCTAAAGTCCATGTCACGACGTTTGTATAAAAGTTCTACCAACTTTCTGATAATTATCTCTCTACTTATTGATTGATTTTTATCTAAAGTAAAAGACATTGAAGAATAAGCATCAACTGATCCAATACCATAAATACAAGAAACTGATGCTACTATGATTGTATCTCTTCTTTCCACTAAAGATCTAGTAGCTGAATGTCTTAGACGATCAATTTGTTCGTTTATTGAAGATTCTTTTTCAATATATGTATCAGTCCTTGGTACATATGCTTCTGGTGTGTAATAATCATAATAACTGACAAAATATTCAACAGCATTATTTGGAAACAAATTTTTCATTTCTCCATAAAGTTGTGCTGCTAATGTTTTGTTTGGTGCCATTATTAAAGTCGGTTTCTGTACTTTTTCAATTACTTTAGCCATTGTAAAGGTCTTACCTGATCCAGTGACACCTAAAAGAACTTGTTCTTGTTCTCCTTCATTTAGACTTTTAACAATACTTTTAATTGCTTCAGGCTGATCACCACTTGGATTAAAATCACTTACAATTTTAAAAGGTGTTGTGATTTCGGAAGAGAGATGATGTTTTTTTTCTGCTTTATTCATTGATTCTAATATAATCATTTAGATAATTGTACTTTTCTAAAAAACTACCATCTGTTGTTATTGTTCCATTTAATATTCTTCCATCATCTTCTTTTAATAAAAAAGGAAGAACTTCTTTGATAATACCTTCACTAAATTCTGTACTTGAATCACGTGGTAATTCAGATGGTAAATTATCAACTGCCATAACAGCAATTCCATCATTATTTTCATCTATTTCTTTTAAAGTGTATCTTTCAATCCAATAATTTGGCTCCTCAATTGTTGTTGATCGTATTGTAGTTGGAACAGAGCCATTAATATCACAAGTAATATCGCCAACAATTTTTAGATTTTGTAAAACTTTTAAGTCTTCATTCTCAAATATTTTTGGAGAAGATGGGTCCCAGTAATGGGCACTTATAAGTACATCAGTTTCTTTTAAATATTGTAATGCGGAACTAGAATAATCTTGAGGATTATCAATAAAATGTTCAAGGTTAAAGTTGGTGGAAGAATTATTTGTAACATAATCTTTAGTTTCTAAATTACAAAAAATAGGTTGATCAAATTTTTTCCCCAAAAAGTCTTTTTTGGATACTGCTTTAATGTTTGTTAGATTTAAAAGTTCAATTACTCCTTTTGCAACTCTACCATCACCAGTAACTAGAATTTTAGTTTTAGGAAAATATAAATTTTTTAAATTTAATACTAATCTTTCATAATCATTAATTTTATAGGCACTAGCAAGAGATTGTTTTCTAAGCACTTTAAGCAATAAATTTAAGGTATTATAACAACCAACAATACCTGCAAATCTTCCAAAACCTAAACATCTTGTACCATTTTTACCTCTGATATTTTCATAATCAATCAATGTAATTTTTTTATTTAAAATTGATAAGAGTAGATCTTTCTTATGTTTATCGATATTTTTTTGTTGTTTATTAATTTTAAAAGTGTGAGAAAAAAAAAGATATGTCCTATTATTAATTAAAATATTTGGATCAATTTCTTTAACTCCGAATATGATTGAGCATTCATTTAAATTTTCATTAATTTTAGCACCACATAATTCATATTCTTCATCAGAAAAACATCTACTATTTGATGGCTGAATAATGAAATTAATATTTGGATTGCTTTCTTTGTATTTTTTAATATGTTCTGGGACTAGAGGAGTTCTATTTTCATCATTTCTAGACTCTCTAATAATACCAATATTGGTTAATTGCTTATCCATTCTCTTGTTGGATATTAATTTTATAATCTTTTAAAATTTTAAAAAAATACATTATGTCTTCTGTTTTATGTGGTGCAGTTTTAACACCAGTCTCAATTTTATTATCCAAAATTAGATCAATCGCAGCTGATAAAGTAATCGATACAAGTTTGCCCATTGCAGTATTTTCACCACTTCCTTTTTCATCTAAAAAATAAGAACTATCAAAAATTTTATTATGATTTTCAAAAGCTTTAAGTTTTACAGAAAGTACAACGCGATCTTCTTCCTCAGGTAAATATTTATTATCTTTTAATAATTTTTCACTTTTTTCATTGATTTCAGCTTCTATATTATCTGATTTATTTTCAAGCATTGAAAAAATATCTTGCCATGCCTCTTTCCAACCATCAAGTCGCAAAGTTCCTCTTACGAACTCTTTGACTTTCCATTTCTCATCAAACAAGTATTCACTTACATATGGTGTTGAATCTCTGTTTGGATAAGCTTCAAAATTTTCATCAGATATTGAATAAGAACTAATAGATTTGTAAGGAGTTACAGTGTTTATTTCCCCTTTTGTTATATATTTTGCATCATTGTTTAAGGCTTTGATTACTCCAGCTGGAGACCAACTAAATTTATATTTGAAATCATTTGGAATTGCTGGAAAACCCCCACAATATGATTCATAAACCACTTCTGTTTTTTCAGTCGAGATTTTTTTAAGATCACTGACAAGTAAATGGGAAAAAAAATGATCGATACCTGGGTCTAAACCGACCTCATTGATAAATACTAAATTTTCTTTTTTTACATCTAGATTTAGCATATTTATTTCTGGATTAAGGTAACTAGTAGATGCAAAATGACATTTATGTTTTAAACAAAGTTTAGCTATTTCTAAATGTTTGTTTGCTGGCAGTTGAGAAATAATAATATCACCTGGATTTGTTTCGTTAAATAATAAATCAACATCAAACTGTTTTGCGTTCACATTGATTTTATCTACATGGTCAATACTCTTTATAGCCTTATCTAATGTTCTATTCCATACTGTAAAATTATCTAAATTTTTAGCTAATCTTCTAATTCCTGGTATAGAAGATAGTCCAGTTCCTATCCAATGTACATGTTTCATAGTCTTATTTACTTTTATATTAAATTGTTTACTACATTAATGAAACTTAAAATACGGAAATTTATTTGACTTCAATAGTATTTATTTTTTTATTAACAGGTCTAATCTCTGGTTTTATTGCAGGATTATTAGGAGTTGGAGGTGGAATAATAATTGTACCTGTAACTTACTTTATTTTACTTAATCTTGGTTACAGCTCTGAAATTGTCATGCATGTTGCTGTAGCATCTTCTCTTGGAGTAATTTGTTTTACTTCAATTTCTTCTATAAGATCTCATGTTAAGCTTAAAAATACAAATTTGATAATTGTAAAAAAATGGGCAATAGGAATAATAATAGGATCGATTGTAGGCTCACTTGCAGCAAGTGCTATTTCAGGACAGAGTTTAGTTATTCTTTTTGTAATTCTGGCATTTTTGATTTCATTAAATATGCTGTTTCAACAAAGTCCAATTGTTGTAAGCAACGATATACCATCGTCTAATATAACTAATTTTTTAATAAGCTCTTCTATTGGTTTTTTATCTGCAACAATTGGTATAGGTGGTGGAAGTTTTAGTGTTCCAACTTTAACAATGTTTTCAAAAAAGATTCATGAAGCAGTTGGTACTTCTGCTGTTTTTGGTTTTTTAATTGCTTTTCCAGGAACACTTACATTTATGTATACTGGGTCAAATATAAATGAGCTTCCCATTTATTCTCTTGGTTACGTAAATATTATAATAGTTTTTTTTATATCGATAACTAGTATTTTTACTGCTGGAATTGGTGCAAAAGTTTCATCAAATATAGATAAGTTAGTATTAAGAAAGATTTTTGCTATTTTTTTGTTGTTAACTTGTGCTAGTCTAATTATTGAACATTTTATAATTTAAATGAATTTTGTTGCAGATAGACTAAGTAAAATAAAACCTTCAATGACTGTAGGTATAAATGTCAAAGCCAAGGCTTTGAAGGATGAGGGTAAAGATGTAATTGTTCTTGCAGCAGGTGAGCCAGATTTTAACACACCAAAAAATATAAGAGATGCTGCTAGTAAAGCAATGGAAGATGGTAAAACAAAATATGTACCAGGTAAAGGTACACCAGAATTACAAAAAGCAATTCAGAAAAAATTCAGAGAAGATAATAATATTGATTATCAATTAGATGAAATCATATGCGGTGTCGGAGGAAAACACATTATCTATAATGCTATGATGGCAACAATTAATCAAGGAGATGAGGTCATTATAACAGCTCCTTTTTGGGTTAGTTATCCAGATATTGTTTTATTAGCAGAAGGTAAGCCCGTGATAGTTAAGTGTCCTCAATCACAAAATTTTAAGATTACACCAGAACAACTAGAAAAAAATATAAACTCTAAAACAAAATGGTTAATGTTAAATAGTCCTAGTAATCCGACTGGCTCAGTTTATTCAAAAAAAGAATTAGAAGACTTAGCACTTATCTTAAAAAAATATCCTAATGTTCTTATAATGTGTGATGATATATATGAAAAAATTGTTTACGATGGCATAGAATTTCATACTCTTGCCTCTATTGAACCTTCACTGAAAGACAGATGTTTGACACTAAATGGTGTTTCAAAATCATATTGCATGACAGGATGGAGACTTGGATATTGTGGAGCTCCAAAAGAGATTATTGCTGCTATGAACAAAATACAATCACAAAGTACAACATCAACTTCTTCAATTACAATGGCTGCTGCAGTTGAAGCAATAAGTGGTCCGCAGGATTTTATAAACGAGCATAATAAAAAATTTTTGATACGTAGAGATTTAGTATTGAATAAATTAAATGATATTGATGGAATTACATGTCAAAAACCAGAAGGAGCTTTTTACGTTTATCCAAATTGCGAGGGTATAATTGGAAAAAAGACACCAAATGGAAAACATATCTCCAATGATGAAGATTTCATGACATACCTTTTAGAAGATCAAGGTGTAGCAGGAGTGCATGGTGCAGCATTTGGATTATCTCCTTATTTTAGATTATCTTATGCAACTAGTGATGCAATTCTAGAAGATGCGTGCAACAGAATAAAAGAAGCTTGTAATAAGCTTACTTAAGATCTTTATTAGCAATTATTTCAGCTAATCTAAGCAGATTAGTAGTACCAGCACTTCCAAATGGAACACCAGCCGAGATAACTACGTTATCTCCTGGTTTTACTAATTTTTTATTTTTTGCAATTGAACATGCAATATTAACCATATCTTGTGCATTTTGAGCATCTTCTTGAGTATGACAGGAGTTTACACCCCAGTATAATTGCATTTTTCTTGTAGTATTAATATTTGGAGATAAACCAACAATTTGAACTGGTGCTCTTTCTCTAGCCATTCTAGTCGTTGTTCTTCCACTTACAGAAAATGTAATTATTGCTTTTGCATCTGATTTTTTTGCAATTGAGTAAGCTGCTAAAGTTATTGCATCTGTATTATCAACATCATCAATATTTTCTTGAGTAATTTGTAAATCATAATTATTTGTATCATTCTCAACATTTTCAATTATTTTATTCATAATTCTTACTACTTCTATTGGATGTGCTCCAACAGCAGACTCACCAGATAACATTACAGCATCTGTTCCGTCGTAAATAGCATTAGCAACATCAGATGCTTCAGCTCTCGTTGGCACAAGATTTTCAATCATACTTTCAAGCATTTGTGTAGCAACAACTACTGGCTTACCAAAGTGCCTACATCTTTTAATAATATTTTTTTGAACTATCGGAACTTGTTCTGTTGGCATTTCAACACCCAAATCACCTCTAGCTATCATAATTCCATCTGCAGCATTTATAATATCATCAATATTTTTTACTGCTGAAGGCTTTTCAATTTTTGCCATCACGAGTGCTTTATTGTTAATTATTTTTTTTAGTTTGTGTATATCCTCTGCTTGTTGCACGAAAGAAAGTGCAACCCAATCAACTCCCATATCTAATGCCTTCATAAGATCAGATTTATCTTTTTTGGTAAGGGCGTCTATAGGAAGAATTACATCAGGTATATTTACACCTTTGTTATTTGAGATTTCAGCATCATTTAAAACTTCTGTAATTAAACTATCTTTTTTTTGTTCAACAATTTGTAATCTTATTCTTCCATCATTTACTAATAAAATAGAATTAGGTGTTAAAAAATCATAAATTTCTTCATGAGGAAAGTTAACCCTATTATTATCTCCAGGCTCACTTGAAAGATCTAATACAAAACTTTGACCTTTGACTAAATTTTCTTTTGTATTCTTAAATGTGCCCACTCTTAATTTGGGTCCTTGTAAGTCAGCTAATATACATGACGCATGATTATGTTTTTCTTCAAGAGATCTAATATTGTCATAATTTTTTCTATGAGTTTCTAAATCGCCATGTGAAAAATTTAATCTAAAAACATCACATCCAGCAGTAAATAAGTCTTCTATTATTTTTTTATCTGATGATGCAGGTCCTAGCGTAGCTAAAATTTTAGCTTTTCTGTTACGTTTCATTAATTTTTATATATATAGCACAAAAAAAGATTTATATAATTTATTTACGTAATATGACCAAAAACTTTGATAGAGAATTACTTGCTGATGTTGCAGAAAGATTGATTCATCATCTAAAAAATAGAACAGATGTACAAAATATTGATTTAATGAATCTATCAGGTTTTTGCAGAAACTGTCTTTCAAAATGGTATGTTAGTGCTGCAGAAAAGAAAAATATTTCAATTTCATACGATGAAGCACGAGAAATGATCTATGGTATGCCATATTCAGAGTGGAAAACAAAATTTCAAACTGAAATTACTTCTGAACAAAAAGAAAAATTCGATAAAAGAGAAACTTAATATAGTTTCTCTAAATTTTCTCCATACATCTCTTTTACTTTAAACCTTCTTACTTTCATGGAAGGTGTCATCATATTGTTTTCAATTGTAAATTCGTGATCAATTAAAATAAATTTTCTTATTTGCTCAATACTAGAAAGGCTTTTATTGACTTTATCTACAACTTCTTTCATTTTTTTATTAAATGAAGAATCTTGAATTATTTTATTTAAATCACCTTCAAGATTATTTTCTTTTGCCCATTCTAAAGCTAAATCTTTATTAGGTACTAGGATTGCAACTAGGTAATTTTTGAAATCTCCATATAACATTGATTGAGCAATTTCAGGTTCAATATCTAGTTTTGCCTCTATTCTTGAAGGAGAAATATTATCACCACCAGCATTTACAATAATATCTTTTTTCCTATCCGTTATCTTTAAATAATCTTCTTCATCAAATTCACCAATATCACCTGTATGAACCCACCCATCAATTATAGTTTTATTAGTTGACTCGGGATCATTCCAATAACCATTCATAATTAGTTCACCACGAGCTAAAATTTCTCCATCTTCGGAAATTTTCACTTCATTTCCTTGAAGAACTTTTCCAACAGTATCTAATTTAATTTTTTCAGGAGGGTTTGCAGAAATAACAGGAGCAGTTTCAGTTTGTCCGTAGCCTTGAAGTAGTGGAAGGCCAAGGGCGCTTAGGTATAATCCAACTTCAAAGTTTAGTGCTGCGCCTCCTGATATCAATGCTCTGAGACTTCCGCCAAATCTTTTCTTAACTTTTTTTCTTACTATCCTATCCATCAATCCATTCATAAATCTTTCAGAGAAGCTCATCTGCTCACCAAAATATTTTTTCTTTCCTAGATTTAATGTAATTGCAAAGAAGCGTTGACTTAATTTACTTTGGTTTTTTAGACCTTGTGAAATACGTGTGTGTAAAGAGTCATAAAACCTTGGAACAGCTGTCATAAAATGTGGCGCTGCCTCAGCCATATTTACTAATAATTTATCTATACTTTCAGCGTAATAGATTTGTGCGCCTTGCCCCATTTCTAAGAATTGTAAAGTATGCTCATATGAATGAGATAATGGCAACCATGATAAATATCTAATTTCTTTTGTTAAATCACTAGTTAGACTCTCAAGTAATTTATCACAGGAAGCACAGTTTCTCAGCATGGCTCCATGACTTAACATCACTCCCTTAGGATTGCCTCCAGTACCTGATGTATAAATAATACATGCTGTATCTTTTCTTTTAAAATTTTTTGATAATTCTTCTATTTCATTAGAATTTCTACTTTTTTCTAAATTGTCATTTATAATTTTATTGTATGATAAAATATTTACAACTTCTGTGTAAGTTTCATTATCATCATTAATTTTTATTACGTTTTGACAATGTGAAATTTTTTCTATTGCAGGTAGAACTTTTTTCATTAACTCGTGTGATGATACGATGGCACATCTAGCACCAGAATGCTCAATAATATATTTATAATCATTGGTTGTACTCGTTGTATAAGCAGGGACTGAAATTGCTCCTATGGACATTATTGCTAAATCAGTGATTTGCCATTCAGGTCTATTTTCAGATAAAATTAGTACTCTATCTCCTTCTAAAATTCCCAGATCTTTTAAGTATGTTGCTAAACTTTCGACTTGTTCTTTTACTTGTGACCAGCTTAAAGAAACATATTTATCATTCTCTTTCTTCCATAAATATGGTTGATCATTTAGATCATTTGCTTGATGATAAAATATACCCGGTATGCTATTAAATTCGTCAAAATTAACAATCATGCTTTCTATCCTCCCTACAAAGCTTTGATATTAGACCTATATCGAAATAGTAAAATATGAAACAAAAAAATTATCAAAAATCAACAAAAAATACCCTTGGTAAACTACCAATTTGGAATTTAAAGGATTTATATGAATCCCCAAAAGCTAAGAAGCTGAATAATGATTTAAATAAGCTCAGAATATCAACTAAAAAATTTGAGAAAAAATACACATCCAAAATCACCAAGATTAGTTCTAATCAACTCTTAAAAGCCATTATTGAATTAGAGGATATTGATACAAAAATAGATAAAATTATGTCTTATGCACATTTATTAGTCGCAGAGGATGGTAATAATGAAAAGAATAAAATTTTTTACCAACAAATGCAGGAGCAAATAACAAATATTGCCTCCTCAATAGTTTTCTTTAGTCTTGAGATAAATGAAATTTCTGAAAAAAATTTAAAAAAAATTTACGCCGATAAAAAACTAAAGATTTACAAAAACTGGATAAAAAATATTCGAAAATTCAAACCTTATCAATTGGATGTTAAAACAGAAAAATTACTTCAAGAAAAAAGTATTACTTCTAGATCAGCCTGGATCAGACTATTTGATGATACAATTGCATCACTAAAATTTCCTTTTAAGGGAAAAAATTTATCTAGTGCTGAAATTTTTAATTTTCTTTCTGATAAAAAAGAATCAAATCGTAAAAAATCAGCTGAGGTAGTTTCTGCCGTTTTAAAAGATAAAATTAGTTTGTTTACATCTATTACTAATAATCTTGCAAAAGATAAATCAATCAATGATAAATGGAGAGGATTGCCAAATCCAGTCAGTTCAAGAAATTTATCTAATGTTGTTGAAGATGAAGTTGTAGAAGCCTTAACTGAAACAATAAAAGAAAATTATCCAAAAATTGCTCATCGTTATTATAAAATAAAATCTAAATGGCTAAAAAAGAAATCCTTAATGTATTGGGACAGAAATGCACCTCTTCCTTTTCAATCACAGAGTATTTATTCTTGGAAAGATGCAAGACAAATTGTAACTGATGCTTATTCAAATTTTGATAAGAGGGCAGGAAATATTGTAAATAAATTTTTCGATAATTCATGGATACACGCTCCAGTAATCCCAGGAAAATCTCCTGGTGCGTTCGCTGCTTCTACTGTTCCATCAGTTCATCCATTTATACTTGTTAATTATCAGGGTAAAGCAAGAGATATAGCTACTCTTGCTCATGAACTAGGACACGGAATCCATCAATATTTAGCAGGACAAAAACAAACTTATTTTAATTCTTCAACTCCATTAACGCTTGCTGAAACAGCAAGTGTTTTTGGAGAAATGTTAACTTTTAAATCTCTATTATCTATTACTACAAAAGAAAATGAACGTAAGGGGCTTTTAGCAAACAAAGTCGAAGATATGCTAAATACTGTTGTGAGGCAAATTGCTTTTTTTGAATTTGAAAAACGTATTCATCATCAAAGAAAAATCAAAGAATTAAGTGTTGACGAGATTTGTGAAATTTGGATTGATGTACAAAAGACAAGCTTAGGACCATCAATAAAATTTAATGATGATTATAAATATTTTTGGAGCTATATACCTCATTTTATTCATTCACCATTTTATGTTTATGCATATGCTTTTGGTGATTGTCTTGTTAATTCTCTTTTTAATGTTTACGAGAGCAAACTACCTAAATTTGAAGACAAATACATTACTTTGCTAGAGAGTGGTGGTAGTGATACATATGATAAACTATTGAAGCCTTTTGGTTTAAATCCGAAGAGAAAAGATTTCTGGCAAAAAGGTGTTAATGTTATTGAGAATTTGATTGACCAATTAGAAGAATAAAATTGATGAAAGATAAAGAAGCAAAATCTCTAACAAAACAACTTACTAGGTACGCCAAAGTTGGAGGTGTAGTTGGAAAATTAGCCACTAAACTTGCAAGTCAAAGATATTTAGGTGTTAAGTTAGATAAAGAAAAACATGCTTCAGAAATAAGAGCTGCTCTTGGAAGTATTAAAGGGCCATTAATGAAAGTGGCACAATTATCAGCAACCATACCTGACTTACTTCCTGATGAGTATGCGCAAGAGCTTATGCATTTACAGTCTAATGCGCCTCCAATGGGATGGTTATTTGTTAAAAGAAGAATGGCTGCAGAATTAAAGCAGGACTGGCAAAAAAATTTTATTGAGTTTGATAAAGAAGCAACAAGAGCAGCTTCTCTTGGACAAGTTCATAAAGCTAAAATACAAAATGATGATGTAGTTGCTTGCAAACTCCAATACCCAGACATGGCTTCAGCAGTTAGTGCTGATCTTTCACAATTAAAAATGATTTTTTCAATTTATCAGTCTTATAATAAAGCGATCAAAACTGATGAAGTATACAAAGAAATTACTGACAGACTTAAAGAAGAGCTAGATTACGAAAGAGAAAAAAAATTAATGGCTGTATTTAGAAATATATTTTCAAATATAAATTTTGTTCATGTTCCAAAAACCTATGATAAATTATCTACAAAAAGATTGCTAACTATGAGTTGGCTAGATGGTGAACCTATTTTGAATTTTAAAAAATCTGCTAAAGAAACAAGAAATACATTAGCCGCTAATATGTATAAAGCGTGGTATAAACCATTCTTTGAATACGGAGTGCTTCACGGTGATCCACATTTAGGAAATTATTCTGTACAAAAAAAAGACCTTAGTATTAATATATATGACTTTGGTTGTATGAGAATTTTTAATGGTAATTTCATTCAAGGTGTAATTGACTTATATTTTGCTCTTCAAGAAAAAGACAATTCAAAGGCAGTTCATGCGTATGAGCAATGGGGATTTACTGATATTACAAAAGAGAAATTAAAAGTATTAAATAAATGGGCAGGATTTTTATATTCACCTTTGATGGAAGATAAAGTTCAAAAAATACAAGAAAGTGATAGTGGTATATATGGAGCACAAATTGCATCTGAAGTTCATCAAGAACTTAAAAAACTAGGCGGTGTTAAACCTCCAAAAGAATTTGTGTTCATGGATAGAGCAGCAGTAGGACTAGGTTCAGTATTTATGCATTTAAAAGCTGAAGTTAATTGGTACAGAATATTCCATGAGCTCATTCAAGATTTTAACTCAAAAAAATTAATGAAAAACCAACAAAAAGCTTTAAATTTAGCTGACCTATCAATATAAGAACTCATGCTCTTATCTGCCATTAAAGAAAATGATAACAATGAGACAAGAGTCTCTATCTCACCTGAATCAGTAAAGCTTTTTTCTAGACTGGGTTTTGAAGTTATAATTGAAAATGGAGCTGGAGAAACTTCAGGATATCAAAATTTAAATTATGAAGAAGCTGGAGCAAAAATTGTTACTAGATCTGAATGCTTGAAGGCTGATGTTTGTTTATGTGTTAGAATGCCAAGCACTGATGACATAAATAAATTAAAAAGTAATTCATTACTTATTGGAATTTTAAACCCTTATGAAAATAAATCTGAATTTTCTAATTTAAATAAAAACAAAATATCATCATGTTGTATGGAATTAATTCCCAGAATAAGTAGAGCACAAAGTATGGATGTTCTATCATCCCAAGCTAACTTAGCGGGTTATAGAAGTGTAATTGATGCTGCGGAGCAATTTGGAAAGGCTTTTCCAATGATGATGACTGCTGCTGGAAGAGTAAATCCAGCAAAAGTTATGATACTTGGTGTAGGAGTTGCTGGTTTACAAGCAATTGCAACAGCAAAAAGACTTGGCGCAGTAGTGTCTGCCACTGATGTAAGAGCAGCAACTAAGGAACAAGTTGAAAGTCTTGGTGGAAAATTCATAATGGTTGAAGATGATGAAGCTGAAAATGCTGAGACCGCAGGTGGTTATGCAAAGGAAATGAGTGAAGATTATAAGAAAAAACAAGCTCAATTGATAGCTGATACAGTTTCAAAACAAGATATAGTAATTTGTACAGCTCTTATTCCTGGCAAAAAAGCTCCAGTTTTAATCACAGAAGAAATGGTTTCTTCGATGATACCAGGTTCAGTAGTAATTGATTTGGCTGTGGAAGCTGGTGGTAATTGCCCTTTAAGTAAAATGAATGAAATAGTAGTGCATAATGGGGTAAAAATAGTTGGTTACGGAAATGTTCCTGGAAGAGTGGCTAAAGATGCTTCAGCACTGTATGCTAAAAATATCTTCAACTTCTTAAGTTTATTAATAGACAAAGAAAATAAAAAAATAAATTTTGATTTTGATGATGAAATAATTAATTCTGTTTTGCTAACGCATGACGGGGATGTAAGATTGGAGCAATTTAAGTAATATGGAAGCACATTCTTCAGAAGTTTTTGTTATCGGACTAACAGTATTTTTCCTAGCTTGTATTATTGGCTATTATGTAGTTTGGTCTGTGACTCCTGCTTTACATAGTCCATTGATGGGTGTGACAAATGCAATATCAAGCGTAATTATAGTTGGGGCAATATTGGCAGCCGGTCCTCAAGGTTTTGATACTTCAAAAATTTTTGGATTAATAGGTGTTGTATTAGCTTCAGTTAATATTTTTGGAGGTTTCTTAGTAACATATCGAATGCTCTCGATGTTTAAGAAAAAAACTAAAAAAACAAAGGAAAAAGAATAATGTCTTCTAACATGGTTGCGATATTATATTTAATTTCTGCGTTATTATTTATCTTTGCTCTAAGAGGTTTATCTCACCCTGAATCTTCAAGAATGGGTAACATTTTTGGTATTATTGGTATGATTATAGCGGTGTTCACAACGCTAATGTTCAAATCAGTTCTTAGTTATTATGAAATTGGTGCCGCGATACTTATTGGCGGTGCTATAGGTTCATTTATTGCTCTCAGAATTGAGATGACCGCATTACCTCAATTGGTAGCTGCTTTTCATAGCTTAGTAGGTTTAGCTGCTGTATTTGTTGCTGCTGCCGCATTCTATGATCCCGTAGCTTTTAGTATTGGAAAAGTTGGTTCGATTAAAACTGCTAGTTTAGTTGAAATGAGTATTGGAACATTTATTGGTGCTATCACTTTCTCTGGTTCAGTTTTAGCTTTTGGAAAATTACAAGGTACAATTTCAGGAAAGCCAATAGTATTTAAGTTCCAGCATCTTATAAATGCACTAATTTTCCTCCTAATTATTTTCTTGATTGTATTATTTGTAATTAATCAATCTCCAACAATCTTTTGGACAATAGTTATCGTTTCAATATTACTAGGATTTCTTGTTGTAATTCCTATCGGTGGTGCTGACATGCCTGTTGTCGTTTCTATGTTAAACTCTTATTCAGGCTGGGCAGCTTGTGGCATAGGATTTACCCTAAGTAATAATCTCTTAATTATAACTGGTGCTCTTGTTGGAGCATCTGGTGCAATATTGAGTTATATAATGAGTAAAGGGATGAACAGATCAATTATTAATGTTGTTTTAGGAGGTTTTGGTGGTGAGCAAGACACTAGTGTAAGTAAGGATAACTCAGACAAAATCGTTAAACAAGGTAATGCAGAGGATGCGGCATATATAATGAAAAACGCAGACTCTGTAATTATTGTACCAGGATATGGAATGGCTGTAGCACAAGCTCAACATGCTTTAAGAGAAATGGGTGACATATTAAAAAAAGAAGGAATAGAAGTAAGATATGCAATACATCCAGTAGCTGGAAGAATGCCAGGTCATATGAATGTTTTGCTAGCTGAAGCTAATGTTCCTTATGAAGAAGTCTTGGAGCTTGATGAAATTAATCATGATTTTCCTATGACAGAGGTTTCTTTTGTTATTGGAGCAAATGATGTAACAAATCCAGCTGCAAAAACAGATGAGTCATCTCCTATTTTTGGTATGCCTATTTTAGATGTAGAAAAATCTCAGAGTGTTCTATTTGTAAAACGTTCAATGGCAACTGGTTATTCTGGTGTTGATAATGAGTTGTTTTATAGAGATAATACAACTATGTTATTTGGAGATGCTAAAAAAATGTGTGAGGATATCGTAAAAAGTCTTTCTGCTTAATCGTTACTTCTTTTTGCAGACTTTCTAGCTCTTCTAATATTTTCTTCTTTTTCTCGAGCGCGTTTCAAACAAGGTTTTTCGTAATGTTTACGTAATTTCATTTCTTTATACAAACCTTCACGCTGCATTTTCTTTTTAAGCGTTCTAATTGCTTGTTCTACGTTATTATCTTTTACATTTACAAAAAGTGTCATTGGGACGGGCTAGTAACACAAACTCATATTATTTGCAAACGGATATATTGAATTAATCTATTGGTATATTAGAAAAAATACTTATATTTATTATGTGTCTATTCTCAAAATATCAAAAATCGGTCATCCAATCTTGCTAAAAGAATGTTCTGAGATAAAAGAATTCTCTTCAGATTCTCTAAAAAAAATAGTTTATGATATGTCTGAAACAATGCTTGACTATAACGGTATAGGTTTAGCTGCACCCCAAGTACATATTTCAAAGAAAATAATAGTATTTCGTAATCCTGATAATGAAGAGAAAGATAAAATTGAGATAACACCATTAATAAATCCTATTTTTAAACCCATCGGAAAAGAAACTGAGGATGATTGGGAAGGTTGTTTATCAATACCTGGTATGCAGGGTTTAGTTAGAAGATTTAAAAAAATCAAATATTCTGGATTTGATCTTGATGGTAAAGAAATTGAAAATGAAGTTGAAGGCTTACACGCAAGGGTAGTACAACATGAGGTAGATCACTTAAACGGCATTCTGTACACATCACGCTTAGCACATAAAAATGCTTTTGGTTTTGAAAAAGAAATAACTACATATTGGAAAAATGAACAAAACAGAAAATAAAAAAAAAGAAGATATTCTCAAAAAAACAAAAAAAATCGTATCAATTGAAGGTTGGTCATCAGAAATATTTTCAAAATTACAAAAACAAAATATAGAAAAAAATGATTTATTCTATTTTTTCCCTGATGGATATAAAGATTTATTAGAATATGCTTTACAAAATATTAATGAAAAACTTGAATATAAATTAAAAAAAATTAATTTAATTAATTTTCCAATTAACAAAAGAATAAAAAAAATATTATTATTACGATTTGATATATTAAATGAAGATAAAGAATTTTATAAAAAAACCTTTAACCATCTTTTGCTGCCCACAAATAATAAAATATCAAAAATGAGTTTATATAATTCAGTTAGTACAATGTGGTATTTAGCTGGAGATAATTCAACAGATTTCAATTTTTATACAAAAAGACTAATTTTATCAGGAGTATATACTAATGCCTTGTTCGTTTTTTTTTCTAAAGAAATGAAGCATGTTGAAGAAAATATTGATAAAAATCTTAAGAGAATATCAAAAATTCCAAGAATTAAGGAAAGAATATCTTTTATTAAGGATAACGCTCCTAAATTTTTAAAAAGTTTTTTAGCTTAAGCTATACTATCTGGCTCTAATTTATTTTGAATTTCTAATATTTTATCTTTTAGGATTAATTTTCTTTTTTTTAACCTTTGAATTTGTAAAAAATCTACAGTATTTTTTTCTTGAAGCCTAATGAGTATTTCATCAAGATCTCTGTGTTCTTGTTCAAAATTTTTTAAAATTTCTATAAGTTTGTTTATGTCATCCATGAAAATAAATAAGTAAAAATATAATAATAGTATATAAACGCCCTGTGGTAAAAAAAATAGCAATTTTAACAAGTGGTGGAGACTGTGCAGGTTTAAATGCAGTAATCAGAGCTGTTACATTAAGAGCACATAATAAGTACAATTGGGAAGTCTATGGAATTAAAGATGGAACACTAGGCTTGTTGAAAGAACCACTGGACGTTATCAAATTAAATCCTCAAAATTTTGAGGGTAGCTTAATGAGAATGGGTGGAACTTTTTTGGGGTCAAATAACAAGGGTAATCCTTTTAAAAAAATTATAAGGAATGGAAAAAAAATTGATTCATCTGATTTAGTTATAGAAGGTTTTAAAAAATTAGAAATAGATGCACTAATAGGTATCGGTGGAGATGGAAGTTTAAAAATTCTCCAAAGTATTACAAAAAAAGGTAATATAAATTTTGTTGGTATTCCAAAGACTATAGACAATGATGTAAAGCATAATGAGCTTTCTATAGGATATGATACTGCAGTTGATGTTGCAACAAATGCATTAGATATGCTTCAACCAACAGCTGCTAGCCACAGAAGAGTAATGATTTTAGAAGTAATGGGCAGAGATGCAGGTCACATTGCTTTGAATGCAGGAATAGCTGGAGGAGCAGATGTTATTTTGATTCCGGAGATTCAATATTCCATAAAATCTATTGCTGACCATATTGAGAAACTTAGATCTAAAGGAAGAAATCATGCATTAATCGTTGTTGCAGAAGCTGTAAAAAAAGAAAATGGAAAAAAAGCTACAGTGAAATATGTTGATGGAGAGGTTCGTCTTGGAGGGATTGGAAATTATCTTGGTGATGAAATCTATAAAATAACAGATTCTGAAACAAGAGTTACAGTTCTAGGGCATGTTCAAAGAGGTGCTCAACCAACTCATAGAGATCGTTTAATTGCAAGTGCCTTTGGGGTTTATGCGGTTGATTTAATTGCAAAGAAAAAATTTAATAGAGTAGTTGTATGGAAAGACAGAGGAGTACAAGATTTGATGCTTAGTCAAGTCGCTGGATATTCAAAAACTGTTCAAAAAAATGATCCTTTGATTAAAGTAGCTGAAGGACTTGGAATTTATATTGGTGAAACAAACTAAAAATTCCCTAATTTTTTCCATATATAAAAATATATTTTATAAGGTAATATCCTTGTAAATTTAAAAAAATATACAATCAAATAGGGAAAAATTATTTCAAATTCTTTACCTTTAGTTAATCTATCAAATATTTTTTTTCCTGCATATTCAGCACTTTTTAAAAAAGGCATTTTAAAGCTATTTTTTTTGGTTGCTTCGGTATCAATAAAACCTGGACATATGACTCTAACATTAATGTTCAACTTTTTGAAATCAAAATACAAGCTTTCACTCAAGCTTAATTGAGCTGCCTTAGAAATACCATACGCCCCAGCTGTTGGCCAACCTCTATATCCCAACGGTGAAGAAATAATAGCAATCGTATTATTTCTATTTTTCATAACATCTTTTAATTTGTTAACACAATACAAAGTGCCTTTGATATTTACATCTACTAGCAATTCGTAGTTTGAAATATCAAATATTTGATTTTTGTTTGGACTATAAGCTGATGCATTTAATAATGCTATATCAACTTTACCAATATTTTTTTCTATAGAATTAATCGTTTCATCAACATTATTTTTTGAAGAAATATCACATACAATAGCATGAACTAAATTTTTATTATTATTTAGCTCTAATTTTTTTTTTGCAGATTCAAGTTTTATTTTATTACTTGAAGAAATTACAACTTGCCAATTATTATTTATAAATTCTTTTGCTGTAGCAAAACCAATACCTGAAGATCCACCAGTAATCCATATAGTTTGCAACTATAGACTCCAATCATTACGAATTATTGTTATAATATTTTTTTCATCATTAGGATTTTTGAATTCCATTTTCATGAGCTCTTTTTTAAAATACCAAAGTGTATACTCAGGGAATGGCCCTTTATCTTTTGGATTTTTTGATGCATTGAAAACATACTTATTAGCTAATATTTCAATGTCATTGATTTTTATTTTTTCATCTTCAAGTTGCTTCACCTCTATAGTTCTTACAATACCTTTTTGAGTGTCAAATACTTCTTTCTCATTTAACATATTAATATTCCAATAATTTAATGGTACTATATTTTTATCTAATTTTAATTCTCCATCCATACCATTAGCAATAAAAAAATTACCTTCATCATTTCCAATTATTTTATACTCTCTATCATCTTCGAAGTCTGTAAATCCATCTATTGATACAAATTCACCATTTTTCCAAGTTTCTTTAGTTTCTTGAAAAAATTTGTATGCTGGAAAAAATAAAACTTTAACATTTATCTTTAAGACTGAATGTATAACGACACTATCTTCATTATCTTCAAATTTTGATATTAAGCTTCCAATATTTTTCTTTTTTCTAATAACATCATAACTTACCTCATTATCTTCTGGTATTGGAAATGGTTGACTAAAAACGCTTAAAGAAAAAACAGATAAACAAATTATAAAGATATATTTCACGATTTAATTCTTAATGATGATCTTCCCCCATCTATATGAAATATTTGTCCAGTTATCCAACTATTTTTATCACTTAATAGAAAACTTCCAATATCAGAGAAATCATCACCAGATCCAATTTTAGGTAGAGGATGCATATTTTCAATTGCTTTCTTAATAGTTTCATTACTAATCAACTTTTGTGTCATTTTTGCGTCAGTTAAACTTGGCGCTATACAATTTACTTTGATTTTTGGAGCAAATTCAGCAGCTAAACTTAAAGTAAGCCCTTCAATGGCACCTTTTGCGGTAGAAATTATTGCGTGATTAGTAAAACCCTGTTTTACAGCAATAGTTGAATAAAGAAGAATACTGCCATTATTTTTAGAAAGAGTTTCTTGATTAAACTTAATCGCATTTATAGCACTAAGTGTATTTATTTTAAAAGAATCAATAAAATCTTCATCTTTAGTCATTTTAAGAGGTTTTAAATTTATAGAGCCAACACAAAAAGCAATACCACTTAATTGATCTTTGTATTCTTCTGAAATACTCTTAACTTTATTAAAATCTAAAACATCACACACTTTGTATTCACATCCAATTTCTTCAGATAATTGTTTTAATTCTGCTTCATTTCTAGAAATAATTATTGGATCATAGTTATTGCTTTTCAGTTTTTTAGATAATGATTTTCCAATAGAACCCGTGCCGCCAAAGACAAATATATTTTTGTTAGACATCTTTAACCTTTCTAATTTTAATTTGATGATAACTAATTAATAAAGTTGATAATAACAAAATTGAATTAGTTTGATGTAAACTTGCGACTGGCAAGTAAACATTACTTAAAAGAGTTATAATACCTAATAATACTTGTAACGTTAGAAAGAATAAAACTAAATATACAAGAGTACTAGATATATTTTTATTATCAAATTTAATAAATTTAAAACAAACAAAAAGGATATAAAAAAAAACAAATATTGATAACCAACGGTGGTTAAAATTAATTGCAACTGTATTTTCAAAAATATTATAAATACCTAAATCATCAATAACGTAATCATCAGGTATAATTTTTCCATTCATTAGTGGAAAAGTATTAAAAGATTGTCCAGAGTTTGTTCCTGCCATAAATCCACCTGTTGCAATTGTGATAAATATTAAGATTACAGCAACTAAAATATAAAATTCAATCGTCTTTGGATTAGATAAAAAACTTATATTAGAAGAATACCTATAATCCATTGCTATCCATAATAGTATAGAGAAAATTATAAGAGCATTTAAAAGATGAAAAGTAAGTCTATAAGGGCTTACGTAAGGATTTTCAGTCAAACCACTCTTTACCATCCACCATCCAATAACTGCTTGAAACAAACCAAACACAAAGACAATACCAAGTCTTATATACAGTGATGATTGAATTTGCTTTTTAAAACTAAAATAAATTAATGGTATTAAAAAGACAACTCCTATGGCTCTTGCAAAAATTCTATGAAACCACTCCCACCAAAAAATATATTTAAACTCATTTAACGTCATATTTTTGTTAACTATTTTGTATTCTGGTGTTTGTTTATACATTTCGAATACAACCAACCAACTTTCTAAACTCAGTGGAGGAATTACACCTAAAATTGGACGCCAGTCAGTCATAGAAAGTCCAGAGTCTGTTAATCTTGTAAGACCTCCTATTACTATAATTAATAAAACCATTGCGGTTATTGTTAATAGCCATATATAAATCGCAGGATTATAATATTTTGAAGTATTAGCGTAATTCATTTAGATTATATATAATCCCTAGAAATAATAAAAAAAGTTGTTATTTTTCAGATATGATAGAAAAAACTGATGTAGTAATTATAGGTGCAGGTCCGGTAGGCTTATTTGCAGTATTTGAACTAGGTCTTTTAAATATAAAATGTCATTTAGTTGATAATTTAGATAAAGTTGGAGGTCAGTGTGCTGAATTGTATCCAGAAAAACCAATTTATGATATTCCCTCTAGACCAGTTGTGACAGGACAAGAATTAACTGATGAGTTAATTAAACAGATTAACCCTTTTAAACCTAAATTTCATCTCAACCAACAAGTTGAGAAAATTGCTAAAACAGAATATGGTTGGATTGTAGAAACTAATATAGGCACAAAAGTTGAAGCAAAATGTATAGTTATAGCCGCAGGCGCAGGAAGTTTTGTGCCCCGAAAACCTCCCATTGAGAATATTGAGAGTTTCGAAAACAAGAGTGTTTTTTACGCTATTCGAGACAAATCAATATTTAAGGATAAAAAACTCCTAATTGCAGGAGGAGGAGATTCTGCTTTGGATTGGACGAATGAACTATCTAAGCATTCCAATGTAACTCTAATACATAGAAGAAAAGAGTTTAGAGCAGCACCTGATTCCGTTTCAAAAATGCAAGAATTAGAAACAAAAGGAAAAATTAAATTTTTAAAAGGCCAAATAAAAAAGATTTCAAAGATTCAAGATAGTAAAATAATGCTAGAATACGAAAACGATAATGAAAGATCAAAAATTGAAGTAGATTACCTTTTGCCATTTTTTGGGTTAAAAATGGAACTAGGTCCAATTGCGGAATGGGGTCTAAACTTGCACGAGAACTTAATTAAAGTGGACACTGAAAAATTTGAAACTTCTACACCTTCAATTTTTGCGATAGGTGACATAAATTGGTACCCAGGAAAACTTAAGCTTATTCTATCAGGATTTCACGAGTCTGCCTTAATGGCTCAAGAAGTATTTAAGTATTGCTTTCCTGATAAGAAAAACATTTTTAGATACACAACATCTTCCAAAGAACTTCAAAAAAAACTAGGCGTTTAATGCCAAAATTAATAATCACAGATAGATCAGGTAAAAAGTCTGAAATTGAATATGATAGTAATTTTACATTAATGGAAACCCTTAGAGACAATGGCTACGATATTGAAGCTTCCTGTGGAGGATGCTGTGCTTGCGCTACCTGTCATGTTTATATTGATGAAAAATGGACAAACAAGCTGAAAAATATGGATGATGATGAAGAATCCATGCTGGATCAAGCTTTTGATGTTAAAAATAATTCCAGATTATCTTGTCAAATTGAGCTTTCTGAAGAGCTTGATGGCCTAGAGATAGAAATTGCACCAGAATAGTATTGACATAATTATTAATTTGTATACAAACAGTTTGTATAAAAACTATGGCAGACACTTCTCTTAATGAGAATAGATTAGCATTATTAATTTGGCAAACATCAAACTTATGGCAATCTAAAGTAAGACATAAATTAAAAGACAGTCAAATCACATTAAATGAATATCTTATTCTCGAGACAATTTATTTATTACAGCAAGAAAACATAAATATTACTCAACAGGATATATGTAAAAATGCATCTATTGATAGATCAGTTGTTAGTTTACGAGTTTCTAAACTAGAAGAAAAGAAATTAATATCAAAACAGCAACCACAAGATAAAAGATCTGATAGTTTAATTCTAACCACAGCAGGGAATGATTTAATTAATAATATCATTGATAATATTATAGAGCTAGAAAATGAATTATTTAATAAATTAGGATCTGAAATTTTTAATTTCACAAATTCATTAAAGTTGTTATTGGGTAAAAAAATTAGAATTAGAGCAAAATTAAATGATTGATCAAGAATTAGCACAATCCTTAAAAGCTTGGCCTTTTAAAGAAGCATTACAAATAATTAAAAAGAATGGTGGTTTACTAAACTTTAAAATTCCATCTAAGGGATATGTATTACTAGAAACTGGTTATGGTCCCTCTGGTTTACCTCATATTGGAACTTTTGGTGAAGTTGTAAGAACATCAATGGTAAAAAATGCATTTAGCTCTATAATTGATTGCCCAACAAAACTAATCACATTTTCTGATGATATGGATGGATTAAGAAAAGTTCCTGAAAACGTTCCAAATAAAGAAATGTTAGAAAAATTTATAGGTAAGCCACTTACTTCTATACCAGATCCATTTGGTAAATTTGAAAGTTTTGGACATCATAATAATGCAAAACTTAGAAGTTTTTTAGATGAATTTAATTTCGACTACGAGTTTGTTAGCTCAACAGAGAAATATCAAAGTGGAGATTTTAATGAAACAATATTAAGTATATTTGAAAACTATAAAAAAATATTAGATATTATTTTACCTACCCTAAGGGCAGAGAGAAAAGAAACTTATAGTCCCTTTCTGCCGATAAGTGAAAATTCAGGAGAAGTACTTCAAGTAAAAATTGAAGAATATAAAATGGATTCAAAAACCATAATTTACAAAGATCCATCATTAGGTAAGTTAGTTGAAACAGAAGTAATTAATGGAAAATGTAAGTTACAATGGAAAGTAGATTGGGCAATGAGATGGATGTCGTTTGATGTTGATTATGAAATGTGTGGTAAAGATCTTACAGAAAGTGTTGATTTAGGATCCAAGATTTGTAGAGCATTAAATAAAAAACCACCCACTAATCTAATTTACGAAATGTTTTTAGATGAAAAAGGAGAAAAAATTTCTAAGTCAGTCGGCAATGGTATTAGTGTTGATGAGTGGCTACGTTACGCCTCTCCTGAAAGTCTTGCACTCTACATGTTCCAAAAACCAAAATCAGCTAAAAAACTTCACTTTGATGTAATTCCTAAAACTGTAGATGATTATCTTTCTCATTATAATTCATACTCAAGTTTAGATAAAAATAAACAGTATGATAATCCAATTTGGCATATTCATTCAGGAAAACCAAAAGAATTTAAATCAGAAATAAATTTCAATACCCTTACTAACCTAGTAAACGTTTCTAATTCTAAAGATAAAAAAGTAATATGGTCTTTTATTAATAAATATGATGATAATATTAATGCTGATAACAATCCTGAATTTGATCGTCTCATAGATTATGCACTTAATTACTATGAAGATTTTATTTTGCCTAAAAAGAAATTTTTAGAGATTGATGGTAGCAATAAAGAGGTATTTATTGATATTATTAATGTTTTAGAAAATGAGGTGACTGAAAACAGTTCATCTGAAGATATTCAAACATTATTATACGAAGTAGGAAAAAAGCACGAATTTGACAACTTAAAAGATTTTTTTAAACTAGTATATCAAGTTATGCTTGGTCAGGATCAAGGCCCTAGACTAGGGTCATTTTTTAAATTATTTGGTTTAAGAGAAACTATTGATTATCTAAAAAAATTGATAGATAATTAAATTATTGTACAATACTTCATTAAAAATATTAAGATTATTACCTCCTGAATTATCTCATACTATTACAATTAATTTTTTAAAATATTTCAAAGTAAGACAAAAAAATATTGAGGACTCTATTCTTGCACAACATTTAATGGGGTTAGATTTTCCAAATCCTATAGGACTCGCTGCGGGTTTTGATAAAAATGCTGAAGTGATGCATTCTATGTTTTCATTTGGTTTTGGATTTCTTGAAGTTGGCACAATTACTCCACAACCTCAAAGTGGTAATTCTAAACCAAGAGTATTTAGATTGAGTGAAGATAAAGCTATTATCAATAGTTTAGGATTTAATAATAAAGGTATTAAAAAAGTAAAAAAAAATTTAATCAAACACCAAAAATCGTACTTAAATAATAAAATAGTAGGAGTTAATATTGGAAAAAATAAAAATTCAAGTGAAGCTATTGATGATTATCTAATTGGTTTAGAAGAGTTAGGTGATTTGGCAAGCTATATTACTATAAACATATCCTCACCAAATACTGATGGGTTGAGAGATCTACAATTGAGAGGAAAGATAGAAAAATTAATTAAAAAAATTATAGACAAAAGAGATGAAATAAAAAATATTAATACCAAGCCAATATTAATTAAAATTTCACCTGATTTAAATGAAGATCAACTTAGAGATATAGCATTAATTTCTTTGGCTAATAACATTGATGGTTTAATACTTACAAATAGTACTATCAAAAGAGAGACCAATTTAATTTCAATGAATAAAGGAAAAAAGGGAGGTTTAAGTGGCAGACCATTATACGATAACTCAAATATTATTTTGAAAAAAATGTTTGAATTAACAAATGGTCAAATACCATTAATAGGTGTGGGTGGTATATCAAGTGGAAGAGACTGTTATGAAAAAATTAAATCCGGTGCTTCCTTAGTTCAGCTATATACTGCTTTGGTTTATTCAGGTCCAAATTTAATCAATAGTATGAAAAGTGATTTGATTGATCTAATTAAAACTGATGGATATAAAAATCTAACTCAAGTTATTGGTAAATCAGTATAGTAATGAAAAAAATAAAATCGATTGAAGAAATTATTAATGATTATGATAATTTCATAATTGATCAATGGGGTGTAATGCATGATGGAACATTTGGATATGAGCATGCTATTAATTCCATTAATATACTGAATAGTAATAATAAAAATTTGTTTATTATTTCAAATTCTTCCAAAAGATCAAAATCATCCATAGATAGATTGCCGAAACTTGGTTTTAAGAAAAATTCTTTTTTAAATACAGTGACAAGTGGAGAAATGATTTGGCAATTACTAAAAAAAGAATTTTTAGATGATAAAAATAAAAAAAATTGTTTTCATATTTATGATGAAGAAAAAGAGGATGGTCTAAATTTTAGAGATGGTTTAAACTTTAATTTTGTAGAAAAAGTAGAAGAAGCAGATTTAATTTTAGCTTGTACCCCTTTTGTAAAGTTACAACCAATAGACTACATTCCGCTACTAGAAGTAGCTTACAATAAAGAAATACCTATGTATTGTGCAAACCCTGACTTTGAAACAATTGAAAGTAATAGTAACAATAATATTTTCTGTATGGGTGCTATTGGTGAAATATACAAAAAAATGGGTGGAAATATTATTATAAAAGGTAAGCCTGACGTAAGCATATACACCGCAACCACTAATCAAATTAATTTAGAAAAAAAAAGAACAATAGCTATTGGAGATTCATTGTTTCATGACATTCAAGGTGCTAATAATTTTGAAATAGATAGTGTTTTAGTAAAATCTGGTATTCATAAAGATTTAAATCAAATAAATAATTTAATTAAAAATCATCAAATAACCCCAACTTATATTATAGATAAATTTAGTATTTAGAATACTTGACAAAGTAATATTTATATTTACATGCAAACTCATTATGTCAATGAGATGTGAATTAACTGGAAAATCCTTCCAAACTGGTAACAACGTCAGTCATGCCAAAAATAGAACAAAAAGACGTTTTAAACCAAACCTTCAGAATATAACTTTTATTAGTGAAGTATTGGGACAAAAATTTCAACTTAAAGTTGCAGTTAGTACTATACGTACAGTAGAAAAAAAAGGTGGATTAGATGAATTCCTAATCAATACACCAAACTCTAAATTGCCCTTAAAGGCTAAAAAATTAAAAAAAACTATTCTATCAAAATCTAATTAAATTTTTGTAATGGGTTTTTTCTTTGAATTAACAACAATACTTAATTCACTTAGTACTGAACTAATGTGGTTCACAATGCTCCTTTTTTGTTTTTTTTCTATTCTTATTTTTTTAAGGGTATTTGGATATATAGGAATTTTTATCTATTCTGCTCTAGCTGTAATTGCAGGAAATATTCAAGTTTTAAAAACAGTAGATTTTTTTTATTCACCCGAACCGGTAGCTTTAGGAACCATACTTTTTGCCTCCACCTTTTTATGTACTGATATTTTATCTGAATATTATGGAAAGGAAAAAGCTAGAATTAACATTTTAATTGGTTTCAGTGCATTCTTATTTATGACTTTGTTAATGGTAATTACCATTGGTTTTCAACCATCAGATTCAGATTGGGTACAAGAGAGTTTATCAAATGTATTTACTCCCATGACTAGATTTTTTATAGCTAGTATGATAGCATATTTAATAAGCCAATATTTTGATGTTTGGTTCTTTAACTATTTGAAACAAGCTTTATCAGGCAAGTCTCTTTGGTTAAGAAATAATTTATCTACTATTACCTCCTCTTTAGTTGATAACACTGTATTTAGTATATTTGCTTGGATCTTATTAAATCCTGAACCAGTAAGTGTGTATAATGTCATAATGATTTATATATTAGGCACTTATCTTCTTAGAATATTTATAGCCCTACTTGACACTCCTTTTATTTATATAGCTAAGTTTTTTGTCCCAAAAACTAATGACTAACTTTTCTTGGAAAGTTAAAAAAACAAATAAAAATAATAAAGCAAGAACAGGAAAAATTTCTACACCGCATGGTGATATAGAAACTCCAGCATTTATTTTTTGTGCAACAAAAGCTGCACTAAAATCTTTTACCACTCATGAAGCAAAAAAAAATAATACACAAATTATACTATCCAATACATACCATTTAATGCTTCAGCCAGGTAGTGAACTAATAGCTCAACATGGAGGTCTTCATAAATTTACGGGTTGGGACGGGCCTATGTTAACAGATAGTGGTGGATTTCAAATTTTTTCTCTTGGACATGGCTCAGTTGCTGATGAAATAAAAGGGCGAAAAACAAATTCAAAAAATAAAAAAACTTTAATAAATTTGAATGAAGAGGGCGCATTATTTAAGTCTTACATAGATGGTTCTACTCATATATTATCTCCTGAAAAATCAATAGAGGTTCAAAGAAATCTTGGCGCAGATTTCATCTTAGTTTTTGATGAATGTACCCCCTATAATGTAGATAAAATATACACATCTGATTCTATGTTAAGAAGTCATAGATGGTCTTTAAGATCCATTAATGCATTTAACTCTAAACTTAATTATAATCCTAAAAATGGCTCAGCTGGTAGACAAGAAATGTATGGTATTATCCAAGGAGGGATTTACAGAGATTTAAGAGAAGAAAGCATTGAATTTAATACAAAAAAAATCAACACTTTTGGAATTGCTATTGGTGGAAGTTTAGGATCAAATAAAGATGAAATGAAAGATATAGTTCATTTTACTTCTTCAAAATTAGATAATACTCGTCCAGTACATTTACTAGGTATAGGTGATCCAAGGGATATATGGGATTTTGTTGCAGATGGAATCGATACATTTGATTGTGTAAGCCCAACTAGAATTGCTAGACACGGATCAGCTTTAGTTAAAGGTAAACAAGGAAAAATAAACTTAAAAAATGTTAAATATAAAAATAATTTAAACCCAATAGATAATGAATGTAATTGCTATACTTGTAAGAACTTTACACTAGCATATTTATATCATCTTTTTTCTGCGCAAGAATTACTAGGATTACAATTGCTTACTAATCATAATATATATTTTATGAATAATCTTATGAAAGAAGTTAGAAGCTCAATTGATAACAATGATTTTGATAATGCTAAAAAAAAATGGTTAAATTCTTAATTATCTAAATGAAAAGTAGCAGATAATTGATTTAGTAATACCTCACCTAACTGATCGACATCCATTATTGTTACAGCCTTACTATAGTATCTTGAAACATCATGCCCAATCCCTATCGCAATTAATTCAATTTCATCTTTTTTTTCAATTTCACCAATTATATCTCTTAAATTTTTTTCTAGATAATTACCTGGATTTACAGAAAGTGTTGAGTCATCAACAGGCGCACCATCACTTATAACAATAAGAATTTTTCTTTTTTCCTTTCTAAAAGATAATCTATTATAAGCCCATGATAAAGCTTCTCCATCGACGTTTTCTTTCAAGATACCCTCTTTCAATAATAGGCCTAAATTTTTCTTTGATCTCCTCCAAGGCGAGTCAGCAGATTTATAAATGATATGTCTTAGATCATTTAACCTACCTGGATTAGAAGGCTTTCCATTTTTGATCCATTTTTCTCTTGAGTTACCTCCCTTCCAAGCTTTGGTTGTAAACCCTAATATTTCAGATTTAATTAAGCATCTTTCCAATGTTTTTGCTAAAATATCTGAACAGAGGGCCGCAACCGTAATTGGTCTGCCCCTCATTGAACCAGAATTATCAATTAGAAGACTCACAATAGTATCTTTAAATTCAACTTCTTTTTCTATTTTATAGCTTAATTTATTATTTGGATTAGCAATAATTTTAGCCAATCTTGATGTATCAAGAAAACCCTCTTCCATATTAAAATCCCAATGACGGTTTTGCTGAGCTAAAAGTTTTCTTTGCAGTCTATTGGCGATTTTAATAATTAGTGGTTGAAAAGAAAATACCTGTTGATCAAGATTTCTTCTAAGTTTCTCTAATTCTTTGATATCACAAAGTTCTTCAGCGTTAATAATTTCATCAAAATTATAATCATAAACTTTATAATTTTCAAAATTCTCTAAAATTTTTCTGTCTGGTAAATAATCTAGTTCAGTATCCCCACTTTCTTCTCCCATATCATCATTTTCTTCTAATGAAACTGACTGCTCAACAGTTGTTTCACTTGTTTGCATCTCAATATTTGTCTCAGTTTGTTCATCATCTTTTTTTTCATCATTATTTTCATTTTCATTATCTTGATCTTCATCGTTTTGATTAATATCTTCGTTCTGAGTATTGTTTACACTGTTATTAAGTAATCCAAGTTCATCTAGTTTTTCAACTATTGTAGATGTATATTTTTCCTGATCATGTAGACATTTCTTTAGATCTATAAAAAAGTTTGAATAATCTTTTTTTAATTTTTCTTTTACAATATTTTTAAAACTACTATTAATTTCACCTAAATCTACGCCAACAATTTCTTCAAATGCTACGTTTTTAAATGCTTTAATTAATAAATTTTGATCTTTTTTAGTATTTCCAATTTTAAGATCTCTAATATACTTATTCTTTAGATTTTTTTGTATTCCCTTAAATTCACTACTACCTATAGCTTCTACTCGTGCTTGTTCTAAAACATTAATTATTTCGTTTGATAACTCATCTTGATTTAAAAAATTTTGGTGTATGTCTTTTGAATGTAATCTGAACTCTAATGCAAAAGAGTCCGCTTCAGCTCTTAAATATTCTAGATTATTTTTGAAATTTTCAATTTTTGGTTCAGTTAGATTTATAGTGTTACCAATAATTGAAGGGTTTTCTTTAACAAAATTAATCTCTATATCTTCTTTTTTACCTATTGATTTTATTGTAGCACTTAATGACTTTTTAAAATCTTCAATAATTTCGCTATTCTTTGACATTAGCTACCTTAGCATCAGTAATATCAATTCCAAATGACCTTTGAAAATATTCCTGTAAGATAGACCTCTCCATTTCATCGCATCTATTTAAAAAAGATAGTTTAAAAGAATATTCTATATCATTGAATAGAAAATAATTTTCTGCCCAAGTCAATACGGTTCTTGGACTCATAACAGTTGAAATATCACCATTAATGAATCCTGATCTAGAAAGATCTGCAGTAGCTACCATGCATTTAACGATGTCTTTGCCATCCTTATTATTAAGTTTTTTTACTTTACTTAAGATAATATTTATTTCTTGCTCGTTACTTAGGTAATTTAAGGTTGATACAATATTCCATCTATCCATTTGACCTTGATTTATTTGTTGAGTACCATGATACAAACCAGATGTGTCACCAAGACCAACAGTATTTGCTGTAGCAAACAACCTAAAAAATTTGTGAGGTTTAATTACTCTTGATTGATCCAGTAGAGTTAATTTGCCTTCTGACTCCAAAATACGTTGAATTACAAACATTACATCTGGTCTGCCTGCATCATACTCATCAAACACTAAAGCTACAGGATTTTTGTATGACCAAGGAAGTATGCCATCCTGAAACTCTGTCACCTGTTTATTATCTTTGAGTACAATAGCGTCTTTGCCAATCAAATCTATCCTACTGATGTGACTATCTAAATTAATTCTAATGCATGGCCAATTTAGTCTGGCTGCTACTTGTTCGATATGAGTAGATTTACCAGTTCCATGGTACCCTTGAATCAAAACTCTTCTATTTGAAGAAAACCCTGCCAGTATTGAAAGAGTTGTAGCTGGATCAAAAATATATGTTTGATCTATTTCTGGTACGTGTTCAGTTTTTTCTTTAAACTTATAAACCTCAAACTCACAGGAAACCCCAAATATTTCTTTGGGATCAATTTTGATACTAGGAGATATTTCTATATTTTTTTTATTAGTCATTTTTAAATTTTTTTAATAGTATTTTGTATGAGTTATTTATCTCCTTAAACTTCTCTTCTGCTTTTTTATCGTTACCATTTACATCAGGGTGAAATATTTTCACTAGTTTTTTGTAAGTTTTTTTAATTTTATCCAATGTCAATGGTAGATCTAGATTGAATAATGATAAAGCTTCACTTTCTTCTTTTGTAAGATTTTCATCAACTAGCTTATTTCTAAAGTAATTATTCTCTCTTTCATTTGGATTTAAGTCATTCATTTCTTCGTTAAAAAAATTGTTAATTTGATCCATTACTTTGTGATAATTTCCCTTTAATGGCCAAGATGGCCTGTTCCAAATAATATCTTCTCTCATTGAATTCTCAATTTCATTAACTGATAATCCTTTATAAAAATCCCATGACTTATTGTATTCTTTAATATGTTCCATACAAAAATAATAATATTGATTTAACAAAACTCTAGATTTTGGTGCTTTAAACTTACCTTCACTATTACAATCTTTGTTATCACATTTTCTAAAAAATGTTTTTTCCCAAGAAAGACTATTTTTATTAATATCTATTTTATGTTTACCCACAGGTAATATATAGTTTAAAAATAATGAATCGTAAGCAAAGAATTGATAAAATATTATCAAATAAATTTGACAATTTTTTATTAGAAATTGTTGACAATTCAAATTTGCACAAAGGGCATAATAATTTTACCGGTAGTGGCGAAACTCATATCAAGATAATCTTGACAAAAAAAGATAATTCACCATTTAATAGATTAAATATTCACAGGATTATTAATAGTTTACTTGAAGAAGAATTTAACAGTGGTTTACATTCTTTAGAAATTAAAATTAATTAATTTTTGAAATTTCAACCTTAGATATTTGTTTTTTTGAATGTGATAAAATTTTATAGTTAAAAAAATTGTCTTTAAAAGTTTCACCATATGAAGGTATTTTTTTTGACATATCTAAGATATATCCAGCTATTGTAGAGGACTCAATTTCTGGTGGATCTAAATCAAAACTTTTATATAAATCTCTAATATTTTTTTCTCCATTAATTATAGCCTTTCCATAATTATTAAGTTTAAAATCATTTTCAGGAACATCAATTTCATCTACTATTTCTCCAACAATTTCTTCAATTATATCTTCTAATGTTATTAATCCAAGTAACTCACCAAATTCATCTACAACAAAGGCTAAATGTTCTTTTCTTTTTTTGAATTCAACTAATTGTTCTAAAAGATTAGTTGTTTCAGGTATGAACCATGGATTGGAAATTTTATCAAAAATAATTTCTTTAGATTCATTATGATTTTTTAAATCTATATCTAAAGTCCTTACATTTAGTAGGCCAATTATATTTTCTGGATTATCTTTCCAAAAAGGAATACGAGTATATCTAGAACTATTAATTTTATTAATAATCTCACTTGTCTTTAAAGATGAATCTACTGAGTAAATATTTTTTCTATGAGTAAAAATTTCTTCAACTGTTATATCATTTAATTGCAAAATACTTTGCAACATATCTTTTTCTTGTTCATAATCTGGATTTGATGTCTTATAAAGATCTATAACACCTTTTAATTCTTCCTCGGATTGTAAATCTTTATTTAAAATATCATTTTCATTTTTTCTAAAAATTAATCTGACAATTATATTAATGAAAAATACAAAAACATATAAAATTTTATTTAAATAATAAATAATTGGAGAAATTAATAAAACTGTTCTATTAGGTCTATTTATAGCATAAGTTTTTGGAAGAACTTCAGCAAATATTACAATTACTACTGTCATAATTAATGTTGCATAAAAAATACCTTCAACACCAAAAAGATCATAAAAAAATGCTGTTGCTAATGAAGATGCTAGAATATTAACTAAGTTATTTGATAAAAGCAAAGTTGATATTACATTATCTTTTTTATCTAGTAGCTCCAAAACATACTCGGCTCTTTTACTACCTTTTTTTTTCTTATAAAGTATTCTTGCTTTTGAAGTCGCAGTTATTGCAGTTTCAGAACCAGATAAAAAACCTGAGAGCATTACAAGGAATATTAATAAAAAAAGAAGAAAGATGCTTGTCATTTATATATTTTGTAAAATTTTATAAACTTTATTCTTATCTAATTTTTTATAAAATATTGAGCTTCCAATCTTATTAATAAGTGTAAAATTAATGCTATTTTGGAAGTTTTTTTTATCTTTAGTCAGTTTAATAATTAATTTTTTCTCTTTTAATACATTATCGTATATTTTAAGTCCACATTTTTTAAAATGAGTTATTATTTTTTCTAATTCATCCAAAGGTAACATTCCAAGATAATTAGATATTTTCGCTTCAGTTATCATGCCTATTGCAATTGCTTCACCATGATTAAATTTATTATAATTATAGTGACTTTCTATAGCGTGACCAATTGTGTGTCCAAAATTTAGCATTGCTCTAGAATTATTATTTAACAAGAATTCCTTTTCATCTTTTTTAACATAAAAAAGTTTAATCATGATTGACTTATAAATTGCTTTTTCTAAAATAGATTCATTCAAATTAAGTAACTTATTTGCATTTAATTCCAACCAACAAAAAAATTGATAATCTTTAATTAAAGCGTGTTTAACTATTTCTGCGTACCCAGATCTTATTTCTTTTTTTGGCAAACTATTTAAAATAGAAGTATCAATTAATACTTCCTTTGGTTGATAGAATGTTCCAATTAAATTTTTTCCAAAAATAGTATTGATTCCATTTTTACCCCCAATAGAGCTATCTACTTGAGACAAAAGGGTTGTGGGTATAAGGTAAAACTCCAAACCTCTTAAGATTGTGCTTGCAACAAATCCTGCCAGATCTCCTAATGTACCTCCCCCAATAGCTATAAGTACAGATCTTCTATTAACATTACTTTTAATTAATTTGTTAGCAAGATTTTTGTATCCTTCAAAAGTTTTAATCTTTTCCCCACATTTAAAAGAAATTATTTTTATATTTTCTTGTTTTTCAAAATTTAAATCAATTTTAATTTTTGTATCTACAACACAAAATATTTTTTCATTTTTTTTTGCAATATTAATAATGAATTTATAAATATAATTTTTTTTTATTAGTATATTCGTTTTTAATTTTTTATTTTTTATTAATAATTTATTTTTCATAGGAACTTAGTTCTAATTTAATTTTTTCTAGTACATTAACTTTATCTGTATCATTATTTACAATAAAATTAGCTTTTTCATAAAATTTATGTCTATCTTCAAAGAGGTTTTTCAATATTTCTATTTTATTTTCATCTTTATTTAATAATGGTCTTTTTTTTGAAGATTTTAATCTATTAACTAAATTGTTAAATTTAACTTGTAAATAAATAGAATAGGAATTTTGTTTAATTGATTTTCTAACCTCTTTATTTGTTATGCTTCCACCTCCAAGTGATATTACACAATTATTCTTATTTAATAATTTGATACAAATTTTTTCTTCAAGATTTCTAAAATATAATTCTCCATATTCTTTAAAAATTTCATTTATACTTTTTTTGGTCGTCAGTTCAATTTCCTTATCAGAATCATAGAATTCAAAATTTAGATATTTGCTTAAATCTTTTCCAATTACTGATTTTCCTGAGCCCATTAGGCCCATAATACAAATATTTTTCCTTTTAATCTTACTTAGATCATACATATTATTAATATTTCTTATTGTTGACAAATTTTTGTTGAAATTAGAAAAAACTTAAAAAAATGGTAAAAACATATATTAGTCATTTTTTTAATAGCATATATGAAAAATAGATACATTATATATATTTTTGTAATAGTGACAATAATCGTTTTTACTGGTCTTTATATAATTGAAATTCCTTCACCATCAAGCATCATAACTGAGGAATATACCTTAAATCTAAAATGAAATTTATTTTTTTTATATTTTTTGTTTTCTTTTCAAATTTAATTTTTGCAAATGAAGAAGATAATAATGAGGTAGAGGTTATTAATTTATATGAAAGTAAGAGTCTTGATCAGATGGTGTTAGAAAATCTTAATGAAGAAGAAGTAATTGATGAAGAAGTTGAAAATTCAAATGAAACTGTTGAAATCTCAACCAATGAAGTTGAAGTAAAACAAATTGATACTTTAAAACTTAATTTCATTCAAAAAAATGAATTAAAAATTCTAAATAGTTATTTAAATAATCTTAAAAAAATTAATACACAAACTTTACAAAAAGAAATTATTGAGGTTTTAGAAAATCTCCAATTAAATCTTGAACTACAAAAAGATAGAGAAATATTTTTTTTAGTTATTAATTACTTACAGTCTATTGGTCAGATTAATAAATCTTTTGAGTTAATTGAATCACATGATTTAAGTAATGATAAAAATTTTAGTTTTTATACTCAGGTTAAATTAAATTATTTATTATCAACTTTTCAATTAAATGAAGTTTGTAATTTTAATGAAGAATTAAATGCAAATTTAAAATTAGATTTTTTCTTTTTAGAAAAGCTTGACATATTTTGTTTGATTCTAAATGATAATCAGTCTGAGGCTTATTTATTGAATTCGATTTTGATAGAATCTGAAATAAATTCAGACATTTATTTTCAGAATCTACTTTCACTTATATCTAATTCATCAGATCAGATAAGTATTAATAATGAAATAAAAAATACTGAAATTAATAAAGAATTAATATTCCTATATAGTGCTATGACAAGAATTGCAGAACTCCCGTTTTCACATGAATTTTATGAGCTTGATAAAAAAAATCTATCAATTCCAATAATTTTAAATCAATCATCTCCTATTGACTTAAGAATTAAAGCTGCCAATGAAAGTTTTTTAGAAAATTTAATTACTGTAGATAGTTTAGCAGCATTATATATGTCTGCTGATTTTAATTCAGATCAATTAAATAATGCTCAAGAAACAGTTGAATCATTATCAGATAATAAAGAATTGAGTATGGCTTTTTTATATCAACTAGTAAATATTCAAATATTTCCCAATGACAGATTAAATATTCTTATTCAATTCTGGGATTTTGCGAAAGAAAATAATCTAGAAGAAATTGCTTATAAACTATCAAATAATATGTTGACATCTATAGAAGCTGATTCTGAAAATATAATACATGGACCACAAATAGCTTCAGCTTACATTTATAATAATAATTTTGAAAGCGCAGTCAATTGGATAGAATTATATGAAAATGCTAAGGAAGTAGATTCAAAAAGTATTTATGCTAGAGTTTTATTGGACCTTTATTCTTCTAATGATTTAAATTCATTCATAAATTCTATAAATTTAACATTGAATAAATACACTTACAGTGAAGATAATGATAATGCTGAATTATTGTATGTTTTAAAAACTGTAATGAATTTAAATATAAACTCTAACTCTAAAATCAGTTTAGATAAAATTTTTGATGACAGAACAATGCCATCAATATTTCTGCTAAATGAAATAGATAGTAGTATTTTAAACAAAGATAATGAAAAATTCCTTTTTTATTCATTAATTTCTTTAAATGATAAAGAATGGAAAGATATTCATCCAGAACATCTCAGACTTATACTTCATGGTTACTTAGAATATAAAGATGGAGTATTATTTAGAAATTTAATTTTAGAAGTATTTAGAAATTTTAAATTTATTTTATGACCAGATATTTTGAGTTTGAAAATCAAATAGAAAAAGTTGAACTAATATTGAGTAAATTGAGTAATAATAAAGAATTAAATGCAGATAAAATTAAAAAATTAAACGAAGAAAAAGCAGAGTTATATAAAAAAATTTACTCAAATCTAAATCCTTGGCAAAAAGTACAAGTTTCCCGACACGGTGAAAGACCACATACAATTGATTATCTTAATAATATATTCGAAGATATTATTCTTTTACATGGTGATAAAAAATATGCTGATGATAATGCAATAGTAGGAGGACTAGCAAAGATTAATGGGAGTTCAGTTTTTTTTATAGGAACAGAAAAAGGCAATACAATGGAAAAAAGAATTAAACATAATTTTGGTATGGCAAAACCAGAAGGATATAGAAAAGTTCAAAGATTATTAAAATTAGCTGAAAAATTTAGATTACCTTTAATCTCATTTGTTGATACAGCAGGAGCTTTTCCTGGAAAAGATGCTGAAGAACGTGGACAATCAGAGTCTATAGCCTCATCAATACTTCATTTCTTAAAGGTTAAAACTCCCACTATTTCAATAATAATTGGAGAAGGTGGATCAGGTGGAGCAATAGGAATAGCTACTTCAGATAGAGTTTTAATGTTAGAACATTCTATCTATTCTGTTATTTCCCCTGAAGGATGTGCATCTATATTATGGAGGAATACAGAATTCTCTCAAGAAGCCGCTAAAACTTTAAAACTTACAGCTACAGATTGTAAAAAATTTGAAATTATAGATGAGATTATTTCTGAACCATATGGCGGAGCTCATAGACATCCAATAAAACAATCCGAAATATTAAAAACAAAGATTGTAGAATTCATTAATGAACTCAAACAAATTTCGATTAATGATCTAGTTCAAAGCAGAAAGAATAAGTATCTAAATATTACTGCCAATATTTAATTTCCATGACATTGTTTATATTTTTTACCTGAACCACAAGGACAAGGTTCATTTCTACCAATTTTTTTAGTTATAATTCTTCTAGGCTCCTGATTTTGTTTCTTTGAATCATCATTTTTATTTTCATTTACTAACCTTATATTAAATAGAGTTTTAAGAACTCTTTCATTTTGATTTGAAAGCATTTCATCGAAATAATCAAAAGATTCTCTTTTATACTCATAAAATGGATCTTTCCCTCCCATCGCTCTTAAGTTAACACTACCGCGTAATGAATCCATTGCGGCTAAATGATCTCTCCAATCTTTATCTATTTGAAACAACATTACTCTTTTTTCAGCAAATTTAAATAAATCAGCTGAATACTGATGTTGCTTTTCCTTATATTTTTGATTTACTTCATCTAATAACCTTTTTTTAATTTCTTCATCATCCACACCTTCTTCATCAAACCATTTTAAAATAGGAATATCTAAATTAAAAGTTTCTCTAATTTTTTCATTTAATAAATTTGCATCCCATTCATGAGAGTACTTTTTTGGAGGAATAGCAACTTCAATTAAATTATTGATATAATCAGAAATCATATCTTGAATTATACTCGACTGATCATTTGTATTAAGAATTTCTCTTCTATTTTGATAGATTATTTTTCTTTGATCATTTAGTATGTCATCAAATTTTAAAATTTGTTTTCTCATATCAAAATTGTGACTTTCTACTTTTTGCTGCGCTCTTTCTAATGATTTTGTTATCATTGAATGAGTAATCACCTCGCCTTCTTTAAGTCCCAACTTTGATAATACATTTTCAAGAGTTTTTGATCCAAATATTCTCATTAGATCATCTTCTAAGGACAAGAAAAAAATGCTTTCACCGATATCTCCTTGTCTTCCTGATCTCCCTCTTAATTGATTATCTATTCTTCTACTTTCATGTCTTTCTGTACCAATTATGAGCAAACCACCTGCTTCAATTGCTTCTTTTTTTAAATCAGCATCACCATTTCCCAATTTAATATCAGTACCTCTTCCCGCCATATTAGTTGAAATAGTTATATTTCCAGGCATTCCAGCTTCTTCAATAATTTTTGCTTCACTCATATGATTTTTAGCATTTAGAACATTATGCTTTAGATTTTCTTTTTTTAATAAATCAGAAATCTTTACCGAATTTTCTACTGATGTAGTTCCTATTAGAATTGGTTGATTGATTTTGTTTCTTGTTTTAACAAGATCTAACACAGCATTGTATTTTTCTCTTTTTGTCATATAAATTTGATCATTTTTATCAAGACGATTTACTTTAATGTTAGGAGGAATTTCAACTACTTCCAAATCATATATACTTTCAAATTCTTTCGCTTCTGTTGTGGCAGTTCCTGTCATCCCACTTAGACGATGATATGTTCTAAAAAAATTTTGATATGTAACAGAAGCAATAGTTTGATTTTCTTTTTGGATCACTAAATTTTCTTTTGCTTCTATAGCTTGATGCAATCCATCACCATATCTTCTGCCTTCCATGGCTCTGCCAGTTAACTCATCAATAATGACTACACTTCTATCTTTGATTATGTAATCTTTATCTTTTATAAATAAATGATGTGCTCTCAGCGCTTGGATAATATTATGGTTCAAAACCATATTTCCTAAATCCTGAAGTGTACCTTCTGTAATAATTCCATTTTCTTTCAATAATTTTTCACAAAATTCCATTCCGTCTGTAGTAAGTAGAATACTTTTACTTTCTTCATTAATTTCAAAATCATCTTCTCTAAGGATTTTTATAATTTTATCAATTTTTGGAAATAAATCTGTATCTGAATTTGATTCAGCAGATATTACAAGAGGTGTTCTAGCTTCATCAATTAAAATACTATCGACTTCATCAACTATAGCAAATGCATTTTTTTTAAAACATAAGTTATTGTAATCGTTTTTCAAATTATCTCTTAAGTAATCAAATCCTATCTCATTATTTGTTGCATACACAACATCTGCATCATATTGAATAGATCTTTCTTCATGAGCTGTTTCCGAAGTAACACAACCAACACTAAGACCAAGAAAATTAAATATTTGACCCATCCATTCTGCATCTCTTTTAGCCAGATAATCATTAACTGTAATAATATGTACCGAGAAGTTTTCTATAGCATTTGTATAAGCGGCTAGAGTAGCTACTAAGGTTTTTCCTTCTCCTGTTTTCATTTCAGTTATCTTATTTTCGTATAAGACCATTCCACCTATTATTTGAACATCATAGTGTCTCATATTTAATGTTCTTTTTGATGTCTCTCTAACTACTGCAAATATTTCTGGTAACAATATGGATATTGATCGAGTTTCATTAAATTTATTTTTAAAGTAATTTGTTTTATTTTTTAATTCTTGATCAGATAGTTTGGAAATTTCTTCTTCAAGTTTATTTACTTTCTCTACAAAACTAGCATATTTTTTAACTGAATTAGATTTTATAGAACCAAATAATTTATTAACGATATTAATCATGTTATGATAGATGGCAGTTAATATATGAAAAATATTCTTCTACAAAGGAATTTCAGCTAAAATATGGCCAATAAAATGATTTCAATATTTAAGCCAAAAAAAATCAAAGATTTTAATCCTAGTGGCCTAAATATTTATACTTTTAATGCTGGATTTAAAAAAAAAGATAAAGATCTTTTATTAATAATTTTTAATAAAATTATAAATGTGTGTTGCGTTTATTCTAAAACATCAACACCTTCAGCCCCTATAATTTGGGATAAAAAAAACAATAAAGGTACGGCTAAAGCGTTAGTTGTGAATGCTGGTAATGCAAATGCGCATACTGGTAAAGATGGTCTTAAAATTATCGATAGGTACGTAAAAGCATTAACAAAAAAAATTAAATGTAAATCTAATGAAGTATTAGTATCATCTACTGGTGTAATCGGAGAAAAATTTAATCCTAATTTAATTATAAATAAATTTGATAAAATAAATTCCAAAAATAAATATAGTTTACTTGAAAGTGCTAAGGCAATTATGACAACAGATACTTTTCCAAAGGTATCAATTAAAAATATTAAGTTAGATAAACAATCATTTAAAATTTATGGAATAGCAAAAGGATCAGGAATGATACAACCAAATATGGGAACAATGTTGGTTTATATTTTTATTGAATGCGAAGCTTCAAAACAATTAATGAATAGACTTCTCAAGAACAACTTAGAAAATACATTTAACTCAATAACTGTTGATAGTGACACTTCAACTAGTGATACTTTAATGATGTTCTCAGTTGGTAATAAAAAGATTAATTTAAATAAAAAAAATTTTAAAATTTTAAATAATAAAATGCATGATTTAATGCATGATCTATCTCTTCAAGTAATTAAAGATGGAGAGGGTGTTTCTAAATTATTAAGAGTAAATATTTTGAATGCAAGATCAAAACATCAAGCAAAAAAAATAGGATTTAGTATTTCAAATTCTCCTTTGGTTAAAACTGCAGTGGCTGGAGAAGATGCAAATTGGGGCAGGGTAATAATGGCAATTGGTAAAACTGAAGAAAAAATTAATCAAAATAAAATTAAAGTTTTATTTGGAAATAATATTGTATGTGAAAATGGTTCTATGAGTAAAAAAATTAATATTAGAAAACTTAATCTTTATATGAAAAATAAAACAATAGACATTAATGTAAAATTAAATTTGGGTAAGTTTAATCATACTGTTTATGGAAATGATCTAACTCTTGAATATTTAAAGATTAATGCTGATTACAGATCTTAATTTTATTTTTTCCAAGCACAAATCGTATTA
>CACNSY010000008.1 GCA_902623255.1 uncultured Alphaproteobacteria bacterium | reverse complement strand
ATGAAAATAAATCATTAGGTCTTAAAACTAGATCTGTAAAAATTTTACCACAGACACCCAATACTAATATAGCCAAAATACCCCTCAAATATTCTGCTTTTAATTTAGACCCAAAAATTACACCAATTTGTGCACCAATTACTCCTCCAAATATCATTAGTGCAGACAGCACAATATCTACATTATAATTTATGTAGGATTGAAAGAATGTTGCATTAGCGGTAACAAATATGATTTGAAATAAAGATGTCCCAACTACTATACTTGTTGGCATTCCAAGTATGTATACCATTGCAGGTATCATTATAAATCCTCCTCCAACTCCCATCATTGCGGACATTACTCCAACTGCGAATCCTATCAGTACAGGTGGTATTGCACTTATATAAAGTTTTGATCTATGAAAGCGCACTTTGAATGGAAGTCCATGAAACCAAGAATGTTGATGCAGTTTTGTTCTTTTAGTATTTCTTGCTCTATATTGTTTAATTGTAGTTCTTGCGCTTTCAAAAGCCATACTAAAACCAATAAAACCTAAAAAGAAAAGAAATAATAACTGAATAACTAAGTCTATTTGCCCAAAGTTTTTTAGATAACTGAAAATATTTACACCAACTGTGGAACCAATCAAACCTCCTATCAAAAGGAATATACCCATCTTTATATCAACATTTCTTTTTCTCCAGTGAGCAATAAAACCTGAAACTGAAGTTGCTAAAACATGCGGAGCTTCAGAACCAACAGCTACAACTGGAGGTATGCCTAAAAAAATTAATAGTGGTGTCATTAAAAATCCACCACCAACACCAAAAATTCCTGAAAGTATTCCTATACTCATACCAATAAAGATAATGAGAAAAATATTGACGTTCATTTCAGCTATTGGAAGGTAAATTGACATGTTTTTTTATAAATTTTATATAATTATTACTTAATAAGTACAAATTATATTTATTTTAGAAAATTATATAAAATTATTTAGTACTATGATTCCGATATAACTAACAATTCCAACACAACAAGCTGCAGAAAAACCAACATAAAATGGTCTTATACCTAAGCTTTTTAAAGAAACTAAATTTGTACTTATGCCAACAGCTGCCATTGCTATTGCTAAAGAATACTCAGCGATAGATTTAATAATATTGATGATTAATTGCCAGTTATTATTCGTTAATATTTCAAAAGCTAAATTACTATTTTGAATTCCATAATCTCCAATTGATCTTATAATACCCATAAGAATAAAACCAATTATGAAAATTGGAAACATAGATATTATTGATGGTTTGGTATTATTTTCACCAATATTATTTCTTAGATACATATAGCTTATTGTAGGAATGACGATTATCATGCTGACATTTCTTACTAATTTTGTAATCGTTGCTATATCCATAGTTTTTGGTGAGTTGAATTGCTCTGCATATATCAATCCAGCACCAGCAACTTGAGCTGTTTCATGTATTGAAGTTCCAAGAAATAATCCTGATGCTAACTCATCTCCACTAAAAAGATAATAGGCCATAAATGGATAGAGGAACATTGCAATTATTCCAAAAATTGTAATATTAGCTATGGCATAAGCAACCTCTTCTTTATCAGCATTAATTGCAGGACTAGTTGCTACAATTGCGGATGCTCCACAAATACTTGTCCCAACTGCAATTAATGATCCCATTTTTGAAGAAACATTTAATAACCTGCACAAATAATTTACAACCAAGATTGATATAATAATACAAGCAACGATTAGAGGTATTCCAACTATTCCAACTTTAAAAATATCTAAAAGTCCAAGTCTAATTCCAAGACATATTATTCCTAATCTTAGAATAAATTTTAAAGAAAACTTAATTCCTTCTAATAAAAAATTATTAATTTGAAATATATTTCCTATCAAAAGACCAAATATTATTGATAGCATTATTGGTGATATTGGACTTTTTTTTAAATTTAAAATTTCTTTTCCGATAAAATCACTTAAGTATATACCTGAATAAGCAATTACTAAACAAAAGATAATTCCTGGGAATATTTTATATATTGAGCTAACCATTTAAAATATTCTTTATACAAAAAAAATATTTTTTACATATTTATATTAAACTTAGATATTTTTTGCAGTATTCCATTCTTCTTGAGTATTAACATTGAAAAAATTCTTTTCTTGGCTTTTATCGAATTCAACAAATTTATATTTGTGTTTTTTAACCCAAAACATAATTTTACTATTTTTTAATTTTAATTCATTTTCTAAACTATTTATTAACGATATATGCCACATTGCTATTACAGGATGATGTCTACTATTTGATCTAGCAATCAATATTTTTATATTTTCATCATATGCCTCTAAAAACTTGTCTAAAAGATTATCTGGTAAAAATGGGGTGTCACTTGGAACAGTAAAAACCCATTCTTTGTTTGTGTAATTTTCTTTAGCCCATAACATAGATGTATGAATTCCTGCTAAAGGTCCTACAAAACCTTTGAATCTATCTTCAATTATTGGATAATTAATTTTCTTAAAATTTTTCAAGTCATTAGCATTTATTATTATTTCATTATTATATTTTTTAAGCTTGTTTATTATTTTGTCTAAGATTGTAATTCCATTTATTTTAGCAAAAGCTTTAAATCCACCTCCAAATCTTTTTGACTGACCTCCAGCAAGTATGGCAAACAAAATTTTTTTGTTAATTATGGTCAATTCTATGTTCTCCAGAAAGTGCTAAATATTTTTTTCCCTTTGCTCGTCCAATAAGTGTTAAATTTGAGCCTCTCGCCAGCTCTACACCCCATGCTGTGAATCCTGATCTAGAAATTAATATTGGAATACCCATTTTTATAGTTTTAATAACCATTTCACTAGTTAGTCTTCCTGTAGTGTAAAAAATTTTATTTGAAGAGCTAATTTTTTTTAAAAACATAAAACCAGCAATTTTATCTACAGCATTATGTCTTCCTACATCTTCCATATAAATCAATGGTTTATTATTATGAATAATGGCACAACCATGTATTGCTCCTGTTTCTAAATATAAGCTCGGTGTTAATGTAATTTTTTTTGAAATTTCATAAATCCATTTATGTTTAATTTTCTTTTTGGATTTTAATTTTGATTTTTTTATTTCCGCATATATATCTCCAAATACCGTGCCTATTGCACAACCACTAGTTGTTATTTTCTTTCTTAATTTATTTTCATAATTTGTTTTACGTTTTGTTCTTACAACAACCACACCTAAATCTTTATCAATTTCAACTTTTGTAATTATATCATTTTTTTTAAGCATATTTTGATTTAATAAATACCCAACTGCAAGATATTTTGGATGATCACTTATAGACATTAGCGTTACTATCTCTTGATTATTAAGAAAAATTGTAAGAGCTTTTTCATTAATAACTTTAGAAATTATTTTATTCCCTTTCTCATCAAAACCATTTAGTTTTGTAATTAAGGTTTTATTATTAATATCAGGTGAGACTAAATATTTCTCTTTTTTTGCCATATGTTGTAATTAAACTAATAATTTAAATGAACATATTAGAAATTTTCACAAATTCCATACTATTAATTATTACTTTAGATAATGAACTATGGGACATAATACTTTTATCATTATTTGTAAGTTTTACTGCCCTAATTATTGCATCATTATTAGGATTTATAGTAGGGTATTATTTTGCAATTTATAATTTTTATTTCAAAAAATTTATTTTAATAATTATAAACTCATTGATGGGAATTCCTCCAGTTGTAGTTGGTTTAATTGTTTATTTTATTTTTGCTTCTGGCGGACCTTTGGGTATCTTACAGCTTCTATACACACCTTCTGCGATGATTATTGCTCAAACTATAATAATTTTTCCAATAATTGCTTCATTATCTCATGAGATATTTTCTAAAAATTGGTTTGAATTTAAAGATCAGATAAGATCCTTAAATATCCCTTTTTGGGGTTCTGTAAAACTTTTATTTAACCATAGTTATTTTTTATTGATAACAACATTATTATCTGCATTTGGAAGAGCAATTTCAGAAGTTGGTGCAGTTATGATTGTGGGTGGTAATATTGATCATTATACTCGAGTAATGACAACTGCTATATCTTTAGAAACTAGAATGGGAAATTTAGAATACGCTATGGCATTAGGTTTAGTTTTAATATCAATAACAATAATTATTTACTCTCTTGTATATTTATTAAATAATAGATCTATTAAATGAAAATAATAGGAATTGTTGGTTGGAAGGACTCAGGGAAAACAACTATTGCAACTAAAATTATTAATAAACTTAGCTCTAAAAATTTTCGTGTTGCTTCAATTAAACATGCACATCACGAATTTGATATAGATCATGAGAATACAGATAGCTTTAAGCATAGATTAGCGGGATCTTCTCAAGTAATAGTTAGTTCATCGAAGCGATGGGTTAAAATATCAGAACTAAATAATTCAAAAGAAAAAACATTGCATGAATTAATTAATCAACTTTCAGAAGTTGATATTGTAATAGTGGAAGGGTTTAAAAATGAAAATCACCCAAAAATTGAAATAATTAAAAACGATAATGATAGTTACTTATTTAGAAAAATTAAAAATATAAAAGCCATTATTACAAATAATAAAATTGAAACTAACTTAAGAATTTTTAAGAATGATGAAATTGATAATATAGTTGATTTTATTTTGAGAGAATTTTAATGAATAAATCACCACTAACCAAAAAACAAATTATCAATTTATTTAAAAAACAAAAGGTTGTAATTTTTAACTCTGAAAAAATTAATTTAGAAAATTCAGAGGATAGATTTCTTTATGAAAATATAAAAAGTAAAATTAATTTACCTCCTTTTAATAATTCTGCTGTAGACGGTTATGCTATTTTAACAGCAGATTTAAAAACAAAAAAAATTTTTTTTTGTAACAGACGAATAGCTGCCGGAGATAACAAAAATATAAAAGTAAAACCTGGTGAAGCAGTAAGAATTTTTACTGGTGCAAAAATGCCCATGAATTCATCAACAATAGTTATGCAGGAAAATACATACAAGAAAGGAAATAAAATTCATTTAATTAAAATTCCAAAATTTGGAGATAATTATAGATTAAAGGGTGAAGATATAAAGAAAAACCAAAAAATATTGGAAAAGGGGTCTAAATTAAATCAACAAAATATAAATTTAATTGCTGCTACTGGTATTAGTAAAATAAAAGTATTTAAAAAAATTAAAATTGGTTTCTTTACAAGTGGTAATGAATTACGAAAACCAACTAAAAATTTAAAAAATTCTGAAATTAATAATTCAAATTATTATAGTTTAAATAATTTACTTGATAAAAATTTTATAGAAAAAAAATATTGTGGAAATCTCAAAGATAATTTTAAATCTATTAAAAATAAAATTTTTAATACTTCAAAAAAATTCAATGTAATAATAACTGCTGGTGGTGCATCTGTTGGTGATGAAGATCATTTAATTAAAGTTTTATCTGAATTAGGTAAGATATATTTTTGGAGAGCAGCAATAAAACCAGGAAGACCAATTGCAGTTGGAAAAATAAATAAGTGCTACATAATTTGCTTACCAGGTAATCCAGTTTCTGTTCAATTATTATATGCAATGTTAGTAAAACCATTAATAGAAAAACTATCTGGTGGAAATTTTAAGCTCCCATCTTCAAGTAAAATTACAGCAAATTTTTCTATGAAGAAAAAAACAAAAAGAATGGAGTGGTTACGTGTAAATAAAGAAACTATAAATAATAAAAATATTGCAAATAAATTTCCTAAACAAGGTTCTGGTATGATTAGTTCTATATCCTATTCAGATGGTATAATTGAAATTGATGAAAATGTTTCTCAAATAAACAATGGAGATATATTTGATTTTTATAATTATGAAAGTCTATTTTAATTTTTAATTTTAAATCTATAACGAATTACAATTTTATCTTTTATTTTTTCACAACTTAAATATTCATAGTTAGACTGATCACAATAATGTTTAAAGTCTGCTTCAGCCAAAGGATCAGTTGCAATAATTTTAATAATTGTATCTTTGTTTAATTCTGAAGCAAGTTTTCTAGCTTTAAGCACTGGTATAGGACATTCTGTACCACTAGTATCAAGAACTAATTCTTCATTTTCAACTGAATCTTTCATAGTTTTCTGATACTTAATATATAGTATAATATTAATTGGAATGGATAAATTTGTTTCTCAAACAGAAACTTCTTTAAAAAAGAAGAAAAGACGTTGGACTCCAAAAGGAAGACAAGTCGAAGATAAATATTTAGATGAAGTTTCTAAATTGTTTTCAGGATTAATATTTAAGCGAGACGAATTAATAGAATATTTGCATATATTACAAGATAAATTTGGTGTTTTGTACGATAAGCATCTGGTAGCTTTATCAACTATTATTAACTTACCACTTTCTGAAATTTATGAAGTTGCAACTTTTTATGCTCACTTTAATATTGTTAAAGATAGTAAAGATTATAACCGAGTGAATGTTGTAAGGGTTTGTGAAAGTTTGACTTGTGAATTATTTGGCGCACACAAATTACTTCAAGATATAAAAAAATTAGAGAATAAAAATATAAAAGTCGTACCTGGTCCATGCATGGGAAGATGCAATGTTGCTCCTACTGTCTGCGTAGGAAAAAATTATGTTGATGTGGCTAATTTTGATAAAGTAAAAAAAATAATTGATGAAAAAAATTTTGACCCCTTCATTCCAGATTATATAAATTTATCTTCTTATAAAAAAAATGGTGGTTATGAAATTGCGTACAAAATAAAAAATGGTGTGATTTCAAAAAAACAAGTTTTAGATTCATTAAATGAAAGTGGATTGAAAGGTAAGGGTGGTGCTGGATTTCCTACAGGAAAAAAATGGGAAATTGTTTCAAATTACAATGGTAAAAAATATGTTGCTGTTAATGGTGATGAAGGTGAACCAGGAACATTTAAAGATAGGTCATATTTAGAAAGTGATCCACATAGATTTTTAGAAGGAGCTTTAATTGCCTCCTATTTCATAAATGCTCAAAAAGTTTATATTTATATGAGAGATGAATATCCAACAGTTATAAAAATTTTACTTGATGAAATAAATAAAATGGAAGAAGAAGAAATAATTCCAAAAGACTTTTTCATAGTGAGAAGAGGGGCGGGAGCCTATATTTGTGGAGAAGAGTCAGCAATGATAGAAAGTATTGAAGGCAAGAGAGGATTGCCAAGGCATAGACCGCCTTATGTGGCTGAAATTGGTTTATTTGGATGTCCTACTTTAACAAATAATTTAGAAACTCTTTTTTGGGTAAGAGATATAATTGAAAAAGGCCCAAAGTGGTTTGCTGAAAAGGGGTCCAATGGAAATAAGGGTTTTCATAGTTTTTCAGTATCTGGAAGAGTAAAGAGCCCAGGGGTAAAAGTTGCCCCAGCCGGTATAACAATTCAACAATTAATTGATGAGTATTGTGATGGTATGGCAGATGGACATACTTTTAAAGGATATCTTCCGGGAGGTGCATCTGGTGGTATCCTACCCGCTACTATGAATGATATTCCACTCGATTATGGATCGAAAGAATTAATGGATGCTGGATGTTTTTTAGGCTCAGCTGCAGTAGTTGTATTATCTGATCATGATAATATGAAAAATGTTGCACTTAATTTACTAAAATTTTTTGAAGAGGAAAGTTGTGGTCAATGCACACCATGCCGTTCTGGTACGGAGAAAACTGTAAAATTAATGCAAGAAAAAAATTGGAACAAGGAAAAATTAAAAGATTTAAGTGAAGTTATGGCTCAAGCATCGATATGTGGTTTAGGACAAGCTGCAACAAACCCATTAAATTCAGTTTTAAAATATTTTAGCAATGAAATAACTTATGACTAAACAGAAAACAAAATTTTATTTAAACGAAAATTTAGTTGAAGCAAATGCTGATGAAACTATTTGGCAAGTTGCAAATAGACTTGGAACAGAAATCCCACATTTATGTTATTCCGATAAACCTGGCTATAGAGCAGATGGAAATTGTAGAGCATGTATGGTTGAAATTGAAGGAGAGCGTGTGTTGGCAGCTTCCTGTATTAGAAAACCAACTGATGGTATGAAGGTAAAAACTTCTTCAGAAAAGGCTAAAAAATCTAGAGAGTTAGTTTTTGAATTACTCCTAGCAGACCAGCCAAAAAAAGAAATTGCTCATGATAATAATTCTGACTTTTGGAAATGGATAGATAAAGTTGAAGTTAAAGAAAGTAGATTTCCAAAAAAAACTTCATGTCAGGCAGATGTTTCTCATCCAAGTATGGCTGTAAATCTAGATGCATGCATCCAATGTAATCTTTGTGTAAGGGCATGTAGAGAAGTTCAGGTCAACGATGTCATCGGAATGGCATATCGAGGAGAAAATTCTAAAATTGTATTCGATTTTGATGATCCAATGGGTGATAGCACATGTGTGGCATGTGGCGAATGTGTACAGGCTTGTCCAACTGGAGCATTAATGCCAGCATCCATTGTAGATAAAGATGGTGTAGGCCATAGTAAGGTAGATAAAAAAATTGATAGCGTTTGTCCTTATTGTGGTGTGGGTTGTCAGATAGAATACAATGTAAAAGATAACAAAATTAAATACGTTAATGGTGTTGATGGTCCCGCAAACAAGAATAGATTATGTGTAAAAGGAAGGTTTGGTTTTGATTATGTAAATAATCCAGAAAGACTTACAAAGCCATTAATTAGAATTAAAGATAAACAAAAAGACTTACACCCAAGTATTAATTTTTCAAATATTCATGAATATTTTAGAGAAGCATCCTGGGATGAAGCTCTAGATTATGCTGCACAAGGATTTTTAAAACTTAATAAACAAAGAAATGGTAAAAGTAATCTTGCAGGTTTTGGATCAGCTAAATGTTCAAATGAAGAAGCTTATTTATTTCAAAAATTAATCAGAACTGGTTTTAATACAAATAATGTTGATCATTGTACAAGACTTTGTCATGCGTCTTCTGTAGCTGCTTTATTAGAAACTATTGGTTCAGGAGCTGTTACTGCTCCATTCTATGAAGTTGAAAATTCTGATGTCATAATAGTCATTGGAGCAAATCCTACTGAAAATCATCCTGTTGCAGCAACTTTTTTTAAGAATGCTGCTAAAAAGGGTTCTAAATTAATTGTGATGGATCCTAGAGGTCACTCATTAAAAAAACATGCAACTCATATGTTGCAATTTAAACCAGGATCTGACGTTGCTCTCTTAAACTCAATAATGAATGTTATTGTCGAAGAAAATTTATTTAATTCCGAATATATTAAAAAACAAACTGAAGGATTTGAAAAATTAAGAAAACATTTAATGAATTATTCACCTGATATAATGGAAAACGAAACAGGTATCGATCCAGAACTTATAAGAGAAGTAGCACGCTTATATGCCAATACAAATAAAGGAATAATTTTTTGGGGGATGGGGATTTCTCAACACACACATGGTACCGACAACGCTAGATGTTTAATTTCTCTAGCTTTAATGACAGGGAATGTTGGAAAAAGAGGATCTGGTTTACATCCTTTAAGAGGACAAAATAATGTTCAAGGAGCGTCTGATGCTGGTCTTATACCAATGATGTATCCTGATTACCAATTAGTTGATAAAGATAATAATAAAGATTTTTTTGAAAAACTTTGGAACACTTCTTTAGATGATAAAAAAGGTCTAACTGTTGTTGAAATTATGGATGCTATTCACGAGAATACAATTAAAGGTATGTATATACTTGGTGAAAATCCAGCAATGTCTGATCCTGATCTTAATCATGCAAGAGAAGCTCTACAAATGTTAGAGCATTTAGTTGTTCAAGATATTTTTTTAACCGAAACAGCTACATATGCGGATGTTATTTTCCCAGCTTCAGCATGGCCTGAAAAAAATGGAACAGTTACTAATACTAATAGACAAGTACAGATGGGAAGAAAAGCTTTACTCTCTCCAGGTCAAGCTAAAGAAGATTGGTGGATAACAAACGAACTTGGAAAAAGAATGGGTTTAAATTGGAAATATAAACATCCAAAAGAAATTTATGAAGAAATGTCACTAACAATGCCTTCATTAAACAATATATCTTGGGAAAGATTAGAAAATGAAAACTCTGTAACTTATCCAAGTAAGTCTCCAACTACACCAGGAGATGAAATTGTTTTTGGTGATAAGTTTCCAAACGAAAATGGTAAAGGTAAATTTGTTCCAGCTAGTGTTACTGCACCAGATGAAGTTCCTGATAAAGAATTTGCGATGATACTAACCACAGGAAGGCAATTAGAGCATTGGCATACTGGAGCTATGACTAGAAAGGCATCAAATTTAGATGCCATTGAACCAGAACCTTCGGTTTCAATATCACCTAAAGATATAATTAAAAATAATATGAAAGCTGGTGATAAAATAAAAGTCACAACTAGAAGAGGCTCAATAGATATCAGAGTAAGGCAAGATAGGGCTATTCCTGATGGAGTCATATTTATTCCATTTTGTTATAATGAGTCTGCCGCTAATCTTTTAACTAATCCAGCTTTAGATCCATATGGAAAAATTCCTGAATTTAAATATTGTGCTGCAAAAATTGAGAAGCTATAAATATTTAATGATTAAAAAACATTAATAATTTTATTTCTTGTATTTAGTCCAATCTCAGCATGCTCTACATTAAGTGAATTAAACGAAAGAGTAAAAGGTGATGGAGTTCCTTATATTCCTGGGATTTAATTTATAAAATTCTTGTCGAATTTATAATTTAATATAAATGCAAAATTGATGCCGCGTTAGCTCATTTGGTAGAGCAGTTGATTTGTAATCATCAGGTAGTCAGTTCGATTCCGACACGCGGCACCACCTTAATAGTATTAAGTTGAGTAAAACTGATATAAAGCAATCGATGTTGCATTAGAAACATTCAAACTATCAATTTCGAATTTTAAATTATTTTTCATTTTTATCTGAATTATTTCATCACATTCCTTTTTTACTAATTCTCTAATACCTTTTCCTTCAGAGCCAAAAACTAATACTGATTTTTGTGAAAAATTTAATTTTGAATTTTGATTTTTCGAACTGTCAAAGCCATAAATCCAATAATTATTTTTTTTAAGAAAAGAAATAGCTCTTCTAATATTTGTCACTCTAATATAATTTACAATTTCTGCAGCACCAGAAGCTGATTTATAAAGTGATGAAGTCAGTTCTGGTGAATTATCTTTGCCAACTATAATTCCTGCACAATCAAATAATGCACATGATCTCATTATTGAGCCAATATTTTGAGGGTCAGTTACTTGATCTAAAATTAATATTACTGATTTTGATTTTTTACTTTCTACTTTTACAAATTCTTCTAAACCTGGCCAAGTAAGCTCTTTTGTTTTTAGAACTACTCCCTGCGTTGTGTTTTCATTTCCAAATCTTCTTATGAATTCATTTTGAGGAAGAATGGTAATTTTTTGTGTATTAGATTCATATTTTTTGGCAAAATTTTTCTGATTTTTACTAATTACTAGCTCAATATTCTCTCTTTTATCATTTTGAAGGGCTGCCTTAACAGAATGTTGACCAAAAATTGTCTGAATTCCTTGGTTTTTATTAGATTTATTATTTCTAAACTTTCTCATGATTTAATATCACAGATTTGTCTAATTAATACAATCTAGATATGTACAAAAAGGCATTTTTTGTCTAAAAGGCCGTTGCTTTTACGAGTATACGTATTTTGCAAAGGTGAAGCTGCTGTTTTAGATTGACATATATGCTAATTTATTAGTATTGGCCAATTTCTTCAAACGGAGGGGTGGTCGAGTGGTTAAAGGCAGCGGACTGTAAATCCGCCCGCGTGAGCGTACGTAGGTTCGAATCCTACCCCCTCCACCATTATGGAGGTAATGGGATGAAAGCATTAAAGTGAGTGTGTGAAGCAGTCAGTTTAGTTGCGGGTGTAGCTTAGTGGTAAAGCTCCAGCCTTCCAAGCTGGCTACGAGGGTTCGATTCCCTTCACCCGCTCCATAACAAAATATTATTGGGGTAAAAAAATGGCTAAAGCAAAATTCGAAAGAAACAAACCGCATTGTAACATAGGAACTGTTGGTCACGTTGACCATGGAAAAACAACATTAACCGCTGCTATAACAAAAATATTAGCAGAGACAGGTGGAGCAGAATTTACAGATTATGCAAACATTGACAAAGCACCTGAAGAGAGAGAGCGTGGAATAACTATTTCAACTGCACACGTTGAATATGAAACTGAAGCAAGACACTATGCACACGTTGACTGTCCTGGACACGCCGATTATGTAAAAAACATGATCACTGGTGCTGCTCAAATGGACGGAGGTATCTTAGTTGTTAATGCAGCTGACGGACCAATGCCTCAAACAAGAGAACACATACTTTTAGCTAGACAGGTAGGCGTGCCTGCTCTTGTAGTATACATGAACAAAGTTGATCAAGTAGATGACAAAGAATTAATTGATCTAGTTGAAATGGAAATTAGAGAACTTCTTACTTCATATGAATTCCCAGGTGATACTATCCCAATCATTAAGGGTTCAGCTTTAGCAGCTCTTGAAGGTAGAGATGATGAAATTGGAAAAAATTCAATTATGGAATTAATGAAAGCAGTTGATGAACATATACCACAACCTAGCCGACCTGTAGATCAGCCTTTCTTAATGCCAGTTGAAGATGTCTTTTCAATTTCTGGTAGAGGTACGGTTGTAACTGGAAGAATTGAACAAGGTCAAGTTAAAGTTGGAGAGGAAATCGAGATCCTAGGAATAAGAGAACCTCAAAAAACTACTTGTACTGGAGTTGAGATGTTTAGAAAACTTTTAGATTCTGGTGAAGCTGGAGATAACGTTGGTGTTCTTCTTCGTGGAACAAAAAGAGAAGAAGTTGAACGTGGTCAAGTATTAGCAAAACCAGGCTCAATAAAACCACATACAAAATTTAAAGCTGAAGCATATGTATTAAAAAAAGAAGAGGGTGGAAGACATACACCATTCTTTTCAAACTACAGACCTCAATTCTACTTTAGAACAACTGATGTGACTGGAACAATTAAATTACCAGAAGGAACCGAAATGGTAATGCCTGGTGATAATATTGCTATGGAAGTTACTCTTTTGTCTCCAATTGCAATGGATAAAGGTTTAAAATTTGCAATCAGAGAGGGTGGAAGAACAGTTGGCGCTGGAGTTGTTGCTGAAATTATTGAATAGTTTTAGAGACCGCTCTATCAGTTAGCCATTACTTATTAGGAGTGTAGCTCAACTGGTAGAGCACCGGTCTCCAAAACCGGGGGCTGCGGGTTCAAGTCCTGCCACTCCTGCCAAGAGAAACGAAAATATGAATATTGAAAAAAAGAAAACATCACCAGCTCTTTTTGTAAGACAAGTTAGACAAGAATTACAAAAAGTAACCTGGCCTCAAAGGAGAGATACTTTTATTTCCTCTGCAATAGTCATATTATTGATAATATTATTTTCATTATTTTTTCTTTTAACCGATCAAATATGGTCTTTTTCAATAAGAAAAATAATTGAAATAGGTTCAGGTTTTTAATGAATAAAGCAAGATGGTACGTTCTTCATGCCTATTCAGGTTATGAAAAAAAAGTTGCTGACAGCATCCTAGACCAAGCAACAAAACTTGGAGTTAAAGAACATATAGAAGAAATATCTGTCCCCGTTCAAAATATTGTTGAAGTAAAAAGAGGTGTAAGGGTCAATACAGAAAGAAAAATATTTCCTGGATATATTCTTATTAAAATGAGTTTAAATGATGACACTTGGCATATTATTAAAACAACTCCAAAGCTAAGTGGCTTTCTAGGAAATAAAGGTAAACCAGTTCCTATTAGTAACGCTGAAGCAAAAAGAATATCTGAACAAGTTATTGATGGTGTAGAAAAATCTAGACCTGCTATAATGTATGATGTTGGAGAACAAGTAAAAGTAATTGATGGACCCTTTGCATCATTTAATGGAGAGGTCGAACAAATAGATGAAGATAAAGCAAGATTAAGAGTAGCTGTTTCAATTTTTGGAAGATCAACACCTGTTGATTTAGAATATTCTCAGGTAGAAAAGGTATAACTATGGCTAAAGAAATTTTAGGTTTGATTAAATTACAAATTCCTGCTGGAGGAGCTAACCCTTCACCTCCCGTTGGTCCTGCCCTTGGACAAAGAGGGTTGAATATAATGGATTTTTGTAAAGCATTTAATGATAAAACAAAAGATTTAGAAAAAGGTGCGCCAATTCCAGTTATTATAACAGCATACAAAGATAGAAGCTTTGATTTTACGACAAAATTACCACCAGTAAGTTTTTATCTTAAAAAAGCAGCAAAAATAAAAAAAGGAAACTCAACTCCTGGAAGATCATTAGTAGGTAAAGTCTCAATGCAAGATATTGAAAAAATTGCCAAAGAAAAAATGCAAGATTTAAATGCCATTGATCTAGATGGGGCAATGAACATGGTTAAAGGTTCTGCCGTTTCAATGGGTATGGAGGTAGTTGGTTAATGAAAATAACAAAAAATAGAAAACAAATGTTAAATAATTTTGACACTTCAAAGACTTACGAACCGCTAGAAGCCATTAAAATTCTAAAAGAAAAATCTTTCGTTAAGTTTAAAGAAACTATTGATATTTCTATCAACTTAGGAATTGATAGCAACAAAACTGATCAAAATATTAAGGGTGTCGTAAATCTTCCTAATGGAACAGGAAAAACTGTAAAAGTCGCAGTAATTGCAAATGATGACAAACAAAAAGATGCAAAAAGTAATGGTGCCGATTTGGTAGGGAGTGATGATTTGATTGAAACAATTTCTAAATCAAAAATAGAATTTGATGTTTTAATTGCGACTCCAGATATGATGCCTAAATTAGGTAAAGTAGCAAAAATACTTGGTCCAAAAGGACTAATGCCAAACCCTAAGCTTGGTACTGTAACAAATGAAATTTCTCAATCAGTAAAAGATGCTAAGTCAGGTCAAGTCAAATTCAAAAATGATAAATCTGGTATCGTTCATGCTGGTGTTGGCAAACTAGATTTTAGCGAAGAAGATTTGTTAGAAAATATTAAAACATTTTATTCTTCAGTTAGTAAAAGTAAACCTGACGCTGTTAAGGGTTCTTTTATAAAAAAGGTTACCATAGCTTCAACTATGGGAGTTGGATTAAATATTAACCAAGCGAGCTTGCGTTAATTAATCCAAAAGATGATCTTTGATCATCACCTGTCAAAGACTGCAGGAGCCTTGAGCTTAATTTCCTGCATAGACTGAAGCGAGTCATTGATTTGCTTCTTGACAGGCTTTAAGTTAGTTTGGTGGGCAAACTAATTTTAGCTAATATTGGATCTTTTGGATCCAATTAAAACCGAGGTTGACGTGAAACGTTCTGAAAAAAAAGATTTTGTAAGTAATCTCAAAGAAGACTTTTCAAATGCTACTTCTTTAATTGTGGCTGAATATTCTGGGCTAACAGTTAATGAAACAGAGCAACTTAGAAAAGAAATGAGAGATAATGGAGCAAAATTTAAAGTAACTAAGAACAGACTCACTAAACTTGCTATATCTGAAACTCAATTTAAAGATATTTCTGAGCTTTTCAAAGGTCCAACAGCAATTGCTTACTCTGATGATGCAGTAGCACCAGCAAAAGTAGCAGTTAGCTTTGAGAAAAAATTTGAAAAATTTAAAATTATTGGTGGAGGTTATAATGGAGAGAAAATTGATAAAGAAAAAATTGATTTTCTTGCAAAATTACCTTCTTTAGATGAGTTAAGAGGAAAAATAATAGGACTAATTTCGGCACCTGCTCAAAAGATAGCTTCAATTACAGCTGAACCTGGAGCACAAATTGCAAGATTAATTAGTTCTAACAGTAGCAATAAACAAGAGTCGAACTAGGTAAATAAGGAGAAATAAATGGCTGATTTGAATAAAATTGTTGAAGATCTTTCTTCTCTAACTGTTCTTGAAGCAGCTGAGTTAAGTAAATTGCTTGAAGAAAAATGGGGCGTATCCGCTGCTGCACCAGTTGCAGTTGCTGCAGCTCCAGCTGCAGGTGGTGGAGAAGCTGCTGCAGAAGAGAAAACAGAATTTGATATCGAACTATCTGAATCTGGATCTAATAAAATTGCTGTTATTAAAGAAGTGAGAACCATTACCGGTCTTGGCTTAAAAGAAGCAAAAGATTTGGTTGAAGGTGCACCAAAACCACTTAAACAAGGGGTTAAAAAGGAAGAAGCTGAAGAAATGAAAAAAGCATTAGAAGCAGCAGGTGCAAAGGTTTCATTAAAATAATATATAGGCCTTTTATAAGGCCTATATTTTTTTGAAAAGAGTAAATGAAGGAGTTAAAGTGAGTTTAGACCATATTAATTTGAAAAAAATAAGAAAATCTTTTGGAAAAATACCTCTTGTAACATCTTTACCAAACTTAGTAGAAGTTCAAAAAAGATCATTCGATAATTTTTTACAACTTAGAACTGATCCTGAAAAAAGAGAAAATACTGGTTTGCACTCAATTTTCAAATCTGTTTTTCCAATTCATGATTACACAGAAAGAGCTACTGTAGATTATGTAAGCTATAATCTTGGTGTACCAAAATATGATGTTGAAGAATGTTCACAAAGAGGAATGACGTATGGAACTCCATTACTTGTAAACTTTAGATTAATTATTTGGGATATTGACGAAATTGCAGGAACAAAATCAGTAAGAGATATTAAAGAACAAGAAGTATACATGGGCGATATCCCACTCATGACAAAAAATGCAACATTTGTTGTGAATGGAACAGAAAGAGTTGTTGTCAGTCAAATGCATAGATCACCTGGAGTATTTTTTGATCATGATTATGGAAATACTCATACAAGTGGAAAATATCTTTTTAATGCAAGAATTATACCTTATCGAGGTTCTTGGTTAGACTTTGAGCATGATGCAAAGAACAATATTCATGCAAGAATTGATAGAAAAAGAAAATTTCCAGTTACAACTTTGTTCAAATCTCTTCTCAGTAATTCATCTGAAAGTTACATTAAAGAATGTCAAAATAAAAAGATAGAACCTGATCCTAAGAGAATTTTAGGAATGACTAGTGAAGAAATATTATCACTTTTTTACGATAATATTGTTTACAAAAAAAATAATTATGGATGGTCATTTAAAGAGGATCTTTCATTTTTTAAAGCAAAGATCTTAAATTTTGATTTACTTGATTCAAACAATGGTAAAATTTTAGTTTCTAAAGGTACAAAAGTTAATCAAAAGATACTTAATGATTTAAAAAAGAAAAATATTTCAAATGTTACTATTAGCGAAGAATCTCTTTTAGGTTTATTTACTTCCTCAGATATAATTGACGAAAAAACTGGAAAGATTTTCTTTGAAGCTGGTTATGAAATTGATGATGTTTTTATAGAATTTTTAACTGAAAATAAATTAAATAAGATTGATATTCTTAAAGCGGATAATATCGAAATTGGATCTTACATTAGAAATACTTTGCAGTCTGATAAAGCAAGATCTAGAGAAGAGGCTTTATTTGAAATATTTAAAATATTAAGACCAGGAGAACCACCTACTATTGAAACTGCAGAAAATCTTTTTAACAACCTTTTCTTTAACTCGGATAGATATGATTTATCATCCGTAGGTAGATTAAAAATAAATGCTAAGTTCAAAAAAAATACATCAATTGATCAGAGAGTCTTGGATAAAAGTGATATTATTGATGTTGTTAGACATATGCATAATCTAATAGATGGTAAAGGTGAAATTGATGATATTGATCATTTGGCCAATAGAAGAGTTAGATCAGTTGGAGAGCTTTTAGAGAATCAATACAGAATTGGCTTATTAAAGATGGATAGAGCTATTAAAGAAAGATTAAGTTCTCTCGAAGTTGATAATATAATGCCCCAAGATATAGTTAATGCAAAACCTGTCGTAGCATCAATAAAAGAATTCTTTGGACTAAGTCAACTTAGTCAATTCATGGATCAAACAAATCCTTTAAGTGAAATAACACACAAAAGAAGGGTATCTGCCTTAGGTCCAGGGGGATTAAACAGAGAAAGAGCTGGATTTGAAGTTAGAGATGTTCATCAAACTCACTATGGTAGAATTTGTCCAATTGAAACACCCGAAGGAGCTAACATTGGGTTAATTAATAGTTTGGCATCTTATTCTAGGATTAATAAATATGGCTTTATTGAAACTCCTTATAGAATCGTTGAATCAGGAAAAGTAACAAATAAAGTAATATATTTGAGTGCAATTGATGAGGAAGATTTTGTAATAGCGCAAGCAAATGCAGAAATAAATTCTAAAGGTAAATTCGAAAATCAGATTGTAAGCTGCAGAAAAAATGGAGAATTTATTAACGTTGATATTGATGCCATTGATTTGATGGATGTTTCTCCACAACAGCTAGTATCAGTTGCTTCTTCTCTTATTCCTTTTTTAGAAAATGATGATGCAAATAGAGCTTTAATGGGTTCAAATATGATGAGGCAGGCTGTCCCATTAATTAAACCAAAAGCTCCATTAGTTGGTACAGGAATGGAGTATACGGTTGCAAATGATAGTGGTTCAACTGTTGTAGCAAAAAGAGAAGGAATAGTTGATCAACTTGATGCAAATAGGATAGTTATTAGAATAACTGATAAAAGTGATAAGACATTGAACAAAATTGATATTTATAATTTAGCTAAATTTCAGAGATCTAATCAAAATACATGTATAACACAACGTCCACTTGTTAATGTTGGAGATAAGGTTCTAAAAAATCAGGTTATAGCTGATGGTCCAGCAACTGATTTAGGTGAACTTGCGTTAGGAAGAAATGTGCTTGCTGCATTCATGCCCTGGAATGGTTATAATTTTGAGGATTCTATTTTAATCTCTGAGAAAGTTGTTCAAGACGATGTATTCACTTCAATTCATGTTGAAGAGTTTGAAGTAATGTCTAGAGATACAAAACTAGGACCTGAAGAAATAACTAGAGATATTCCAAATGCTAGTGAGGAAATGCTTGTAAATCTTGATGAAACAGGAATTGTTTATGTCGGAGCTGAAGTTAGTTCTGGTGATATATTGGTAGGAAAAGTTACTCCAAAGGGAGAATCTCCAATGACTCCAGAAGAAAAGTTACTTAGAGCAATATTTGGAGAAAAAGCAGCTGATGTTAAAGATACAAGCTTAAGAGTTCCTCCTGGTGTTAAAGGGACAGTTGTTGAAATTAGAGTTTTTTCTAGAAGAGGAATAGAGAAAGATGAGAGAGCTATAAGCATAGAAAATAATCAAATTGAAGTAATTGCTAGAGACAGAGATGATGAATTAAAAATATTAGAAAAAAGTTTTGGTAACCATCTTCGAGAACTACTTAATAATCAAACCTTTATATCTGGAATTGATATTTTTACTAAAAATTCTCAAATACAATATGATCAAATTGAAAATTTATCACTTAATGATTTATTAAAAATTAATATTGCAGATGAGAAAAAAAATAATCAAATAGAATTACTAGTTAAAAATTATGAAAATCAACTTGGTAATATAAATCAGAAATTTGAAAATAAAATTGACAAAATACAAAGTGGAGATGAACTTCTTCCGGGTGTTTTAAAATTAATCAAAGTATTTATCTCTGTTAAACGTAAATTACAACCTGGAGATAAAATGGCAGGAAGACATGGAAATAAAGGAGTAATCTCTAAAATTTGTCCTGTTGAAGATATGCCATATCTTGAAGATGGCACTCCCGTTGATATTGTATTAAACCCATTAGGTGTCCCTAGCAGAATGAACATAGGACAAATCTTAGAAACACATTTGGGATGGGCCTCCGCGTCATTAGGAAGACAAGTCAATCAAATGATAAAGAAAATACAAACGGAAGGTCAAACCAATGATCTTAGAAAAAAGTTATTAGACATTTATGATTTAGAAAGTCACCAAAAAATCATTAAAAATATGAATGATGATGAAATATTGGAATTAGGCAATAACCTGAAAGATGGTATTCCATTTGCAACTCCTGTTTTTGATGGAGCTAAAGAAAAAGATATAACAGATTTATTATCTAAATCCGGGGTATCAGGCACTGGTCAGGAAACTTTGTATGATGGTATTACTGGTCAAAAATTTGAGAGACCTGTAACAGTAGGATATATGTATATGTTAAAGCTCCACCACCTTGTTGATGAAAAAATTCATGCTAGATCAATAGGTCCTTACAGTTTGGTTACTCAGCAACCACTTGGAGGTAAAGCGCAGTTCGGAGGACAAAGATTTGGTGAGATGGAAGTGTGGGCTTTAGAAGCTTACGGTGCAGCCTATACACTTCAAGAAATTTTAACTATAAAATCAGACGATGTTGCAGGTAGAACCAAAGTTTATGAATCAATTGTTAAGGGAGATAATAATTTTGAATCTGGCACTCCTGAATCTTTCAATGTTATGGTTAAAGAATTACGTTCTCTTGGATTAAATCTTGATTTCAAGGAAAATTTAAAAGAAAATAACTTAACTAACTTAATAGGATCAAATGAATAAAGAACTAACAAATATATTTAATCAAAACCAGGGTGTTCAAAATTTTAATAGCCTAAAAATTTCTATTGCTAGTCCAGATGATATAAGATCTTGGTCTTTTGGTGAAATTAAAAAACCAGAAACAATTAACTATAGAACATTTAAACCAGAGAAAGATGGATTATTCTGCTCTAGAATTTTTGGTCCTGTTAAAGATTATGAATGTCTCTGCGGTAAATATAAAAGAATGAAGTTTAGAGGAATAATTTGTGAAAAATGTGGCGTAGAAGTTACTCTTTCAAAAGTAAGAAGAGATAGAATGGGGCATATTGAATTAGCAGCTCCAGTATCTCACATTTGGTTTATGAAATCTTTGCCTAGCAGAATTGCCACACTTCTAGATATGACAATAAAAAATCTTGAGAAAGTTCTATATTTTGAGCAATTTATTGTTGTTGAACCTGGATTAACCGATTTAAAAAAAGGTGAAATTATATCTGAAGAGCAATATATTGATTATCAAGATGAATATGGCGAAGATTCATTTAGTGCAGCAATTGGAGCAGAGGCTATTGAACAAATGCTCCTCAGTATCGATCTCGAAGCGGATTATAATCAATTAAAGATTGACCTTACTGAGACTAAGTCTGAATTAAAAAAAACCAAAATTACTAAAAGACTTAAACTTGTAGAGTCATTTATTATATCAAAAAATAAGCCCGAATGGATGATCATGAGGGTACTACCAGTAATTCCTCCTGAATTAAGACCATTAGTACCTTTGGATGGAGGTAGGTTCGCAACTAGTGATTTAAACGATTTGTATAGAAGAGTTATTAATAGAAACAATAGACTAAAAAGATTAATTGATTTGAGGGCTCCAGATATAATTATTAGAAATGAAAAGAGGATGCTACAAGAGTCTGTTGATGCATTATTTGATAATGGAAGAAGAGGCAGAGTAATTACTTCAACAAATAAAAGACCTCTTAAATCTTTATCTGATATGCTGAAAGGTAAACAAGGAAGATTTAGACAAAATCTTCTTGGTAAAAGAGTTGATTACTCAGGTAGATCAGTAATTGTTGTAGGACCTAATCTAAAACTCCATCAATGCGGCATTCCTAAGAAAATGGCACTTGAACTTTTCAAGCCATTTATATTTCATAAACTTGATATTTATGGATGGGCAAATACAATAAAAGCTGCAAAGAAACTTGTAGAAAAAGAAGATCCTAGAGTTTGGGATATTCTTGATGAAGTCATAAGGGAGCATCCGGTACTATTAAATAGAGCACCTACTTTACATAGATTGGGTATACAGGCATTTGAACCAATTTTAATAGAAGGTAAATCTATCCAACTTCATCCTTTAGTATGTACTGCTTTTAATGCCGACTTTGATGGTGATCAAATGGCCGTGCACGTACCTTTAAGTTTGGAAGCTCAGCTTGAGGCAAGAGTGCTAATGATGAGTACTAACAATATTTTATCACCATCAAGTGGTAAACCAATAATAGTCCCATCTCAGGACATAGTTCTTGGAATTTATTATCTTTCTATAATAAGAGATAAACAACCCGGCGAAGGTAGAAGCTTTGTAGATTTAAATGAAATACTTAAAGCATTAGAAAATGGATATGTGAGCCTACATTCAAAAATAAATGCAAGAATAAAAACATATGAAGGTCAATTAAAAAATATTCAAACCACTCCAGGTAGAATGATTTTAGGCAATATATTACCTAATAATGAAAACATAAACTATGAAATGATTAATAAAGTTCTGACTAAAAAAGAAGTAAGTAACATTATTGATACAGTCTATAGATTTTGCGGACAAAAACAAACCGTTTTATTTGCAGATCACATAATGCAAATTGGTTTTAAGTATGCGGCAATAGCTGGAATTTCTTTTGGCAAAGACGATCTTATTATTCCAAAAGATAAAAATGATCTTTTAAATGATACTCAATTAAAAGTACAAGAATATGAAAATCAATATCAAGATGGATTAATTACTCAGGGTGAAAAATATAATAAAGTAGTAGATGCATGGTCTGAATGCACAAATAAAGTTGCAGATAAAATGCTAGATGTAATATCTACACCTTCCGATGATCAACCTATAAACTCCGTATACATGATGGCACATTCTGGAGCTAGAGGCTCAGCTGCACAATTAAAACAGTTATCAGGTATGAGAGGTTTAATGGCTAAGCCATCTGGTGAAATAATTGAAAATCCAATTAAATCAAATTTTAAAGAAGGTCTTTCAGTTCTAGAATACTTTACTTCAACACATGGTGCGAGAAAGGGTCTTGCAGATACAGCATTAAAAACTGCGAGTAGTGGTTATTTAACTAGGAGATTAGTTGATGTAGCACAAGATGCTGTTATTCGTGAAATAGATTGTAAAACAAACAATGGGGTAACTGTTGAAGAAATTGTAGAATCTGGGAACATAACATCTCCATTAATAGAGAGGATACTTGGAAGAACTCCTGTTGAAAATATTTTAGATGAAAATAATCAAACTATTGTAAGCGCTGGTGAGATTATTTCAGAAAAACATTTAGATCCTATATCTAAATTAGGCTTAAGATCTTTAAAAATAAGATCAGTTCTAACTTGTGAAACAGAAGATGGAATATGTACTGTTTGCTATGGTAGAGATTTGGCAAGAGGAACACCTGTTAACGTCGGAGAAGCTGTGGGTATAATTGCAGCTCAATCAATCGGTGAACCTGGAACTCAATTGACTATGAGAACATTTCACATTGGAGGTGCGGCCAGCTCATCAGTTGAACAGTCTAATGCTACATCTCCAGTTCAAGGAACTGTTAAATTAGAAAATGTAAAAATTATTGAAGACAAGTTTAAAAATAAAATTGTATTAACTAGGAATGGTAAAGTTAAGATAGTTGATCAAAATGAAGAGAAATATTCTTCAAACATTCCATTTGGTTCTAAGCTTCTTGTAAACGATAAAGAAAATGTTAAAAATAATCAAGTTCTTGCTGAATGGGATCCATATACTCTTCCAATAATTGCAGAAAAGAATGGGTATGTAAAATATCTTGATCTAAAACAGGGTGTATCTTTTAGAGAGTCTATCGACGATACCACTGGTATTTCTAGTAAAATTGTTATTGATTGGAGTCAAAATCAGAAAAGTAAAAATTTTAAACCTGCCATAAATATAGTTGATAAATTATCTCAAGAAACTTCTGATGATATAAATTTTTCAAACTATCCTATGTCAATAGATTCAATTTTAAGTGTTGAGGATGGTCAGGAAGTTTTTGCTGGTCAAGTTATTGCTAGAATTCCTAAAGAATCATCTAAAACGAAAGATATAACAGGTGGGTTACCTAGAGTTGCTGAGTTATTCGAAGCAAGAAAACCAAAAGATCCTGCAATTATGTGTGAAATAGATGGTAAAATTTCATTTGGTAAAGATTATAAGAATAAAAGAAGAGTTATTATTACCTCAATTGATGAAAATGAATCTTTTGAACTTTTAATCCCAAGATCAAAATATCTTAATGTACAAGAGGGAGATTTTGTTAAAAAGGGAGACATTCTTGTTGAAGGAACTCCTGTGCCTCATGATATACTGAGAATTCTTGGAATTGAACAATTGGCCAGATACCTTGTAAGAGAGGTGCAATCAGTATACAAATTACAAGGGGTGTATATTAATGATAAACACATAGAGACTATTGCAAGACAAATGTTACAAAAAGTTCTTATAAAGGATCCTGGTGATTCAAATCTGATTGCAGGAGAACAAATTCAAAAAAGAGATCTTATAAATATTAACAAAATTTTGGAAAATGATGGCAAAAAACAAATCATATATGAGCCTGTATTACTTGGAATAACAAAAGCAAGTTTACAAACAAATTCATTTATATCTGCAGCCTCGTTTCAAGAAACAACTAAGGTGTTAACTGATGCTGCTACTTTGGGTAAAGTTGATACATTAAATGGACTCAAAGAAAATGTAATTGTAGGTAGGCTCATACCTGCTGGGACTGGAAAAATGACATCTGATTACGAAAATATAGCATCTGAGAGAGATAAAGAAATAATAGGCAAAAAAGACGCTGAAAATATAGAAAACTAGACATTTTTTTATTATATCTGCTTGACTTTATTGTAATCACTTAATAAAGACCCCTACGATTTGTTAAAGGTCGTGGAGTAAAATCCAAACACTTAACTAAAGGATAATATGCCAACTATTAATCAACTTGTAAGGAAAGGTAGATCTGCCGTCCGAAAAAGAAACAAGGTTCCAGCATTAGACAAAAGTCCACAAAAACGTGGAGTTTGTACAAGGGTTTATACAACCACTCCCAAAAAACCAAACTCAGCTTTAAGAAAAGTAGCTAGAGTTAAACTTACAAATGGACAAGAAGTTTCAGCATATATTCCAGGTGAAGGACATAATTTACAAGAACACTCTGTCGTCTTGATTAGAGGTGGAAGAGTTAAAGATTTACCGGGCGTAAGGTACCATATTCTAAGGGGTACTCTCGATACTCAGGGAGTGTCATCAAGAAAACAAAGAAGATCCCTTTATGGAGCTAAACGTCCAAAATAAATATGTCTAGAAGAAGAGCAGCAGAGAAAAGAACTATATTACCTGATCATAAATATAAGGATCTCGTTTTAGCTAAGTTTATGAATAGAATTATGATGGATGGAAAGAAATCTACTTCTGAAAAGATAGTATATGGTGCATTTGATTTTGTATCTAAAAAAACTGATAAACCACCAATTGATTTTTTTCATGAAGCGCTAAATAATGTAAAACCTTCATTGGAAGTTAGATCAAGAAGAGTAGGCGGAGCAACTTATCAGGTCCCTATGGAAGTTAGACCAAAAAGAGCCCAGACACTTGCCATGAAATGGATTGTAGACTCAGCTGTGAAAAGAAACGAAAAAACAATGATTGAAAGAGTAGCTAATGAAATTATCGATGCATTTAACAATAAAGGTAACGCTGTAAAAAAAAGAGAAGAGACTCATAAAATGGCTGATGCAAATAGAGCTTTTTCACACTTTAGATGGTAATAGTATATGTCAAGATCACATCCATTATCTAAATATAGAAACATAGGCATAATGGCACATATTGATGCCGGTAAAACAACTACAACTGAAAGAATCTTATATTATACAGGTAAATCTCATAAAATTGGAGAGGTTCATGATGGTGCTGCAACAATGGATTGGATGGAGCAAGAACAAGAGAGAGGTATAACAATTACTTCTGCCGCTACTACGTGTTTTTGGAAAGATCATCGTATAAATATAATAGATACACCAGGTCACGTTGATTTTACTATTGAAGTTGAGCGATCCTTAAAAGTTTTAGACGGAGCGGTTGCTGTATTCGATGGTGTTGCCGGAGTTGAGCCGCAATCTGAAACAGTATGGAGACAGGCTGATAAATATAAAGTACCTCGTATGTGTTTTGTTAATAAACTTGATAGAACCGGAGCTAATTTCTTCATGTGTGTTGACATGATTACAGAACGTTTAGGTTCATACCCTCTAGTTACTCAGCTACCAATCGGTATTGAGAGTGATCTTAAAGGTGTTGTAGACTTGGTTTCTAATAAGGCAGTTATTTGGCAAGATGAGAGCTTAGGTGCTAAATTTGATATTGTAGAAATTCCTGAAGATTTAAAAGATCAATCCTCTGAATATAGATTAAAGCTAATTGAAAAGGCTGTCGAAGAAGATGATTCAATAATGGAAACATACTTAGAAGGTAAAGAACCTACCATTGATGAATTAAAATCTTGTATTAGAAAAGGCACGTTAAGAGGATCGTTTGTACCAGTTTTAACAGGTTCAGCTTTTAAAAACAAAGGTGTGCAACCCCTTTTGGATGCTGTCATAGATTACATGCCATCTCCAACAGATGTAGGGAATGTAAAAGGAGTGGACATCAACGATGATACAAAAGAATTGACTAGAAAATGCGATGACACTGAACCTTTTAGTGCTTTAGCTTTTAAAATTATGACAGACCCATTTGTTGGTAGTTTAACATTTGCTAGAATTTACTCAGGCTCAATTAATACCAAAGATACAGTTTTGAACTCAAATTCTAGTAAAAAAGAAAATATAGGTAGAATGCTTCTAATGCATGCAAATAACAGAGAAGAAATAAAAACTGCAAATGCAGGAGATATTGTAGCTTTAGTAGGTTTAAAAGACGTAACAACTGGTGAAACTTTATGTGCTTCTGATAAACCAATAGTTTTAGAAAGAATGGATTTTCCTGATCCCGTTATTGAAGTTGCTGTTGAGCCTAAAACAAAAGTTGATCATGAAAAAATGGGTCAAGCCTTAGGAAGATTAGCACAGGAAGACCCAAGTTTTAGAGTAACAACTGATCACGAAAGTGGGCAAACTATTATTAAAGGAATGGGAGAGCTTCACCTTGAGATTCTTGTTGATAGAATGAAAAGAGAATTTAAGGTAGAGGCAAACGTTGGAGCTCCACAAGTTGCATATAGAGAAACCATTTCAAGTTCTTTTGATGTTGATTATACTCACAAAAAACAATCAGGTGGGGCAGGTCAGTTTGCTAGAGTTAAAATTAAATTTGAACCTGGACAACCAGGTAGTGGCTACGAATTCATTAACCAAATTAAAGGTGGAAATATTCCTACAGAACATATTCCTGGAGTTGAAAAAGGTCTAATTGCACAACAACAAACAGGAGTTATTGCAGGTTTTCCATGTATAGATTTTAAAGCAACTTTATACGATGGCGCATATCATGACGTTGATTCAAGTGTTCTTGCATTTGAAATTGCAGCAAGAGCTGCTTTTAGAGAAGGTATTTCTAAAGCTCGTCCTGTACTATTAGAGCCTATGATGAAAGTAGAAGTTGTTACACCAGAAGAGTATATGGGTGATGTTATTGGTGACCTTAATAGTAGAAGAGGTCAGGTACAAGAGATGTCAACAAGAGGTAATGCGAATGTCGTAGACGCAATGGTTCCGCTTGCAAATATGTTTGGTTATGTAAATAATCTTCGATCCCTGTCTCAGGGTAGAGCAAATTATACAATGCAATTTGATCATTATGAGGAAGTTCCTTCAAATGTAGCAGAAGAAGTAAAGGCAAAATTAGCATAATGGAAAACCAAAATATTAGAATAAGACTAAGAGGTTTTGATAACTCTCTTCTTGATAGTAGCACTCAAGATATTATTAATACTGCAAAAAGAACGGGAGCCAAAGTTAAAGGCCCTATTCCACTGCCTACTAGATTTGAAAGATTTACAGTTAATAAATCTCCTCATATAGACAAAAAAAGTAGGGATCAGCTTGAAATAAGAACACATAACCGTCTATTAGATATTATAGACCCAACACCTCAAACGGTAGATGCCTTAATGAAGCTAGATTTATCTGCCGGGGTAGAGGTTGATATTAAGATTTGATATGCCTAGACCTGGTTTAATAGCAACAAAAATTGGAAACAGTTCATTTTACCATGAAGATGGTAGCAACTCACATGTTACTGTCTTGAAGGTTGATGAATGTATTGTAGCTAAAGTTAAAACTATTGATAAAGATGGATATAATGCCGTGCAACTTACTTCAATAGATACTGAAAAAGATATTTCAAATATAAAAAAACCACAAAGAAAAATGTTTTCTTCAATTAATATCAATCCAAAAAAAATTGTTAAAGAATTCAAAGTCGACAATAAGAATATCCTAGAAGTTGGAACAATACTTAATGTAGATCATTTTAAGGTAGATCAATTTATTGATGCTAGTAGTTTTTCAATTGGAAAGGGTTTTGCTGGTGTTATGAAAAGGCATAATTTTGGAGGGCTTAGAGCATCTCATGGTGTTTCTATATCTCACCGTTCACATGGATCTACTGGTCAAAACCAGGATCCCGGAAGAGTCTTCAAAGGAAAAAAGATGGCGGGCAGAATGGGTAACAAAATGGTCACTAAGCAAAACTTAAGAATAATTCAAATAGATAATGATAAAAATCTTATATTAGTGAAGGGCTCAGTACCGGGTAAAAAAAATTCAATCATTTATCTAAAAGATTCTGTTAAGAGAACATAAATGAAAAAATCAATTTTAAATCTTGAAAATAAAACAGTAGGAAATATAGATCTTGATTCAAATATTTTTGGTATAAAAACACTTCCAGATTTAATTCATCAATATATTAGATACCAAAATGCAAAATCAAGACAAGGTTCACATAAGACAAAAACTCGATCAGAAGTAAGTGGCAGAAGTAAAAAACCCTTCTCTCAAAAAGGTACAGGTAATGCAAGACAAGGTAGTAACAAACCACCTAATTTTAGAGGGGGAGCTGTATCAATGGGTCCAGTAAATAGAGATCATTCTTTTAATTTAAATAAAAAAGAAAAAAAATTAGCTTTGAAATCTGCTTTATCAACAAAAGTTACTGATGATAAAGTTGTGATTATTGACACTTTTGAAATTAAAAATTTTAAAACAAAAGAATTAAGTTCTAATCTTAAACAATTTGATTATAAATCAGCTTTATTTATTTATTCAGAAAATGGAATTGATAAAAATTTTAAATTAGCCTCATCAAATATACCTAAAGTATCAATTTTGAATCAAAAGGGTATTAATGTTAAAGATTTAATTACATTTGATAAAATATTTTTTGAAAAGAAATCTATTGATGAAATAACTAAGAGGCTTTCATGAAAAATAACAAACAAAAAATATCTATTGAACGAGCTTATGATATAATTAAAAAGCCAATTACAACCGAAAAATCTACAAACTTGCAACAATTTAATCAATACTCTTTTGTAGTATCTAAACATTCAAATAGTGCTGATATTAAAAGCGCTATTGAAGTAATATTCAAAGTAAAGGTTAACAAGGTAAACACCTCAATATTAAGAGGTAAGGGCAAAACATTTAAGGGTCAATATGGTTTTAGAAAAGATACTAAAAGAGCTATAGTAACATTAGATGAAGGTAACACAATTGATTCTTCATTGGAGATTAAATAATGCTTTTAAAATTTAAACCAATTACTCCAGGATTAAGAGGTACAGTATTAGTTTCAAAAAAAGAACTGTCTAAAGAAAAACCTCATAAATCCTTATTGAGAAAAATACACTCCACTGGAGGGAGAAATAATCAAGGCAGAATTACTTCTAGAAGAATGGGTGGAGGCGTAAAGAGAAAATATAGGTTAATTGATTTTAAAAGATCTAAGACTGATATTTTAGCTGAAGTTATAAGAAATGAATATGATCCAAATAGATCAGCTTTTATATCTTTAATTAGATATGATGACGGTGAGCATAATTATATTATTTCTCCAAAAAATATAAAAATAGGAGAAAAAATTATCTCTGGTGAAAATGTCCCTATTAAAAATGGTAACTGTCTACCTGTAAATAATATACCAGTTGGAACTAATATACATAATATAGAACTTAAACCTGGTGCTGGAGCACAATTAATTCGATCTGCCGGGTCTTCTGCACAAATTGTTTCCAAGGAACAGCCATATGTTCAGATTAAATTAATTTCTGGTGAAATAAGACATATAGACAAGAATTGTAGAGCCACTATCGGGGAGGTATCAAACCCTGATCAAAAAAATATTAAATTAGGTAAAGCTGGAAGAAAAAGATATCTAGGATTTAGACCAAAAGTAAGAGGTGTTGTTATGAATCCAGTTGATCATCCCCACGGTGGTGGAGAAGGTCGTACTTCCGGTGGTAGAGACCCAGTAACTCCATGGGGAGTTTCTACAAAAGGAAAAAAAACAAGGAACAATAAAAAAACAGATAAGTTTATAATTAGAAGGAAGAAAAAATAATGACTAGATCAACTTGGAAAGGGCCATTTGTAGATATTACTTTAATTAAAAAGGCTGAAAAATTATCTCAAAGTGGCAGAAAAGAAGTTTTAAAAACTTGGTCTAGAAGGTCAACTATTCTTCCGCAATTTGTTGGTCTTACATTTGGTGTATATAATGGTCAAAAATTTGTTCCCGTAACAATTAATGAGCAAATGGTTGGTCATAAATTAGGAGAATTTTCACCAACAAGAACATTCAAGGGGCATACAGCTGCCGATAAAAAAGCAGAACAAAAATGAATCAGAACCTTACGGCAATTGCAAAAGATAATATGGTTAGAATTAGCCCATCAAAGTTATCATTACTTATAAATAGTATAGTAAATATGAGAGTTAACGCAGCAATTAATCAACTACAATTTTCGTCTAAAAGAGTATCAAGAAGTGTTTTGAAAGTGTTAAATGCGGCTGTTGCAAACGCAGAAAACAATAAGCAATTAGATATTGATAAACTTTTTGTAAAAGAAGCTTTTGTAGGTAAAAGTTTAAGAATGAAAAGATGGAGACCTCGAGCTAAAGGTCGAGCGGCTTCAATTATTAAACCATTTAGTAAAGTAACAATTGTTGTAGAAGAAAGATCAGAAATAAAAAAGGAAAAAAAATAATGGGACAAAAAGTTAACCCTTACGGTATTAGACTTGGAATCAATAAAACTTGGTCATCAAGATGGTTTTCTAAAAATGAATATACAAAACTGTTACACCAAGATTTGAAAATCAAAAACTATGTTGAGAAAAAGTTAAAAAATGCAAGTATCTCTAAAATTAATATAGAAAGAGCTGCAAAAAAATTAAGACTTTCTATTTATAGTTCTAGACCAGGTATAATTATTGGTAAAAAAGGTGCTGATATTGAAACTTTAAAAAATGATCTTTCAAAAATGTCAAAACTTGAGGTATTTTTAGATATTAAGGAAGTAAGAAAACCTGAAGTTGAAGCTAAGTTAGTTGCTGAGAACATTGCCTCTCAACTTGAAAAAAGAATATCATTTAGGAGAGCAATGAAAAAAGCTGTACAATCAGCAATGAGATTAGGAGCAAAGGGCGTAAAAGTTGTTTGTAGTGGAAGATTGGGCGGAGCTGAAATAGCTAGAACAGAAAAATATCACGAAGGTAGTGTGCCTCTACACACATTAAGGGGAGATATTGATTATTCTACTGCTGAAGCTGAAACAACTTATGGAATTTGTGGAATAAAAGTTTGGATTAATAAAGGAGAAATTTTATCTAAGGATCCTTATGCAAGTGAAAAAAAACAGATTGATCAAGGGAGTGTAAGATAATGAACATGTTATCTCCTAAAAAAACTAAATATAGAAAACAATTTAAAGGCAGAATACACGGTTTATCTAAGGGTAATTATGCTCTAAATTATGGTAGCTATGGTTTAAAAGCCATTGAACCAGAAAGAGTCACCTCTAGACAAATTGAAGCTGCGAGAAAAGCAATAACCAGATATTTAAAAAGAGCTGGAAGAATGTGGATTAGAATCTTTCCAGATGTTCCAGTATCTAAAAAGCCTGCGGAAGTTAGAATGGGCAAAGGCAAGGGGTCAATTGAATATTGGGCCTGTAGAGTTAAGCCTGGTAGAATAATGTTTGAAGTTGATGGCGTAAGCATAAATGATGCTAAAAAAGCAATGACACTTGCTGCCGCTAAGCTTCCGATTAAATGTAAGTTTGTTGAGAGAAATATTTAATGAATAAAAAAACAAATATAAATGATAAAAAAATTCAAGACGAAATTTTAAATTTGAAGAAGTCTATTTTAAATTTAAATTTTCAGAAGTCTTCTGGTCAACTTGAAAAAACATCTAAGATAAAAGATGCAAAAAAACAGATAGCAAGGCTTAAAACAAAATTAGCAAACATAAATGGAGAGAAAAATGCCTAAAAGAATTTTATCTGGTAAAGTAGTTTCTTCTAATTCAAATAAAACTATAACAGTAGATGTTACAAGAAGAATAAAACATAAACTTTATAAGAAAATAATTAGGCAAACAAAAAAATATCATGCTCATGATGAAAATAATGAGTTTAATGTTGGTGACACAGTCTTTATTGTAGAATCTAAACCCATTTCAAAATTAAAAAAATGGAAAGTAATTTCGAATACTGGAGAAAATAAATGATTCAAATGCAATCAAAACTTTTTGTTGCAGATAATTCTGGAGCAAGAAAAATCCAATGTATTAAGGTCTTAGGAGGGTCAAAAAGAAGATCTGCTTCTATTGGAGATATTATCGTGGTTTCCATTAAGGATGCTTTACCAAGAGCTAAGGTAAAAAAAGGTGATGTTTATAAAGCAGTTATTGTTAGAACATCTAAAGATTTTAAAAGATCTGATGGTAGTGCAATTAGATTTGATAAGAATGCTGCTGTGTTGTTAGATAAGCAAGAGGAGCCAATTGCTACAAGAATATTTGGTCCAGTAACAAGAGAATTAAGAAGTAAAAAATTTATGAAAATTATTAGTTTAGCTCCAGAGGTAATTTAATGAACAATAAATTCAAATTAAAAAAAGGTGATGAAGTGATTGTTCTTGCAGGAAAAGATAAAGGTAAGACTGGAAAAATTGTTAAGATGATTCCTAAGCAAATGAAAGCAATTGTTTCAGAAATAAATCGTGTTAAAAAAAATCAAAAGCCTGATAACAATCAACCAGGCGGGATAATAGATAAAGAAATGCCTATACATATTTCAAATCTATCTTTTTATGATCCAGAATTAAAAAAAGGAATAAGAATTGGTTACAAATTTGATAAAAATAAAAAAATCAGATTTAATAAATCCTCTGGTAAGGAAATTTAAATGAGTAGATTATTAGAAGAATACAATAATCAAATTAAACACGATTTGAAATCTAAACTTGGTCTAAAAAATACATTTGAAGTTCCAAAGTTAAAAAAAATTATTTTGAATATGGGAGTTGGAGAAGCTAAAGATGACTCTAAATTAATTGATAAAGCAATCGCTGACCTGTCACTTATTTCAGGTCAAAAAGCAATTAAAACAAATGCAAAAAAGGCAATTTCAGGTTTTAAAATAAGATCAGGTATGCCTCTAGGTGTAAAAGTAACACTAAGGAACAAAATAATGTATGAGTTTCTTGATAGGCTTGTAAATATTGCTATACCTAGGATTAGAGATTTTAGAGGATTAAATACCAAAAGCTTTGATGGAAATGGAAATTTTTCAATGGGTATTAAAGAACATGTTATTTTTCCAGAAATAAATTTTGATAAAGTAGAAAAAATAAGAGGTATGGATATTACAATATGTACTTCTGCAAAAAATAATAATGAGGCTATAGAGCTATTAAAAAGTTTTAATATGCCTTTCAAACAAAATAAGATTAATTAAGGAGAAAAATGGCAAAACTTAGTTCAATTAAAAAAAATTTATTTAGGCAAAAATTAGTACAAAAGTATAAATCCAAAAGAGAGAGTTTAAAGTCTAAAATAAAAAATAAGAATATTACTTTAGAGGAAAGAATTTCTTATCAAAATAAATTAAATGATCTTCCAAGAAATGGATCAGCAATAAGGCATAGAAATAGATGTGAAATTACTGGAAGACCAAGAGGAAATTATAGAAAATTTGGTTTATCTAGAATTAAACTTCGTGAACTTTCAATGTCTGGTGATTTACCAGGAGTTGTTAAGTCAAGTTGGTAGGGGGTATTATGGCTTTTAATGATTCACTTTCAGATATGTTAGCAAGAATAAAAAATGCTCATCAAGCAAATAAAGTATCAACATCTTGTCTTAAATCAAAATTAAATATGAATGTTTTAAGTGTTCTTAAACACGAGGGTTATATTAGAGATTTTAAAAATATAGAAGAAAGAAAAGGAGTTGATTCTATAAAAATTGAATTAAAATATTATAATGGAAGTCCTGTAATAAAAAAAATTAAAAGAATTTCAAAACCTGGAATTAGAAAATATTCTAAAATTAAAGAACTCAGTAAGCCATATGGTGGTTTAGGAATATCAATATTGTCAACCCCAAAAGGAGTTATGTCAGATCATGAAGCTAAGAAAAATAATGTTGGTGGTGAAGTATTGTGTGAGGTATTTTAATGTCAAGAATTGCTAAAAATCCAATTAGAATTTCAAAAGATATTGAATGTACTTTTAGTGAAGGTATTTTTTCAGTTAAGGGAAAACTTGGAAATTTGCAAATTCCTATTAATTCAAAATTTAGTATTGATATTAAAGAAGAAGAGATCAAAGTTATACCTATTAACGAAAATACTAATGATCCAAACTGGGGAACAACAAGAGCAATTGTAGCTAATACGATAGATGGTGTTACAAATGGTTTTACTAAAACATTAGAATTAAATGGAACAGGTTATAGAGCAAGTGTTTCTGGTTCAAAACTAAAATTAGAGCTTGGTTTCAGTCATGACATTAACTTTGATATTCCCACGGATGTAAAAATTGAATGTCCTAAACAAAATTTAATTAAGCTAACTAGCATAAATAAAGAAAAACTTGGTGCAGCTGCAGCTAAAATTAGATCATTTAGAAAGCCTGAGCCTTTTAAAGGTAAGGGAGTTAAATATATTGATGAATATATATTCAGAAAAGAAGGAAAAAAGAAATAATAAATGAAAAATAGAAAACAAAGAGTTAGATATAAAACCAAAAGTGTGTCTAGTAGAAATAGACTTACTGTTTTTAGGTCAAACAATCACATTTATGTGCAACTGATTGATGATAATAATGGTGTTACACTAGCAAGTGCTTCATCTCTTGAAAAATCAATAAGAGATAAAAATTTACAAAGAAAAGAAATGGCTGAAATTATAGGAAAAAATATTGCAAAAAAAATAATTGCAAAAGGTATTGATAAGGTTGCATTCGATAGAGGTAAATATAAATATCATGGTTTAATAAAAATCTTAGCAGATGCTGCTAGATCAGAGGGTCTTAATTTTTAGAGGTAATTATGTTTGAAAATGATAAAAATGAATTGCATGAACATTTAGTGACAATAAATAGAGTAGCTAAAGTTGTAAAGGGGGGAAGAAGATTTGGTTTTGCTGCTATTATGATAGTTGGTGATAATAAAGGTAGAGTTGGTATAGGCACTGGTAAAGCAAAAGAAGTTCCCGAAGCAGTTAGAAAAGCTACTGAAAATGCTAAGTCAAAAATGATAAGAGTTCATTTGAAAGAAAATAGAACTATTCACCATGATGTTGTTGGTAGGTTTGGAGCAGGAAAAGTAATTCTCAGGGCAGCTGCGCCAGGTACTGGAATTATTGCAGGTGGCCCAATGAGAGCTTTATTCGAGTCTATTGGTATAAAAGATGTTGTTGCTAAATCAACTGGTACTTCTAACCCTCATAATATGCTAAAAGCAACTTTGAACGCTTTTAAAATATCTGAATCTCCAAAATCAGTTGCTGCAAAAAGATCAAAAAAAATTACAGATATTACTAATAGTAAGATTGGTTAAATATGAAAATAAATGAATTAAAATCAACATTAATCTCAAGTAAAAAAAATAAAAGGAGAGGTAGAGGATCTGGTTCAGGCCTTGGAAAAACATCAGGTAGAGGTGTAAAAGGACAAAAATCAAGATCAGGAGTATCTATTAATGGTTTTGAAGGTGGACAAATGCCAATATACCGTCGTCTACCAAAAAGAGGTTTTAAAAATCCATTTAAAACTAAAGTTCAAAATATTAATTTTAATATTATTAATAACATAATTAAAAAGTACGACCTAGACTCTAATTTAATTAAAGAAGCCGAGCTATTTGAAAAAAAAATTTTCAAAAAAACTAAGGGCAATCTTAAGCTATTAAATGTTGGACAATTAGAAAAAGCAACTAATTTAGAAATTTCTTATGCATCAAAAAAAGCAATTGAAGTTTTAGAAAAATTAGGTGGAAAGATTAAATTAACAAAGAAATAAATGGCAACAGCTGCAGACAGATTAGCAAATAACTTAAATTTTGGAGCTTTAGGCAAAGCTACAGAATTAAGACAGAGACTTTTGTTTACTTTAGGAGCATTAATTATTTTTCGTTTGGGAACCTTTTTACCAATACCTGGAATTAACCCATTAGCTTTGCAGCAATTTTTTGAACAACAATCTTCAGGAATATTAGGAATCTTTGACACATTTTCTGGAGGTGCATTAGGAAGAATGGGAATTTTTGCACTAGGTGTAATGCCTTATATATCCTCATCAATAATTATGACTCTAATGCAATCTGCAATACCATATCTAAAGTCTCTTAAAGAACAAGGCTCAAAAGGCAGAAGACAATTATTACAAGTTACAAGATACGTAACTGTTATTATTGCTGCTGTACAAGGATATGGTGTTTCAATTGGTTTAGAATCTATGCAAACAACATATGGTAATATAGTTTTTGAACCTGGTTTATTTTTTAGATTAACAACAGTTATAACACTAGTTGGAGGAACAGTTTTTCTAATGTGGCTAGGTGAACAAATTTCATCTAGAGGTGTTGGGAATGGAATTTCTTTAATTATAACAGCAGGAATTATTGCTAATTTACCTAGTGCCTTTGTTAGTACTTTACAGTTGGGTAGAACTGGTGAATTAAGTATTGCTTTTATATTAGGAATATTAATTTTAGTACTTTTATTAATAATTTTCATAGTCTTTATAGAAAAAGCTCAAAGACGACTTCCAGTTCAATATCCAAAAAGACAAGTTGGAAATAAAATCTATGGAGGTCAAAGTTCACACCTTCCTTTAAAAATAAATACTGCAGGAGTAATCCCAGTAATTTTTGCTTCTTCTATTCTTCTTCTTCCCAACACCATGTCAGGATTTGGAGCAGGATCTTCTAGTGATATTTTTATTTTGATTTCTAGTTATTTAGGAAGGGGACAGCCTCTTTATTTAGCACTCTATGCAGCAATGATAATATTTTTTGGATTTTTTTATACATCAATAGTATTTAATCCAGACGAACAAGCTGAAAATTTAAGAAAGTACGGAGGTTTCATTCCTGGGATTAGACCAGGAGAAAATACTGCAAAATACATTGAATTTGTATTGATTAGATTGACAACTATTGGAACAATTTATTTAACATTTGTTGCATTACTTCCAGAATTTTTATTATCTAGAACATCAATCCCGTTTTACCTTGGAGGTACAGCACTATTAATTGTTGTTGTAGTTATGATCGACTTTATTACTCAAGTACAATCACATCTTTTTCAACATCAGTATGAGGGATTACTTAAAAAAACTAAGTTAAAAGGTAGAAGATAAATTGTTTAATATAATTTTTTTTGGCCCTCCTGGGGCAGGAAAAGGTACTCAAGCTAAAATAATTTCTAATCTATTAAATGTACCACATCTCTCAACTGGAGATATATTAAGAAAGAAATTACTTGATAAAGATGATCTTGCAAGTGAGTTAAGATCAATAATGTCTTCAGGTAATTTGGTTTCTGATGAAATTTTAAACTCAATTGTTTCTGCCAGATTGAAAATTGAAGCTAATGGTGGCTTTATCTTAGATGGTTATCCAAGAACATTAGATCAAGCAAAATATCTTGATAATTATCTATCAGAAAATTCAAATTCAATAGACTATATTTTTAATATCAATCTAGATTTTAAATTTTTAAAAAATAGAATATTAAAAAGATCATCTGAGGAAAGCAGAGAAGATGATAAAATCGACGTTATAGAAACTAGATATAACGAATATATCAATTCTACAAAAAAAGTATCCAAGCTCTACAAAGATAATTACTCTCGAATTTTTTATGAAATTGATGGATCTTCAAAAATTGAAGAAATAACGCAAAAAATTAAACAAATTTTAAAAAAAACATGAAATACAGCCAAAATCCCATATATCTTTTCTTGACTAATCCTACAATTATCATGTATTCACCCTCATTCATTTTTTTTGGATTTCACTATGGCTAGAATTTCAGGCGTTAATATTCCTACCAACAAGAAAGTAAATATCGCTTTAACATACATATATGGGATTGGAAAAAAAATAGCTTTAGATATATGTAAAGATGCTTCAATTGACTTAACTAAACGAGTTAGCGAGCTAAATGAGGAAGAAGTTAATAAAATTAGAGATTTAATAGATAAAGATTATTCTGTTGAGGGTGATCTAAGAAGGAAAGTTTCATTAGATATTAAAAGACTTAATGATCTTGGATGTTATAGAGGTCTTCGCCATCGAAAAAAATTACCTGTTAGAGGTCAAAGAACCCATACTAATGCTAGAACAAGAAAAGGTAAAGCTGTAGCAATTGCTGGAAAGAAAAAAGTTACTAAAGGATAAAATGGCAGAGAAAAAAAAATCAAAAATTAAAAAAAAATTATCATCTGGTGTTGCACATATCGTTTCTTCATTTAATAACACTATCATTACTATAACAGATGAAAAAGGTAATGCATTGGCATGGTCTTCATCAGGTCATAAAGGCTTCAAAGGTTCAAGAAAATCTACACCATATGCTGCACAAATAGCTGCTGAAGATGTAGGTAATAAGGTAAAAGAATTTGGTTTAAAAAATCTTAAGGTTGAGGTATCTGGACCAGGCTCAGGTAGAGAGTCAGCTCTTAGATCTTTGCAATCTATAGGCTACGTGATTACCTCAATAAAAGATGTAACACCAATTCCTCATAATGGATGCAGACCAAGAAAAAGAAGAAGAGTTTAAAAAAGGAGCATATAAGTGTTACAAAAAAACTGGAGTGAATTAATTAAACCGACAAAAATGGAAGTTAATGTAGATGAAAACAATGGTAGAATTGGTAAATTAACCGCTGAGCCTCTAGAAAGGGGTTTTGGCCTAACATTAGGAAATTCCATTAGAAGAATATTACTTTCCTCTTTACAGGGGGCAGCTATTACTTCAGTTAAGATCAAAGGTGTGGTTCACGAGTTTTCAACTATTCAGGGTGTAAAAGAGGATCTAACAGATATACTTCTTAATTTGAAATCAGTAGCAGTAAAAGTTCATTCACCTGGTTTAAAAAAAATGTATTTAAAATCTACTGGATCTGGAGAATTGAGAGCTGGAAATTTTGAAACTGACTCTGAAACAGAAATTATGAACCCTGATCAATTAATCATGACTCTTGATTCTAATGCTGATCTTGAAATTGAAGCTAATGTTGAGACAGGTAAAGGATACGTTTCTGCTGAAGTTGCTGAAGATGAAAATAAAGTAATTGGAGAAATTAAATTAGATGCAATGTTTAGTCCTGTAGTTAAAGCCTCTTATAAAATTGAAAAATAGTAGAGTTGGGCAGGTAACTGATTTTGATAAGCTAGTTTTTGAGGTTGAAACTAATGGAGCAATTACACCAGATGACGCTATAGCTCTAGCTGCAAGAATATTACAAGATCAACTTCAACCATTCATTAATTTTGATGAACCTGAAGTACTACCTGATCAATCTCAAGTAGAAGCATTATCATTTAATTCTAACCTGCTTAAAAAAGTTGAGGAACTTGAACTTTCTGTAAGATCAGCTAATTGTCTTAAAAATGATAACATCATCTATATAGGTGATTTAGTCCAAAAATCTGAATCAGAAATGCTAAGAACTCCAAATTTTGGAAGAAAGTCGCTTAACGAGATTAAAGAAGTTCTACAGCAAATGGAACTTAATCTTGGCATGTCAGTTCCTGATTGGCCTCCAGATAATATCGACGAACTTGCTAAAAAGTATGAGGATCCTTTTAATAAATAAACATCATGAAGCATAACATCAAAAACAAAAAACTAAATAAAACTAGCTCACATAGGAAAGCTATGTTCATGAATATGTCAAATGCTCTTATCAAACATGAACAAATTACTACTACTTTAGCTAAAGCAAAGGAGCTTAAAAGATTCGTAGAAAAAATCGTAACTTTAGGAAAAAAAGGAGATTTACTTTCAAGAAGAAAAGCAGTTTCTATTTTACAAGATCAAAAAATGTCTAAAAAAGTCTTTAATGTACTTGCTTCTAGATATGAAAAAAGGAGTGGTGGATACACTCGTATAGTAAAACTTGGAAATAGATTTGGTGATAATGCTCCAACTGCAATTATAGAATTTGTTGATAGAGATGAAAATGCTAAAGGGCAGGATAGCGGTCCAGTAATTGAAAAAAAATCTACTGAAGAAGTAGATCCACAACCTCAAGTATAAAAAATATTGATTAATATAATACTAGTAGCTACTGGTGGAGCAACTGGAGCGATATTAAGATATTTTTTAACAAACTTAAGCAAAACTTTGTTTATCTCCAGCATTTATGGAACTCTTACAGTAAATATTATAGGCTCTTTTTTGATTGGATATCTTATAACTTCAGATTTCTCAAAAAATATTAATGATAATTTTGTTAAATTTTTTTTAATAATAGGTTTACTTGGATCTTTTACTACTTTTTCAGCATTTTCTTTTGAAGTTGTAAATTTAATTATTTCTAAAAAAATCTTAATAGCATTTATATATATTTCTATTTCAATATTCCTCTGTATTTTATTTGCATACTTAGGAATGTTAGTTAACAAGTTTTAATTTGATTAAAAAAATTAATATTAAAAAAGATTATGAAGTTAGGCTCGATAAGTATTTAAAGAACCTATTTACCTCTCTTACACAAAGTTTTATTGAAAAAAATATAAGAAAGAAAAATATTTTAATTAATAACTCTCGGACAAAAGCAAATTATGTAGTCAAATTAAATGATAGTTTAATAATATTAAATTTCCATGAAGAACTTTATAAAAATAAAATAGTTTATAAAAAAAATATTAAAATTTCAGATAATGATCTAAAAAAGTTTAACAAATCAATTATTTTTCAAAATAACGATTTTTTAGTTATGAATAAGTGGGCTGAGATTGCAACACAAGGAGGCAGTAAGGTAAATGTTTCAATTGACCATATAATCAAAAATATTAACTCCGATTACAGACTCGTTCATAGACTTGATAAAGAGACATCAGGCCTACTTTTGATCTCGAAAAATTTAAAATACGCAAGATTTTTTTCTACACTCTTTAAGCAAAAACTAATTACGAAGTTTTATATTGCTCTATGTGAGGGAAGTCCTAAAAATAAAAATTCTAAGGTTTTTTTAAATATAAAAAATAAAAATCAAGAAATTGAAAAAACTATAACTAACTACTGTGTTATTGGTAATAAAAATAATATAACACAAATTTTGTATAATCCTGAAACTGGTAAAACTCATCAATTAAGAAAAGTTTCTAAACATCTTGGTTGCTCAATAATAGGTGATCAAAAATATAATATCAATTCTAAATACAATAATGAAAGACTAATGTTACATGCCTTTGCTCTAAAATTTACAATCAATGAAGAAAAATTTAGTTTTATTTCAGAATTACCCAATTATTTTCTTACTTTTATTAAAAAAAATAAATTAAAATTTAAAGAAAATTTAGAAAAAGAATTAAATAGATTTTAATTTTTTTAAAAAAATTTTTTTAAAACCTTCATCAAATTCATTTTGATCTATGTTTATTCCTAATTCATACAATGAAGTATTTGAATATTCTTTTAAACCACATGAGTGAATAAATTTATAATATTCTAAATTAGGATTAATATTAAAACTCATTCCATGATATGTTACCCATTTTTTTACTCTAAGACCAATAGCCCCAATCTTTTTTTCTTTATCAAATGTTACTTTGTTATTCTTAATTACCCAAATACCTACTCTATCTTTAAATGCTCTTGCCTCAACATTATAATTTTTTAAAAAATCAATAACAGAATTTTCAATTACAGAAATAAACTTTCTTATATCTTTTTTTTTATTGTTTAAGTTTAACATAAAATAAACAATTCTTTGTCCAGGTCCATGATAAGTTGTCTTGCCACCACGATTTGTCTTTAAAACTTCTATAACATTTGGATTTAATATCTCCTCATTTGAAGCACTTGTTCCTTGGGTAAAGATATGATTATGACTAAGAAACCAAAGTAATTCTTTTGAATGATTTTTACTTATTTCTCTTACTTTGGACTCCATAAACAACATCGACTCAATATAACTTACTTCTTCATTAGATATTTTAATTTCAATCTGATTCATGTCATTCATATACTTTATTGATAGTTAATATCCTATCTGATATTTAATTCTACTATATATGCGGCTGTGGCGGAATTGGTATACGCGCAGCGTTGAGGTCGCTGTGGGATTTATCCTGTGGAAGTTCAAGTCTTCTCAGCCGCACCAATTAATATGGAAGAAATAATAATTAAAAAAGACGATTACAATTCTAATAAATCAATTCGATTAGTAACTGATTATCTAGAAAATTATAAATATGATAACATTTTATCTATTTTAAAAGATCTGCATAATGCAGACATAGCAGAAATTCTTCAAAATTTAGACCCAGTTTTAAGATTAAGTCTTCTTAATATAATTGATAAAAATTTTGATCCTGAAATCTTAACTTATTTAAATGATAGTCTTAGAGAAGAGATAATTGAAACTTTAGATATAAAACAGTTAGCTAATAACGCAAAAAGTTTAGACATAGATGATGCTGTAGATTTAGCAGAAGATTTAGAAGAAGAAAATCAAAATATTTTTTTAGAAAACTTAGACAAAGAAGAAAGAACTTTAGTTGAAGAAGGTTTAAATTACCCCGAAGATTCCGCTGGAAGATTAATGCAAAGACAATTTGTTACTATCGATCAATTATGGAATGTTGGTCAAGCAATTGATTATTTGAGAAACAATAAAGGTAATTTACCAGATGATTTCTACGACATTTATTTAATAAATAAAAATAAAGAAGTAAAAGGGATAGTTCCATTAGGAAGATTAATGGGATCAAAAAGAGAAATAGAATTAAATTCAATAATAAATAAAGAATTAAGATTAATTGATGTAAATACAGATCAAGAAGATGTAGCTCTATTATTTAATAAATATGGATTGGTAAGTGCTCCTGTTATTAACGATCAAAAAAAAATTATTGGCTCGATTACAGTTGATGATGTTGTCGAAGTTATTGAAGAAGAAAGAGAAGAAGATATTTTAAAGCTTGGAGGAGTAGATCATACCGATTTGTATGAATCAGTTATTAGTACAACAAAATCAAGAATTTCATGGTTAATAGTAAATTTAATGACAGCTGTTGTAGCTTCAATAGTTATAGGTTTGTTTGAAGCTGCAATAGAAAAAGTAGTTGCTCTAGCTATATTAATGCCAATAGTAGCTTCTATGGGCGCTAACGCTGGTACTCAAACCTTAACTGTTGCAGTCAGAGCTATTGCAGTTAAAGAACTAACTACTAGTAATGCAATAAAAATAATAACCAAAGAAACTTTAATTGGTGTTTTAAATGGAGTTATTTTCGCTATCATAATATCTTTAATCTCTATTTATTGGTTTGAAAGTTTAATGTTGGGTTTAATAATAGGTCTTGCTATGATACTAAACTTACTAATCGCTGGTTTTTCAGGAATTGCAATTCCACTAGTTTTAGATAAGCTAAAAATTGATCCTGCTTTAGCATCTGCAGTAATTTTGACTACAATAACAGATGTATTTGGATTTCTTTCTTTTCTTGGATTAGCAACTTTATTTTTAATATGATAGGGCCTATTTAAGATAAAACAATGCTTAAAAAAAATGATCTAATAGACTACTTTTATAAAGGAATCAAAAATAAGAATGATTTACGCATAGGAGTAGAACACGAGAAATTTGTACTAAAAAAAGAAAATTTACATCAACTATCTTATGAAGAGCCCAATGGTATAAAAGAAATTCTTTTAAAATTTGTAGATAAGGGATGGAAACCAAAGTATGATGATAAACATACTACAATAATTGCCTTAGAAAGATTTGGTGAAAGTATAACTTTAGAACCAGGTGGTCAGATTGAATTATCTGGAGCGCAATTAAAAAATATCCATCAAACCTGTACTGAAACTAATAGACATTTAAAGGAATTAAAAGATATTGGTGAAGAATTTGGCTTTGTATTATTAGGATTAGGCGTTGAGCCAAGTTTATCTCTAGATGATTTTCCTTGGATGCCAAAACAAAGATATTCCATAATGAAAAAATATATGCCTAAAGTTGGTACTCTTGGTCATCATATGATGAAACGTACATGTACAAACCAAGTAAATTTGGATTATCATTCTGAAGAAGATATGATTACTAAGTATCGATTAATGTTAAATCTTGAAGGTATAGCAACTGCAATATTTGCTAACTCACCTTTTGACCAAAAAGAAGTTTCAAAATATAAAAGTTTAAGATCTCATTTTTGGCATCATACAGACAAAGATAGAACGGGTTTATTGCCATTTGTTTTTAATAAAGATTTTAATTTTGAAAAATATGCGGAGTATGCTCTAGATGTACCAATGTATTTTGTAATTAAAAATCATAAATATATAAATATGACCAATTATACTTTTAGAGATTTTATGAAAAATAATATTTCTAAAGATTTAAACATTGAACCTACTATAGAAGATTGGGTAAACCATTTATCAACTCTATTTCCTCAAGTTAGATTAAAGCAATTTCTAGAAATTCGTTCTATGGACGCATGTTCATGGGATTTAATATGTTCTCAACCTGCTTTTTGGATTGGTATTTTATACAATGATGAAGCTATTGATAAAACAAATGAAATTGTTGAAGGTTGGACTCAAAATGATAGAAATTTAATAAATAATTTAGCCCCACTAGAAGGTTTACAAACAAAATTCAAAAATAGTAATCTTTTAGATATTGCTCAAAAATTGTTTGAAATTTCAAAATCAGGTTTAGATAAAAGAAATATTCTAGTAAAAAATGAAAAATATAACGAAACATTTTATTTAAAAGATTTAGAACAAAATCTATCAAATGGTCATTCACCAGCTGATTTATTAATTAATAAATATAATGGTAAATGGAAAAAAAATATTAAAAAAATATATGAGGAAGAAATTTTCTAATGAAAAAAAGTATATCAATCCAAATGGATAATATTGAAACGATTGATTATGAATTCGATACATCTTTTTTAATAGGTTATGAGGCACAAGAAAGAGGTTATGATATTTTTTATTACAATCCAAAAGATTTATTCATTAAAGAAAATACTATTCAAGCATCTGGATATTATTTAGAGTTACAGTTAGACGAAAAAAATTATTTTAATTTTAAATCTAATAAAATAATTGCCAAATTAGAGGATTTTCAATTTGTCTTTTTAAGACAGGACCCTCCTTTTGATATGAATTATATTACATCGACTTATATTTTGGACTTACTTCCATCTTCAACAATTGTTGTAAATGATCCAACAGCAGTTAGAAATTCTACTGAAAAATTATTTACATTTAATTTTAAAGAATTTATGCCACCCACTTTGGTAACAAAAGATTTAAAAATTATTGAAGAATTTTTAGATAAAGAAGAAGATATTATAACCAAACCACTTTATGGTAATGGAGGAGAGGGTATACATAGATTTGATAAAACTAATTTCAATTCCAAAATATTAGAGGAATATTTACACTTGCCTATAATGGTTCAAAAATTTATCAATGAGATAGAGCATGGTGACAGGAGAATTATTTTTTTCGATGGTGAATATTTTGGTTCAGTTGCCAGAATACCGCAAGAAGGTAATTTAAAGGCAAATTTTCATGCTGGTGGTAAGGCAAGTAAAACTGGCCTAGTTTATAGGGACCAAGAAATTATCAAAAATTTAGGACCAAAACTAAAAGAACATAATCTCTTTTTTGTTGGAATTGATATAATTGGAAATTATCTAACAGAAATAAACGTAACTTCACCTACAGGATTGAAGCAAATTAATGCATTAAACAATGTAAAATTAGAGAAAGATTTTTGGGATAAGCTTGAAGCAAAATATAAATTAGTTTAATTATAATTTTTAAAGGAAAACATATGCACGAAAATAGAATTTTAATACACAAACTAAAAAATTTTGAAAATATAAATTCAAATTTTCTTATAATAACATTGATGTTATTTGGTTCAATTTTATTAGCGATTTCTGCTAAAGTTCAAGTACCATTTTGGCCAGTGCCAATGACAATGCAGACGTTTGTCATATTCTTAATAGGAATGACATATAGTGTAAGATTATCTTTTGCTACAGTTGCTTTTTACCTTTTTCAAGGAGCCATAGGACTTCCTGTTTTTGCAGCCGGTGGCGGAGTTGCTTATTTAGTTGGACCAACGGCAGGATATCTTTATGGTATGTTATTTGCATCCATTGTTATAAGTTATTTAGCAAATTTAGGTTTTAGCAAAACATATTTTAAAGCTACAGTATCTCTACTAATTGGTTCTGCTATTATATTTTCATTTGGTATCATCTATCTTGGTTATATTATTGGTTTCGAAAAAGCAGTAGCTGCTGGTCTTTTACCATTTATTCCAAGTGAATTGTTTAAAATTGCATTAGCAGTTGCTTTGATCCCAACTTTACACAAAATTATTACAAAATAATAATTAATGAAAATAGGTATTGATGTAGGCGGTACCAAAACTGAGGGTATTCTATTAGATCCAAATGGAACTGAAATAGATAGAAAAAGAATTAATACTGAAAAAAATTATGATGGAACAATTAATGGAATACTCTCCATTATAAATCATTTTGAAGATAATCATGGCAAAGCAGAATCTGTTGGTATGGGAATGCCAGGGGCCATATCAAATGATACAGCTTTAATTAAAAATGCTAATTCTATATGGTTAAATGGCAAGCCATTTAAGCAAGATTTGGATAAAATTCTTAATAGAAATATTAATATAGAAAATGATGCTAATTGTTTCACACTATCTGAAGCAGTAGATGGAGCAGGTAAAGGTTATCAAGTTGTTTTTGGAGTAATCATCGGAACAGGTGTTGGTGGTGGTATTAGCATTAATCAAAAAGTTTTAAGAGGGCGAAATAGTATAAGCGGGGAATGGGGTCATATAGTGCTGCCAGGTAGAACTGAAGAAGAAAAAAAATATGTAAAAAAATGTTATTGTGGTAAAAATGGTTGTTTGGAAACTTACATTTCTGGCCCAGGATTTTCATCGGCTTATAACTTGCGTTTCAATAAAAATTATAATTCACATCAAATATTAGAGGGTTTTATTAATAATGAAGAAGACAGTATTTTTGCACTAAATCAATATATTGATCATTTAGCTAGAGGTTTATCTGTTGTATGTAATATCCTTGATCCAGATGTAATAGTTTTGGGTGGTGGTATGTCCAATATAGATTTTATTTATGAAAATATAAATGATACTCTAAAAAAATATGTTTTTACTGATACGCTAGAAACTAAAGTTGTTAAAAATGTTTATGGGGATTCAAGTGGTGTAAGAGGAGCTGCTTGGCTTTCTTAAATACCGCCCATTGAAATATATTTTATAGTTAAATAATCATCAAGTCCATATCGAGAACCTTCTCTTCCCATTCCTGATTCTTTTACACCTCCAAAAGGAACTTCTGCAATTGTTGGTAGTCCATTGTTAATAGATACAATTCCATATTCAAGTGCTTCGGCAACTCTCCAAATTCTTCCTATGTCTCTTGAATAGAAATATGAAGCTAATCCATAAGGAGTATCATTAGCCATTTTAATCACTTCATCATCAGTGGAAAATTTATAAAGAGGAGCAACAGGTCCAAATGTTTCTTCAAAAGTTATCTTTGCCTTTGTAGATACATTAGAGAGAACAGTTGGTTGATAAAAATTTCCTCCAAGCGAATGCACATCTCCACCAATTGCTATTTTAGCTCCCGTATTAACTGCGTCTTGTACATGATCAACTACTTTTTCTAAAGAGGATTGATCAATTAAAGGACCAGATGTAATTCCATCTTCAAGTCCATTACCAACTGTTATTTTACCGACTTCATTTGTAAATTTTTCCAGGAATTCATCATAAATATTTTCATGCACAAATATTCTATTTGAACAAATACATGTTTGACCACTATTTCTAAATTTACTTTGAAGAGCTCCTGCAACAGCTTCATCCATATCTGCATCATCAAAAACAATAAATGGTGCGTGGCCACCAAGTTCCATAGAAACTTTTTTTACTGTTGAGGCACTTTGCTCTAAAAGTATTTTTCCAACCTCCGTAGATCCAGTAAAAGAAATTTTTCTAACAATAGGGTTGCTTGTTAGCTCTTTACCAATTTCACTTGCCGATCCAGTTATTACATTAAATACACCATCTGGAAAACCAGCTTCCTTAGCAAGTACTGCTACAGCTAATGCTGAATAGGGTGTTTGGCTTGCTGGTTTAACAACAGTAGTACAACCAACTGCTAAAGCGGCTGCACATTTTCTTGTTATCATTGAATTTGGAAAATTCCATGGAGTTATTGCTCCAACAACACCAACAGGTTGTTTAATTATTACAATTCTTTTTCCAGGTCTTGGATCAGGAACTATGTCACCATAAACTCTTTTTGCTTCTTCAGCATAGAATTCAATATATGAAGCACCCATTAGTATTTCACCCTTTGCTTCAGCTAGAGGTTTACCTTGCTCAATAGTCATGATTTTAGCTAAATCATCTGCATTTTCTGTAATTAGCTCCCCCCATTTTTTAAGAATAACTGATCTTTCTTTAGCAGTAGTTTCTTTCCAAGTTTGGAAAGCAGTATTTGCATCATCTACAGCTTTTTTAGTTTCTAAAAGTGAACATTTTGGGACGTTGCCAATAATTTCAAGAGATGCTGGATTATTTACCTCAAGAGTTTCTCCTGAAGAACTACCAACCCATTCCCCATTTATAAAACATTTTTGTTTAAAGAGTGATTTGTTATTTAATTCCATAAGTTTTAATTATAATGCATAGTTTTAAATTAAGGAAAATATAATGACAATAGTTAATTCTTGGAATGAATGGGATCCATTAAAGCATGTTATAGTTGGAGCAGTTGAAAATGCCAACATACCTCCAATGGAACCAGCGCTTGAACCAAAAATTAGTAAAAATAGTGGTATGGCAGGATCTCACGGACCACGTTCAAAAGAGTCAATTGATAAAGCAAATATACAATTAGAAAACTTTGTTAAAATATTAAATTCCCTAAATATAAAAGTTGATAGACCAACACCTATTGATTTTTCTCAGAGTATCGAGACACCCGATTGGTCTAATGATGGTATGTTTGGTTGTATGCCTCCAAGAGATGTTATTCTTACTGTAGGAAATGAAATGCTAGAGGCGCCCATGTCTTACAGATGTAGATGGTTTGAGTACCTTGCTTATAGGCCACTACTTGAAAAATATTATTCAGAAGATAAAAATATGAGATGGGAGTCGGCACCTAAACCAAGATTAACAAATCAATCTTATAAGTCTAATTATCTTCATGAAGGTATAACAGAAGAAGAACGATATAAAAAAATCGAAAATAGAGACATGATATTGACAGAAAAAGAACCACTTTTTGATGCAGCAGAAATTTTACGTTTTGGAAAAGATCTTTTTTATCATAACAATTTTACATCAAATTTAAGTGGTTTAGATTGGTTAAGAAGACATTATCCAAATCATCGTGTTCATCAAATTAATTTACCAGGTGATTTAATTCCAACTCACATTGATGCATGTTTTACTCCCATTAAACCAGGAGTTATAATAATTAATCCAAATAGAAAAATATCATCAGAGCAAAGAAAAATTTTCGATGATAATAAATGGGAAATTCATGAAGCAGCACCTTCTATTCATAATAGTCCACCACCTATGTGTTATTCATCAATCTGGTTGTCAATGAATGTTTTGATAATTGATCCCAAAACTATATGTGTCGAAGCAACGGAAGAAAAAATGATTAAACAAATGGAAAGTTTTGGATTGGAGGTTATTCCAGTTCCTTTTAGAGACGTTTATGCATTTGGGGGTAGTCTACATTGTGCCACTACTGATGTTCATAGAGAGGGTGAGTGTGAGGATTATTTTCCAAATCAATAATGGGTAGTTTTAATCAAAATAATTTTAAAGCCAATTTACATGACACAAGCTTTTCTAGAATTGGTATAATTACACTATCAACGGATTTTACTATAGAGCAGGATTTTAGAAAAATTTGCCATAATTTACCAGTTGATCTGTTTTTTAATAGGATACCTTTTTTAAATCCTCTAACTCATGAAAATTATATGAGGATGGCTGATCATCTTACAGAAACAACAAACCAAATACTACCCAATGAAAAAATACAAGTTGTAGCGTATGGATGTACTTCGGGTACTATTGAAATTGGTGAAAAAAGAATAAGATCTGAAATTTTCAAGGCTAAACCTGATGCTTTAATTACGACACCTATTACAGCAGCTGTCAAAGCACTTAAATTGTTAAACCATAAAAAAATTGCTGTTCTTACTCCTTATCCAAAAGATGTTAATGTTAAAGTTTACAAATATTTAATTGATAGTGGATTTGAAATTAAATCATTTAGTTCGTTTAATTTAAATTATGATTCGGAAATTGCTAAAGTTACTCATGAAAGTTTAATGCAAACAATTTCTTCAATTAATTTAACAGATGTTGATAGTATTTTTGTTTCTTGTACTGCATTAAAAGTAATTGATATTATCGAAACATTAGAGTCAAAATTAAGCACAGATATCATTTCAAGTAATCAAGCTATTATTTGGGATTCATTAAGATTATCTAATATTAATCAAAAAATTGATGGTTTTGGTAAACTATTTAAATTACATTAAATAGGGTTTAAATTGATTACACTTCAACAAATACAAGATGCACATAAGAAAATTTTACCTTATGTTAATTATACACCATTAATTAATTCTAATTTCTTATCAAAAAATACTACAGTAAAACTAAAGTTAGAAAATTTTCAAATCACTGGTTCATTTAAGTTAAGAGGCGCTGTTAATAAACTTCTTTCTTTAAGTGAAGATGACAAAAACAAAGGAGTCATTGCAGTTTCTACAGGCAATCATGGCAAAGGCGTTGCTTATGCTTCAAAAGTATTGGGCATTCAATCAACAATATATATGTCTTCAATGGTACCAGAATATAGAAAAGAGGCTATTGAAAAATTAGGAGCTAAAGTAGAAATTATTGGAAAGAATAGTGATGAAGCAGATTTGTATGCTAAACAAATTGCGAAAGAAAAAAATATCCCATTAATTCATCCTTTTGATGATGAAGATATTATTATTGGTCAAGGTACAGTCGGCCTTGAAATGCTTAATGAATTTCCTGAAGTTGATACTGTAATAATACCAACATCTGGAGGTGGTCTTATATCTGGAATTGCTCAGGCTATAAAACTTCAAAAACCTGACACAAAAATTATCGCTGTATCTATGGAAAGAGGCCCTTCAATGTATGAAAGTCTAAAAGAAGGCAGACCTGTTGATGTAGAGGAAACTGAAACTTTAGCCGATTGTTTAGGAGGTAGTATTGGTTTAGATAATAAATTTACATTTAATATTGTACAACAATATGTTGATGATTTTGTTTTAGTAAGTGAAGAAAAAATAGCTGAAGGGATTAGAATAAATTTTTTAGAACATAAAATTGTATCTGAAGGTGCTGCAGCAACAAGTGTTATGGTTGTTAAAGAAAAACTAACATCGCACTTAGGAAAAAATATAATTTGTTTAATTTGTGGTGGAAATATTGACTCGGAACTATTTAACAAAGTTTTAAGCCATGCTCATCCTTAATAAAAATGATATTATTCAACATGTAAATTTGAATAAAAATCTCATAACAATAATAGAGGAGGCTTTCATAAGTTTATCAAAGGGATTGGTAATGATGCCGCCTATAATGAGAATTGATATTGAAAAATATCATGGTGAATCAGATGTTAAAGCTGCATACGTTGAGGGTCTTGATAGTTTTGCAATAAAAATTGCTTCAGGTTTTTTCGATAATCCAAAACTTGGTTTGCCATCTAGTAATGGACTGATGGTTTTATTAGATTCAAAGACTGGAGTTGTAAAATCTGTTTTATTGGATGAAGGTTATCTTACAGATACTAGAACAGCTATAGCAGGAGCAATAGCTACAAAATACTTATCAAATCAAAATGCTAATTCTGTCGGTATTATCGGGGCTGGAATTCAAGCCAAATTACAACTTCAAGCAATAATGTTAGTTAGAAAAATAAATAAAATTATAGTCTGGGCAAGAGATGAGACAAAAGCGAACCAATTAATAGAAAGTTTCAAAAATTTAGATATAGATTTGTATATAGCTTCTTCTTGCAAAGAATTGGCAAGCTTATCAGAAATAATTGTTACAACGACTCCAAGTAAAAAACCGCTTTTGGAATTTGATTGGATAAATAAAGGAACTCACATAACAGCAATGGGATCAGATGCAGAACAAAAAAATGAATTAGATCCTTATATGTTAAAACATTGCGATCAATATGTGCCTGATAATCAATTACAAACAAGTATTTTGGGTGAATTACATCATGCTTTAAAACAAAAAATAATTTCTTCCAAAGAAAAATTTAATGAACTCGGCGATATAATTAACGATCCAAGTTTAGGAAGAAAAAATAAAGAAGATATAACGATATGTGATTTGACAGGAACTGGTGTACAAGATACTGCAATAGCTAGATTTGCTTATAATCTTTGTAAAAAAAATAATTTAGGCATCAATATTTAATTTATGAGTCAAGCAATAGTAAAAAAAACGTCTGACTATTTCAAATCAAAAGGAGTCGTCTTACCTAGTATAAGTGAACTTCAAGATCCTCAAATTATTAATGACGATATTAAAAATTCTCTAAAAAAAATTAATAATAATGATATCAATCCTCTTAACCTTTTTCGAGTTCATTGGTTTAATAAAAGAGATCAATCAGGTTTTGGAAATGAGCCTGAATATATTGTGCTACCAACAGAATTCACAGGTGTTAAGGCAAAGATAATTGTAAATATGGGACGATATTTTCCCTTAATAACAGCTCATAAAGTTTTGGCAGCTTATGGTTGTTTGCTTCCAAGAATATTAAATGGCACTTTTGATTATGAAAAACATAAAGCAGTTTGGCCTTCTACTGGAAATTATTGTAGGGGTGGAGTGGCAATATCTCGGATAATGGGTCTTAATAGTATTGCAATACTTCCTGAAGGAATGAGTAATGAGAGATTTGAATGGTTGAATAATTGGGTTGAAGATAAAAAAAATATCATAAAGACAAAAGGCACAGAAAGTAATGTTAAAGAAATCTACGATGCTTGTAATGAATTAAAAAAAGATAGTCAAAATGATATAATAAATCAATTTGATGAGTATTATAATTACGGTATTCATCGTTCTGTAACTGGCCCATCTTTTGAAAAATCATTTCTTAGAGTTAAAGGTAGCAGTAATTTAACGCCTAGGTTTTACGTAAGTGCTTCAGGATCAAGCGGTACTCTAGCAGCAGGAGATTATCTGAAAGATAAATTACAGACGAAGATTGCAGTTGTTGAAGCTTTGGAGTGTCCAACATTACTTCACGGAGGTTATGGTGAACATAATATACAAGGAATTGGTGACAAACATGTTCCTCTTATTCATAATGTAATGAATACAGATTTTGTTGTCGATGTTTCTGATCAAGCTACCAATAATTTAAATATGATTTTTAATACTGAAATAGGAAAAAATTTTTTGATTAAGAAAAAAAATTTTGACCCTGGTTTTGTTTCTCGACTTCCTGAATTTGGTTTCTCAGCAATAGCAAATATATTGGCATCAATAAAACTAGCTAAATATATGGATTTAAATAGTGATGACGCAATTATAACGGTTGCTACTGATGGTGCAGATTTATATATGTCAGAGTTAAACAAGACCATTGCTGATTTTAATAATAATTATGATGAAATAGTTTGTGCTGAATTATTTGGACAATACTTATCAGGAATATCCACTGATAATATGCTTGAACTCTCTCACATGGATAAGAAAAGAATATTTAATTTAGGATACTTTACTTGGGTAGAGCAACAAGGTGTTAGTCTTGAAGAATTTGAAAAAAGAAAAGATCAAAAATTTTGGAATTCACATTATGATTATATGCTTTCTCTAGACAATAAAATTAAAGAATTTAATAGTATGTAGGTTATGAAAACACAGTCATTACATAACCAATTAGTAGAATGGCGTCATGATCTACATATGCACCCACAAATTAGTTTTGAAGAAGAATATGCTTCAGCAAAAGTTTCAACTCTTTTAAAAGATTTTGGAATAGAAGTGCATTCTGGTATTGCCAGGACTGGAGTAGTTGGAATTTTAAAAAAAGGAAATAGTTCGAAATCAATTGGTATAAGAGCAGATATGGATGCTCTCCCTATACACGAAACTAATGAGTTTAGTTATAAGTCTAAGTTTGATAATAGAATGCATGCATGTGGACATGACGGTCACACTACTATGTTATTAGGAGCAGCAAAATATTTATCAGAAAAAGGTAACTTTAACGGCACAGTATATTTTATTTTTCAACCTGATGAAGAAAATACTTTTGGTGCAAGAACAATGATAGATGAGGGCTTGTTTGATAAATTTAAAATTGATGAAGTTTACGCTATGCACAATATTCCTAACATGGAAATTGGAACATTTGGCACTAGAAAAGGAGCAATCACAGCAAGTGAAAATTTATTTGAAATTGAAATAAAAGCTAAAGGTGGGCATGCTGCATTACCTCATATGGGCGTTGATGCAATAACTGTCGGTTCTCAAATAGCAGTAGCACTTCAATCGATAGTCTCTAGGAAATTAAATCCAGCAGATAATGGTATAGTTTCTATTACTGAATTTATAACCGATGGTAAAAAAAACGTTCTGCCGGGTATGGTAAAAATGACTGGTGATGCAAGAGCTTTATCAAAAGAAACAAATGAAAAAATTGCATCAAAAATGTTACAAATTGTTGAGGGCATTTGCAATGCACATGGTGTTAATGGTAGTGTTAAATATGAAACAACCTGTCCTATAACTTTTAATTCAAAAAACCAAACTGAGTCTGCAACAAAAGCTGCAGTTTCATTGCTTGGAAACGATAAATGTAATGGTGATATTGAACCACGTTTATTCTCAGAAGATTTTTCAGTAATGGCAAATGAAAAACCTGGCTGCTTTGTTTTAATGGGTAACGGTACATCAGAGCAGCATTCCAGACCTTTACATGCTGATAATTATGATTTTAATGACGAATTATTAGTCGTAGGTTCTTCATATTGGACTGAATTAGTAGAACAACAATTAAAATAAATGTTTTCTGAAAATTTAAATAAACTTAAGAAAAAAATGTCTGAGAATAATATTGATCTCTCAATTATAACAGATGATGACTCTATTTATTATTTTACAGGATATCATGACTTCCTTCATATGGATTTTTTTCGACCAACACTTTTAGTTGTTTCAAATGATCATAAAACTTACTTAATTACACCTCTTCTTGATGTTTTATTAGTACCAGATGATTGCCCTGTGGATACAGTCGAAACATGGAATGATGGTATTGGAAATGAATGGAGAGAATTATTACCTCAAATTATTAATCAGCATAAAAATATTTTTATTGAAAAATTTAAAATCAATCCAATGGTTAAAAGTTATTTAGACGAATTACTTCAAGATCATCCTGGGGATTTAACCAAATTAATAGATAATATAAGAATGATTAAATCTAATCATGAATTGAATATAGCTCGGCATGCCGGCGAAGTTGGTATGGCTATGATGGAGGCAGCAAAAAAAACAATTGGCCATAATGTTCCTGAGTATGAGGTTGCACTTGCACAATCACAAGCTGGAACAAGAAAAGCAGCAGATCTTTTAAAAGAATTTTATCCTGATAATATCAATATGTCTCCAAATATTCATTTTTTGCCTGTTATGACATCGGGTCATGATTTACCTAAAACTCACCATCGCGCTTCGACCAAAATTATACAAAAAGGTGATCCCGTATTTGTATGTTATTGTGGTTCTACAAATTTTCATAGGTTTAAATTAGGTTTTGACAGAATATTTTGGGTAGAAGAAATTCAATCAGATGAACAAATAAAAGCTTTTGAGACTGCAGTTAAATCTCAAAAAGCTGCTCTTGAAATTCTTGGTCCTGGAGTAACAGCTGAAGAAGTTCATGCTGCTTATGCAGATACTATACAGTCTGAGGGATACCCTTATCCTACATTTCGATGTGGAAGAGGTACAGGCTTTAGCTTTTTAGAGGAACCACAATTAGTAGTTGGGAACAAAACAGTTCTTGAGCCTGGAATGGTATTTGCTGTTGATGGCGGGGCAAGTGCAAATAATTTTAGATCACAAGTTGGTGATAGCTTTATTATAACAAAAGATGGATACGAACAAATTACACATCATTCTAAAAATATTGATGATCTAATAATTCCACATGGATGAAATCACAGTATTTAACACACATTGCTGTGGTGAAATTGGGGATGTCGTAATTGGAATTAAAGGTTTGAAGTTTAATTCACCTGAGGAAGCTTCTAAAAAACTTTTTTTAGATAAAAAATGGAGAAATTTTTTTTTAAATGAACCTCGAGGAGGGGTCTTTAAACATTGTAATATTATTTTAGAACCTTCAAATAAAAATGCAGATGCTGGATTTGTAATTATGGAACCAGAAGATAATCCTCCCATGAGCGGATCAAATGCAATTTGTGTAACAACAGTCTTATTAGAAAAAAATATTGTTCAAATGAAATATCCTAAAAGCATGCTTACACTTGAAGCTCCCGGTGGTTTAATAAAAGTTGTTGCTGATTGTGAAAATAAGAAAGTTAAAAGTGTCACTTTAACTAATCTTGCCTGCTTTGCAGATAAAATAGATGTAGATTTAAAGACTAAAAATTATGGCACAATTAAAGTAAGTACCGCTTTTGGAGGTGACAGTTTTTTAATTTGTAATGCTAGTGATTTTAATCTTAAAATTGAACCAAAGAATGCAAATAAATTTGTAAATGTTGCCAAAGAATTATTGAAAGAAGCAAACGCATCTATAGGATTTGAACATCCTACTATTAAAGGATTAGATTATCTTTCCTTTTGCCAATTTATTGAACCTTTAAAAAAAAATAATCAATCATTACTTACAGGATTAAATACAGTTGTTATACGACCTGGAAAACTTGATCGCTCACCTTGTGGTACAGGCACTTCAGCAAGATTAGCAGTAATGAGAGAAAAAAATGAAATACAAATAAATGAAGAATTTATATCAAAGTCTATTATAGGATCTACATTTAAAGCAAGTATTGAAAAGGAAATTACAATTAATAACAAAAATTGTATTATTCCAAAAATAACAGGTAGTGCATTTATTACTGGAAAACAAATTTTATATATCGATAAGGATGATCCTTTTCCAGAAGGTTATAGATTAAATGACACATGGCCAGATTCATCAAGTTAACTGTGATTAAATAACACTAGCATGGCAAGTTAATTCATTTTACTTTCATCAACTATTCTAATAATTAATAAAACAAATGACAAAATTTAATGCCTGGAATGTAATTAAAAACGGTTTAAATGGTCAGTCTTATTGGACTAGACAATGGCGTGATCCAGAACCAAAAAATAGTTATGATGTTGTAATAATTGGGGGAGGTCTACACGGTCTTGCCACGGCATATTATTTAGCAAAGAATCATAATATAAAAAATGTAGCTGTCTTAGAAAAAGGCTGGATTGGTGGAGGAAACGCTGGACGTAATACAACTATTGTAAGATCAAATTATATGATGCCAGGCAATCACGAATTTTATGAACATTCTTTAAAGTTATGGGAAAATTTAAGTCATGAATTAAATTATAATGTAATGTTTAGCCAACGAGCTCATGTCTCGTTATTTCATAGCCCTGGTGCTAAAGATTCAGTTTCACGGATTTATAATATTATGCGACTCCATGGAACTGATGCAGAACTTTGGGATTTAAAAACTTTAAAGAAAAAAATTCCACATTTAAATTATCATAATTCTAGATTTCCAATACTTGGAGCTGCAGTTCAAAAAAGAGCAGGTAATGCAAGACACGATGCAGTTGCATGGGGTTATGCAAGGGCTGCAGATACATTAGGTGTAGACATTCTTCAAAATTGTGAAGTTACAGGTTTTACAAGAAAGAATGGAAATATTGAAAGTATTCAAACTTCAAGAGGAATTATAAAAGGAAAGAAAATAGGATTTGCTGTTGCAGGCAATACTTCAGTATTATGGCAAATGGCAGAATTAGGTAACCTGCCAATTGAATCCCATAAACTACAAGCATTTGTATCTGAGGCTGTTAAACCACTTCTAGACCAGGTTGTTGTTTATGGCGTAGGTGGTGCGCATTTCTATATATCGCAGTCAGATAAAGGAAGCATGGTGTTTGGTGGTGATCTTGACTGGTATAAATCATATGCTCAAAGAGGAAATCTTCCTATGGTTCAAGATGTTGCCGAAGCGGCCATGGCAATATTTCCTTCACTTGGAAGAATAAGATTACTTCGTCATTGGGCAGGTGTTATGGACATGACAATGGACGGATCATTTTTTATTTGTAAAACGCCAATATCTAATCTCTATTTAAATGCTGGTTGGAACTATGGTGGTTTCAAAGCTAGTCCTGCATCAGGTTGGTATTTTGCCGACTTAATTGCAAATGAAAACCCGCATAACTACGTACAAAATCATAATTTAGAAAGATTTGAAAAAGGTATCAATATTGATGAACGTGGCGCAGGACCTGATCCAAAATTGCACGGTTAAATGATTAGAATCAATTGTCCTTATTGTGGTGAAAGAGATCATAGTGAATTTAGTTATGGAGGAGATGCAACAATCAATTATCCTTCGTTAGATGCATCAGAGAAAGAATGGACTGAAGCTATATTTTTCAGAAAAAATATAAAAGGTTTTCAATTTGAAACATGGCATCATTCTAATGGATGTAGAATGTGGTTGGTAGTTGAACGTTCTACTGTCACTCATGAAATAAAAAGTGTCAAACCATGCCATCCGGATTTACAGAAGGTTGTAGAAAATAATAAATGAAGACAAGAAGAATAGATAACTATGGAAAAATTAATAGAGATAAAATTTTATCCTTTAGTTGGGATAAAAAAAATTACAAAGGCTTTGAAGGAGATACACTAGCATCGGCATTACTAGCAAATAATATCGGTATAGTTGGAAGAAGTTTTAAATATCATAGACCAAGAGGAATATTTTCTAGTGGAGTCGAGGAATCCGGCGCCTTAGTTACAATTGGTTCAAAAGATAGAAGAGATCCGAATGTAAGAGCAACAACACAAGAATTATATAATGGTTTGGAAGCAAGTGGTCAAAATGCATTTCCAAACGTAAATTTTGATCTAGCGGGAATAAATAATTACTTAGGTAGATTTTTTGCAGCTGGTTTTTATTATAAAACTTTCATGGGAATACCTCCACTTGAATGGGGTAAAGGAACAGCCATATGGATGTTTTTTGAAAAGTTTATTAGAAAAGCTGCGGGAATGGGAAGTGCTTCTGGTTTACCTGATCCAGATACTTATGAGCATGCTCATGATTTTTGTGATTTAATTGTTGTAGGATCAGGACCTGCTGGTGTTGCAGCAGCAATAGAGGCAGCAGAAAAAAAATTAGATGTTATTTTAGTTGAGCAAGATAGTCTTATTGGAGGAAATCAACTTGCAGAAAATGATTTTGATAACTCACAAATTAAAAATCAACTTGAAAATCTAGGCATAAAAATAATGACTAGAACTACTGCATTCGGATTATATGATAATTGCGTTGTTGGTTTATTAGAGAGAGTAACAGACCATATATCAGCACCAAATGTAAACATTCCACGCCAAAGATTTTGGACCATTAGAGCAAAGCATATAATTGTTGGTGCTGGAGCAATTGAAAGACACATTGCATTTAATAATAATGATATTCCTGGTGTAATGACTGTAAATGCATCAAAGCATTATTTGAATAGATATGGTGTACTCACCGGAAAAAGAATTGTGATAGCTACAAATAATGATTCTGTTTATGAAACAGCAAATCAATTATCAGAAGCTGGGGCCAATGTAACTGTTCTTGATTCACGAACTAATTTTGAAATTGAGACAAATAAAAGTTTTGAAATTAGAAAAGGGTATGTACCTTATAATATTAATGGTTCAAAAAAAATTCATAGTTTAGATATATCAAAAAGTGAAACTATTAATAAATCTGAAACTATAGATTGTGATCAGGTTCTATTATCAGGTGGCTGGTCACCTGCTGTACATTTGTTATCTCACAGAGGCGTAAAGCCTAAATGGGATTATAACAATGCTTGTTTTTTACCAAGTGACAAAAAAGAAAATATTACAATGGTAGGTTCTTCTAGAGGTTTATGGAATAAAAATGATTGTATTGCTTCTGGGATAGCAGGAACTACTGATGCGTTGAACCGTTTAGGTATTTCTAAAACAAATTATTTTTTCCCAAAACCTGGTGGATGGAAAAATCCCATACAACCACTGTATGAAGTAAAATATAAAAAATCTAGATCAAAAAGTTTTGTAGATTATCAACATGATGTAACGACAGATGACGTAAGACTCGCGCATCGTGAAGGTTTCATTTCGGTAGAGCATCTTAAAAGATACACAACTTTAGGTATGGCAAACGATCAAGGAAAAATGGGAAATATCATTGGATTATCTTTAATGGCTGAACTTTTAAATAAAGAAATTCCAGAAGTTGGGACTACTGTTTTCAGGCCTCCTTATACTCCTGTATCTATAGGTGCCTTAAGCGGAAGAAATGTTGGAAAACATTTTAGGCCGTTAAGAGTAACACCAATGCATCAATGGAATATTGATCATGGTGCAAAAATGATTGAAGTTGGATTGTATCAAAGACCTTGGTATTATCCCAAAGAAAATGAAACTTTAAGTGACTCTTATATAAGAGAAGCATCAACAGTAAGAAAAACAGTTGGAATTTGTGATATAACATCATTAGGCAAAATTGCTATTCAAGGACCAGACTCTACTGAATTTTTAAATAGAATTTATTCGAATAGTTTTTCAAAACTACAAGTTGGAAAAGCTAGATACGGTATCATGTTGCGTGATGACGGTATTGTAATGGATGATGGTACATCTTGGAGATTAGCAGAAAATGAATATTTTATGACGACGTCTACAGGTGAAGCTGCAAAAGTGATGTCATGGTTAGAAGAATTACTTCAAACTAGATGGACAGATCTTAATGTTAATGTGACTAGTGTTTCTGAACAATGGGCAGGCGTATCAGTTGCAGGACCTAAATCTAGAGAAGTTCTCAATAATTGTGTCGATGATTCTTTGGTTGTAACTAATAATAACTTACCTTTTATGGGTGTTACTTCAACATTTCTTAAAGGTAATATTCCTTGTAGAATTGCAAGAATTAGTTTTTCAGGTGAATTAGCTTTTGAAGTTTATGTCAAATCAGATTTTGCTAATACAATGATGGACCTAATTTGGGAAAATGCAAAAAAATATGATGGATGTTTATATGGATTAGAAGCTTTAGGTGCACTTAGAGTTGAAAAAGGTCATGTAACAGCCGCTGAGCTTGATGGAAGGGTAACAATTGATGATGCAGGTTTAAGCAAAATGGCTTCTACAAAAAAATCATATATTGGAAGCGCAATGAGAAAACGAGGAGTATTAAAAAATAATGATCGAGAAATTCTAGTAGGTTTCTTTCCAACAAACTTAAAAGAAACTTTTAATGCTGGAACTATTGTCTGTGAAAAAAATAATATTAAAGGACAGGGTATCGGAAGAATTACCTCAGTTACTTATTCTCCTGAACTTGGACATTGGATTGGATTAGGTTTTGTCAAAGGTGGTTTAGATAAATGGAAAGATACCAATTTAGTTGGGGCAGATCCTGTAAGAAATAAACAAATGAATTTAAAAGTTGTTTCACCACATATGATTGATCCTAAAGGAGAACGAATGTATGCATAGACATTCTGCACTAGAAACAATTTATAAGGTTGGAAAATATTCATCAAGCGACAAACAATCTCTAACATTTAAAGAATTAAAAAGTTTAGAAATTTTGCAAATTGCCTGTTGGCCTGACAAAATTGATGAAATGAATAATTTACTATCAAAAGAACTAAAAATTAAAAATATTCCTAGTTTTAATAAAGGGATAATATTTGAAAATAAATCATTATGGAGAATGGAACCTTTGAAATGGTGGCTATTTAATAAAGAAATTGAAATAAGTGAGCAAATCGCAACAATTTTAGACATGTCTCATGCTTTCACAGGTATTGAAATATCAGGAGATAATTCATCATTATTTTTAAATAGACATCTTCCAATTGATTTAAGACCTAGGAATTTTCCAGATTTATCTTCTGCTAGCACAGCCATTCATCATGTCAGTGTTAAGTTATTTAAAATATCCTCTAATAATTACTGTTTATATATACCAAGAGGTTTTGCCTTATCAATTTGGGAGATCCTTCTTGAAACAGCAGATCAGTTTGGATATGAAGTATTAGAGAGATAAAGAGATTATCTAAAAAATTATGATTTTTTCACAAGAAGAATTTAATTCAAGAATTGCAAAAGTAAAACAGTCTATGAATAAAAGAGGTGTTGATATTCTATTAACTACTGATCCCTCTAATATGAATTATCTAACTGGCTATGATGGATGGTCATTTTATGTTCCACAAGGAGTAATAATTTCTATAGATGAAGATCAACCATTTTGGTTTGGAAGAAAGCAAGATTCGAATGGTGCAAGGATTACAACTTTTTTAAATGAAGAAAATATATTTGGTTATCCTGAGCGACTTATTCAATCACCACCATTACATCCATATGATTATGTAGTTAAATTATTTAAAGACAAAAATTGGTCAAGTAAAAATATTGGCGTCGAAATGGATAGCTATTATTATACTGCAGAAAATCATAGGAGATTAAAAGATAATTTAACGAATGCTAAATTTATTAATGCACATCTTCTAATTAATTGGGTAAGATATGTAAAATCTGAAAATGAAATAAAATTTATGAAAGATGCTGGCACACTTGTGAAAGCAGGAATGACAACAGCATTTGCTTCAATAAAAGAAGGTGTAAAACAAAGTACAGTTGCAGGAAAAATTCAAAATACTCTCATTGCTGGAAATGATTCAACACAAATTGGAGGAGAATATTCAGGTTTAGGTATAATACTTGCAAGTGGGAGATCAGCATCAGCATCACACTTAACTCCTAGTGATAAAAAATTTGAAAATAATGAAGGAACAATTATTGAATTAGGTGGTGTGAAACATCGTTATCACTGTGCCTTATCCAGAACTGTGTATGTTGGTAAACCTGATCCAAAGATATCGGATACATTAAAAATAACAAATGAAGGTATTGAGAAAGCTTTAGAACAAACAAACCCAGGAAATAGTTGTCATAATGTTGCAGTTGCTTTTTGGTCAGTATTAGAAAAATATGGATTAGAAAAAGAGTCAAGAGCTGGTTACTCAATTGGTATTGGTTATCCTCCTGATTGGGGAGAACACACACTTAGTATCCGGAAAAATGAAAAGACACTTTTAGAACCTAATGTTACTTTTCATCTTATGTGTGGAATGTGGATGGATACGTGGGGATTAGAACTAAGTGAGTCAGTTAGAGTAACAGAATCAGGTTACGAGTTACTTACTCAAGTCCCAAGAGATTTGCATTTAGTAAATTAATCATTTGCATCACCACCTCCAGCACCTTTGGCTCTAGATTCCTCTGACTCAGGTACAAAAGTTCTAAAAGCTATCTTAGATATTTGATCCCAAGATTTTTTATCAGGATTAATGCCTTCAGATAGCAAATTATTTATATTTGTTGATGGAATATTAATATCTAACTTTTGTTCATTTAAAATATTTTTTGTAAGTAAAAGATCAAAATTTCTTTGATAATTTGTAGAGATAAAATCTCTATTAATACTAATATTTTTATTTGTTATTTGTGCATCAACTTTTTGATCTAACAAAAACTGTGAATTGATATTTTTTTTTGCATACTTATAAAGCAAAGGTATTAGGAATATGGGATCATTGCAATTTTTTATATTTAATTTTAAATTTTCTTTTTTATCTACTTTTGATATCAAATAATCAATTAATCCTGGCCCTATCATCAATGAAGACTTATTTTTACAATCAAACTCATCATTTATATTTGATGGATCTATGCTAGCATTAAAAGTGTTATCTAATTCTTTAATTTTTAATGTTAATAATTTTATTCCGTCTAAACCAAGTATTTCAAGCCAAGTTGTAATAAATGCAGCGTCTTCATCTGATCCATATGTGAACCCTAATCCTGAAAAAGCTCGCTGTGAATTAGTGTAGACTTCATAATAAGAGTAACTCACAGATATTAATATGAATTCATTGTTGCAAAACCCCATTCATCAACATTTTTATTATTTAGATCTGATAGATAAGGAGCTCCAGAAAAAAAACTTACTCTTAACCATCTATCTGACTTAGGATCATATCGATTGGCACCAAAAAAAGATAATTTAAATCTTAACATATCAATTGGTATTGTTTTTTTATCGAGAACATTATCTTGAACTTCCGAATAAGGATAATTTTTTAAAGATTGTATTCTTTTAACAATTCCTCTGTATTCAGGATGTGTTAATAAAAATTCACAAATTAATTGATTTTCATCTACATTTTTTATTTGCTTAAATAACTCACTGACCATTTTTGCAATTCCTAAATTTTGCTCCAATTCACTTCCTTGCTCATTATATCTTTCACCCAGCCTAGGTTCTAACTTTGCTGCTGAAACATACCAAAATAAATAATTGCTATCTTTGTTGTTAAAATCAATATCTTTTATCCAAGAATATTTATCATTGATTATTTGTTTTAAATCTCCGATAGATTGATTTCCATCAATTTCCATTATCTCCTCATCTGCCATATCTTCTGCTAACTCTTCTGATATTTGAGGATACAATTCAATTAGTTGTACTCTTGCAATTTCTTGAGTATCATTATTAAAATTTGAATCACAATAATCTAGAATATCTAACCATTTATATTTTTGAGAAAGATCTAAGTCATTAATATAGAAAATATATTTTTTTAAATCTTCAGTAGTTAATTTATTTTTATTAATTTGGAATTCATCACTTGTGTTTACTTCCTCAAGATAATTAAGAGCTTTATTCAACAGTTTTTTATAATTTTCGAAAATTATACTATCTAACTCAATTTGAGAAATTTCTTCTAATGTCTTTGTGTACTGTTTCATCCACTTATTAATCAACTTTGGATGTTTAATGATAAAAGGCGCCATACCTAAACCTGTTGAATTACCAATACCTAAATGTTGTTTAATTTTTCTATCTAACTTTACTGCTTTTTTTGGATTAATTTGCCTTGCAACATGCTCAACTAATTCAATACTAAATTCTCTAATTAAATAAACTGATAACATTTCTGCTCTAAAGGGTTGATTGAAAACAGTTGTATTTTTTGTGTTAGTAAAATCTGATAATCCAAATTTACCACTACCATAAACAGCAGTAGTTCTCAGTAAATACCCAACTTTATTTATTTCATAAATATCTGGCTGATTACCATTCGAAAGACAATCGACAACATACTGAAACAATCTTACACTTTTATTTGCTCTGCTAAGAATTAACTCATCTGGAGAATTGCGACCTGATTCTTGAAGAGGAATTGTTTTTTTTAATCTATTTAGATCTTGATCAGATAATTTACCTACATGTAACGTATAGGCTGTATCCCATTTACTAGCGATAACTCTATCACTTCTATCCTTATCATCTAGAAAATCAGAGAAACATACAAGTGAATAAGTTTGCTTATTAATAATTATTTCATAAACAACGGTGCCGAAACCATATTTATCTAAATCAAATTTTGACTTATGTATTTCCCAGTTGTCGTTGATTAATCTTCTTAACATACTTCTAGAAAAACTAAGCCGAGAAGGATAGCGTGAACCCATTCTTGATAGTTTCATGTAGTTATCGTTTTCTCTTACTTTTTGTAACATTTATTAAATATCTATAGTTAATTTTGGTTTTTTCATTAATAGAAGTATTAATCTATGTCAAAAATAAGTGAAGATATACTTCTAATTGATGGATTGGAATATTGTAACTGGAATAGGGAATTATTTGAAAATGCCCACCAAGCTGGATTAACTGCAATTCATGCGACATTAGTGTATTGGGAAAATACTGAAGAGTCTTTTGAAAAAATAAATTATTGGCACCGTCTTTTTAAAGAACATCATGATATTATTGCTCACGCAAAAACTACCAAAGATATTTTGGATTCTAAAAAAAATAATAAAGTTGCAATTATTTTTGGTTTTCAAAATTCTGCTCCTATTGCGAATGATATATTTTTAATTGAAAAATTTTTTGAAGCAGGTGTAAGATTTATGCAACTCACCTATAATAATCAAACCCCACTCGCTGGAGGATGTTTTGAACCTAAAGACTCAGGTGTTTCACGATTTGGAAAAGCTGTTATTGAAGAAATGAATAGACTTGGCATGATTGTAGATTTAAGTCATGCAGGAAAGCAAACTTGTCTTGATGCTATTGAAGTCTCAAATAAACCTGTGGCAATTTCTCATGCTAACCCAAATTTCTTTCATAAATCTAAAAGAAACATTGATACTGATATTTTACAAAAACTTGTTAAAAAAAATGGTTTTATTGGGTTAAGTTTATATCCTTACCATCTTAAAAATTTAGGTGATTGTACTATAGAAGATTTTTGTGAAATGATTAAGGAGCTTGTAAACCTAATTGGTGAAGACAATATTGGAATAGGGTCTGATCTTTGTTTAAATTGGTCTGACGATGTAGTTATGTGGATGAGAAATGGAAAGTGGAGCAAAAATATCGACTATGGAGAATCAAAAGATAAAAATCCAAAATGGCCTAAGTTACCAAGTTGGTATAAGCAACCAAGTGACTTAAATAATTTATTTTATTTAATGTGTGAAAATAATATTCCAGAAAAAGTTTCTACAAAAATAATAGGTCAGAATTGGTTTAACTTCATGAAAAATCAATTTTAGTTTCTACTACTAATAAAAGAAGCTGATAGTAAACTTATTATTACAATCGAAGCACCAATCATTTGATAAGTTTCTAAATTTTCATTTAATAAAAAAACAGCCCCAAGAACACCTACCACTGGTTCTAAATACAAAAATAAAGCAGTATATGATTGTCCAATCTTTGGGATAGCAATTAATTGTGACAAAAGTGCAAAGCTATAACATACCGAAGGAATTAAAATTAAAAGATAAATATTGATATCAAAATTAAAATTTAAAGAAAAAAATATTTTTAATATTACAAAGAAGAAAAAAGTATTAAAAACATTTATAAAGATATTAATTGGTATTGGTGAAATACCTTTAATAGACATTTTTTGATTTACTATAATCATACTAGTTGATCCAAGTGAAGCAAGAAAAGCTAAAAGAATACCTACTATATTTATGACTTTAAAAGATGGTCCTATAACTAAAACAATTCCTAAAAATGTAACAAAAAAGAGAATCTTTACAGTTAATGAAATTTTTTCTTTATCGACAATAATAGAAAATAAAAGAACATATATTGGATAGAGGCAAAAAATAAGAATTGTTAAACTAACTTCAATAAATATAACTGAAGTCAATAATCCAAGCGTTAATAATATTGAACCCGCTGAAATAGATAAAAAGTATTTTAGGTTCTTTTTAAAAATTTCTAATAGATTCTTTTGATAAGGGATAAAAGGTAATATAATTATCGAGGCAACTGCGTAACGTAAAAAAATAGTTAATGCTACAGAGGCGCCTGAATTATATGCTATTTTTGTAGTAGGGCCAATTAAGCCAAACAAAATTCCAGCAACTAAAGCAAAAATAACTCCAAATATGAACATTTTTTAAATTAACTTTTGACTATTTGTTTTCATGCAGTTATTCAAGCTTCATTACAAAATATATTATGAATGACGCATCTCAAAGTTTCGTTAAATTTGAAAAGATCGATAAAAGTTATGATGGAGAAGTACTAGTAGTAAAAAACTTAAACTTGGATATTGCTAAGGGTGAGTTTGTAACAATGTTGGGTCCATCAGGATCAGGTAAAACAACAACTTTGATGATGTTAGCTGGTTTTGAAACACCTACAAACGGTGAAATATTTTTAGATACTAAACCAATAAGTAAAATACCTCCTTATGAAAGAGAAATTGGAATGGTATTTCAAAACTATGCTTTATTTCCCCACATGACTGTTGCAGAAAATTTATCATTCCCTCTAGAAGTAAGAAAAATTTCAAAACCAGATATTAAAGAAAAAGTGCAGAAAGCTCTTGATATGGTTGAGTTAGGTAATTTTGGTACTAGATTTCCTGCTCAATTATCTGGTGGACAACAACAAAGAGTTGCTTTGGCTAGAGCACTTGTATTTGAACCACGCCTTGTATTAATGGATGAGCCTTTAGGTGCACTTGATAAGAATTTGCGTGAACAGATGCAATACGAAATCAAACATATTCATGATAGGATTGGTATAACAGTTGTCTATGTTACACATGATCAAAGTGAAGCATTAACAATGTCCAACAGAATTGCAGTATTCAATGATGGTGTAGTACAACAATTATCTACTCCTGATATTTTGTATGAAAAACCTGAAAATTCTTTTGTTGCTAAATTTATAGGTGAAAATAATACATTAAATGGTGTTGTTAAAGAAGTAAATGGTTCGTCATGTACTGTTGAATTAGATGGTGGTTTTGGAATGGTGAAAGCGTTAAAAATTAATGTGAATGAAGTTGGAGAAAAAACTCAACTATCTATTAGACCAGAACGTGTTTCAATAGACAGTTCTACTTCTGGCTCAAACAATTTTTCAGGAAAAATTGAAGAATTAATTTACCTAGGTGATCATATTAGAGCTAGGCTTGATGTTTGTGGAAATAATGAGTTTATAGTAAAAGTCCCTAATGAAGGAAGTTTTAGTCATAAAGAAGGAGATCAACTTAATTTAAGCTGGGATTCCGAGGATGTTAGAGCACTAGATATTTAAATCTATTTTTTTATCGGTATTTGGCCGAAATTTTTTATTTTTACCTCTTTTTTTTCATTTAACGACATGTTATTACACCACCATTACGGACATAATCTTAAGATTAAATAATTAAAAATAGGAGGATATATATGTCTAAATTTTTAAAAGCCTTCTTATTTGTGTCACTTGTCTTTGCTCCTTTTGCAGCTAGCGCTGTAACGGTTGCATCATGGGGTGGTGCTTATACAGAAAGTCAACAAAAAGCTTATGCTGATACATATTCTGATCCTAGCTCAATCGTTTTTGAGAACTATAATGGAGGATTAGGAGAAGTTAGAGCACAAGTTGAAAGTGGAAACGTTGTATGGGATTTAGTAGACGTTTTACCATCTGATGCAATCACGGGTTGTGATGAAGGTCTATTTGAAGATATTTCTTCTGAAATTGCTGAATTATCAACTCCAGGCCCTGATGGTGAATCAATGTTAGAAGATATGGAAAATAATGGTCTTGAATACCATTCTGGTTGGGACTGTTGTGTACCACAAATCTTTTGGACATACGTTGTATTTTATGACCCAGATGCATTCCCTGGTGAAAAACCAGACAGTATGGCAGACTTTTTTGATACAGAAAAATTTCCTGGTAAAAGAGGTATTCATACTTGGGCAACAGGTATAATTGAAAAAGCTATGGTAGCTGATGGTGTAAAACCAAATGCAGTACCTACAGTTTTAGCTAATCAAACAGGTGCTATTGATAGAGCATTTGAAGTTTTAGATAGAATCAAAGACGATGTTGTATTCTGGTCAGCTGGTTCACAACCACTTGAGTTAGTAAAAAGTGGTGAAGTTATTATGGCTATTGCATATAACGGTCGTGTAGGTGCAGCAAACTTAGCTGAAGGTGAAAACTTTGAGTATATTTGGGAAGGTCAGGTTTTAGACCAAGAGTATCTTTGTCTAACTGCTGGAGCTCCTAATAGAGATGCAGCTATTGACTTTATGATGCATGCTTCAACTCCTGAAGCACAAGCTGAACAAGCTAAATATATTACATATGGACCAATGAGAGCATCTGGTATTCCAATCATTGAAAACAATGAGCCTTGGGGACCAGGAGGTGTTGATATTATGCCTCACATGCCTAATACACCAGAACGTTTAGCAGTTTCAATCGTAAGTGATCCACAATGGTGGGCAGATTACGGTGCTGAAATTGGAGAGCGTTATGCTGCATGGATGGGCAACTAAGCTTGATAAATTAAATTTTGTAATTTAATCTAAAGGCGAGAATTATCTCGCCTTTTTTATTTGGAGGTTACTATTTCTACTGCTGAATTATTAACTACGGACGGAGTTCCACTCAAACAAAGTTTGCGAAAAGCTGAAAGAAGAAATAAACTGAGAGCTTTTCTTTTAGTCTTTCCTTTACTTTTTTTTATTGTCGTTACTTTTGTAATGCCAATTGGCGACATGCTTCTTAGAAGTATTGATGACAGTCAAATTAATTCAGTTTTTCCTAATACTTTTAAAGAATACAAAAACTGGGATAAAGCAGCTGACGAACTACCTCCAGAAGAAGTATATAAAAGTCTTTTTTTTGAATTAGCCAATGGAGATAAGAGACAAATAGGTAAAGCTCTAACAAGAATGAATTATGCTAAATCTGGTTGGAAAAGTTTAATTAAAAAAACCACTAGAGAAATAAAAAAAATTGTAAAAAAAGGTGAAGAACCAGTTTCATATAAAGAGACATTTATCAAAATAAATAAGTTCTGGGGCGATCCAACTTACTGGTACTCTTTTAACCAAATGGTAAACGATAGATCATCAATTTATTATTGGAATGCAGTTGATAGAACATATAGCGAAGATGGTGATGTTGTCTTACAGGATGAAAGAAGGCGAATGTATATTAAAACTTGGTTTAGAACTTTCAAAGTAAGTGTTTACGTAACAATTTTTTGTTTAATACTTGGTTTTCCTGTTGCACATTTGTTAGCAAATTTACCTTTAAGATATAGTAATCTTTTAATGATTTTTGTTTTACTTCCGTTTTGGACTTCATTACTTGTTAGGACAACAGCATGGATTGTAATGCTTCAACAAAATGGAGTTATAAACGGAATATTAGTTTGGTTAGGTATTGTAAGTGATGAGGGTCGATTACAAATGGTTTATAATGAAACAGGTACTTTAATAGCTATGACTCAAATTTTATTACCTTTTATGATTTTACCCTTGTACAGTGTGATGAGAGTAATTCCAAAAAGTCATATGAGAGCAGCTCAAAACCTAGGCGCTAAACCTGCAATGGCATTTTGGCGTGTTTATTTACCACAAACTATTCCAGGTATAAGCGCTGGCGGTTTATTAGTATTTGTTCTTGCGATTGGATATTTTATCACCCCTGAATTAGTTGGTGGAAAAGATGGTAAATTAATCGGAAGTTGGATAGCTTACCATTTAAAAACTACTCTCAATTGGGGATTATGCGCTGCTCTAGGAGGTATACTTCTAGGGATAATGTTAATTTTGTACTGGCTGTACAATAAAATTGTTGGCATAGACAACATAAAGTTAGGATAACAAATGGCTCTTCCAAGTTATGCAACTCCTATACAAAGAACTTATTACTATTTTTATTTATTCTTTTGTGCGGTAGTTTTCTTCTTTCTAATTGCACCTCTATTCGCAATCATTCCAATATCTTTTAGTGTTTCACCTTTTATGGTTTTTACTGAAGGAATGTTAGCTTGGCCACCTGATCCAGAAGCTTGGTCATTAAGGTGGTACAAAAATATGATTGGCGATTGTAGTGCTGATGTTGTTTCTTCTACAGTTCCATGTTCAACAAAGTGGATGGTTGGTACTGTAAATAGTTTTTATATTGGTATTATAGCAACTGTTATTGCTACAGCTTTAGGAACACTGGCAGCTCTTGGTTTAAGTAGACCTCATATGCCATATAAAGGTTTGATAATGGCTATATTAATTTCACCAATGATTGTTCCACTAATTATAACAGCTGCAGGAATGTTCTTCTTCTATGCAAGAATAAATCTTGTTTATACTTTCACAGGTGTAATTCTTGCACATGTTGCTCTTGCTACACCTTTTGTAGTAATCACTGTAACGGCAACATTAGTTGGTTTTGATATGAATATGGTAAAAGCAGCTCAAAGCTTAGGTGCTAAACCAATGAGAACATTCTTTAAAGTCATTATGCCATTAATTTTACCAGGTATTATATCAGGAGCTTTATTTGCTTTTATTACATCGTTTGATGAAGTTGTTATAGTTATGTTTATGGCTAGTATTGATCAGTTAACTATTCCAAAACAAATGTGGGCCGGAATACGACAAGAAATTAGCCCTGTTATTTTATGTATGGCTACTTGTTTAGTGCTTCTTTCTATATTTTTATTAACTACAGTTGAGCTACTTAGAAGAAGATCTGAAAAACTCAGAGGTATTAAACCTCGATAGAACAGTGAAGAACATTGTTGTTATTGGTGCTGGCATAGTTGGTATATGTAGCGCATATTTTTTAAAAAAATCTGGATTTAATGTAACTTTAATTGACAGGGAGCAGCCTGGCTCAATGACAAGTTTTGGTCATGCTTGTACTTTTGCAGACTATGCAAATGTTCCTGTTAATTATCCTGGATTGATCTGGGATATACCATCAATGCTTTTAAGAAAAGATGGACCTTTGGCAGTTGATTTTTTTTATATTTTAAAGAACTTGCCTTGGGCAATAAGTTTTTTAAAAAACTGTAAAAAAGAAAAAGTTAATGAAATAGCAAACTCTCTCACCAATTTATTAAAGCACTCACAAATATCTTACGATGAAATTTTTCAAGATGTAAATGTAAAAGAATATATTAGCTATGAAGAAAATCTTTATCTTTTTGATTCAAAAAAATCTTATGAAAATTATGAATACGCAAACATTATTAGAAAAAATAATAACGTTAAAGTAAGAAATTTAAAAAAAGATGAAGTTAAGGAATTGGAACCAAATTTAGCTGATATTTATTTTGCTGGGCAAGTTTTTACTGGATCAAGACACACAACAAATCCATTAGCAATAAGTACTAAGATTTTTAAAAAATTTTTAGAACTAGGCGGTGTTTACATAAATCAAAATATAAAAAATTTAACACAGAAAGAAAAAAATATAGAATTATTTTTAGAAAATAAAAAACTTAAATTTGATAAAATAATTGTAAGTGCTGGTGCTTGGTCCAATCAAATTGCAAATATGCTTGGAGATAAATTCCCTCTTGATACCGAAAGAGGGTATCACCTATTATTTGAAACTGAAGAGAAATTAATAAATCGTCCCGTTGCTTGGTCTGAGTCTGGATTTTACTTAATACAAATTCATGATGGTATAAGAGCTGCTGGTACAGTTGAAATAGCAGGTTTAAATAAACCACCCAATAAAAAACGTCTTGAAATGATAGAGAGACAATCAAGAAAGGTTTTGCCCCAATTAAAAGAAGTAAGATCAACATGGATGGGTAGAAGGCCTACCTTACCTGACTCATTACCTGTTATTGGAAAATCTCTGAAAAATAATAATGTCATTTATGCATTTGGACATCAACATATTGGCTGGACTTTAGGAGCTGTTACGGGAAAAATTATTGATAGTTTATCAAAAGATCAACTGCCGAATATAGATATTAGCGCTTATTCTCCTGGCCGATTTTAACCTAAACTAATTCCAACATTTTTGACTTGAAGATAAGATTTAAGTCCATCCACTCCTTTTTCACGGCTATATCCTGATTGTTTATAACCTCCAAAAGGTGTTGCATGATTTCCAGTGAACCATTTATTTACATATACTTGACCAGCTTCTAATTTACTTGCGGTCCAAGATGCTTTTTTTAGATCTTTTGTAAAAACACCAGCACCTAAACCATACTCAGTATCATTCGCAATATCAATTGCTTCCTCTTGATCTTCATATTCAAGAACTGAGAGTACTGGACCAAAAATTTCTTCTCTGGCTACAGTCATACTTTGTTTAACATTGTTTAGAACTGTTGGTTCCATAAAATATCCTTCACGATCTAATCTTTTTCCACCATATGCTGCTTCTGCTCCTTCTTGGATTCCTGATCTTGCATAACCTTCAACTTTTTGAAGCTGATTTTCAGATATAACTGGAGTTAGATCTGTATCTTTTTCTATACCAGGTCCAATTTTTAAAGATTTACTCATATCAACTAGCTTATCTACTAATTCATCCTTGATTGATTTATGAACTACCAATCTAGACATCGCTGTACAAATTTGTCCTGCAACACTAAATATTCCTGAACGTGCACTTTCCAAAACTTCTTTTAGATCTGCGTCAGGGTACACTATACCAGCTGACTTACCACCTAATTCAACAACAGCAGGTATAGCTTTCTCAGCACAAGCATGAAGTATCTTTTTTCCAGTTGCGACCGAACCCGTAAAGACTACGTGATTTACATCTTCATGAGATACAAGATAAGATCCTGCTTCATTTCCATATCCACAAATTATGTTGATTAGTCCTTCTGGTACACCAGCATTTTGTATTGCTTTAGCAAAAATTGTTGCGGACAAAGGAGTTAATTCTGCAGTTTTTATAATTGTTGAATTTCCTGTAGCAAAAGAACATGACAGTGATCTTCCAATCATTGATAATGGAAAATTCCATGGAACAACATGTGCTGATACACCAAATGGTTCTAAAACTGTGTAATCAAAAACATTTTTTGCAACAGGTATTGTTTTACCCTCAAGTTTATCTGTTAAGCCTGCATAATAATCAAACATATCTGCTACATCATTGAATTCTTTAATTGCTGAAGCGATATTTTTTCCATTTTCATAACAAAGAAGCTCACCACCTTCTTTTGAAACCTTTCTTGTCTCTTCTGCAATTTTTCTCATTAGTTTCGCTCTTGAAAGTAAAGGCATATCAACAAGTACTCTGCTGTTATAAGAATTTTTAGCTGCTTCAACCGCAAGATCAACTTCATTTTTTTTTGCACATGAAATTTCACCAATGATTTTACCATTTGAAGGATCATCAACCTTTATTGTTTCTTTGGACTCACTTTCAATCCATTTATTATTTATAAAATTCTTATATTTTTCCATTTTCTGCGTTTTTTAATTAATTATTTTTGTTTCATTCTTTATCATTTAGGATATGAAAATGATACAAATTTAATTTTAAGAAACATGAGTATTACATTTAATCAGTTAAAAAAACTAATAACAAAAAAAGAAATAGATACAGTTTTAGTTTGTGTATCAGATATGCAAGGTAGATTAAATGGTAAAAGAGTTACTGGAAAAGCTTTTATTGATTATGTCTATAAAGAAACGCATATGTGCGATTATCTCTATACCGTCGATATGGATATGTTTACTGTACCCGGATATAAATCTTCTTCATGGGAAACGGGTTATGGAGATATGACTGTAATTCCAGATCTCAAAACGATAAAGATAGCAAATTGGTTAAATAAAACAGCTATAGTAATATGTGATTGTTTAGACCATTCAGGAAAAAAACCACTTATTCATTCAACAAGACAGATATTAAAAGATGTTTTAGCTAAGGCAGACAAAATGGGATTTCAATCTATGGTTGGTTCAGAATTAGAATTTTTTCTTTTTAATCAAACTTATGAAGAAATTCATAATAATAATTATACAAAACTTAAAGAGTCTTCTTGGTATATTGAAGATTATATGATTTTCCAAACTACGAAAGAAGAGGATGTGATGCAGGAATTAAGGAATTCTCTTCTAGATAGTGGAATTTATGTAGAATGTTCAAAGGGTGAAGCAGCTCCAGGACAAGAAGAAATCAATGTTGTATTTTCCGATGCATTAAACATGGCTGACAATCATATTTTAATTAAAAATGCGACAAAAGAAATTGCTTATAAACATAACAAAGCCGTAACCTTTATGGCTAAATATAACAAAGAAGTTTGTGGAAGTTCATGTCATATTCATAACTCTTTATTCGATAAGAAAACAAAGAAAAATATTTTTTATAACCCTAAGGATAAATATGGAATGTCTGATATTTTTAAAAGTTATCTTGCGGGACAAATTAAATTATTACCAGATATTTCAATTTTTTTAGCACCAAATATTAATTCTTATAAAAGATTTCAAGATGGATCATTTGCTCCTACAAAATCTGTTTGGGGCATTGATAATCGTACTGCTGGGTTTAGACTAGCTGGTCATGGATCATCCATAAGAATTGAATGTCGAGTTCCAGGAGCAGATGTTAATCCTTATCTTTCTTTTGCAGCTTTAGTTGGTGCTGGGTTATATGGTATTAAAAATAAACTTAAATTAGATAAACCTTATTCAGGAAATATATATGAGAAAAAAGTAAATGAAGTTCCTAAAACACTTAATGAAGCAATCCAACTTGCTAAAAAATCTAAATTTTTAAAAGAGATATTTCCACAAGATGTACTTGATCATTATATCCATGCTGCTGAATGGGAGCAAAAAGATTATGATGGATCAGTTAATGATTGGCAATTACGAAGATATTTCGAACGAGGCTAATTTTACTAAATGTTTGAGACTATTACTCCAATAGACAACTCCGTCTTAGTTAAAAGAGAATATGCAACAGAAGAAGATATTGAAAAAAGTCTAAGTAATTCTTATTCTGTAAGAGAGCATTGGAAAAATATATCTTTAGAAGAAAGAAAAAAGTCAGTTTTAAATTTTGTAGAAATTTTTTTAAAAAATAAGGATGTTTCTAGTAATTTATGTAAGCAAATAGGCAGACCTATAGCACAGTGCCCTGGAGAGATGCGAGGTTTTGAAGAAAGAGCTCGTTATATGATTGAAAATGCTGATAGAGCACTATCAAGAGTTATATCAATTAAAAATGATGAATTTGATAATTATATAAACAAAGAACCACTAGGGACTATATTTGTAATTGCACCATGGAATTACCCTTTCAACACTTCTGTTAATTCAATTGTACCAAGTTTACTTGCAGGTAATGCAGTAATATTAAAACATTCTTCTCAAACTCCACTCTGTGCTGAAGAATTATATGAGGCAGCTAAACAATCTTCATTGCCAAAAAATATTTTTCAGTATTTACATTTAGATCATGATCAAACATCAAGAATAATTTCAGATTCAAGAATTAATCATGTTTTATTTACAGGTTCTGTAAGTGGTGGAAAACAAATAAAAAAATCTATAGGCACTAGATTTATTGGAGCCGGTCTAGAGTTAGGTGGAAAAGATCCTGCTTATGTTAGAGCTGATTGTGACTTAGATCATGCTGTTGAAAATTTAGTTGATGGATCATACTTCAATTCTGGTCAATCTTGTTGTGGTATCGAAAGAATTTATGTTGATAAAAAAATATACAATACATTTGTAGAAAAATTTAAAGATGTAACTGAGAAATATATTTTAGGAAATCCACTAGAGATGGAGACAAATTTAGGTCCAGTAGTGAAGCAATCTGCTGCAAATTATATTAGATCTGAAGTTAACAACGCAATTAGTCAAGGTGGAAAGAATATTATAGATAACAAAAAATTTAATTTAGATGATGGTAATAATTGTTATGTAAGCCCAAGTGCACTTATTAATGTCGATCATTCGATGAAATATATGATGGAAGAAATATTTGGTCCTTCAGTTGGAATAATGAAAGTAGAAAATGAAAATGAAGCTTTATCTCTAATGAATGATAGTTCTTATGGGTTAACAGCAAGTATTTGGACAAATGATAAGTCTTTTGCAGAAAATTTTGGAAAAAATGTTGAGACAGGAACTTTTTTTATGAATAGATGTGATTACTTAGATCCCGGCTTAGCATGGACCGGTGTAAAAGATACTGGAATTGGCGTTACTTTATCTGTTCTAGGATTTGATCATTTAACAAGAGCAAAAAGCTATCATATAAGAAATATTTAAGATTATGGAAAATATTAATTGGAATTATCCTACTACAATCTGGTTTGGTGTTGATAGAATAAAAGAAATACAAAAAGCCTGTGAAGAATTAAATATTCAAAAACCATTAATTGTTACTGATAATGGAATTTTAAAAACAAACATTATTAATAAGTTAAATGATTGTTTAGATAAACAGGCAATTGTTTATAGTGATGTTAAATCAAATCCTACAGGTAAGAATGTTGAAGATGGTGTTAAAGCATTTAATGAAAATAAACATGATGGAGTAATAGCTGTTGGTGGAGGCTCGGGTATGGATACAGGAAAGGCAATTGCATTCATGGCCAAGCAAGAAAGACCAATCTGGGACTTTGAAGATATTGGTGACTGGTGGACTAGAGCTAATGCAGATTCAATTTTTCCTATAATTGCTCTACCTACTACAGCTGGAACAGGTTCTGAAACTGGAAGAGCGTCAGTATTTACAAACGAACAAACACAAGAAAAAAAAATAATTTTCCATCCAAAAATGCTTCCATCAATTGTTATCCTTGATCCAAATTTGACAATTCCACTTCCTGCAAATCTAACAGCCTTTACAGGAATGGACGCGCTTGCTCATTGCTTAGAAGCATATTTGTCGAATATTTTTCATCCTTATTCACAAGGTATTGCATTAGAGGGCATTAGATTAGTAAAAAATAATCTTGTTCTTGCTTTTAATGATGGATCAAATCTAGAAGCTAGATCGCATATGCTAGCATCTTCATCTATGGGCTCAATAGCTTTTCAAAAGGGTTTAGGTGCTATCCATTCTTTAAGTCATCCTGTTGGTGCAATTTATAATACACATCATGGATTAACCAATGCAGTATTTATGCCATATGTTTTACAATATAATAAAAAAGGAATTGAAGAAAAAATTATTGATATTTCAAGATATATAAATTTAAAATCAGCAACATTTAATAATTTTATGGATTGGATTTTAGAGCTTAGATCTAATTTAAATATTCCTCATACTTTAAGTGAAATAATTGATGATGACAAAAATTTAGAAAAAATGAGTTTAATGGCTTTTAATGATCCATCAACAAGTACAAATCCTATACCAGTTAACGCAGAAGATTTTTTAAAAATGTATATAAAAGCCTTTAAAGGTGATTTATAAATTTATAGCGTTGCTCCAATTATCCAAGGATTAAATTCATCGTCACCATAATCATTTATTTCACTCTTTGATTTTTCACCCGATGCAACTAAAATTATTTTATCAAATATTTCTTTGCCAACTTCATTAACGCTTGCAACATTATCCATAATAGTACCAGCATTGATGTCCATATCTTCACTAAGTTTATTATACATATTTGTATTTGTTGCTATTTTAATACTTGGAGTGGGTTTAAATCCAAAGCACGAACCTCGACCAGTAGTAAAACAAATAACATTAGCGCCAGAAGCAACTTGACCAGTTACAGATACAGGATCATAACCTGGAGAATTCATAAAGTTAAAACCTTTGGTTTTTACCTGTTCAGCATAATCGAGAACATCAACCATATTTCTATTTCCAGCTTTGGATACTGCACCTAATGACTTTTCCAGAATTGTAGTTAAACCTCCTTTTTTATTACCAGGACTTGGATTATTATCTAATGTGCTATCGTTGCTAGCAACATATTTTTTCCACCATTCAATTTGTTTATTTAGTTTTTCTATATTTTTTTCGTTTAATGATTTTTCAAATAATAAATGTTCGGCTCCATATATTTCTGGAGTCTCTGATAGTAATGTTGTTCCACCATGATCAATAATCATATCTGAAGCAAAGCCTAGTGCAGGATTTGCAGTTATCCCAGAATACGAATCTGAACCACCACATTGCAAAGCAACTGTTAGTTCTGAAATGGGTATATTTGTTCTAGAAATACTATTAATTTCATTTAGTTGATTAATAATTTTTGAAGTTACTTTCGTTATTATTTCATTTGTTCCACCTTCATCTTGAATATTCAAATACTCAATATTTCTTTTTTCCTGATCATTGTTGTACAAACTTATTTGGGCACATTCGCATCCAAGTCCAATAACAAAAACTTTTCCAAAATTAGGATGAATTTTAAAACCTTCAATAGTTCTGTTAAATACATTCATGGCATATCCAGAAGTATTCATCCCACAACCTGATGAATGTTTTAAACAAACTGCCCCATCAATGTTATCAAAATTATTATCTTTTAAATAATTATTTATTTTATCAGATATTTTTTTAACAACTGTTGCTGAACAATTAACTGTACTAATTAAACCGATATAATTCCTAGTACCTGATGATCCATTATTCCTTTTAAAACCTTTAAAATATTCTGTTTTTTTACTTTTATTAATATCATTTCTAATATCTTTACGGATATATTCTCTTTTGAATTCACTATATCCCATATTATGGGAATGCACATGTTCACCAGGTTCTATATTTTTATTAGAGATTCCTATTATCTGACCATACTTAAAAATAAAATCACCACTTTTAATTTTTTTTAAAGAAATTTTATGGCCATAAGGAATATTATTTATAGATTTAATTCCATAATTTATATTAATATTCTGAGGAATATCCATTGGAGCAATTCCAATATTATCTTTTTCATTTAATTTGATTATGTTAAACATAACTTAGATTAATATATCATAAATAATCATGAACGAAATCGCAACTTATCCATCACTAAAAGATAGAGTAGTGCTTATTACAGGGGGTGCCTCAGGAATTGGGGAAAGTATTGTCGAACAATTTGCTTCTCAAAAATCAAAAGTTGCATTTTTAGATATAAATGATGAGTTAGGTAACGAGTTATCAAAAAAAATTAAAAACAAATATGATATTGATAGTCTATTTGTAAAATGTGATTTAAAAAATATAGAACAACTTAAAAGTTCATTAGAAAAAGTAAAAAAAGAAATTGGGCCAATTTCAATTCTGGTAAATAATGCAGCAAATGATGAGAGACATGATCTAGATAGTGTCACCCCTGAATATTGGGATGATAGAATGAATATTAATTTAAGACATTATTTTTTTGCAACCCAAGCTGTCTATAAAGACATGAAAGATTTAGGAAAAGGTTCTGTTGTAAATATAGGTAGTTTTTCATGGATGATTTCTCAAGGCGGTATGCCTGGATATACCACTGCAAAATCTGCTATTATGGGATTAACAAGAACTTTAGCAAGAGATTTAGGTGTCTATAACATCAGAGTAAATTGTATTGTTCCTGGCTGGATCATTACGGAGAGGCAAAAAAAATTATGGCTCACTCCAGAAATTAAAAAAACTCAACTAGAGAGACAATGTATTAAAAGAATGCTTATGCCTGAAGATATATCAAAGCCAGTTTTGTTTTTTGCATCTGATCAAAGTTCTGGTTGCACTGCACAAAATTATGTCATTGATGGTGGCATAGTTAATTAATGAAAAAAAAATCCAAAATTGCTTTTGGTAGATTAGATTTACTCAGAAATGATACTTTAAATAATAAAAGTAAAATTCGAATTGGTTTTATTGGTGGAGGTCCTAATTCATTTATTGGATACACACATAGGCTATCAGCTAGATTTGATAATAAATTTGAATTTGTTGCTGGAATATTTTCAAAAGATAAAAAAAAATCTAAATCTTTTGGTTCTTCATTAGGATTAGCTGATGATCGTTGTTACAATGATTATAAGTCTATGGCATCCGCTGAGTCAAAAAGAAATGATGGTATTCAAGCGCTTGGAATAATGACTCCATCGGGTGATCATTATAAGATAGCAAAAGCATTTATTGAAAAAGGAATACATATTATTTGTGACAAGCCTTTAACCGCAACAGTTGAGGATGCTGTTAAATTAAAAAAAGTAATTTTAAAAAATAAAATTGTATTTGCATTAACACACAATTACTCAAGCTATCCAATGTTACGAGAGGCAAAAAATATTATTTCAAATCATAAATTAGGAAAAATCAATTTAATAAATGTTGAGTACCCCCAAGGTTATACAGTCGGAGTAAAAAAGAAAGATGAAAAAAGAACATTAAAATGGAGACTAGATAAAAAACAATCTGGGCCCTCAATGATATTATCTGAAATTGGAACTCACGCGTATCATTTGTTGAGATATGTGACTGGATTAGAAGCAAACGAAATATCAGCAGAAGTAAATTCATTATCCTCAGAAATTTCAGTTGATGATAATGCTTTTGTATTATTAAGAATGCGAAATAAGGCAAGAGGTATAATCTGGGTATCGTCTGCTGCTACTGGTGGAGAAAATGGTCTAAAAATTAGAGTGTATGGAACAAAAGGTTCAATAGAATGGTTACAGGATGATCCAAATAATCTAAAATTTACAGAACTAGATAAACCAATGAAAGTTATAACAAGAGCAAGTAAATTAGTATCTAAATTTTCACTATCATCTTCAAGAATTGCTGCTGGTCACCCAGAAGGTTTTTTTGAAGCTTTTGCAAATATTTATTCAGAATTTGCTGATCAGATTCATAATAAAAATAAAAAATATTCATTTCCAACAATTGATGATGGTGTAGCTGGTATTAAATTTATTTATGCAGCAAAAAAATCTTCTAATTTAAATTCAAAGTGGATAAAAATCTAAAATGATTAATTTTGCCTTATTAGGAACAGGAAGAATTGGCAAATTACATGCGTCAATCATAAATGATCATCCAGAAGCGAGCCTCAAATACGTTTATGACATTGATACAAGCTCTGCTAAAAAAATTGCAAAAAAATATAGTTGTGAAGTTGCAAAGACTGCAAAGGAAGCAATTTCTTCAGATCAAATAAATGCTATTTTAATTGCTTCTGCCACCCCGACTCATACAAACTATATTTCTCTAGGAGCAGAATGTAATAAAGCTATATTATGTGAAAAGCCAATTGATTTAGATATAAATAAAGTAAATAAATGTTGGCAAAAAATTAAAAAATTTAAACCAACTATTCAAATTGGTTTTAATCGTAGATTTGATCCTAATCATAATAAAGTACAAAGTGAGGTTCTATCAGGAAAAATTGGGAAAATTGAAATGATTGTAATCACAAGTAGAGACCCTTCTCCACCTGGTATTGATTATTTAAAACAATCGGGTGGAATTTTTAGAGATTGTTCAATACATGATTTTGATTTGGCACGATTTATTCTTAATAATGATCCAATTGTAGAAGTTTTTGCACAAGGTTCTGTAAATGTCTCAAATGATTTTAAGGTTACCAATGATTATGACACAACTATGTGTTTTATGAAATCAAAAAAAGGGGTTTTAGTTCATATAAATAATTCAAGAAGAGCCGTTTATGGTTATGATCAAAGACTCGAAGTATTTGGAAGTAATGGAATGTTAATTTCTGATAATGTTCCTAATAATGATATCAATTACTATAATCAAAATTTGTCATTTGCAAAAAAACCTATTAAAAATTTTTTTATCGAAAGATACAAAGATGCTTATCAAATACAATTAGATCAATTTATTAAATCTATAAAAAATAAAAAAAATACATCAGTCACTTTTGAGGATGGAAAGAATGCTTTAATTCTTGCTAATTCAGCAACTAAATCAGTAAAATTAAATAAAGTTGTAAAACCAAAATTTTAGTTATAGATAAATTCTATGAATGAACAATTTAAAGATAAGGTCATTATAGTTACAGGTAGTACACAAGGTAGTGGTGCTGAAACAGCGAGATTATTAGCTAGCAGAGGTGCTAAAGCAATTACAATTTGTGGGAGACAAGAAAATAAAGGTCTTGAAGTTAAAAATCAGATTGAAAAATTAGGCACTGAGTGTTTGTATATAAAAGCAGACCTTAAAAATATTGATGATTGCAAAAAAATTGTTTTGGAGACTGATAAAAAATTTGGAACAATAAATTCTTTAATTAATGTTGCAGGATACACAGAAAGAGGAACAATTCTAAGTGCTACTCTAGAAAATTATGAAAATAATTATAATATTAATACCCGTGCACCTTTCATATTAATGCAAGAGACAATTAAAATAATGATTAGAGATAAAAACAAAGGAACAATTGCAAATGTATTATCTATGGCAATGTATAGTGGTATGCCATTTATTGTTGCTTATAGTGGTTCAAAAGCTGCTTTAGCTACAATGACAAAAAATATTGCAAATTCTGTCGCTAGCTATCAAATAAGAGTAAATGCTTTAAATATTGGATGGACAGACACTCCTGCTGAACATGATATTCAAACAAGAGTTCATAAAAAAAATCCTAATTGGTTGCAAGATGAAGAAAAAAAAGTTCCTTTTAACAGATTGATTAAGCCTATCGATGTAGCAAAGGGATTAGCTTTTATGTGCTCAGAAGAATCTGGATTAATGACAGGTAGTGTAATTGATTTTGATCAAACAGTGCATGGTTGGCACTCTTATTCAGCATATGAAACTAGAGTTTTAGATGATTCTCTACTAGGAGAATAATTAATCATTTATTTCTCAACTATTTTTTAATTTTTAACTATAATTTATAATTTACACAAATTTAAATATTAATTAATAAACTAAAAATGGGAAAAAAAATAATTCATATTAATGAAGGAAAATTATCAGAGTTTAAACTTCATAGTATTTGGCTTCGTGAAAGATTAAATGGGAGTGAATTTGTAGACCAAAATAATCTACAACGTTTATATGAACCAAGCCTCTTAGATGATAATCTATTTATAAATTCTCATAATGTTAACGAAAATATATTAAATGTTGAATTTAGTGATGGAACAAAAGGATCTTTTAATATCGATGATCTTTATAATGAAATCAATGATATTGATGTCATACCTGAAAAAAAAATATGGAATGTCAGTGAACAAAATTTGGAAATTTTTGATAATAATAAAATCTTTGAGAATAAAAAGGAACTTATCAATATGCTTAAAGTATTTTATCAATATGGTTATGTAATAATCGAAAATACAAAAGCAGAAGAAGATGAAGTTATAAATTTTGCTGAAAAATTAGGCCCAGTTCGAGCAACAAATTTTGGAAAATTATTTAACGTTGTCTCAAAACCAAATCCAAATGATCTTGCCTATACTGCATTAGAGTTAACTTCACATTCAGATAACCCATATAGAAAGCCTGTTCCTGGAATTCAATTACTTCATTGTATTGCTAATGAATCTATAGGAGGAGACTCAAGTTTAGTTGATGGTTTTAGTGTTGCAAATTTTTTAAAACATAACCAACCTGAATTTTATAAAGTATTAACTGAAACTAATGTTACTTTTAAATTTACAGATATTGATACAATTTTAATTGATGAAGCAAAATTAATTGAACTAGACCATAATAATAACTTTAGACAAATACGATTTAGTGGAAGACTTGATTATGTTCCATTATTAGAGGAAAATAATCTTGATCTTTTTTATAAGGCTAGAAAATATATGTTCAAACTTTGTAACTCTGATGATTTCAAAATTAAATTTAGATTATCTAAAGGAATGATTGCAATGTTTGATAACCTGAGATTATTACATGGAAGAACTAAATTTGATCCAAATACTGGTTTTAGACATCTACAAGGATGTTACATCGATCATGATGTCACTGAGGGTAAGCTTAGAAGGTTATTAAAACCTTAATTGACTTCGAAGATCTTTTCAGCAGGATAAAAATTTAATATTTTACTATACCAATTACTAAAATTATTTCTTTCAATTAATGAAACTGTAAAACCACCAAATCCACCACCAGTCAATCTGGCGCCTAGAGCACCACATTCAACCGATCTCTGAACAATTAAATCAACATCTAAAGTAGATGCTTCAAAATCTTTAGAATATGATACGTGACTTTCATTCATTAATTTTCCAAACTCTTGAATATTATTTTCTATTAAATTTTTTTTTGCATTAATCACTCTATCATTTTCAAAAACAACATGCTTTGCTCTTTTTGCTATAGTATTATTATTAAATTTATTTGTTTGAAAATTTTCTTTTTTAACTTCACCTAAATATTCTACACCAAGTTTTTTTTCAGCCTCTTGGAGTTCAGCAAATCTTTCATTATAAGAGCTATCTCTTAAATTTCGTTGTACTTCAGAATCAATCAAACAAAATTTCCAATTTTCTGGAAAATTAATAAGTTCGTATTCTAAATTCTTACAATTCATAAAAAATGCTTTGCCATGAATACCAATAGAAGAAACCATTTGATCCATTATTCCACCAGAAACACCTATATAGTTGAATTCTACTTTCTTTGCTAATTTTGCAATTTCTGGATCTTTGATTTTTGTTTCAAAAAAAGTATTAAGTGCTTTTAGTGTAGCAACACACAATGCTGAAGATGATGAAATACCTCTTTCTAAAGGTATATCAGATGAAATAAAAATGTTTATAAATCTAGATGAAATCTTATTTTCATCAAAAAATATATGCAAACAACCTTTTATATAATCAACCCACTCATTGTTGATTGATTTTTTGAAATCATTGAATGTTTTTTTCTCTTTAAAATGTTGAGAATAAACTGTGAATTCATTAGAATTATTTTGAGATATCTCAATGGTATTTTTAAAAGATAAAAGTGTAGGCATGACATATCCACCAGTATAATCGGTATGTTCACCAATTAAATTTACTCTTGCATGAGCACTTTCCTTTACTTCTGCGTCTATATTAAATATATCTTTAAAACTCATATAATTACTAGTTATGACTAATCAAATTAATATATCTTTTACAAATGAAAATAAATTAAAAATTATTCTTGATGATAAATTAGTAGATCCAAATTTAAAATTGTGTTTCTCATTAGTTTATTCAATAAAATCTATATCAGGAGGCGAAATAACTAAGCAAATTGGGCGTTATTACGAGTTATCTATAAAAAAAAATACAATTTTATTAGATTTACAAATTCCTAAAATTGGTAACTTCAACCTTTCGTGTGGTCCGGAAGGTATTTTCATTATTGATACATTAAACAATAGTAAATTAAATATAAATGTTTCAGATTTGATATTTGAAAAACCAATTAAAAAGAAAACTTATGAAGATTTAAAAACAAAAAATTTTATACCTATTATTCCTGAGCCAGAAAAAATCCATTTACAAAATGAATTTATAAATATTGAAAATAAAACATTTAATCTAAATACGGAAATTGAAATTATTTCTAATTTGCAAAATATTATTTACAAATTGGATATTAATTTTACTTCTGAAAAAGGATTTCCAATTTTTTTTAAAAAAGATGATCAGTTATTAAACGATCAATATTTTATGCAGATAACAAAAGATAATATTGAGATTAAATACAATACTTATGGTGGAAAGCTATATAGTCTTATATCTTTAGTTCATTTAATTGATTTCTATCAAACAAAGCTTCCAATTTGTACAATACACGATAATCCAAAATATCAATGGAGAGGAATGCATCTCGATTGTGCAAGACAATTCTATACTATTGATGAAATCAAACGTTTATTTAATTACATGGTATTATTTAAGCTTAATAGATTTCACTGGCATTTAACAGATAACGAAGCGTGGAGAATTGAAATTAAAAAATATCCAGATCTAGCATTAAATGGAGGATTCAGAGGATATAATTTTAAAATCCCACCATTGTACGGAAGCGGTTATGATAAATACGGCGGATATTACACACAGGAAGATATCAAAGATTTAATTATATATGCAAAAAAATTAAATATCGAGATTATGCCTGAAATTGATTTACCAGCACATTCTTGGGCATTACTAGAAATCATGCCAGAACTTAGAGAACAGTCTTCAAATATAGTTAGTGAGGATGTTGGTTCATATAAGAATAATACAATAAATCCTTCCTTAGAAAAAACTGTAACTTTTTTAAAAGATATGTTGAATGAAGTAAGTGATATTTTCTCATATGATGTAATTCATGTTGGCGTTGATGAAAGACCAAGTAATGCGTGGGAAGGTTCTCCAGCAATTATCGAGTTTATGAAAAAAAATAATATTAAATCACAAGAGGAATATCAAGATTACTATATGAATTTTTTAATAGATTTTCTCAAATCAAAAAATAAAAGAACAGCTGCATGGAATGAGGCGGCAGTGTCTCCTCATATCGATCATGGTGTGGGTGGAAGTGCTGGAAAAATTGATAAATCATGTTTGATCTTTTCATGGGAGCATTCAGATGTTGCAAAAGAAACTACAAATAAGGGATTTGAAACAATACTTTGTCCTGGTCAAAAAACATATTTTGATATGGCTTATAATAACTCAACTGAAGAAAGAGGTATTTGTTGGGCTGCAACTATAGAAGTAAAAGATATTTATGAATGGGACCCAATAAAAGATATAAATAAATCAGAATTGATAAAAGGGTTACAAGGTCAACTCTGGTCAGAGACAATTACAGATAAAAAATTTTTTGATCAAATGATTAATCCAAGATTAGCAACTTTATCAGAAGTTGCGTGGAAAGGAAAAATTTCGAGAAAATGGATAGATTTTCGTTCAGCCCTTATAAATTCTATGAATTTTTTAAAAAAATTTGGCTGGCGATATCACAATTTTTAATGTTAAAGTAAAACAAATATGAAAATAGGTGCAGTAGGTTTTGGGAGTAGAACAGCAGGTGTTTATAATGAATTTTCAAAAGTAAATCCAAATTTTGAAATGGTTGCTTATGTAGATCCTCAGCCAATAGGTAAAGATTTTGCTGAGAAAAATAATTTTTTTCCAAATAAATCATATTCAAGTTTAAACGAAATGTTGGATCGAGAGAAATTAGATATGTTAATGATTGGGTCTCCTAATCATCTACATTTAGATCATATTAAGCTTGGATTAAAAGCAGGATTACAAATATTTGCAGAGAAACCGATAGTAATAAGTGAACAAGAAACTTTTGAGTTAGCAAAATTAATAAAAGAATATGGCAAAGAAAGAATTATAGTTGGCTTAGTTCTAAGATATTCGCAGCAAGCAAGATCTGTAAGAAAATTATTAGATCAAAATGCTATTGGAAATATAATATCGATTGAAGCTTCAGAACATATAGTGCCTTCGCACGGTGCTTTTTTTATGAGAAATTGGAGAAGAAAACAAAAATATTCAGGAGGCTTTATGCTGGAAAAATGTTGCCATGATATTGACTTCTATTCAATGATTACGAAGAGTAGACCTATTAAAGTTGCTAGTTTTGGTTCAAGAAGATCTTTTATACCAGATAATCTTCCAGAGGGTTCTCATGAACAATATACAAAAGACAGGCTGAAAGGTTGGGAGTCAAAATCAAATGTTTTTGATAGTGATGCTGATATCGTCGATCATCAAGTAGCAATAATAGAATATGCAAATAAAGCAGTACTATCTTTTCACACTAATATGAAAGTTCCAGACGAATTTAGAAGATTTGCAGTCATTGGATCTTCAGGAATGATTGAGGGAGATTTTGTTAGAGGATTTATGAAAGCTCATGATGAAAATAATAATGTACTTATTGACGAAGATTATGGAGCAGCTTTTGGAAAAGAAATTAAAGGTCATTATGGCGCAGATAGCATGATGGCTCAAGACATTAACAATTATTTATTAAAAAATAATAAAGAATTACCAGTTGGTGTAATAGAGTGTATGGAGGCAGGAATTGTTGCTATGAAAATTGATGAAGCTAGAAATACTGGTAAAGTAATTGACTTAACAAGCACTTGGGATAAATTCGACTCTCTATTAAATTAGTAATTATGAATCAAAAATTAAAATCATATACCGCCCAAACATATATAGCATATGCACTAATTGCTCCTGCAGCTCTTTATATAATTCTTATTGTTGCTTGGCCATTATTGGAAACAATTAGATTATCTTTTACAAATTCTAGCTTAGCAGGAGAAGATTATGTTGGTTTAGAAAATTATCAAAAAATGTTTTCTAGCAAAAAATTTAATGGAATAGTGACCAGAACATTTGTTTGGATGTTTTTTTCAGTCTCTTTAAAACTTATTATTGGTTTAATTGGAGCTGTTTTACTTAATGCTAATTTAAAAGGAAGATCAATTTTCAGGGTACTTGTAATGCCTCCATGGGTAGTCCCAATAGCAATTGGGATGCTTGGCTGGTTATGGTTATATAACGGGTATTTTGGAATTATCGCAGGTGTAGGTATGCGAACTGGAATTTTGGATGGTCCTTTTGGATTTCTTGCTTACAAACAAAGTGCCTTTATTTCTACAATAATTGCAGATGTTTGGGTTGGAACACCAATGGTAACCGTTTTCTTTTTAGCTGCAATGCAGGGTGTGCCAAGAGATTTATATGAAGCTGCTTATTGTGATGGCGCTTCAAGATGGGATAGATTTTTTAAAATTACATTACCTCAAATCACTCCTGTCATTATTACAATGTCATTATTATCTGCTATTTGGACATTCAACTCATTCGAAATAATTTGGATATTGACAGAAGGTGGGCCAAGAGGTTCTACAACTACTTTAATTATCGACACCTATAAACAAGCATTAGGAAATTATAAATTTGGAAGAGGTGCTGCTAGAGCTGTAGTTGTAATGATTTTATTAATGTTATTTGCAGGATTTTACTTAGCTTTACTTGCTAGAATTAATAAGAAAATTTCTCATGAATAAATATAATCCTTTTGAAAAAATATTGATCTATTTTGGCATTTTTGTCTTCATGACTTTTATTCTTTTGCCTTTTATCGAAATGTTTTATGCATCGCTTCGACCTTTAGATCATTTATTTAGATCTCCTTATCAATTTTACTCAGATGATTTATCTTTTTGGGCTTATCGAGAAATGTGGAATACTGTTCCAATGCTTGGAAGATATATCTTTAATAGTTTTTTTCTGGCTTCTTGCGTTGCTATACTAACTCTTATCTTTGTTATTCCTGCAGCTTACGCTTACGCACGTTTTAAATTTCCAGCTAAGAATACGAGCTTATACGTACTCTTAGCAATTAATATGTTTTCAGGAGCAGTAATTTTAATACCTCTATATAAACTCTTAAGGACTTTAGGTTTATTAAATAGTTATCAATCTATGATTATTCCTGGAGTGGCTTTTTTAATACCGACTGCAATTTGGTTGCTAAAGTCTTACTTTGAAAAAATACCAATAGATTTAGAGGAGGCAGCTTTTGTTGACGGAGCTTCTAGAGTACAAATACTCAGACACATTATAGCTCCTTTAAGTACACCTGGATTAGTTGTAGTTGGTATTTATGCATTCATTGGCGCATATGCTCAACAATTTTTATTTGCGATTACATTTAACCAAAAGAAAGAATACATGCCAATTCCAACAGGGTTATATGAATTTATAGGATATCAAAGCGTTAAATGGAATGAAATGATGGCAGCTGCCTTAGTAGGAATGCTACCTGTGTTATTATTATTTGTATTTTTACAAAAGTATATTGTAGAGGGGCTTACTGCTGGAGCAGTAAAAAACTAAATTGGATAAATATAATATATACGAAAAGATATTATTATATTCAGGAATATTAGTCTTTATGATTTTTATTCTTTTACCTTTTGTCGAAATGTTTTATGCATCGCTTCGACCCTTAGATCATTTATTTAGATCTCCTTATCAATTTTACTCAGATGATTTATCTTTTTGGGCTTATCGAGAAATGTGGAATACTGTACCAATGCTTCCACGATATATTTTTAACAGTTTTTTTCTTGCCTCAGTTACTTCTATTATTACTTTGCTTTTTGTAATTCCAGCAGCTTACTCTTACGCACGTTTTAAATTTCCTTTTAAAAATTCTTCACTCTATATTTTATTAGCAATTAATATGTTTTCAGGCGCGGTTTTATTAATTCCTCTTTATAAAGTATTAAGAACA
>CACNSY010000007.1 GCA_902623255.1 uncultured Alphaproteobacteria bacterium | reverse complement strand
ATTTTATCTACAGGAAAATTTGATCCAAACATACACCGATCAATACCAAAAATTTCAATTGTCTTAATTATAAAGTATTCAGTAGAAATAATTGTCCAACTAGGATTAAACATTCCTAATCCTGATATTTTACAAACAAAATTTTCATGTTCGGCTAAAGATTGCATCTTTCTCATCCAATATTTTTTATATTCTTCTGTTTGGAAACAGGGCTCGCCAGTATGGTTTAAGATAAATAGTACATTTGGGTAACGTTTTGCTAATTTACAAGCATCTTCAAACTGATGAGGATATATTTGTATATCAAAAGATAATCCTCTATTGTCCAAATGTCTAAAGTTATCTTGCCATAATTCATTTTTTAAAAAATCTTTTTTAGCATGGGAATATTGCGGTTTATCTTTATCAAATGACAAAATTTGTCTAATTCCCCTTACGTTTTTATATTCAAGGTGTTGATCAAGAACTTCACTGACTCTTTCTTTAGAAAAATCAGCAAATGCAACAATCCCATTTGGAATTTTTAAATTATTATTATCTGAAATATTTTGTAACCATTTTGTTTCTTCTATCGCGTTCATTGCGTCATGTTCAGCCTGAACATGTATTGATTTCACAAGATTTTGATTTTTTGCATCATTTAAATAATCATCTAATAAATAATTCTTTTTAATACTTTTAAAGCTCCCATAAAAAGCTTTGTCTTCATTACCACTTAACCAAGGATAATTTGTTTGTTTAGAATCAAGATCCCATAAATGATGGTGTGAGTCAACAATAGCTATTTTTTTCATTTATATTTTTTATAAAATTGAATTTTTTCTATAAGTTTATAAAATTAATACATATAATTTATTTGAAAAGAGGTTTTATGAATTATGCATGGATTCTTGAAATCCGACCAGGATATGAGGAAGAATATAAAAAGAGACATGATGAAATTTGGCCAGAAATGGTTCAAATGCTTAAAGAAGCTGGATTACGAAATTATAATATTTTTAGATATGGATTAAAACTTTTTGGATATTTTGAAACTGATGATCTTAATAAATCAATTACTTTTATATCTAATAGTGAAATTAATAAAAAATGGTCTGAATATATGCAACCTATTATGAAAGTGGATATTGATCCGAAAACAAATTTTCCATACTTATTACCATTACAAATGCATTTAGATTAGAAATAAAAAATGAATAAAGTAAAAATTGGAGTTATTGGAGCAGGTTGGTGGGCAACAGAAAATCATATCCCACATTTAGCAGAAAGAGATGAAGTTGAGTTAACAAGTGTATGTAAGCTTGAAGAAGACCAATTAAATTTTGTTAAAAATAAATTTAATTTTAAACATGCATCTACTGATTATAAAGAAATGTTAAATCTATCATATTTAGATGGAGTAATAATTTCTTCACCTCATCATGCACATTATGAAAATGCAAAAGCAGCCTTAGAAAAAGATTGTCACGTAATGATTGAAAAACCTATGACTACAATTTCACAAGAAGCTGAAATACTTATCCAACTAGCAAAAAAGAAAAACAAACATATTCTAATCCCAAATGGTTTTAATTTTAAAAATTTTATGTCTAAGGCTGAGGAAATTATTATTAATAAAAAAATAGGTGAAATAAAACATGTTGATGCAGCTTTTTCATCATCTTTGACAGATTTATTTCAAGGGATACCATTGAGTGAGTCTAATAATCATACATTCCAACCACATGCTTCTACATGGTCAGATCCAAATAAAGGTGGAGGCTATGGTTGGGGGCAATTGTCACACATGTTTGCAGGTGTCTTAAAGATTACTCATCTTGAACCTGATCAAGTATTCTGTTTATCTGTGCCTTCACCAACAAATGTTGATTATACTAATGCAATTTCTATGAAATTCTCAAATGGTGCAACAGGTTCTTTTTCAGGAAGTGCATTTGTACCAAAAAATTTTGGAGGTACTTTTTATATTACCGTGCATGGTACACTTGGTGTTTTATATTTAGATATGGAGTTAAAAAGAGAACGATTATTTTTACGACTCAATAATGGAGATAATATAAATTATGAAATAGAAGAGGGTGATGGTGCGTTTAGTTATGGGACTAAAGAAGCATTGAATACTTTTATTGATTTATGTCTCAATAAAGATGTAAAAAACCATTCTGATGGAGAGCTTGCTCTAAAAACGGTAAGAATACTAGAGGCAATGTATAAATCTATTGAAAGTAAAACTTTACAACAAATTTAACTAAGTAAATTAAAGATCAAATACCTTACCTGGATTCAAAATATTATTTGGATCAAAGCTTCTCTTAATTAATTTCATAAGAGGAATATTATCAGGGTGTTGCTTTAGTAAATATTCTTTCTTTTGAAGACCAATACCGTGTTCTCCTGTTATAGTTCCTTCCATTTCTAGAGCTTTATCAATCAATTTATTACTAAATTCTCTTATATATTTATACTCATTCTCTTTATTAGGATCATAAACTATAGATACATGGAAATTACCATCACCTACATGCCCAACCATAGGTGCCTTTAATCCTGTTCCTTGAAGTTCATTTTCTGCAAATTTTATACATTCAACTATATTAGAAATTGGGACACAAATATCTGTTGCGTACACCCTCACATCGTCGCCTTGTGCTTTAACAGAATAATAAACATTATGTCTTGCTTTCCACATTTTATTTCTTTCTTCAGTATTGACAGCCCATTTAAAATCACTTCCATTATTATTTTGAGAAATTTCCTTAACTACATCAATTGATTCTTTATTAGAAACTTCACTACCATGGAATTCATAGAATAGTGTAGGCAAACTCTCTAAATTTTCTAACTTGGAATATTGAATACTTATATCCATTTGATCTTTACTTAATAATTCTACTCTTGCAATTGGCACACCATACTGAATTATTTCTTGAGCTGTTAAAACTGCAGAGTCCAGATCTGGGAATTGGCAAACCGCACTCATTATACTTTCTGGAACTGGAGACAGTCGCAGATGTACTTCAGTAATTATTCCTAAAGTTCCCTCTGAGCCAACAAAAAGGTTAGTTAAGTTATATCCAGCAGAAGTTTTTTTAGCCCTAGTTCCTGTTTTAATTATATCACCATTTGCTAAAACTACAGTAAGACCTAAAACACTAGTACGCATAGTTCCATATCTTACTGCCATAGTTCCAGAAGCAGAACAAGCTGCCATACCTCCAAGAGAAGCGTTTGCGCCAGGGTCAATTGGAAAAAAAACACCTTTATCTTTTAAAGTTTCATTTAGTTGTTCTCTAGATACATTCGCTTGAACACGACAATCAAAGTCCGCCTCATTAATAGAAACAATTTTGTTAAAATTTTCCATTGAGATTGTAAAACCTTCCTCATTACCTACAACATGGCCTTCTAGAGATGTACCAGTCCCATAGGCAGTTACTGGCACTTTAAATTCGTTACAAATTTTTAATATTTTTGAGAGTTCTTCATTGTTTTTTGGAAACAAAACTGCCCTAGGCAGAACAGGATCATAGGCATCTTCACCTTTTGCATGATTATTTCTTACACTTTCTGAAAATGATATTCTTTCTTGTAAAATATCTTTTAAATTGTCCAATAATCCTCTATCCATGAATTAATAATATTAATTATTCAACAAAAGTAAATGAATACCACAGCTTTAGAATTAGAAAATATATATGATTTAGCATATAAAGCACTATCAGCCCATGGATGTGATCATTTCAATGCTGATTCTGTAGCATCAACAGTTTCACATGCTGAAAGAGATGGAAGTGTTTCTCATGGATTGTTTCGTATTCCTGGTTATGTAGCTTCTCTAAAAAGTAAAAAAGTAAATGGAGTTTCGCGACCCTCTACTACTTATCTTACACAAAATGCAATTCGCGTTGAAGGTGATTATGGGTTTGCTCCTGTAGGAATAAAAGTTGGTTTGCCTGAATTAATTAAAACAACAAATAAACATGGTGTTGGTGTTTTAACTATAACTAATACACACCACTTTGCAGCATTATGGCATGAAACTGAAGTATTGGCTGAAAACAACTTAGTTGGAATTGCTTGTACAGCATATAAACCAAGTGTAGCTCCAGCTGGTGCAAAAAAACCATTATTTGGAACAAATCCAATATCATTTGCTTGGCCAAGAAAAAATAATACCCCTGTAGTCTACGATATGGCAACTTCAACAATGGCCATGGGAGAAGTTCAGGTTGCAGCACGTGATGGTCACAAAGTTCCATTTGGAACAGGCCTAAACAAGGATGGAGAAAAAACTGATAATCCATCTGAAATAGCAAATGGAGGAGTCCTTTTAACATTTGGTGACTATAAAGGTTCTGCAATAGCAATGATGATTGAGTTGTTAGCTGCTGGTCTAGTAGGAGATTTATTTAGTTTTGAAGCTAAAGAAGAAGATAATAATGATGGAGGCCCTGCAAGGGGCGGTGAATTTATTATGGCCTTATCTCCAGAGCTTATTGCAGGTAAAAATTGGAATGAACATGCTGAGAAATTTTTTGAACAAATGACATCCTTAGAGGGTGTGCGTTTACCTGGACAACGAAGACATACTAATAGGCAAGATAAAGGTCCAAGACAAATTAATTCAGAGCTAATAGAAAAGATAAAGAGTCTGATCTAATCCAGTTATGGATAATATTAAGTTAGATTTTCAAAAACATATTGATGCTGGCAGATGTAATGGAGCTGAATGGATAATAAATCATAAAAATAACATTTATCATGAAGTAATTGGTTTCAAAGATTTGGAGTTAAAAAATAAACTCAATAAAAATTCATATTATAGAATTTGGTCAATGACAAAGCCAATTATTGGTTTTGCAGCAATGCAATTAATTGAAAAAAATTTCTTATCTCTTGATGATACTATAGATAAACATTTATCGGATTTTAAAAATTTAAAAAAACTTAGTAGTATTGATAGTAACTTAAACAATACAACTTCTATAGAAAATAAGCCTACTGTTAGACAACTTTTACAACATACATCAGGCTTTACTTATAACAGTTGTGATAATTTTTTAGCTAAAGAATATGAGGATAGACATTTATTTCATTCTGCATCTTCAAGTTTGGAGGAAGAGATTGGTAAAATTTCTGAATTACCTCTGTTATATGAACCTGGTTCAAAATGGCATTATTCTATATCTATAGATGTTTTAGCGAGAATTATAGAAGTTGTAACAAAAGATAAAATTTTTGATGTTTTAAACGAAAATATTTTTTTGCCTTTAGAAATGAATAATACAAATTTTTATATTGATGAAAATAGTAATAGTAAGTTAGTTGAAACATTTGAATATAATAGTGATAAATTAAAACTAACAAATTTAAATTATGATAAAAGAAAATTAATATTATACGGGTACCCAACAAATAATAAAAATTATTCCAGAGGAGGTCATGGTTTGTTTTCTACAGCTGAAGATTATGAAAAATTTGCTACAATGCTTATCGATGGTAAAAATAAAAATGGAAAAGAGCTTATTAGTTCTCAAAGTTTAGAATTAATGCGAAAAAATTCTTTAAATAAAAAGTTATTTCCAATTGAAATCACATCAATTAATACAAATAAAGATGAAGATTATGAAAATGATCTAGATGGATATGGATGGGGGTTAGGATTTAGAGTGTTAATGAATAATACCTCTCAAAATAAGTTTGGTCCAGTTGGAGAGTTTGGATGGTCAGGCTATGCCGCTACTTATTTTTTGACAGATCCAAAAAATAATTTGTCAGCTGTTTTAATGATGCAAATTTTAGATGCTGATAAGAATATTAAAAAAGATTTTTACAATAATATCTTTAAAAATCTTTAATGAAAATGAAATCAAATCCCTATACCTATGGTATAATTTTAACTCTTTTAACTTATTTATCTTTTGGTATTTTAGATACAATTCAAAAAACAGCAGTTCAATATCACTCTGTTTTTGTATTATTATTTGTTAAATTTACTTTCTGTTTTATTTTTTCTTTTTTTATTGCAAAAAAAAATAAAGTTAAAAAATTTTATCTTTCAAATAATTACAAGATACAAATAACTAGATGTATTTTATCTGTATGTGAATCTTGTTTTTTTGTATTGTCTTTTAGGCACTTAGCTCTTGCAGATGCTCACACAATCGGATCTTTAGCCCCTGTTCTAGTTTTAGTTTTTTCTTATTTTATTTTAAAAGAAAAAATAAATGTAGCCACATGGTTAGCAATATGTGTAAGTTTTTGTGGAGTTATTCTAATCATGCAACCTGGATTAACTATATTTAACCCATATCTAATTATTCCATTATGCGCTGCTTTCTTCTATTCACTATTTCAAATAGCAACAAGATTAAATGCTAAGTATGATGATAATGAAACTATGTTATTCTACAATGGTCTTGTAGGTGGTATCATTACATTTGTACTATCACTTTTTTACTGGCAACCGCTACATTCATTTTCTTTTATGTTTTTTATTTTTTTGGGTATCTTTTTTTGTACTGGGTTATTTTTACAAATTAAGGCATTGAGTATTACACCAGCAAGTATTTTAGCACCTTATAATTATACTATAATTGTTTGGGGAATAATTTTTGGTTTATTAGTATATGGAGAAGTCCCAGATATATTTACAATTATAGGAGCAATTATTATTGTTTCATCTGGAATATTTATATTTAGATATTCTTACAAGTAGTTTTAATTTCTTTGTATCAATTAAAAAATTAATGTTATAAATTTACTCTATGTTTATTGGAATTGATCTTGGAACTTCATCAATCAAAATGATTTTAATTGATCAAAATCAAAGTATCCTTGCATCCACTAATTCAAGTCTTACTGTACAATCCCCTAAAGATGGTTTTAGTGAACAAAATCCACAAGAATGGATCGATTCAACAATGGAATGCTTGGAGGTTTTAAAGTCAAAAAAACCAAAAGAATTTTCACAAACTATTTCAATAGGAATATCCGGTCATATGCATGGAGCTACATTAATAGACAAGGATGGAAAAGTTATTAGACCATGTATTCTTTGGAATGATACAAGATCATATCAAGAGTGCGAAGAATTTGAAAAACAAAATTTTGATGTACGATCAATTTCAGGAAATATTACTATGCCCGGTTTTACTGCACCAAAAATAAATTGGATAAAAAATAATGAAATAGATAATTTCAAAAAAATTTTTAAAGTTTTACTCCCTAAAGATTATTTACGATTTGTTCTTACTGGTGAATTTTTTTCTGAAATGTCAGATGCATCTGGAACATTATGGCTGGATATCCAAAAAAGAAAATGGTCCAATCAGCTTTTATCTTGCTCATTTTTAGAAGAAAAACACATGCCAGATCTAGTGGAAGGTAATGAGCAGACAGGATTTTTAAAAAAAGATTTAAAAGTGAAATTTAATTTTAATAATAATGTTAAAGTTGTAGGTGGAGCAGGGGATAATGCTGCCGCAGCAACTGGTATGGGTATAACAAATAAAAATCAATCATTTATATCTCTTGGTACTTCAGGCGTTTTTTTTACCCCCACTGAAAATTTTTTAAGCAATACTGGTGATGCAGTACATTCTTTTTGTCATTGTTTACCAAATAAATGGCACCTTATGTCTGTTATGTTAAGTGCAAGTAATTGTTTAGATTGGGTTTGCGCTATTACCAATACTTCAATTGCTGATACACTTAATAATGTAGAGCAATTTTATAATGATAAAAATTCTATAAAAAATTCATCATATTTCTTACCTTACTTGTCTGGAGAAAGGACTCCACATAATGATCCGCATATTAGAGGTTCACTCCATTCTATAAAAACAACTACAGATGCAACAGATTTACAGTATGCAGTAATTGAAGGTGTCAGTTTTGGAATATTAGATGGAGTAAATTCTATTTTGAAAGTTAATAATAAATTTGATAAAATATTTATGGTTGGAGGTGGTTCAAAAAGTCCATTTTGGATTGAATTGCTTGCAGCACTTTTAAATAGAAAGTTAAGTATTTGTGATCAAAGCGAATTTGGTGCCGCACTTGGCGTTGCAAGATTAGCTATGTATCAGGATGCTACTATTGATAATAAAGAAAATATTATTAGTGAAATAAAAATAAGTAAAACTTATGAACCTAATGAAGATAACATTGATCTTTTATTACAAAGGTATTCAATTTGGAAAGATTTATATAACAGTAATAATAAAATTGCTAAAAATTTTAATTTTTAGTAAATATATCTTAAAAAAAATTATTCTTTAAAAAGAAAAATATTTGCCTTTATCTTTATTTTATCTTTGAGGATTGTTGTGTTTTTCCAATTACCAGTGCCTATCTTAAAGTCACTTCTAGAAAAAGATATTTCACTTTTTACCTGAACCAACTCACTGGCCAATTTTATTACTTCAATATTAATAGGAATATTTTGACTTTTTCCTTTTATTGTTAACTCACCTATTAAATTAATTTTATTGTCTTCATAATTAAATTTAAAATTATTTGTATCAATAAGACCTAAAGGATATTTTTTAGACTCAAAAAAAACTTCACTAAGAACTAAATCTTTATATCGTTTGTAATTTATATCTAAACTATCAATTCTAACATTTATAAGAGCTTTATTATTATTTTGATTTGACAAATCTAAGGAAACAAAACCATCAAATTCATTAAATTTACCGATAACATTTTTTGTAAACAAAACTGGAACTTCAAATTCTATACTAGAAATAGTTTTATCAATAGTCCATAAATCATTAGCTGCACTATGCTTACAATACAGAAATATAAAAAAAAAACTAAATATAACTTTCAATATATTTCCTTGCTAGTTCATCAGCTTTCTCATTAAATTCGAAACCAGCGTGTCCTTTAACCCATTTCCATATTACATTATGTTTATTAATTAGATTATCTAATTGCATCCATAATTCTTTATTTTTTACTGTTTTTTTTGTTGAAGTTTTCCATCCATTTTTTTTCCAATTTGTAATCCATGTTTCAATACCATCCTTTACATATTTGCTATCGGTATAAATGATTAAATCTTTTTTTATCTCAAAATATTCCAGTGCTTTTATTGCAGCTGTAAGTTCCATTTTATTATTAGTTGTGTGTTGATCACCACCATTTAATAAAATTTCTTTATTATTATCTAATATCACGACACCCCATCCACCTATACCAGGATTCCCAGAACATGCACCATCTGTATAAATATTAATCATTATTCAAAAATATCATTTTGTTGATGCCATCTTAAAATATTCAAATATTCAAATGGATCTTTTTTAACAACTACTGCATCAGGCTGATGAAAAATATAATCGTGCACTCTCGTACATAATATTCTAACAGCAGCAGCTCTTAATAAAATATTTAACGATTTCTTTTCAATATCACTTAATTCTCTCAATTTTTGATATTCCCCAAGAATTATCAAGCAGTTCTCTTTGTTAAAGTATTTTCCATTTTCTCTAAAACACCAATCATTAATAACTATGGCTAAATCGTAAATATAAAAATAATAACATGCAAAATAGAAATCTATTACTCCAGAAATCTTTTCATCCTTAAAAAAAATATTATCTCTAAACAAATCAGCATGTATGACACCACAAGGAATATTTGTTGGCCAATAATTTTCTAAATAGTCTATTTCATTTTTTAACAAATACATTGTTTCATTAAACTTTTCGGATTTATTTTTAAGGCATTTTTTGTAAATTTCTTTCCAATCCTGTAGATCTAAACTATTAGGTCTTTTTTCATCAAAATTTATGGTAAGATTGTGTAGATTAGCAACCATTTTTCCAACTTCTCTACACATTTCAGAGTTAGGTTCTTCAATACTTTTACCTTCTAGAAAAGATATTATTACAGCTGTTTTATTTTTTATTCTTTTTAAAATTTTTCCATTTTTATCTGAGATAGCTTTTGGACATTTAAAATTATTTTTATTTAAAAAGTTTTTTAAATTTATAAAAAAAGGTAATTCTTGCTCAGTTACTCTTTTTTCAAAAATTGTTAAAATATATGGTTGATTATTACAAAAAATTTTAAAATTTGAGTTCTCTATCCCATCTACAATTTCTTCAAAGCTGTTTAAATTTCCAATTGAGTATTCAGAAATAAAGTTTTCAATATCTTCCTTAACTAATTTAGTAAAGACTGCCATCTTCTATACGTTTAGTTTTTGAGGCACTTTAAAAAATACATCTTCTTTTTGGTAAGATCCTTCATTTATATGTATTTCAAAATTTCTTTTCAAATTATCAAGAAGTTTTTTAACAAGTACTTCTGGCGATGATGCACTTGCTGTTATTCCTATATTTTTGCATTCTTGAAATATATTTAAATTTAAGGAATCTACATCTTCTACTAAAATAGCTTTTTTTGAGCCATAATTTTTTGCTACTTCAACTAATCTTAGGGAATTTGATGAGTTACTTGCACCAATTACTAAAAAATAATCACATTGATTCGCTATCTTTTTAACCGCTTCTTGTCTATTTGTCGTAGCATAACAAATATCATTTTTTTTTGGTTCTATGACATTACTAAAATGTAATTTTATCTCTTTTATTATATCTTTTGTATCATCTACTGATAGTGTTGTCTGAGTAACATATGCAACCTCATCATTTTGGTTTAAAGGCAATTTTTTTACATCTTCAACTTTTTCTACTAAATGAATTTTTTTATTTGTTTGACCCATAGTTCCAATAACTTCAGGATGATTTCTATGACCAATTAAAATTACTGGCAGATTTTTTTTATCAAAATTTTCAACTTCTTTATGGATTTTGCTAACAAGCGGACATGTTGCATCATAATATACTAAATTTAAACTTAATGCTTCCTCTGGGACTGCTTTTGGAACACCATGTGCAGAAAAGATAACTGGCCTACTTCTATCTTCAATCTCATTTAATTCTTCTACAAAAATAGCTCCCCGTGATTTTAGATTTTCAACAACAAATTTATTATGCACTATTTCATGACGAACGTATACGGGCGCACCATATTTTTTTAAAGCACCCTTTACCATTTCTATAGCCCTATCTACACCTGCACAAAATCCCCGAGGTCCTGCAAGAAATATATTAAGTTTTTTTGTCATCTAAATTTGTTACCATTAATTTTGGTTACTTAATAATACTATAGATTTTGAAAATCTTTTAATATTAAATTATTAATATTGTAAGTAGATTTTGGAATAACTAAATCTACTACTAGTTCTTTAGAACAGAGTTAAATTCGGTAATTGATTCTTCAATTAAAGCAGATTTTTTATCATTACTTAGATTTTGAAGTAGAATATTTCTAGTAGCCTCTATTGCAATACTTGAAATATAACTTTTGATAGAATTATTAGTATCTCGAACTAGTTGTTCAATTTTATTTTCTGCCAATATTTTTCTTTTTTCAATTTGATCAGTTAATTTAGTGGCGGATATATCTTTCAATTCAGCAATTCTTTTCTCAGATTCTAACTTTAGATTTTGTATTTCTTTCTCTACTTTAGATTCTCTATCCCTAAGTTCATCCAAAGCTTTTTGAGCTTCGTTTTTTAAATTCTCAACTTCATCAATTTTATTTTTTATATCTTTTATTTGTGCATCTAAACTAGATGTAAGAATTTTTCGTACTGGATTAAAAATAGCTGCAATAAATAATATAAAAGATACCGCTACCCAAAATTGAGGATCAGAAAACATTAGTTAAAACTACCTTTTTGTGTTTCAATAACTTTATTAAGTTCATTGTCAGACAATTCTATATCTGTAATTTTTCCAACAGTCAGTTTTGTAATATTAACTATTTCATTGTTAATATTTTTCATTTGATTATCTTTACTTTTCAAAATTTCTTTTTCTGCATCAGAAACTTTTTTTTCTAAATCTTTATCAAGTGAAGAAAGTTGCAAAGAAACATTTTCTTGTAAAGCATTGATTGTTTCTTTAATTTTCTCATCTGTTTCTAGTTTAGCCTTATCGATCTGATCATTAATTTTTTTTTCAATTTCCATTGCCTGTTCTTGAAGCTCTTTTGCTGAAGATAAATTTTCATCTATTTTATTTTGTCTTTTCTCTAAAACTGTAGCTATTCTTGGAAGTGATACCCTCCATAAAAATACAAATAGAAAAGTAAAAAATACAGCTAACCAAAAGAGCTGTGAAACAAAAAACTCTGGATTTAATTGAGGCATTAATTAATTATTGAGTTCTATCCAAACAAAATAACTAACGCAATAACTAGTGCGAAAAGTGCAATCGCTTCTACTAATGCGAAACCTAACATTGTCATTGTAAAAACTTCACCTCTTGCTGCCGGATTTCTTCCAACTGCTTGAATAAAAGATGAGAAAATATTCCCAATTCCAATACCTGATCCAATAACACCGATAACGGCTAAACCCGCTCCGATTACTTTTGCTGCTTCAATTTCCATAAGTCCTCCTATTTTAAATTAATGTAAATGATAAGCATCGTTAATATATAAACACGTCAGTATTGCAAACACATATGCTTGCAAAAAAGCAATTAAAATTTCTAATCCTGTTAAAGCTACAATGAAAGCTAAAGGAAAAACTCCTGTAAAAAATGGCATGGAAACAACAAAGCCTGCAAACACTTTTAGTAGTGTGTGACCAGCCAGCATGTTAGCAAATAATCTAACTGATAAACTTATAGGTCTTGATAAATAAGAAATTACCTCAATGGGAATAAGCAGTGGATGCATGTAAAACGGCACACCTGGTATATAGAAGAAAGTAAAAAATTTAATACCATGGTTAATAAATCCAAGAATAGTTACGCCAATAAATACAACTGCTGCCAATGCAAATGTAACAATGATGTGACTCGTGAAAGTAAATTGATATGGTACCATTCCAACCATATTTCCAATTAGTACAAACATGAATAAAGAGAAAACAAATGGGAAATATTTTTTTCCATTATCTCCAACTGTATCTGAGAGTAACTGAGCAATAAAATTATACATCAGCTCTGAGATAAGCTGCATTCTAGAAGGGATAATTGATCTTGTGTTCACTGTTAAAGTTAAAAATAGAGTAATCACTAAAACAGTAATTAGCATTGCAAAAGATGAGTTTGTGAAAGAAATGTTATAACCACCAAGTTCAATATTAGATATTGGATCTATTTCAAACTGTTTTAGAGGACTATCTTTTGCGGCCATAATTGATATTGAATATTAAAATTACCTTTGCTTTTCAATGCGACGCATTACACGATAAACGTTCAAAAATCCAGCAAATGCGCCAAATATGAAGAAAATAATTAAGCCTATTGGTTTAGTATTAAAGTAATTATCCACAATAAGCCCAATTCCAACTCCAACAACTAGTGCAGCTATAATTTCTGTACTAATTTTAAAACCAAATCCTGCACCACTTTCTTTTTTTTTAATACTAGGTTCTTTATTTTGATTATCTAAATCATCAATTTTTTTACCTAATTCTTCTAAATTATTATTTTTATAATTCATTTGTAGCGTCTTGCTCTTTTATCTCAATTGCTTTTTCAAGATCAACTGAAACTAATTGTGATACACCTTTCTCAGGCATAGTAACACCAAACAATCTATTTACTCTCGCCATTGTCATTCTATGGTGAGTTATTACTAAGAATTTTGTTGAAGAAGTTTTAGCTATTTCCTCCACTAATGAACAAAATCTATCAACATTAGTATCATCTAATGGAGCGTCAACCTCATCAAGTACACAAATTGGAGCTGGGTTTGATAAAAATACAGCAAATAATAATGATAAGGCTGTAAGAGCTTGCTCACCTCCAGAAAGTAAATTTAGATTTTGTAATTTTTTTCCAGGAGGACTAGCAAATATTTCTAAACCGGCCTGAAGTGGATCTGATTCATCTGAAAACTTTAGATAAGCCTTTCCACCACCAAACAACCTAGTAAATAATTTTTGAAAATTTTCATTAACTATTCCATATGCAGCAAGTAAGCGTTGTCTACCTTCTGTATTCAGTGAGTCAATTGCTTCTCTTAGTTTTGCAATTGCACTTAAAAGGTCACTTTGATCTTTTTTAATTGTATTTACTTTTTCTTCTAAATCTTTTGACTCTTGTTCTGCTAGAAGATTAACACCACCTAAGCGTTCTTGCTCAGCAATTAATCTTTCTAATTTTTTTTCTAAATCATCAGTCTCGCCTAAAACTTTATTTGGATTGATTTCTCCAATATTGTAAAGTTCTTCTAGATCTATACTCAATCTTTCTTTTACTTGAGTAGATAATAATTTAATTGCTTCATTAATAGTATTGATTTGACCTTCAGTTCTAATTCTATCTTCTCTTAATTCATTTAATTTAATTTCCTCTAGTTTTAATTTCTTATTGATTTCATTAGAATTTTGCTCAGTTTGACGAAGTTGCTCAGCTATTTGCTCGTAAGAATTCTTATTTTCATCAATCAATTTTTGTATTTTTAATTTTTCACTTGATACATCTTCAGGAACGGATTGGAGATTTGATAATTCACCAATTAATGAACTTTGCCTTGAATTTAATTCTTCTATTCTTTGATTTGCTTTTGCAGAAATATCATTCCATTGTTTTTCCTCTGCACTTAATTGCTTTATTCTTCTATTTTTTAATTGATCCAATATTGCTTTAGTTGAGTTATTTTGTTTACCTTTAGATACATATCCATCCCATCTCCAAATTTCTCCTAGTTTGCTCACTAATATTTGTCCTGGTTTTAAGTTTTTCTGTATTTCTATAACATTTTCTTTATTTTCTATTAATCCAATAAATTCTAACTTCTTTTTCAAATTATCTGGTGCTTTGATTAGAGAGGAAAATTTCGTAATTTCTGAATTAAAAGATGAATCTTCCACATCCAATTTTCTCCAAAAAATACTTTGTTCTTCATCGATAGATGCAATTAACTCATCTGAAAAAACTGCAGCAATTGCTTGTTCAAGACCATCTTCAAAGTCTAGATAGTCAATTATTGGATTATTATTTTTTTTATTAGAAATATTTTCATTATTTAGATCATCATCAGTTTGAATAAAAAGATCACCTTGTTGTTTTAACAGAACTGATTTTTCTTCTTGCACCCTTTCAAGATTTTGTTTTGCGTCTTCAAATAAAAAACTCTCTCTTTCAATATCATTTTTAATTTGCTCTATACGGACTTTCGTTTCGTCTACTGCAATATTTGCTCTTTCAATTTCTTTTTCTTGATTTTCTAGACTAATTGAATATTTCTGCAGTTCAGCAGCAACCTTACTTTCTTGGAGTCTCAGGTTTGGAAGACTTTCTTGCACTTTTTCAAATTCTACATTTATTTGTGCAACAACTTGTGTTTGGTCATTCACAACATTTGTCTCAGATTGAATTTTTTCATTAGCATTTTTTAATCTATCTTTTTCATCAATCCATTTCTTATAAAATAATCTCGCTCTTGCTTTTGTAATATCTTTTTGAATATACTTATATCTTTCAGCTTGTTTTGATTGTTTCTTTAATATTGTAAGTTGTTCGTCTTGTGCTTTTAATACATCCTTAACACGCTCTAAGTTATTTTCAGTAGCATTTAATCGTAATTCAGCTTCGTGTCGTCTTGAATGTAGACCAGTAATTCCTGCAGCTTCTTCCAGTAATGTCCTTCTTTGTTCAGGTTTAGCTGCGATAATAGCTCCAACTCTACCTTGACTAACCATGGATGTTGAACGAGCACCTGTTGCTGCATCAGCAAATAGCAATTGTACATCCTTTAATCGCACCTCCTTGCCATTAACTCTATATTCTGAGCCTTCACCTCGCCAAATTCTTCTAGTTACTTCAATAGTATCATTTTCATTGAAAATACTTGGTGCTTTTCTTGCTTTATTATCTAAATCTATAGTAACTTCGGCAATATCCCATGCTGGTCTATTGTCTGTTCCATTAAAGATAACATCGTCTAATTCACTTCCTCTCATTTGTTTTGGAGAAAGTTCACCCATAACAAACCTAAAAGCCTCTACAAGATTCGATTTACCACATCCGTTTGGACCAACAATACCTGTTAAGCCATTTTCAATCAAAATTTCTGTGGGTTCAACAAAAGACTTAAAGCCTTTGACCTTAAGGGTCCTAAAATTAATCATCAACTATTGTGATAATATTTTATCGATGATTTGTCTAAACTCTTTTATGTTTTTATTCCCGGAATATAAAACTCCATTAACTATGAATGACGGAGTGGAGCCTATTTTATATTCTCTTTGCGCTTCCATTACACCCTCAAGTAATTGATTCTCTAAATCCACATTACTTAAACATGCATCAAAATCTTCTTGTTGCATACCGCCACTTTGCATTATTTTGTATAACTCAGATCTTGTTTTTGAATGATCTCTATTAACCCAACTATTTTGAAGCTTATAAAGGCCATTCATATAATCGTATCTTACCTCATCTGGCACACATCTTAAAATCATACTTCCAGCAAGAGCCGGATAATTAAAGGGAAAATCACGAAAAATAAACTTAACTTTACCAGTATCAATAAACTCTTTTTTTAATTCTGCCAGGGTATCATTATGAAAATCTGCACAGTGACTACAAGACATTGAAGCATATTCTATAATTGTGATTGGAGCATTTTCTTCTCCAATATAAAAATCATTATCTTTAACATCTAGTATTGAATTTTCAGCTGCTTTGGCATTAATAAAAAGTAGTGATAGTATAATAGAAATAAATAAAATTCTAATTTTCATCATTTGTCCTCAGTTGTAATTTTATTACCTAAATTTAATAGCGATTTTTTCAAATCTGAATTTTGAAATTCTTTAACATTTTCTTCAACAAATCTTATGTCATCTTTGTTTATTTGTTTTTTCTTACTTTGTTTCATATGCGTATGTTTAGGTATGTAATTTTGATGAATTCTCAAGTCCATTATAGCTTTATAGCCAAAATAAGTATTAATTTTTTCAATTATAGTGTCCTTAAAGTGTTGAAATTCAATGGCTGCGGCTGGTGCAACACTCACATTTAGATAATTTTTATATACTGTCTCACCTAAATCATTTTCAAAATCACGCACCCTTGAAATATTTAATGGCTCTGAATATTCTTTAAAATAACTACCAGTAATTTCAGGCCATTTGGAGTTAATTACAAATTCTGTGCGATTATATTTAGAGGAAAATTTTCTATTAACCTTCCTCAGAGTATCGCCAATAGATTGTGGAACAAATGTTCTTTTTTGTTTTAAATTTTTTTTGTCCATATGCATAAATAATTTATAGTACCTAAATATGAAAGCAATATGTTTAAACACGAAACACAAGTAATAAAGTTTTTACTTCAATGGTATTCTATGAATGCCAGAAAATTACCATGGCGGAAGAAAAATAATCTAAATTTACCTCATCCATACTTTGTGTTTGTAAGTGAGTATATGCTTCAACAAACAACAGTAAATACCGTAAAAAATAAATTTAATGAATTTATTTTAAAATGGCCTTCACTAAATAAATTAGCGCAAACTTCAGAGCCAAATATTTTAAAGTTCTGGTCAGGCCTTGGTTATTACTCAAGAGCGAGAAATTTATTAAAGTCTGCAAAAATAATTAAAAAAAATTTTAAAAATAACATACCACAGACTTATGATGAACTCATCAAACTTCCTGGTATTGGAGATTACACTGCAAAAGCAATTCTTGGAATAGGATATAATAAATCAGTCATGCCACTTGATGCTAATATTGAGAGAATTTTGGTAAGATTACATGCTATCGATAAACCAATTAATAAAGTCAAAAATAAACTCAAAGATTTGGGAAAAAAATTTATCTCAGATAAAAACTCTTCAAATTTAATTCAGTCTTTTATGGATTACGGATCTGAGATTTGTCTTCCTAGAAACCCTAAATGTAATATTTGTGGAATTAATAAATTTTGCCAATCATATAAAAAGAATTTACAGCAAAAAATTCCTTTTAAACAAAAAAAGAAAAGTAATAAGCCAATAAAGTACACAAGAGCTTACGTAATTGTGAATGAAAAGAATGAAATTCTAGTACGAAGTAGACCAAATAAAGGAATGTTGGCCTCTATGCTTGAAGTACCAAATGATGTCTGGGTTAAAAATAAAAAATTGCTAACTACTGATCAAGACATTCAAAAAATAAAAATAAAATTACAATCTAAAGGTTCATTTGAATATTCATTTAGTCATTTTGATTTAGAAACAGAAATTTTTTATGGAAATGTTAAAAAAGCAAAATTATCAAAAAGTAATTGGATAAAGAAATCATCTTATTCTAGTTCTAGAATGCCAACTGTTATGAAAAAAATAGTAGATATAGCAGTATAAATTTATGCAAAGAATTTTTTTGCGTTCATAAAAATTTTATATCCATCACCGAATTTTTTAGAAGTATTGTTTTGCCAATTAGGAACATGATAATGATAAAATGCTCTTTCTGGGTGAGGCATCATTGCAAGAACATTCCCATTTTGATTTGTTAACGCAGCTATATCATCTTTAGATCCATTAGGATTAAAGGGAAATTGACCTTTTGCTAATTTTTTATGGTTATTAATGTATTGTAACCCAATAAGGTTATTAGCTTTGATACTTTTAAGTAGATTAATAGGTATCATGAATTGCCCCTCTTGATGGGCGACAGGCAAGTTCAAGATACTAATATTTTTTAGCCATGGTGATTTATTATTATTTACTTTTACATCAACCCATCGACACTCATAGCTCCCAGATTTATTTTCAATCATTGCAACTTCTGGATCTTTTTTATTTAGACTTGGAACTAACCCAAGATTAATTAATATCTGGCATCCATTACAAATGCCTATAATTAATTTATCTTTTAATGAAAAATCTATTAGTTGATCATACAAATTGGTCAGAATTTTTTTCGCCATTGCATTTCCTGAACCTGTATCATCGCCGTACGAAAAACCCCCAGGTATAGCGAATACTTGATAGTTATTAAGTTGTTTAGGATTTTGTATTAGATCATTAATATGAACAATTTTTCCTTTAAAGCCTACTACTTCAAATGCATGTAGTGTTTCATTTTCACAATTAATGCCATAACCTGATAAGACTAATACGTTCATAACCCTTTAATATTTTTTTTGTATGACTTAGCAAAATCTGAAATTTTACCTCTAATAATTTTTTTGTTATCTTTAAACTCAACTATATCTAAGCCCGTACATTTGCCAATAATTGTATAATCAGAACCTTTAAATATTTTTTTAAAATTAGCTAACTTATTTTTTTTCATGGAAACAAGAATTCTACTTTGTGATTCAGAAAATAAAAATTGGTCAACTGAGATTTTATTTTTTAGTTTTAAATCAATGGTTAAACCTTTCTTTGAAGAAATTGCCATCTTTGTAACTGCAATTCCAATTCCACCCAAATCTATTCCAATTGCAGAATTTATAATTCCTAGTTTATTTGCTTTTTCAAAATTTCTATATGTGCGAAGTGCATCCTTGCTATTTACAACTGGATTTTTTGATTTTTCATAACCTATAATTTTGGAATAAACACTATCCTGTAATTCATTACGGGTATTTCCTAATACTAAAAGTATATCACCATCATCGGGTGTCATTTTTGTTAAGTGGGAAATTTTATCTACCACTCCAATAGAAGAAATCAGCAATGTTGGAGGTATTGAAATTTTTACTGATTTTCCAGTTTTATCAAAACCTTTAAAATCATTAAACATACTATCTTTTCCTGAAATAAAAGGTGTTTGGTATGCAACTGCATAATCATAACAAGCTTTTGCTGCTTCTTTCAATTGATATAAGCGATCAGGTTCATCCGAGCTGCACCAACAAAAGTTATCAAGAATTGCAATTTTTTTTGAGTTGGCACCACTTACAATTAAATTTTTATATGCTGTATCAATAGAGCACCCAGCCATATCATAAGAATTTGTTTCGGCGTACTGAGGATATGCAGCTTGAGAAAGAGCTATTGATTTTTCATCATCAAATAGGGGTTTAATAGCAGTAGCATTTCCAAAAACTCTGCCTTCGCCTTGTAATGGTTTTATAATAGAGGTAGATTGTACTTCGTGATCATATTGGGTTGCTATAAATTCTTTTGATACAATATTTGGACTAGAGAGAAGTTTATGTAGTTTAACTATCAAAGAATTTTTCTTAATTATTTTTTTCTTTTCTTTTTTAATTTTTGGAAAAGATGTTTTTAAATTTAATTTTGGATAACCTTCATGAAGAAATTCCATATCTAAATTGAGAATTTCAGTTTTATTGTATTTTACTATGGCTTTTTCTTTTTTAATAAACTTACCAATTATTGTTGCTTCCACACCTCTAGCATTAAATCTATTTATAACTTTTTTTACGTTCGCTGGAGGTACTGCTAGTGTCATTCTTTCTTGCGATTCAGAAACCCAAATCTCCCAAGGATATAATCCATTATATTTGAGAGGAACTTTTTCAAGATTAACTATAAAACCACCACTCTCTTTTGCCATTTCTCCTATTGATGATGATAATCCTCCTGCTCCATTATCTGTTATGCTCGAGTAAAGATTTTCATCACGCAATTCTCTAATGATGACATCAGACATTTTCTTTTGTGTTATAGGATCACCAATTTGTACTGCAGAAACTGGACTATTAGGATCTAATTCCTCCGATGAAAATGTTGCACCGTGAATACCATCTTTTCCTACTCTGCCTCCAGCCATTAGTATGATATCCCCTGGATTAGCTTTCTTCTTATGCGATAATTTTCCTTTAATTTTTTTTGGAATAATCCCAACTGTTCCACAAAATACAAGAGGCTTTCCTGCAAACCGGTCATCAAAATATACATTACCTTGAGGAGTAGGAATACCTGAACAATTTCCCCCAACTCTAACACCACTGATAATACCCTTCGCAATAAAATTTGCTGGAAGCATTGGATCCTTATTATTTTTTTGACGATACAATTGATAATTTTTATTCGGGTTTGCTAAATAATATGCATACGTATTTGCTATAGGTTTTGCCCCTTTTCCAAATCCAAGACAATCCCTATTAACACCAACAATTCCAGTGATTGCACCACCAAATGGATCTAAGGCTGAAGGTGTATTATGTGTTTCAACTTTATGACAAATAATCCAATCTTTATTAAATTCTATTCCACCTGCGTTATCTGTAAAAAGAGAAACACAAAAATTATCTTTTCTTAATTGAATAATTTTTTCAGTAGCGCCTTTAATGTATTTTTTAAATATACCTTCTTGAATATCATCAATCTTAGCTGAAAATATTTTGTGTTTACAGTGCTCGGACCACGTCTGTGCTAATGTTTCAATTTCTACATCTGTTGGTTTACGTTTTATAGTGGAAAAATAATTTCTTATGACTTTTAAAGATTCTAGATCTAAGCCAAGTGTTCCTCTTCTAGATTTATCATTTTCTTCAATACCAAGTTTACCAATAAGACTGAGTTGATGATCAGAAATATCTAAATTAATTTCTTTTTTACTATATTTTTTTTTCGGTAATTTTACCTTTTCTATTTTAAATTGATTTTTTTTAAAATTATTTAAATATTGTTTAAATGGATAAATCTTAATTGTTTGAATTAAGGGATTTGCTTCATTTTTAGATATTTTTGTAATATCTTCTTTTCTTCCTTTTATTAAAATAATTTTTGTTGAACCAAGTTCAAAGCTTCTAAAACTACTTTTAAGATTATCTTTGATTACCTCTTTTACAGTTGTAGCAATATTATCAGTTACACCTGGTAAAAATTTTATTTCTACAACCCAGTTAAAATTACTATAACTAGATAAAACCTTTTTTACATTTTTTTTTGTTAATATTGTTTGAGAAACGTCATTAGAAATAAGTTTACTTATTTTAGTAAACTTTTGATCATCAAGATTTCTCGAAAAGAAATATCCATCTATAATTTTGATGGATTTATTATTGTGTTCTTTTTGTAGTGAACTTTCTTTCCCTGTCTTCTCAATGGAGAGAATTTGAATTGTATTTGTCATTATGAGTACGAATCAACTTAATTTACTATATTAATAGTTTACTCGTTAACGATTCGTTTAAAACTAATTAAATATGACAACATATAAAGAAGCAGGTGTTGATATAGAAAATACAGATGCCCTTGTTGAAGATATTTCTGAGCTAAGCAAATCAACAAACAGAAACGGAAATTTTGATAAAATTGGCGGATTTGGTGGCATTTTTGATCTTAAAAATTGTGGATATGAAGATCCTTTATTGGTCTCTGGCACAGATGGCATAGGGACAAAAATATTACTAGGGATTGAAACTGACATTTTAGATGGTTTGGGTCATGATCTGGTTGGTATGTGCCTTAATGATATTCTTTGTCATGGGGCAGAGCCACTATTTTTTTTAGATTACTATGCTTCTTCCAAGATTGATAAAAATTCTTTTTTAAAAATTATGAAAAGCATCACTGAAGCTTGTAAGATAAATAATTGTTCTCTTATTGGTGGTGAAACAGCAGAGATGCCTGGGCTCTATAAAAAAGATGATTTTGATTTTGCTGGATTTTGTGTTGGTGCAGTTGAGAGAAAAAAAATTCTACCTAAAAGAGATGTCATGAAAGAAGATGATCTTCTATATGGGATTAGATCTTCGGGCTTTCATTCAAATGGATATTCTCTCATTAGAAAAGTTTTGAAAGATAAAAATATAGATCTACATAAAGAAACAGAATTTAAATCATCTTATCAAACAAATGCAGCAGCCTTAATGGCTCCAACAAAATTATATTTTCCTTTTTTAAAAAAAATTTTAACAACAAATCTTATCAACGGTATTTCACATATAACAGGTGGAGGTATTATTGGTAATGCACCAAGAATGCTATCTGAAAATTTATCAGCAAGGATTGATAAAAAATTTATTTGTGATGAAGAAATTTTTCAATGGTTTCAAAGTTTAGCTAACATTTCAGATGAAGAAATGTTGAAAACCTTTAATTGTGGATTAGGTTTGATAATGACTATTTCAAAAAATAATTACAAAGAATTTGAACAATTAATAAAAGATGAAAATTTAGATATTTTTGAAATTGGGAAAATAGAAGTTAACAAATCATCAAGGTGCACATTTAGTTGAAAAAATTACAAGTTGCTATTTTCATATCGGGAAGAGGTTCCAATTTAGAATCACTAATACAATCATCATTTACAAAACAAAGTTTAGTAGAGGTTCAATTAGTTGTCTCTAATAACTCCAAAGCAAAAGGTTTAACTATTGCCAAAAAAAATAAAATTCCATTCATACATTTTATTCCAAGAAAAAATTTTGAAAATAAAGTCATGAAGTATCTAAAAAATATAGATATCATTTGTTTGGCTGGTTTTATGCAAGTTTTAGAATCAAAATTTGTAAGGCAGTGGCGATCGCGATTAATCAATATTCATCCATCTTATCTTCCAGCTTTCAAAGGCTTAAATGCTCAGGATCAGGCCATAAAGGCTAAAGCGAGCTATTCTGGTTGTAGTGTTCATTACGTAAGCGCTAAAATTGACTCTGGAAAGATTATTTTGCAAAAAAAAGTAAAGATTTTGAAGAAAGATAATACCGAATCACTCTCAAAGAAAATATTGATAGAAGAGCATAAGGTTTATCCAAGAGCATTACAGATGGTTGCAAAAACACTTTTAACAAGACAACAGTAAGATGAAAAATCGATTAAATTTCCTAAAAAAATTTGAGATAAGGCAATCTCATGTTCCCAGATTTAATGAGGAGTGTGGTGTTTTTGGAATAAGTGGAACCAAAGATGCTGCAGCTTTAACAGCTCTTGGTTTGCATGCGTTGCAACATCGTGGTCAAGAAGGTTGTGGAATTGTCAGTTATGATGGCAACTCCTATCACTCAGAAAGAAAATTTGGATTAGTTGGAGATAATTTTACGAAGAAACACTCATTAGAAAAGTTAAAGGGAAAAATTGCAATAGGGCACAATCGTTATTCAACCACAGGCGGTGAAACAATAAGAAATATACAACCTTTTTATGCTGACCTTCATGGTGGTGCTATTAGTATTGCTCATAATGGTAATCTAACCAATGCACTCCTTTTAAGAGAGCAAATGGTAAGAGAAGGTGCAATATTTCAAACAACATCTGATACTGAAACAATTGTTCAACTTGTAGCTCGTTCAAAAAAGAAAGATATTTTAAATAAAATTATTGATGCTTTAATGCAAATTCAAGGTGGTTATGCTTTATCAATTATTGCTAATGGTACGTTGATTGGTGCAAGAGATCCATTAGGTATTCGCCCACTTGTTTTAGGTAAATTTAAAAATGCATTTATCCTTGCCTCTGAAACTTGTGCTTTAGATATTATAGGTGCAAAATTTATCCGTGAAATTGAAAATGGTGAAGTTGTAGTTATTAAAGATAATAAAGTTGAAAGTAGAAGACCCTTTCCAAAAAAACAAATCAAACCATGTGTATTTGAATATATTTATTTTTCGCGGCCAGATAGTATTTTAAAAAATAAAACCGCCTATGAATATAGAAAAAATTTAGGCACATACTTAGCTAAAGAAACCGATATAAAACCTGATGTAGTCGTACCAGTTCCAGACTCTGGTGTTCCTGCTGCGCTTGGTTTTAGTCAAGAGTCTGGTATTCCTTTTGAGTTAGGATTAATACGAAATCATTATGTGGGTAGAACATTTATTGAGCCAACTCAGCAAATTAGAAGTTTAGGTGTAAAGTTAAAATTAAATCCTAACCAAAGTTCTATTAAAAATAAGAAAGTTGTTTTAATTGACGATTCATTAGTTCGAGGAACAACATCCACTAAGATAATAAAAATGCTCTATGATTTTGGAGCAAAAGAAGTCCATATGCGTATTGCTTCACCTGCAATTAAATATCCAGATTTTTACGGAGTCGATACTCCAACCCAAGAAGAATTATTGGCTGCAAATAAAAATTTAGAGGAAATGTGCAAATATATTGGAGCTAAATCGTTAAAATTTTTATCATTAGATGGTCTGTATCAAGCTCTTGGTTATGAATATAGAAATAATGATAACCCTCAATTCACTGATCATTATTTTACAGGAGAGTACCCAGTCAGACCTTTAGATTACTTGAATGACGAAAGCTTAAAAAAACTATCATTTTTAAGCCTTGCTTCAAATAACTAATTAATGAGTTATTTTTTTTCATGAACGTTCTTGTCATTGGTAATGGTGGAAGAGAGCACGCATTATGTTATGGCATAAAACAATCTCCTAATTGTTCTAATTTATATTGTATTCCTGGAAGTGATAGTATCAGTGAGATTGCTTCTTCGATTTTTATAGATGTTAATGATCATGATGCTATTCTTCATTTTTGTCTAGAAAATAAAATTGATCTCGTGGTGATAGGTCCAGAACTACCTTTAACTAAAGGATTATCCAACCTTTTAATGAACAACTCTATTTTAGTCTTTGGCCCTGATCAGATGGGAGCTGAGCTAGAAAAATCAAAAAAGTTTACAAAAGATATTTGTAAAAAATTACATATAGCAACAGCCGCTTATGACGTATTTGACAACTATGATGATGCCTTGAATTTTTGTCAAAACCAATCCTATCCTCTTGTTATTAAAGCTGATGGTTTAGCAGCAGGAAAAGGAGTTATTATTTGTCAAACAATGGAAAACGCAAAAGATGCACTGATTAAATGTTTTAAAGATAATTCTTTTGGTGATGCTGGTTCAGTTGTTGTTATTGAAGAATTTTTAGTTGGAGAAGAGGTAAGTTTATTTTCACTTGTTGATAAAAATGGATTTGTGTTGCCACTTACAACAGCACAAGATCATAAAAAAATCTTAGAAGGAGAAAAAGGGTTAAACACTGGTGGTATGGGAGCCTACACACCTGTTCCTTCTATTTCATCAAATAAAATGAATGAATTATCCAAAACATTTGTTGAGCCTATTGTTCAACATCTTGCTGAACAGGGCATCAATTATCAAGGAATGTTTTATGCAGGATTAATTCTAACAGATAAGGGTCCAAATTTACTCGAAATTAACGTTCGTTTCGGTGATCCGGAAACACAAGCAATTATTCCTCTATTAGAAACAGATTTATTAGAGCTCCTTCATGCATCAGCGGTAGGCACCTTAAATGAAATAAAAAAAATTAAGTGGAAAAATGATTATGCCATGACAGTAGTAATGGCTGCTCATGGTTATCCAGAGGAATATAAAAAATTAACACCAATTAATAATTTGGAAAATCTTACTTTAACATCAGATGACTATCTATTTCATGCAGGAACAATGTGTAAAGAAAACAAATGGCTATCTAATGGTGGGCGCGTCTTAAATATCTCTAATACGGGTAAAGATTTAAAAACTATTAGAGAAAATATTCACAATATAATCAATCAAATTAATTGGGCTGAAGGGTATTATCGAAAAGATATTGGTTGGAGATATATTGATGAGTAATTCTTTTTTAGTTGAAGGAAAAACAAAAATTATTGAGAAAACAAATGATCAAAATATCATTCGAATTGTAACAAAAGATTTTTTAACAGGTGGGGATGCAGCGAAGAAAGAGGAAATTAAAGATATTGGAATACAAAAGACAAAACAAACAAGTAATGTGTTTAGTATGTTAACCAAGGCAGGTATTGCAACATCATTTATTGAACAAGATTCGCCAAATAGTCTTTTAAGTTACAACTGTAATATGCTTCCTTTAGAATTTGTAGTAAGACGCTATGCATGGGGAAGTTATTTAAGTAGAAACACTCAATTTGAAAAAGATAAAAGCAATCCTCATCAATTTGAAAACTTAGTTTGGGAAATATTTCATAAACAAGCAGTTGTTATCCCTCCTCATGTTGCAGAACCTGTTCAAATGGATGAGAGTGAAGCAAGAAAACAATTTTTAAAAGATGGAAAATGGGAAGAGGGTGTATTTACGGATCCATTTGTAAAAACTGGAGAAGAATGGGAGTTATTTTCGGCCAAACAACCCGTTACAAGCAAAAGCTTGATGAAAACTAAAAAATTATTATCTGATCAAGAATTAGAAATAGCTATTAACGGAATTATTCTTCCAAGTTTTGAGCTTATTGAAGACAAATGGAAAACTATTGAGACGATTGATGGTCCTATACATTTAGTCGATATTAAGTTTGAGCTTGGTTTTAAAGTATCAGATAATTCATTAGTTTTATCTGATGTTATTGATAATGATAGTTGGCGAATATGGCCTGGAGGAGATCCCACTAAACAATTAGATAAGCAATCTTTTCGTGAAGGAGAAGATTTAGTAAATGTTGCTAACAAATATCAATTGGTAACACAATTAACTGACCAATTTAATTTAAGTTAAAATTATTTTTCAATAATCGTTATATGACCCATTTTTCTTTTATGTTTAATTTCTTTTTTTAAATAGTCATAAAAAAATTCATTATTCTTAAATGTTTTGTTTCGATACGGTGTTATATCATCACCAATTAAATTAATCATTTTGGCATTATACAATTTTTTTGTCTCAATTTTTTCTAAGCCACATACCGCTCGTACATGATTTTCAAATTGACTAATATTATGAGAGTTCATTGTTAGATGTCCAGAATTATGAACACGAGGGGCAATTTCGTTAGCATATAAATTATCATTAGTATCAATAAAAAACTCTACACATAACGTTCCAATATAATCTAGTTTTTCTACAACTTGTTTTGCCCACTCAATTGATTTTATTCGCATGCCATCAGAGATATCACTTGGTATTGTTGAATATTTTAAAATTTGTTCTTCATGAACATTCTCAATAGGATCATAGATCTCATAACTATTTTGATCAAAACGAGTAATGACCACTGAAATTTCTTTTTTAAGATGAATGAGTTTTTCTAAAATATATTCTTTTGTAAAATCAATCTCTTTCGTAATATCATCTACAGTGTTTAATTTATACTGACCTTTACCATCGTATCCTAACGTTGTGGTTTTTAATAGACCTGGAAGCAAGTCTATATTTTTACTCAAATCCTTTTCATTTTTGACAGTTACATATTTTGTTGTAGTTATATTATTATTATTGAGAAATTTTTTTTCTGTTTCTCGGTGTTGAATGAGTTGATTAATTTCAGGTTTTGGTAAAACTTTTTTCTTTTCATTAATTTTTTTTAATATTGCGAAGGGAATATTTTCAAATTCATATGTAACAAGATCAACTGCATTAATAAAATTATTTATCGTTGTATCATCATCATACTGACCAAAAATAAATTTAGATGCAAAGTGTTTCCCGGGTGCATCAGGATCATCACTTAATATGACGGTTTGTATATCTATTTTTTTTGCAGCATCTGCTAAAAGACTTCCTAATTGTCCACCACCGATAATGCCAAGTGTGGGTGTATTCATGACTTATGGTTTTTGTTTAACAGCTTTTGATTGTTTACTTCGATAATTTTTTAGATTTTTTTTAATTTCTTTATTCGTAAGAGCAATAATGGAAGCTGCATATAAACCGGCATTCATTGCGCCGTCCTCACCGATTGCTACACTGCCAACAGGGATACCTTTTGGCATTTGTACTATTGATAATAAACTATCCAATCCTTTTAATTTACGACTTTCTACTGGTACACCGATTACAGGTATAGTTGTTAATGATGCAATCATTCCTGGTAAATGCGCAGAACCTCCTGCACCGGCAATAATGACAGAAATATTATTGTCTTCCGCTGCTTTGGCAAATTTAAACATTCTTTCTGGTGTACGGTGTGCAGAAACAATTTTAGTTTCAAACTTAACTTTCAGTAATTTTAAAATTTTTTCACAATTTTTCATGGTAGCATAATCAGACTTACTACCCATCACAATTGCTACTTTATGTTTTGTTGATGCTGAGGTCATTTATATTTTATTGTATCAATTCAATGATGATTCGATACATTATTACATAATGACATCGTGGACATTACTTTCGCGAGCTCCTGCTTTAGAAATAAACACAAATTTACAATTGCCTTGCATTTTCTTAATCGTTTTATGACCAGTGTACCCCATAGAAGATTTTAAACCACCAACAAGTTGATACGCTACATCTTCTATTTTACCTTTGTATGGAACCATCCCTTCCACACCTTCTGCTACTAATTTTTTGGCATTCTTTGTTTCTTCTTGCGAGTATCGATCAAAAGATCCTTTTTGCATTGCTCCTACCGAACCCATACCTCTATAGGATTTAAATTTTTTACCTTTAATCGTTAATAATTTCCCTGGTGATTCTTCAGTACCAGCAAATAAAGACCCTATCATGCAAGCACTTGCACCACCTGCTATAGCTTTTGCAATATCACCAGATGTTTTTATTCCTCCGTCTGCAATCACAGGAATTTTAAATTTTTTTGCAACTTGAAATGTATCCATCACAGCGGAGAGTTGAGGAATACCAACACCAGTCACAACTCTTGTAGTACAAATTGATCCTGGACCAATCCCTACTTTAATTGCATCTACACCAGCACTAATTAAATCTGATGCAGCTTTTTTTGTAGCAATATTTCCAACTATAAGAGGAGTTTTCTTTAAAACTTTTTTTGCTTTTTCAATAAACTGTAAAGTTGTTTTTGTGTGTGCATGAGCAACATCAATAAAGACTATGTCAACACCAACTTTTAATAATTCCAATAGTCGTAAGTACGCATTATTTTCAACACCGATTGCAGCGCCTACTGCAATTTTTTTGTTAGAATTAATTACAGCATTTTGAAATTTTTTACTGTTAACTTTAAAGCTATGAACTTTTTTTACTTCGCTTGCTTGTTTATCAATTGGCATATTACGGTGGATAACACCTAGACCACCATTTAGTGCGAGATTGATCGCCATCTTATTCTCTGTCACGGTATCCATAGCAGCGGAGAGTATGGGAATATGTAATTTGATTTTTCCAATGGTAATCGATGTATCTACATTTTTTGGTTTGATCTCCGAATACGCTGGTGAGAGCAAAACATCATCAAAAGTAACGGAATAATTAGTATTTATCTGGTAGGCCATTTCCAACAATATTTATTTTGTTTCGATTTGTAAAATAAATAGTTCAAATAATACTTTTTGAACCCCTACGTATTAAATTTTATATTCGAAGTTCTGCGTTGTAGGGTTAATCTTTATTAATCTTGCACCATTTCGAATATGATAGTGTGTAGCAACTGGAGTTAATGGCGAAATAGTAATTATACTTTCAAATTGCTCTTTTGATTTAATATATTTTTGCAATTCTTTCATAATTTTTTTCCCTGCTCCTTTTTTAAAAGACCATAAAGTATAGGCAATTGGTATAGTTGCTTGATCTTCTTCGACGCTCATCAAATCCATTTCTTTAATGGTTGCTGGTATTTCATTTGTAAAGGCAAAGCAGGCAATACCCTCAATATCATCCTTATATTTAAGGCCAAAAATTTTTCTTCCTTTTGACGTACGAAAGTCATTATCAAGTTCTGGTCGTACCGGATCATCGGATGGATTAACACCATCTAGTTCAACAAGTTCTGTTTTTTTGATCCAACTAAAGAAATCAAACTCGTATTTATATCTGCCAATTTTCATTTAAAGTATGTAATGCTTTATAAGATTTGATTAATAAAGATAGTGAATAATTTGTTACTTTAGTGATTGGATAAATAGTTTATTATCAAATTTTACTAATAAAAATCTAAATATTTATAATGTCCTCTAAATCTTCTATCAAAAATATAATTAAACTTTCTATTCCAATATTTTTTGCAAACTTAGCTATTCCTTTAGTTGCCATTGTTGACACAGGACTAATGGGCAATCTTGATAATGCTAGTTACTTGGTTGCTACCAGTATTGCAGCAAGTGTTTTTTCGATGATTTTATGGAGTTTTGGCTTCCTGCGTATGGGTACGGTCGGCATGGTAGCTCAAGCTTATGGATCAAAAGATTATCAGGAAATTATAAATATATTTTTACGAAATATTTCTTTTGTAATTATTATTTCCTTACTACTTATTATTTTTCAGAGATATATATTTCAAATATCATTATCTATATTTGAACTATCATTAGAAACAAAAAAATATTTTAAAGACTATTTTAATCTTCGTATTTATTCCTCATTTGGAGAGCTTACTATTTTTGTAATTACAGGATTGTTTATTGGTTTACAGAAAACAAAAACATCAAGTATCATTATTGGTTTCTTTTCTATTACAAATATACTCTTTAGCTTATTTTTTGTTTTATATTTAAATTTGAATGTTCAGGGTGTTGCTTTTGGTACTTTAGTCTCTTCTTCTTTGACAACAATTATTTTTTTATTTTATACTTTTTTTGATTTAAATAAGTTTGCTCAGTTAGAATATAATACACAAAAGATTTTTAACTTTAAAAAAATTAAAAATATTTTTAATATTAATTTTAATATATTTATCCGATCTATTCTTCTTACATTTGCTTTCTTATATTTTACCTATCTTGGCAATTCTATTAGTGAGGAGACGGTTGCTGCAAACACAATATTGCTTAATCTAACGATGCTATCTGCGTTTATTCTTGATGCCTATGCATTTTCAACAGAGGGTATTGTTGGATATTCTATTGGCTCTAAAAATTTACGTTTATTAAAAGACGTTATTAAAAATTCTTTTATTTTAAGTGCTTCTACAGCTTTATTAATATGTGTTATTTTTTTCTTTGGTAATCATTACTTTATTATTGCCATGACTGATTTGTCCGAGATTAGAGATATCTGTTTTTCCTATGCATATTGGATTGTTATTATTCCTTTTATTTCCTCTTTCTGTTTTCAATTTGATGGTATTTTTGTAGGTGCATCCCAAACAACAGAACTGCGAAACGCAATGATAGTATCTGTGGTGATTTATATTGTCGCTTCTTTTTTCTTAATAGCAAGTTTTGGTAATACAGGCTTATGGTTATCACTCTGCATCTTCTTTATTGCCAGAGCTTTGACTTTATTTTCTTATTTAGGTAAAATTTATCAACGCATCACCTAAAAAACTGAGAAAATACCTATATTTTTTTTAAAACATATATAAATAATATCAAAAATTTGGTCTAAATTTTTAAAAGGCGATAAACATTATTATGAGAGTATTTGTAATTATTTTATTCTTTTTTTATTCACTTCATTTATTTGCTGAATTACCGAGTGGAAGTACAACGATATCAGGTGATGTTTCACTTACTACTGATGATCAGACGCTGACAATTCAACAGCAATCAGACCAAGCTATCATAGAATGGAATAGTTTTAACATTGGAGAAAATAATACAGTTACTTTTAATCAACCTTCTGCAGCTGCTAGTGCACTTAATAGAGTCATTTCTGGCAATCCAACAACATTAGCTGGTGTACTAAATGCCAATGGTAAAGTTTTTGTTGTGAATGAAAACGGCGTCTATTTTACACCTACGTCAACAATCAACGCTCATTCATTTGCTGCGTCCACGCTTGCTTTATCTAATGATGATTTTCTTAGTAATAAATTATTATTTAAACTAGACGATGTAGATAATATTTTTTCTTCAATCGTTCATAAAGGTTCTATTACTACTTTGGATGGAGGCTTTACTGCTCTCTTAGGTGGTGCCATTGATAGTGAAGGTACTATTAATGCTAATCTTGGTAAAATTGGAATAGGGGCTGGAAAAGAAATTACGTTAGACTTGAGTGGTGATAAATTTTTACAAGTAAGCGTTCCATTGAGTGAAGCGATAACGTTACTCGATCAAAATGCTGAAGAATTAAATACCATTATCAATCATGCAGGAACATCAACGGGAAATAGAATTGACATTGATGTTGGTGCTGCCAAAAATGTTGTTCAGCGTGCTGTTAACATTCCCGGTAATCTTGTTGCAACTACGGCTTCACAACAAAACGGTGTCATTACTCTTGGAAGTGGAAGCGACATTGTTGTTGCAGGAAACTTAACAGCAAAAGAGGGTGGTAACATTAATGTAGAGGGAGACTTTTTATCTTTTGGTGGAGAAGTTAACGTATCTGGAACAAATGCAGGCGCAATAAATTTAAATAGTACTGGAGAAATTTCATTAGGTGGCAATTTAAATGCTTCTTCTACTAGTAATGATGGCGGTGATATAAATATTAAATCTGAGTATAAAATTGTTCAAAGTTACGGCAGTGAAATTAATTCATCAGGAAATACCAATGGTGGTGATATTCTTTTATCCGCACCAAATATTATGTCTTCTGGTTCAGTTTCCGCAAAAGGAAACCAACAAGGTGGATATATTGACATAGAGTCAGCTGGATATATTCGTTTATTATCTTCTAAGATTGATGTTGCAGGCAATACCCAAGGTGGTTTAGTTCGTATTGGTGGTGAGTTTCAAGGCAATAATAATTTAACAAGAACGGAAGAACAACAAAATGTTTTTGTTGATAGATGGGGTGAAAGACGATCGCTCACAAATGCAAAAACAGTTTTAGTCTCGGACGGTTCTAGTATTGATATATCATCCTCTAATGGGAAAGCCGGTACAGCAATTATTTGGAGTGATCAGGAAACCACCATGCTTGGTAATATTGATGCAACAGGAACAACAGGTGGCGCAGTTGAAATTTCTTCGAAAGATACCTTACGCCATGTGGGATTATCAAATGTTAATATATCAGAAGGTGGTCATTTATTACTTGATCCAAAAAATATAACTGTTGGAACAGGTGTAACATCACAAAATTGGATCTATCGTGGTTTGATCGGACACGATTATTCAGTTGCATCAACAAATGATGTTGGTGAAGCAAACTTACAAAAAAATGATAATTTTGGATCAGATGTTACCATTAGTGATGATGCTACTTTAATGGCAGTTGGCGCAAGGCATGGGGATGGATCAACATATGCACAGGATTCTGGAGAGGTATATTTATACAAATTTGATGATGGTGATTTTACGAATGCTACACTCATGGGTCGAATAGGAAAGGGATATACAGGAAGTAAAAACGTAGATATCAGTTCTCTTACTAAAGATGATAAATTTGGACGATCTGTATCTTTTGATAGCACCGGTAAACGATTAGCAGTTGGAGCTACGGGTGATGATGGTAAAAATAATGGAACTAAATCAGCAGGTGCTGTTTATTTAATTACCTTTGATGATACATCATATACAAATGGTCAAGTTGTAGGCACAATAGGTGCAGGTTATACAGGATCTAAAAATGTCAATTTATTTAAGCAGAGTTCAAATGAAAGTACTGTAATTGAGAAATTTGATATGTTTGGAATGAGCGTAGCTTTGGATGGCGATGCTGATGTTTTGGCAGTCGGGGTTTATGCTGATCAAGGTTATGATGAGAGAGGAAATGGTGTTGCAAATTCAATAACGAAATCTGGTTCGGTCTTTATGATTTCTTTTGACGACACAGAATTTTCGGGAGGTAAGGTCGTGTCTCGAATAGGTAATGGTTATAGGTATGATACAACTGGTTGTTATGAAACTCAGAAATGTGCATCATTTGAAAATGATTTTAATACACGGAGTGTTCCTGAACTCAAACAAGATGCAGAAGATCATTTTGGAAGATCGGTATCTTTAAATCATGATGGATCTTTACTTGCAGTTGGAAAGGAAAAAGATGACGGTAAAGATAATTCAACAAAAGATGCTGGAGCGGTTCAGTTATTTAAATTTATGAATGGAGGCAGTATTGTATCTGCTGCAACTGGAAAAGCTACTTATGTTGGAACTATTGGTAATGGTTATGATTATCTAGATACTAGTTTTCAGAATGGTGATAAATTTGGAACCTCGGTGGCATTTGATAAGGATGCTAATCGTTTAGCTGCTACCTTTAATGATAAATCATCTCCTAATACTAATGCAAAGCCTGGTGCTGTAAATTTATATACATTAACTGCTGATTTAGCATCTGCAACTTTAATAGGAACCATTGGTGATGGTTATGACGCAGAAGATGAGGATGTAGATTTAAATAGTTCTCTTGATGCAAAAGATTTGTTTGGAGAAGGTGTAGATTTGAATGAAACAGGTAGTCGCCTTGTTGTTTCAAGTATGTTGGCAAAAGGAAAGAATAATGCAAAGAATGGTAGCGGTGAAGTTATGCTTATTAAATTTGATGATAATGATTTTACCAATGGTAGTCTTTATGGAAGGATTGGTAGTGGATATGGTAGCGCAGGAGGTAACTCATTAGATATAGATCTAGATGCTAATGATCAATTTGGTAGAGGTATATCTTTAGATCGTGATGGAGATAGAATGGCTGTAACAGCCACCTTGGATGATGGATATAATAATAATGATGCAGGTGATGAAAATAAAGGAGCGGTATATTTATTTACATTTGATGATACAAATTTTTCTAACCCTACTCTTAAAGGAAGAATTGGAGAAGGGTATACGGGAGTCTACAGTTTAGACTTAGATTTAAAAGAAACTGCTAGAGGATGGCGAGTAGCTTTAGACGGAGACGGTGACAGACTAGTTTTCTCACAAAGAGACGCTACTTCAGTTTCAACTGATGCAACAGGAGCTGTCTATACGGTAAAATTTGATGATACCGATTTTACTAATCCTACTCATGTAGGCACAATTGGAAAAAGTTTTACCTCATCAAGTAGTAATTTATCAATAAGTACTCTAGGGGCAAATGATATGTTTAGTTCACTAGCTTTAACTGATGATGGATCACGTCTTGTCGTTGGTGCTCAAAAAGATGATGGAAGCGGTGATAGTACTACCGACACCGGAGCTGTATATTTAATTACATTTGATCAAACAACAAATAGTAATGGTGATCCATCAACTGATTTTGATAATCCTACCCATGTAGGCACTTTAGGGTCTGGGTACACAACTTTAGACTTAAGTTCAATTTTAGATGATAATGATCAATTTGGTGGTCATGTTGGATTAACAAAGGATGGTAAAATTTTAGCAGTAGGAGCGCAAAACGATGATGGTTATGGAGACAGCGCTGCTAATGGAGGTGCAGTGCACCTTTTCACCTTTGATGACTCAGATTTTACTAATGCAACCTATGCTGCATCTATAGGAAATAATTATACTGGTGGAAAAAATTACGATACATCAGGTATTTCTGGTTGGAGAGCAGCTCAAGTAGCTATTGACGGTGATGGAAACCGTCTCGCAATTGGTCACCATAATGAAGAAGATGTACGTATATTTGGATTTCAGGATACATCTTTAAATGGAGCTAGTTTACAATTTACTATTGGAATTGGTCAAACTGGTAGTAACTCGGTTAATGCTGCTTCTCACGGTGTAGAAGATGGTGATGGATTTCCAAACGTTATAGCTTTGAATGATACAGGAACATTAATGGCTGTAGGATCAACTACTGATGATGGATTTAATAACGGGGGATCAAATAATGGTGCAGTATATCTATGGTCTGATACAATTATGCGTGGAGCTACCTCTTACACGGATTTTGCAAGTGATGATGTAGTTATCAACAAAACAGAATTAGAAGAATTTTTAAATAACGGTGTTGATGTTACACTTCAAGCAAATACAGATATTACGATTAGCTCTGCTATTAGTGTCACAGGAACTGGAAATTTAAGTCTTCATGCTGGAAGAGATGTTAATGTTAATAGCAATATTAGTACAGCAGCTAATTTAGAGATTATTGCAAGTGACACAGATTCTAATAATGTTTCTGATAGTGATAGAGATGCTGGAGCAGGAGATGTTGTTGCAAGTTCTGCAAGCTTAACAGCAGATGATCTCAATATACAACTTCTAGATGGTGGCACATTAACAAATGCAAGTATGGGAGATATTAATCTTTCAACTGTTACGGCTACAACTGGATCTTTAATGTCAGCTAACTTTACAGTATCAGGTGCTTCGGCAAATGATAAAACATATGATGGAACTACAACGGCCACTACAAGTGGTGGCACTATATCGGGTTTAAACTTAACAGGTTCAGATCTTTCTATTAGTTCTTCTGGCAGTTTTGCAGATGCAGATGTTGGCAATGATAAAGATGTTACAATAAATTATGAATTATCTGGTTTTACATCAAGTCCAATTACAATAAATGAAAATTCTGGAGCATTAGAAGCAATACCAACAGCAAATATTACTGCTGGTTTTACCACCCCACCTCTTCCAGGTGTAGCACCAGATGAAGAAAAAGAAAAAATTGTTGTTCAAGAAAAAATAAATAAAGATGTTTTCGATGACGTATCTCGAATTGTGTCTTTTATATCTGTTGATGGTGCATCTAATGCAGCACTAATACAAAATGAATTTATTACATCTTTTCCTCAGGTAGACGCGCTTAGTATTCAAAGACTATAAATGCGATATTTTTTATCTTTTATCTTTTTTATTTCTATTTCATTCATGTCATATCCTGGTTTGACAAATACTGGTAATTATATTGTTTATGAAACAGGCTTGGTCGTACCACCTGGAGCAGAAAATATTTCATTTAATTTTGTTGGAATTGAAATTGAAAATGAAATCGAAGAAATGATTGATCTCCGTAAAAATTTATTTAAATCAAAAATTTTTAAAACAATAACATTAAAAGATTTTTATAATTTACTGATTGCATTAGAGCAATTGTATGTTTTAAATGGATATTTTTTAACGCGTTTTATTGTTCCACCTCAAACAATTGAACAAAATACTAAAATAAAAGCTATTGTTTTTCCTGGTAAAATTGAATCAATTGATTACTCACAATTAGATAAACGTATTTCAAAACCAATAAAGAAATATTTCGATAAACTCGTTGGTATTAAAGGGTTAGAATATCCTGCTATTGAAAAATCGATCATTAAATCACGAGAATTACCAGGTGTTGATTTAGAAACAACAATTAAGGCAGGAGAAGAACCTGGAACATCTTCACTACAACTAAATGCTGAACACGAATTAGTAAGTGGTTATTTTACCTATTCAAATGGATTATCAGAAACAGCAGGAAAAGATCAGTTCACTTCTTACCTAAGTTTTAATAGTCCTTTTGGTTATGGTGAAAATCTTTATGCAGCCTACGTCTTAGATCCTGAAAATGGTGTTAATGTTCCATTTGATGAAACAGAAATTATTAAACGAACAGATTTTCGAGAAGCATATCTTGTTGGTGGTAAAGTACCACTTCTTGCCTCAGACTTTTCTATTTTTGGTGCTGTTAATGAATCTTATTCAGAACCTAATGGTTTAAATAAAAAAGGGGAATTTAAAAAAATTAACCTTGGTCTTGAATATCAAATAAAAAATACGCGGCTTATAAAAAATAATCTTTCATTAGATTGGCAATGGATTAAGGAAAGAGAACATCGAACATTATCTTTCCTCACAAATGATACCTTTTATGATGAATACAATGCTCTTGAGTTAAAATATACGACGACTAACTTATCTTTCTTAGATACGTTTTCTCTCAAAGGTAGTTCAGCTTTAAAGTTTGGCACTCCGATCTATACTAATAAAACATCAGATACTAAAACATTATCCCGTGTGGGCTCCACTTTAAATTTTATTAAATGGAATAGTGATATTAATTTGAATAGGCAAATATTTAGAGAGTATTTATTGAACACACGTTTTGTTTTTCAAAAACTTGTAAGTGATAGAGGTTTAATTAATTCAGAACAAATAAATATAACAGGACCAGGCCAAATGTCTGGTTTTGAATCAGGTAATATGTCTGGTGATCAAGGCTTCTTTTTGCGAACAGAATTGAGTAGGCCCTTCTATCCCTTTTCAGAAGATGACGAAGATAAAAGGGAAGAGTCTATACGTATTGAACCGTATATCCATCTCGGTGTTGGTGCTACCTACTATAAAAGACCAGCATCAGGTGAGTTTAGTCGAACAGAAGTAGCAAGTGGAGGGTACGGTGTTAAAATTAAAATTCCTCTTAATTCTAATAGTCTTGATATTAGTTTTGAAGTAGCAGAAGCTGATAAAAGTATTGAGGGGACTACTTCTAGACCTGTGTATTTACTTAATACCACATTTTCATTCTAAAAATTTATGATAAAAACATCTCATATAATGAAAATTATTACGATAATTATCCTCAAGATCATATTATTTTACTCAACTTTTGTGAGTGCAGAAGTTAAAATTGCTGCCCTTTATGCAGAAAGTGGCCCAGTGAGTGAAATTGCTGAGTCAATTGCAGAAGCAAAAAGAGTTGCTGTAGAAACAATTAATGCGGATGGTATTGGTATTGTAGGAAGAGGCCTCATCTCTATTGATAGCATTGATTCAGGATGTGATCCTAGAAAAACAGAAGATAGTTTAAATGACTATTTAAAAAAAAATGACCCTGAAATTCTTTTAGGACCGACGTGCTCAACAAGTGCCGTTAGAGTAATAGAAAAAGTAACTATTCCAGAAAATATCTTAACGATCTCCTCTTCTGCAAGTTACCCTTTACTCTCAACAATTGAAGATAATGATCTATTTTTTAGAACCATTCCTTCTGATATTCAGCAATCAACCTCTATTGCCAATTATCTTCTATCCAAGAATATCAGAGAAATAATTCTTCTTTACGGTGATGATAATTATAATTCTACACTGGCTCAAAATTTTTTAAAAGTTTACACTGAGCAAGAAGGTATAGTGTTATTTAATACTTTACTGACAGACAAAACAGTTATTAATCAGAACTTCATCAATACATTTGTTGATATTGCAATTGAGAATGATCAACCAGGTTTAGTTATGTTTCTTCATGGAAATGAAAGAACAGTCAATTTACTTGAACAGTTTACCAATACTGTTTTAAGCAGATTACAAGAATTAGAAACCTCAGGAATTTTTAAACATCATTATGGTTCTGATAGTATGTTAACGAATGAAGTTAAAGATTTAATTTATTCGTATATTCCAATCCAATTAAACGAAAATACAACTATAGTTGCCCAAGCGACTTCACAAAGCTCAGAAGAATTTCAAACATACGCAAATATTATGTTGAACGCAGGCGTTGATCCTAATTCCCCGTACTCAGCTATAAGTTTTGATACAATGATGCTAGCAGCTTTGGCTCTACAGCATCAAGCACATAATAATATTGCAAAGGAAGATTTATCAAAAAGTTTAGTTAGTGTTGCAAATCCACCAGGAATTAAAATGGGACCTGGAAGTTGGGAAGCAGCTCGTGCTTTACTTGTTCGAGGCGTTGAAATTAATTATGAGGGTGTTTCTGGATCGCTAGATTTTGACATTAACGGCGATGTGGAGGGTATGTATTCTTTAAATCAAGTCACGGAAGATAATCTTTGGTCAGTTGAGCGTTTAGAGAAACTTCACCCTTTTGAGCCTAGAATTATAATTGATTAAGAAATTAATTATAATTGTACTGATTTTTTTTTATTCTTTACCAGGTAATGCTAATTTAGATTATGTAGAGCTATTAAAAAAAAACAATAAATTAATATTTATTCGACATGCATTAGCTCCTGGTAATGGAGATCCTGATAATTTTGATATTTTTGACTGTTCTACTCAGCGGAATCTTAATAGTGTTGGTAAAGAGCAATCTATCGAATTAGGTAATTTTTTTGATACAAACAATATCTCTATAGATTTAGTTTTATCTAGTGAATGGTGTCGTTGTAAAGAAACAGCAAATCTAGCATTCCAAAAATTTGAAACTTTTAATGCTCTTAATTCGTTTTATGATCCTAAATTTTACAAAAATAAAGAGCCACAACTTGAGAAATTAATCAATTTTATAAATAATTTAGAAAATGAAGGTAATATAGTATTCGTTACACACTACGTAGTAATCGCTGCTATCTTTGGTCAGGCAGTAACTTCCGGTGAAATATTAATAGCTGATCGAAATCTTAATGTCGTTGGAAGAATAAAAGATTATTAATTTAGTTTATCTTTACGGTAATTAGATCGTATTTCATCTAGAAGGATTGATTTAGATTTATCTTTTACATGCCAAAAATCCCATCCATTACAACTTGGGAGTCCTTGTATCTTTGCTCCCATTTGATGAATAGAACCTGTTAAATCTTTTATTTTCAGTGTACCATCAATACTGACCGTTGCTTTAAAGCGTTCTTTTTTATCTGTTAATACTGCACCTGGTGGAATAATTCCTTGTTCGACTAATTCACCAAAAGGAACCTTCGGTAATTCTTTTCTGCTCTTTGCAATAGTAACAACTTCTTCTTTTAATACTTTTGTATTCTTTAATCGTTCTTTTGAAAGTTTTACGTAGTCTTTATCTTTTTCTATACCAATAAAGTTTCGTTGTAATTTTTTCGCTACAACAGCAGTTGTTCCACTTCCAGAAAAGGGATCAAGAACAAGATCATCTTTGTTTGTCGAAGCTAATAGAATTCGGTAGAGTAGAGCTTCTGGTTTTTGAGTTGGGTGTGATCGTTGATTGTTATCTTTACGCAATCGTTCTTTGCCTGAACAAATAGGAATATACCAGTCACTGCGCATTTGTTTTCCTTCATTTAATTCTTTAAGGTTTTGATAGTTGAATGTGTATTTTGCTTCTCTTGATGTTGTGCACCATAACAGTGTTTCATGAGCATTTGTGAAACGTGTACCACGAAAGTTTGGCATAGGGTTTGTTTTATGCCAAATAATATCATTTAAGATCCATAAGCCTTCATCTTGGATTGTAGAACCTACACGTAAAATATTATGGTAACTTCCTATGACCCAAAGCGCCCCACCTTTTTTTAGAACACGTTTGCATTCACTAAGCCATGCATTGGTAAATTGATCATATTCTTTATATGTATTAAATTTATCCCAATCTTGTGTCACAGCTTCGACCGTTGTTTGATCAGGTCTGTATAATGTATCCTTTAATTGAAGATTATAGGGTGGATCAGCAAAAATAAGATCAACCGAATGATCTTTTAATTTTTTCATTTCCTTGATGGAATCACCTAAAATAATTTGATTTTTCTTCATAATTGATAAAAAGAATCTTTAAGCAGATATAGAATCAGGTCAATTGAGTTATCAACAGAGGGAATCTTTAGGTAGGGATAACCTTAAATTTTGGCTAAAAACATAAAAAAAGGGGTCCGTAGACCCCAGGAATAGTTCATCAAATGGGAGGAATGATGAAACTTAATATCTAAATAGTGTTTGTCGCATCTTTTTGAAGCATAATAAAATAATATTTGATATGCATTCTTTGCATGGATAAATTTGTGTAATTTATTTGTTTAATAACGATTTAATTGGTTCAAACGATTTTCGGTGAAATTGGGTTACACCGTGCTTGTGTATTGCATCAATATGTTTTTTAGTTCCATAACCTGCATTTTTTTTCCAATCATAAAATGTAAACTTACTATCAAGTATACTCATCAGTCGATCACGGTGAACTTTTGCAATAATAGATGCACTTGCAATCGATAAAGATTTTTTATCGCCGCCTATTATAGATTTTTCATTTTGATAATTTAATGAAAAGTTTCCATCAATAATAAAATGTGGATTTTCTAAATGAAATTTTTCTATCACTCTTTTCATCGATAATTTTGTTGCTTCCAAAATATTAATTGTATCTATTTCTTCGACGCTTGCATACCCTAAGTAATATTGAAGCTTTTTTTCTCTTTGTAATTTTTTAAAAAATAAGAATAATTTTTCTCTTTGTTTTGCAGTATGTTTCTTTGAGTCAGTAATGGGTATTTCTGATTCTAAATCATCATAATTAGGAAAATAACATCCACAACTCACCACTGGACCTGCCAATGGACCTCTACCTACTTCATCTAAACCAATTACAGGTCCATTAATTGATTTCTCTATAGAAAAATCAGTCACTATTTTTCATTTAATCTTGGCATGATTTCAACAAAATTACAGGGCTTGTGTCTAATGTCTAATTGATATTGTAAAATTTCATCCCAGCCATCTTTGCATGCACCGGTTGATCCAGGTAAACAAAAAACATATGTACTATTTATTAAGGCCGCAACTGCACGTGATTGAATTGCTGATGTACCAATTTTTTCAAAACTAACTTGGCGAAATAATTCACCAAATCCATCAATATGTTTACTAGCAATAGCATTTACAGCTTCTGGTGTTGTATCTCTTCCTGTTAGCCCAGTCCCACCAGTTGTAATAATGCAATCAATGTCTTCTTCTTTTGACATTGTATCTAAGGTATCTTTTATTTGAGAAACATCATCTGGGATAATTGTACGTTTAATCATTGTATGACCAGCATTAGTAATACGTTTTTCTAATGTATCACCAGATGTATCATTCTCTTTAGTTCTTGAATCTGAGATGGTAATTACAGCAATATTTATAGGAACAAAATCTAAAGAAGTATCAATTGGCATAACCTATTAATAAAGTGGATCATTTCCATTTGCTAGCATTTTTAGGGAACGCATTTCTTTATTATTTTTATTTTGGTAAATCCAATATTTTGTTAAGATTTTTTCTATAAACCACCTTGTTTCTCTTGAAGGAATACTTTCCATAAAAAAGAGTGAGTCTTCCATATAATTTGTTTCATTTTTCCATTTTTGTAAATTTCCGGGACCACCATTATAAGCTGCTGCGAGAAATATAAGATTTCTTGAAACTTGCTCTAGATCAAGAAGATACGTTAAGTATTCTTGTCCAACCTCTAAATTTATTTCGGGATTTTTAAGAATATTACTGTTGCTTCTTTTTACGTCTTTACTTGTTGTAATAAATTTTGCCGTCGAAGGTAATACTTGCATTAAACCTATAGCACCGTCTTTACTTTTTGCCTTTATGTTAAACATCGATTCTTGATGCATGAACGCATGGAGTAATTCTTTTTCTAATTTGAAACCATCTCGAGGCTTCCACACACTAGTAGGGTAGTAGAGATAGGTTGGGACATCCATACCAAAATTTTCTAGCTTATTGACAATTTTCAATTGAGTATAGGCAAGATCAAAATTTTCAGCAATTTGAATAGATTCCTTTGCTATTTCTTTATTTAAAATAGAATTGATATGAACAATTTCCTTTTCTAATTCATCGGCAAATCCAACTTGTATCAGTGTTTGTATTCTTTTTCCTGCTGGTATATTTAAAATAGTACTATTGTTTTTATTAAGATCAGTATGCTCTACCCATTCAATTTTTTTATCAACTCCTAAAATTTCTAGTGCAAGCATTCCATAAAAACTATTTGGATTATTTGATGCTCTTTTTAACCAAAAATTAATATCATCATAGCGACCAAGTTTTGCATATGATCTAGCTGTCCAAAAACTACCTGATGTTTGATGCCACGCATCATCTTTTAAACTAATTGAAAAGAGAGAAAAATATTTTGCAGCATCTTCATATTTTTCTAATCTCCAAGAACATAGACCAGCAGTCCAAGCTGCATAAGGAACATATTTAGCTGAATTAACAAGAGCTTCAGAAGCATATTGAATTGCTAAGTCATTTTTATTGGCTAAGAAATATCCTTTCGCTATTAATTCTTTTTGTTGATCTATCTCAACTTGATCTAGTAATAGATCTACATCTCTTTGACTTAATAGTTGTACTGCTCCCGTTGGCCAACCTTTATTCACTCTTGATTTGATACCATTAATTAATTTTCTTTTTTCAGCCCTCTGATTGTTGGATAGTTTCTTTGAGCTTTTATATTTACTAGTTTTTTTACTTTTTACTTGTTCTGATTCTATACCAATTGGAGCGCTAGGTTTAGTTGGACTTTTATAACCCGCTGGCATTCTTCGAATAGCCAATTTATAAATTTGTTTTGCTTGAGGGTGATCATTATATTTTTTAAGCCAATAATATAATTCTAAATACTTTGATCGATAACAATTAGGATGTAAAAATTTCTGCGCATAAATATGACCAAGCAAAGATTTATTTTTTATTTTTAAAATAAAATTATTTGCACTTTTCCATTTGCACTTTTCCTGAAATTTATAAGCTTGTTGATAATTATATACATCTTCTTCACTAAGAACTTTTGTTGAGAAAATATTATCATATTTGATGACTATATCTTGTTGGTATGCATAGATTTGCTTCGAAAAAAATACGAAGAATATAAAAAAACAAATAATAGAAAATTTTTTATGATTCATTTCTTTAATTTTTCTTGTAACATTTGTAAATCTTCCCAAGAATGTTTTTTATATTGAGGAGATCGAAGTAAAAAAGCTGGATGATAAGAGGCTATTGTAGGAATACCTTTTTCTAAATTGAGTGATTTGTATTCATGCCATTTGCCTCTGAGTTTTCCAAGTGCAAGAGGGGTTGATAAAATGGCTTTTGCTGCGACACCACCTAATAGGAAGATAAATCTAGGTTTAATGATATCAATTTGTCTTTGCAAAAACGGTAAAAATTCTAAAATTTCATCGTCATTAGGCGTTCTATTTTCGGCTGGACGCCAATTAACTACATTAGTAATATAAACGTCTTCTCTTTGTAAATTAATGGCCAAAAGCATTTTATTTAATAGCTGTCCAGCTCTTCCAACGAATGGAATTCCTTGTTCATCCTCATCTCTACCTGGCGCTTCACCAATTAACATTACTTTTGCATTTAAGTTACCATCATAAACTACTAAATTTTTTGCTGTTTTTTGAAGAGTAGATTTATGATTTTTAAGATCTTCAATAACATCATCAATTTTAGATTTTTTATCCCCAGTATCCTTGTCGAAACTAGGCTGCTCTAATTTTTTTTCATTTTCAAACCAGTTTCTAGGAGAATCCTGAAGAAAATAATTTACCCCAGAATTAATAATAAATTCTAAATTTTTTTTATTTGATTGATTCATGTAAAATTACAATTATCTATTCATAGTGTAACTATACTATATTTGAAATGGTTAATTTAATTAAAACACTACAATTTATCTTAATTTTTCTGGTTATTAATTCTGGAGCTTTAGCTTTAACTAGCTCATCTTTTTTAATCTCACAATCTGCCTTTAATAATTATGATTATAGTTCCACTTTATTTAAATTTAATATGGATAAAGTCACCCTATCTCAAGACAGTCTTTTAGATAAAGCTATTGCTGCAATAATTACAGAGGATCTAGTTTTAGCTTTAAAAATTGCTGATAAAATCTTAAGTGAAAACAAAAATAACCCAGAAGCTCTAATTATAAAAACCACATCTCTTTACAAAGATAAAAAATTTAAAGACATCATTGAACTAAGAGATAATATGCTGCAACCAAGTGAATTATTAGACTTTATTTTTTTTGCTGATAACAGACTTAAAAATAATAGTACTATAAGTAATGCTCTAGTTGAATTGGTATCATCTTCATATTCAAATAATGAACAAAGTCGTTTAAATTATAATTTTTTATTATTTTATACCTCACTCGCAAAAATACTTGATCCAAAAAACGACAGAGCAATGATTATCAAAGCAGAGTTATTTTCGCAAGTTGGACAAGATAAGGTTGCATCAGATATATATGCGAAGATAGATAAAGAAAGTATTTATTATTTAGATGCTCAGAATAGTCTTGCTAGACATTACTTATTCAATAATACCTATGAGGAAGCTGAAACTAAAATTAAATCATTAGTTGAAAATAATAATAACAATTATTCTCTTAAAAAAACTTTAGGTGATTTTTATCGTTACAATAAAAAGTATGATTTAGCTTTAGATGTTTATGATGAAATGATTAAAGAAAACCAGGATGATCTCTGGAATATTTTTTATATGCGAGGTATTTGCTATGAACAAAAAGATGAATGGGACTTAGCTGAAAAAGATTTTCTACGATCCTTAGAAATTAAACCTGGAACACCAAATGTTTTAAATTATCTTGCATACGGTTGGGTTGAAAGAAATATTAAATTAGACCGTTCTTTGAAAATGTTAGAGGAGGCATATAAAGCTAATCCTGATAGTTTTTATATTATAGACAGTTTAGCGTGGGCTCATTTTAAAAAAAATAATCTTTCAGAAGCAGCAAGGTTAATGGAAAAGGTAATAGATATTGCTCCTGGTGAAGCAATATCTCTAGACCATCTTGGTGATATTTATTATGCTATGAATAGAAAAAGAGAAGCAATTCATTTTTGGCAACAAGCGTTAGAGTTGGCTGAGCCAGAAGATGAAATAACTGAAGATGTTCAAAGCAAATTAGATAATATTAATGCCGGATAAAATAATTGAAAAATCACCTGCCAAAATTAATTTATTTTTAAAAATTATAAATAGACGAGATGATGGTTTTCATAATATTCGTAGTGGAATAACATTCATTGACCTTTTTGATGAGATAACTGTTCAACCTCACAGCAAATTTAAAGTAATCTATACAGGTAATTTTGCTCCAAAAAATAATCTATTTGAGGATTGCATTATTGATAAATTATTTACCTATATAAATGAAGATAAACCTAAACTTCTTTTTACTATATCAAAAAATTTTCCTTATGAAGCTGGTTTAGGTTCTGCTTCCTCTAATGTTGCAAGTGTTATAAAAATTTTAGAAAATCTTGAGATAATAAAAAAGAAAAATATATTTGATTATGTTGATCTCGGTTCAGATATCCCTGTTTTCTTGAATCAAAAAGATGCTCTAGTTAGAGGTAGGGGAGATTTAATTGCCAATGTTCATTTTCCAAAATATTATTTCTTACTAATTAGACCGTCTTTTAAATGTTCGACAAAAAAAATGTATGATTCATTTCAACCTTCAGATTTTGATTATAATGCTGAGTTTGATTTAGAAGAAATAAATGATCAAGATTCTGGAAATGATTTTGAAAAAATTCTTAAAAAAAAAGAACCTGAATTTTTATCAATCATAAATTTCTTGGAGGATTTTGACGATGTTATATTCTCAAGACTAACTGGGAGTGGTTCTTGCATTTACAGTGTATTTGAAAAAAAAGAGCATGCTATAAATGCACAAAAAAAATTTCAACAAAGTTTTTCAAATTTATGGACACATCTAAGTGAAAATAATTTGGTTAATCTATTTTAAATTCTTTCTTAAATTCTTTAATTGAAAGCACTTCATTTATTGGCTTGTCCCACCTAATCCTATGAATTCGAGGAAAACGCATAGCGACACCTGATTTATGTCTAGTGCTGGGGAATACATCGTCAAAGGCTACTTCTAAAATAATTTCTTTTTTTACTTCTCTTACAGGACCAAATTTATTGGTAGTATTATTTCTAATAAATTTATCTAAAACTAATAGCTCTTTATCTGTGTAACCGGAATATGCTTTTCCTATAGGAACTAATTCATTTTCTTTCCAAACACCAAACGTAAAATCTGAATAATATGATGATCTTTTGCCATGTCCTCTTTGAGCATACATTAAAATAGCATCAACTAGTTTTGGATTTTTTTTCCATTTGTACCAATACCCTTTTTTTCTTCCAGGTAAATATTCACTATTTTTGAGTTTAATCATTACACCTTCATTTAAATCATCATAAAAATTATTTTTATATTTAGTTAATTCTTCCCATGTTGAAAAATTAATGATGGTAGATAAATCAATTTGATTAGTTGTATTTTCTTTTTGAAATTTTTCTAAATATTTTCTTCTTTCAACGAGAGATAATTTTCTTAAATCTTTTTCTTTATAAAAAAGGATATCATAAGCTCGTATGAAAACAGGAAACTTTTTTTGAAGATCTTTTGATGCTTTTTTTCTATTTAATCTTTGTTGTAGATCATTAAAACCAGAGGGCTTAAAATTTCTACCCACAAGTAATTCTCCGTCAATAACCCCATCACCTTTAGTAGTTTCAATTATTTCTGGGAATGCAGATGATATATTATCACCTGTTCTTGAGTATAGTGAAACACTGTTTGATGAAACCATAAGCTGAACTCTGATCCCATCCCATTTATATTCTGCTTGAAATTCATTCGCGTCTAATCTTTTAAAATCTTTTTCCTCATTAATAGGATTAGCAAGCATCATAGGATGAAATAATTTTTTAAAATCTATTTTTGGTTTTGATGTTTCATTTTTTAACCATTGAAATAAATTTTCATATGGAAATTCTAGACCATGCCAAATTTCCTCAATCTCATTTACAGATTTATTATACAGGTCAGCTAAGGCCGTTTTGACTAATCTTTCTGAGACTCCAATTCGTAATCCACCCGTGCAAATTTTAATTAAAGTCCACCTTTCATTATTAGATAGTTCGCTCAAAACTTTACTAAACTCTTTATTAATTTCAGACTTTTTAATTTTTTTAATATTTTTTATTAAGGTAGATAAATTTTGTGATTTCCCCTCTTTTTTTGTCGGCCAGATTAATGATATTGTTTCTGCTAAATCCCCAACATAGTCATATGAGTAATCAAATAAATGTTGATCTACTTGCTCATAGACAAGCTCTCTGAGTTTAGAAGCTTTAATAAATTGAAATGAAAGTTGGTCAGATAAAATTGCAAGTGCATACGAACGGTTGATATCAAGTGTTTTAAAATAATCTTGAAGTAATTTAATTTTAGTATTTCGACTTGGTGTTAAAATCAAATTGTGAAGTAAGGAAGAAAATTTTTTCATTCTATTTCCTCATCACTTCTTCCTTGGATGGAAAGAGGCTTTGAAACAAGATTTTGTTTCTTACAATAATAAACTAATGCATCTTCCTGACCATGCGTAATAAGAATATTTTTCGCTTTTGATTTTTTAATTGTATCTAATAATTCATTCCAATCGCTATGATCACTAATAACTAACGGTAATTCAATACCTTGTTGTTTTGCTCTTTGCTTAACTGTCATCCATCCACTTGCCATGCAAATAATAGGATTAGGAAATCGTCTTGACCAACGATCCTTTAATGCTGAAGGAGGGGCAATAATTATTTTACCCTCATAAAAGCTTTTATCCTTTGAAGAGACTTTTTCAAACTTTCCAATATTAATTTTTTCCTTTGAATAATATTGGCATAACTTTTCTAGAGAGCCATGAATATAAATTGTCTCATTATATTTCTGCTGGCGTAAAAGATTCATTACTCTTTGCGCTTTGCCAAGAGCATACGCACCAACAATATGACAATTATTTTTATTTATCTTTATAGATCGTATGAGTTTTTGAATTTCATCTTTGGGATCTGGGTGTTGAAATATAGGTAAGCCAAATGTTGCTTCAGTAATTAAAGTATCACATTTAACCAGTTTAAAATTTTTACATGTTTCATCTTTTCCTACTTTATAATCACCTGTGATGACTAAACGGTGATTATTTTTTTCAATTAAAACTTGAGCACTCCCTAAAATATGTCCGGCAGGGTGAAGTGTAAAATCATAGTTTTTAATTGAGTATTTTTGTCCGTATCTAAGAGGAGTAAATTTCTTCGCACATTTATCACCGTAGCGAATTTTCATTATGTCTATTGTTTGCCTAGTAGCAATAACATGATCATGTCCAAATCGGGCGTGATCTGCGTGACCATGTGTAATAATTGCTGTTTTTTTTGGCAATATTGGATCTATATGTACATTTATATCTTTGATAAATAGCTGATGGTTAATGAAATCCATATGAATATAAATAAATCGAATCCCTTATTATTACACCCCTTAAATAAGTGGATGAAGAAAAAAAAATGGTCCTGGTTTCCTCATCAAATTGAAACCTTTCATCATGTTCGAACTGGGTCTGATGTTGTTGTATTTGCTCCTACTGGTGCTGGAAAAACGTTAACAGGGTTTATTAATCCAATAGATGATTTAATAAAATTAAAAAAATTTAAAGGTCTTCATACTCTCTATATTTCTCCATTAAAATCTCTTGCCAACGATATTGTGAGAAATTTAGAAAAACCTATTAAAGAGCTTGATTTAAATATTTCATTTCAAGTAAGAACAGGGGACACAACACCATATAAAAAACAAAAACAAAAACAAAAACCTCCTAATATCCTGATTACAACTCCAGAGTCACTTGCATTATTAAATTCATATGAGAATGCGAAAGAATTTTTTTTCAATCTAAAATATATAATTATCGACGAGATACACACTTTTTTGGATAATAAGAGAGCTGATCTTCTAAGTTTAAATATTGAAAGACTACAAACTTTCTCTCCAAATTTACAACGAATAGGTTTGTCAGCAACTCTCAAGAATAAACAAGATGCCAAAAAATGGCTTTGCCGAAAAAAACCAAAAATAGTTTCTTATGAAAATTCAGTTTTACCTAAGATTAAAATTCTAGAATCAAAAGAACGTATTCCTTGGTCTGGTCATATGGCTACGTATTCTATTAATGAAATCTATAAAGAAATAATAAAATCAAAATTAACTATTATTTTTGTTAATACGAGGGCACAAGCCGAATATATGTTTAAAAACTTATGGCTAATTAATAAGAAAAAATTAAAAATTGCTGTTCACCATGGTTCATTAGAAAAAAACTTACGTTTAAAAGTAGAAAATAATCTTAGCAAAGGATTAGTTGACTGTGTTGTTGCGACCTCCTCTTTAGAACTCGGATTAGATTATGGAGATGTTGAAAAAATTATTCAAGTTGGAGCACCTAAAGGAATTAATAGATTATTACAGCGTGTAGGAAGATCAAATCATAATTTAAATACACCTTCAAAAGCAATTTTAGTACCCACTAACCGTTTTGAATTTATCGAAGCAAAAGCTGCTATTGAAGAAATAAAAAAAAATAACTTAGATAAAATAGATTTAAAAGAAGGAAGTTTTGATGTTGTAGCTCAACATATTTTTGCAACGGCTTGTGCGGGGCAATTTGATATTAATGATCTCTACAAAGAAATTATCAAAGCATATCCATACAAAAAATTAAAACTTAATGATTTTAAACAATTGATTAATCTCATACAAGATGGCGGATATGTTTTAAAAAATTATGATCAATTTAAGAGAATCTTCCAATTGAGAGAAAATAAAAATATTTATAAGCTAGTAAATAGAAGAGAAACACGAAAATACCGCATGAATGTTGGAACAATAATTGAAAATCCGATGTTAAAAATAAAACTTGGAACAAAAACGTTAGGGAATATAGAAGAAGTTTTTATTCAAAATCTTTCTCAAGGTGATTCATTTATATTTGCCGGTCAAGTACTAGAATTTCAATCAATGAAAAATAATTTAGTACAAGTTAAAAGAAGCAAATCTTTAGTTTCAAAAATTCCATCATACTCTGGAGGCAGAATGCCATTATCAACAAATTTGGCTAACTCAGTTAGGGCTTTATTGGCAAAAAGTAATATGTGGGATTCATATCCAGAGCAAATTACTGAATGGTTAAAAAGACAAAAAAATATATCAAAAATTCCTAAAAAAGATGAATATCTAGTGGAACAATTCCCTCGAAAAAAAATTTTTTATACTGTTATCTATACTTTTGCAGGATGGCATGCCAATCAAACACTAGGATTTTTATTGCTTAGAGGCTTTAAGGAATTTAACTATAAACCTCTAGGTTTTGTTGCAAATGATTATGCTATTGTTTTGTGGTCTTTAAAAGAAGTTAAAGAAATTAAAACAATTCTAAATTTAGGATTGTTAGATAAACATTTAGATAATTATCTTGAAGAAACTTCAATAGTCAAAAGATTGTTTAGAGATAATGCAATTATATCTTGTTTAATAGAAAGAAGGTTGCCAGGAATGGAAAAAACTGGAAAGCAAGTTTTATTTAGTTCTGATCTAATTTATACAGTTCTCAAAAAAAATGAACCAGATCACATTCTACTAAAATCATCATATGAAGATGCAAAAAAGAATATGATTGATTATGATAGACTTAGAGAAATCTTAAAAAAAATTGATAAAAAAATTATATTAAAAAAACTCACAAGTATCTCACCATTGGCTGTTCCAATTATTCTTGAAATAAATAGAGAAAATTTATCAAAAAAAGAAACTGATGAATATATTTTAGAGGATTTAGAAAACGAAATATTAAAAGAGGCTAATGTACTATCAATTAATTAATTTTGGTAATGAAGAATTCCATGCTTACCCAAATAAATCTCTTTATTGGAAAAGACTAAATACCCTGATTGTATCTGATTTACATATAGGTAAATCGATTAGTTATGCAAAGAATAAGCAATTCTTACCTCCGTATGATACAAAAGAAATATTAAACAAAATTTTTGTTAGTTTAGATAAGATTAAACCAAGTAATTTAATTATAGTTGGTGATTTATTACACGATGTTTTTTCAACTTTGAGTATAAAAGATCAAGATTATAAAAATCTTAGTCAATATATGAAAAATACTGATTTCATATGGATTAAGGGTAATCATGATAAAAATATACGAATGGAAGGTTTTAAAAATTTTACAAATTACAAAATTGAAAAATTTTTATTTACACACATACCTGTCGAAACATCTTTATTTCAAATTTGTGGTCACTATCATCCAAAAGTAAAAATTGTACACAGAGGGAAAACTATTTTTAAAACATCTTTCGTGCATAATGAAAAAATATTCATTTTACCAAGTTTTGGAATTTTAACAGGTGGGTTGGATATCAATTCTAAGGAAATAAGCGATGTATTGGGTAAGAAAAATTTGAATATTTATCCTGTGGGACAGGATAAAGTTTATAAATTATAATTAAAGTAGTTATTAATCACGATCCCAATTAAAATAATAAAATTCAATACAAATAATAAAACTGAAATCAAATGCATATATTTAAAACTTGAAGATGCTATTTTATCACCTTCTAATTCTTTATCTCTAAAATCATTAATTTTAGGTGTTAAATAATTTCTATTAATAATAAAACTCAAAGCAACTATTATTAATAAAATAGAATTTAAAATATTACTTGAAATATAACAAAGGGCTAAAGATAAAATGGCTATTATAAATCCAAATAAAAACATTCGAGGAAAAATAGTTCTTAACAATTTACTGCTAGCATTAGTACTTAAAGTGGCAAATACTGAGGGTGAGACAACAGCCATAAAAAAAATCATAGATCCTATTAAGACTGCTAATAAAAAATTAAGAGTATAAATTATCATATGTTAAATTGCTCTTTATAAAGAGCAATTGTAATAATTATGAATTATCAAGTGCTGATTTTAATTTTCTATATTCCATAGAATTAGTTCCAGCTAAAGTTTCTAACTTTAACAACATTTCATTTGCTTTATTCATCTTTCCAAGTGTGATGTAAAGCTCACCTAGATATTCGTGTGCTCCTAAATGTTCAGGGTTTGCTTCTAATGCAATTTGATATGCATCAAAAGCTTTGTCTAAATTTGGCTCACTATGTTTTCTGTAACTAAATCCAAGCAAATTATACACATCTGCTTTTTTATCACCAAGATCTTTACGCTTAGCCATTTTTTCAAGCAATTTGATCGATTTATCAAATTTCTTGTAATAGACTAATTCGTAAGCTTTATCGTAAAGCTTTATCACTTGTTCACCTGCAGAAATACTTGAGCTGCTGTCATCTGAACTTGCAGCAGCAAATACACCAGAACTAATAAATAATAATGTAAGTAATATTCTAATCATCACAGTCAAATATGTGTGTTTAAACTAATTTCAATATTCGTTTGTGAATTAATTTAATTAATGGCAGGCAATATTATACTTTTTTAATCTGTAATAATTATATGGCCACGGCGTTAGAAAGCCTGCAAGAAGCATTATAGGTATTACCCACCATACAAGTTTAGCGCCACCCATAATGATCCAGTCAACTGCATTCATGGCTATTTCCATCGACACCATTGAAATTAAACTCATTCCTATGGCTGTTTTAAAAGCTTTGCTGATAATCATTTGTCTTGATAAAATGACCGTCTCTAAAATGATGCTAGTAATAATACCATTAATGATTGCTAGGATCATAATATAAAGAGTAGGCCAAGGAATGCCAGTTAATTGAAAATAGAGTATAGTCCCAAAATCACCAATACTACATCCTAGCAAACACCAAGCAGTATTTTTAGCACTTCTTCTCCATGTATGTTTACATTTCCAATGAAAACGTGGAGCTGGTTTTTTTAATGTTTCAGCAACAGACATTAAATTATATTCCTTGTGTAAATTCGAATGTATTATTTATATCATTAATTTCATAATTATCAATTGTACCATTCGTCCATTTGATTGTTATATTTTTAATGATTTCACCTTCACGTAAACCGTAATGTGCTACTGGTTCCATTTGACATAAATATCCTGAGCCTGCATCAATAGTCTTTGCATGATTTCTTAAATTTGTATGTAATGTGACTGTTGCACCTCTAGCTGGAGCACCAAAGGTGTTTAGAGGTTTGATTCTAACATAATTGGTATTTAATACATTTGCTTTAAATAAACTTAGCGGCTGAGCACCAGATTCACCATGAGAAATAAGTAATTCTAAAATTCCATCTCCATCAATATCAGCAACAGCAGCACCAGTTCCTAGACCTTGTGCTTCAAGTGCTGCATCTAATTTAATCTCTTCTAGGTTTCCTTCATCAATAATGCGAAAAAGTTTATTTGGTTGACCTATATTATTTAAAAAAATTTCATCATAACCATCATTATCAAAATCAGCAGATATAACTGTTCGTATTCTACTTGGTGATCTAAAATCTAATGAAGACATATCAAGAAAAGATTCTTTTTGTTTTACAAAAATACGATGATAACCTTCCCAGTTACTTGTTATAATATCAAGTTCGCCTCTATACAAAAAATCTGTTAAAGCAGTACCACGACCATTTTGAAAAGTATCTTGAACATTTTTTTCAATAGCAACATCATTAAAATTACCGTTAATATTTTTATATAAAAAATTTGGACCTCTCTCATTAGCTGCGAATATGTCCATGTTATCAGAAACTATATGTCCTGAAATTACAGCTCTTCCTCCAGTTATTTGATCAATTTCAAGATTTGGTGCCAAGTCTACAACTTCATTTTCTTCAATTTCATAAAATCTAGTAGGCCCTCCATAATTAGCAACATATATACCATATTTCCCTGATCCATTTCTGTCTACACAAACAACTGATCTACCCGCAGTCAAATTTAAATTTTCTAAATTTTTTTCTAACTCAAAATAATCAAAAATTTTATTGTTGTTGTTATCCAGCAATCTATCAGAGTATTTTTTTTCTCCACTATACGTATCAGTATTTAAGAAATAAATTTCTTCAAAACCATCCTGATCTATATCACATGCTGATACACCAATAGTCCTCCTATCTTCATCAATGAATAAAGGATCTTGTATTGTGTTAATTAGTTTTCCTTGTTTATAACTAAGAGCTAGATTAGAGTAACCAAAACCTGCAACAATAAATTCATAACTTCCATCTTTATTAAAGTCAGTTACTGAAATCCCATAACTTAATCTATCATTGTTATTTTCAATTATATTTGAAATATTAGAAAAGAATTCTGCTTTAGCCATACTAGACATTAATAAGATAAAAATAAAAATTAACTTACTCATTTCAAGTATTTTCAATTTGCCAATCTAATAAAAATGTCGCCCATTCCAAAATTTAGTTCTTCAAGAGGCATACTATTTCTAGCATCGCACATAGGGCCAGTTATCTGGTCATTTTTTATGTAATCAATATCGTAAGCATCACATATTTTTGCATTATGCAATACTCCAATAACAAGTTTATTATCTACTGAGTATGTATATTCTTTATTTAATTCATTACCTTCGCAAAAATAATCTCTATTAACAAGTTCAGGAAAATCATTTTTATTGCACGGATTATCAATAACGATTGTATAAATGTCTTTTGATTGATCTTTAAAATCAATTTTAATTTTTTTTGTTTCTGAATATTTCATTACATCGCATAAGCAAGGCCAACAACATTTATAATATTCACCACAAATTCTTTCATCATTTTCTACATTAGTAAGAAAAATTTCATCTGGTTTAGCATCTGGAGGGATGATAGAACCTGAAACAGCACAGTATAACATGTTAAATTGCATAAACTCTTCATATTCTAAGTTTTGATCTAAAATATATTTAAAAAATCTTGGTCCTGCTGCATTTCTATTCCCATCAGGGAAAATAGTTGACCAATCATTAACAAGTCTTTCGTACAACTTTTCTGTGTTCGCATTGACCTGATAAATTGGTAAAAATATTGATAAGAATAAAATTATAGTAATTAATTTTCTCATAAAAATTAAATAGGTTTAGCTTTAAAAATGTAAATCCCTTGCATTGAATCAATACTGATCACTTTTTCTGCTTTTTATTCCTTTTTATGGTAATGTCGCACTTGAAGAATTTGACTTATTTTGTGGTAAATACTAGAGAGTAATCATAATTGGGGCGTCGCCAAGCGGTAAGGCACCGGTTTTTGGAGTCGGCATTCGTAGGTTCGAATCCTACCGCCCCAGCCAAATTTTTCGTGTTTAGAGTTTCTTTTTTCGAGGTGGTCACTCATTGGTCACTCTCAGAAAGGAAGAAATCAACATTTTTGAAGTTTATGATTTTTATGTTAAATTATTATCATGAGACCATTCCTTTTTTTAGTTCTAATAGCAAATTTTATTTATGTTTCTAATGGCAGACCTTATGGCTTAAAGAATAGTAGTGCCTTATTAGAAAAAAGTTTTAATTTTATTTTTTCTGTTCCAGATAGACATATTATATAATTTGTTATGTCTATAGATAAATTTGCTCAAAGTTTATTATTTGCTTTTAAGAACAACATACAAGATGATAAGCTACTTTCTAAAGATATAAGAGGTTTTCGTTCAGGTTATTTTTTTGGGCTAATAATTTTTTTAAATAAAGTTATCAATTATTTTAGTTTTAAAAATGAAATAATATTTACTAATAAAAAACCATATATTAAAATTAACGAAATATATCTTGAAATTGTAAATAAATACTTTCTTAAAATCGTAAAAGAGCCTTATGTAAGTAATGCTAATTTAATTATTAATTTTTTAAATAAATTTAAATTTAAACCAAAAATAATTTTAGATGTTGGCGCATGTTGGGGAGAATTTTCTTTAATTTTAGGAAAACATTTTCATGAAAGTCAAATATATGCAATTGAAGGTTCAGAGAAAAATTATAAAATTCTATGTGATAATATTAAGTTTAAATTAAATAAAATTAATAATGTTAAGGCATTCAATTTTATTGTATCAGACTCTGAAAATCATAAATTTATTAGAAATATTGTTGGTACCACTAATATAGTAAAAGAAAATATTAGTAACGATGATAAGAATTATTCTAAAATTAATACTATTACTTTAAAAAAATTTTTAATTGAAAACAAAATAACTCATATTGATTTTCTTAAATTAGATATAGAGGGTCACGAGTTAAATTTAATTATAGATATTTTAAATATAGATATTAAGTATGGACAAATTGAAATTATAAATATCAACAGCATTGAAGAAAACTTTAATTTTCTTGAAAAATTATCAACTCGCTATAATTTATTTGATGGTCAAGATTTTTATCCAATTGATATAAAAAAATTAGATACTTATATTGCAAATAAACTTAATAATTCAATTGCTTTTGATGTTTTTATTATTTCGAAAGATATATAAAATAATAAGTTATTAAATTTTGGCTATACTTTGGCTACACTATGGTCACACTCACAAAGATATTTTTCGAAATTAGAAAAAAAATAATCCAAGTTATCTAACAAATTTATAGCCCCAATTGTCATCTCAACGCTTTTTGGAGTCGGCATTCGTAGGTTCGAATCCTACCGCCCCAGCCAAGTTTAAAATCCTTTTTGAATTTTTTTTAGAGAGTTAACACTCATCCAATATAAATCATCAAATCTTTGGAAAAAATTAATATTAATTATTTCTTTTTCTTTAACACCCCAAATATATTTTTTATCTACCCAACCCTTGTAATTTCTTGATGCCACTAAACACAAATTAATTTTACATTTTTCTAAAAAAACAATATTTCCTTTTCCTATTTCTCCAATGACGTTGCCGTTCAAAGTGTTTAATAATTTAATAGTTTTATTATCATTTGATAAAACAATTGCCGTTCTAGTACCAGAAATTAAACTTTTATGAATCCATCCAAAATTTTTCTGAAAATCTTCTACTTTTCTCCAATCTTCATATTCTTCTAGTACTTTCAAGGGGTAATATTTTTTTATGTATTTAATTTCAATAGGGTAATTCTTACTTGGACCAACACGAATATTTGCATCATTAGATTTTAAAGATACGTACCTTGGAATTTCAAGACCAGTTTCTTTACCAATATCTGCATTACATACTTGGCTAAAAATTATAATTGAAATGAATGCTATTAAAATTTGCATACTAATTTTTTTATAAAGTAGCATACGATTTATATAAAGTGTATAATATTTTAAGCGCCTGTAGCTCAATTGGATAGAGCGTATGACTACGGATCATAAGGTTAGGAGTTCGACTCTTCTCAGGCGCGCCAAAAATTAAATGTTATTATATAAATTTAGAAAAAACTGTATTAGTTAAGCTAATAAAATGATAATTGATATAAATTCAAATAAAATAAAAAGTGATAATCGCTTATCAAATTTATTTGTTAACGCAAATTTTAGTAATTTATCAATTAATTGTAATATACTTAAAGGTAATTTTTTTTCAGATTCATTTTACTATTTTCCAATTACAGAGAATTATGAAACATTTTCATCGTTATTTACCAGAGATCTTAACAATATCTCTCATTTTTATTCGCAAAAATTTTTTGATAATTTCAAAGATAATAAAAATTCATTAAAAAACTTTAAAGAATTATATGTTCTTGGATCAAATGCGGGTAATAATTATTATTCAAATTTACTACAATTTCTTCCAAGGATTTTTTTTAATAAAAAGACAAACCTTAAACTAGCAATTCATAGAAACTCATCAAACAAATATAGAAACTTTATCGGAAGTATTTTGAAATCTCTAAATATTGAATTTACATTTGTGTTTCTAGACGACGATTTTTATCATTTTTTAGATTCTGAATTTCCTCAGTTTTTGAGTACAAATGATTCAATTGATATTTTAAAAAAATTTATAAATCCGAAGACTGGTATAGAATTAAGTAAAAAAATATATGTAACTAGAGAAGATTCTAATTATAGAAAAATTATTAATGAAGGTGATGTTGTAACTCTTTTACGAAAAAAGGGATACAAAGTTATTAACCCTCAATTATATGAAATAGATGAACAAATAGAAATTTTTTCGAATGCAGACAAAATTATCGCTCCCCATGGCTCTAATTTAGCAAATATAATTTTTTGCAAACCCGGAGCTGAAATTTTTGAGATTACACCATCTTTTAAAGATAACGAAAAAATTCTTGAAGACAGATATTTAAATTTATCTCTAATCAATAAGCTTAAGCATAATAAAATTGTTTCTGACACAGTTGATGTTGAAAATCATTCTAACCTAGCTAAAAAATATATTCACAAAAATGTTTTGTCACAAAGCAATTACTACAAAAATCTAATTGTTAAAATTCAGGAGCTAAGTAATATAATTTAACCTAACAATTTTTTAAAAAAACTGGAATTATAACACTAATATTAGTTTCTAAATTTCTGCAAATGTTTTCAAGTGAATATTTATTATTATTTTGATCTTCGTACTTAACTAATAAATTTGATAGAATTGAATTACTTACTTTATTTTCATAAATTTTGTAATCATCAAATTTATTTTCCTTTATTATTAATTCGATAAGTGTTTCGTAATTTAAGATATCGTCAATCAAAAAATTATTTTTTGCCTGATTACTACTATAGATTAAAGCTCCAATATTAGTTTTTAAATTTGAAATTTCAATTTTACGACTTTTTGAAACTTTTGATATAAAATTATTATAAACATCATCAACAATACTCTGTAAGTGTTTAATTTCATCACTTCTAGGTCGTCTAAATGGATTAAACAAATCTTTTCCTTCTCCGGCATTCTGGTTAAAAACTTCTATCCCTTCTTTAGTTTCAATTTTCTGACCAAAAATTCCTGAAGATAAACTTGTCGGCGTATTGTAGTAAAACCAACTTGGTCCACTGACTCCTATACTACCAATAATAGATCCATATGATGCGAATATCTTATCAGCTGTGGTTGCAACCCAATATCCCCCAGATGCTAAAATTTCCTTTGTATAAAAATATATTTTAGTATCTGTGTTTTTCTTAAATTCATAAATAATTTGCTCCAACTCAGCGGTAGCACTTACTGTTCCGCCTGGAGAATTAATGTTTATAATTAGAGCCTTGATTTCTAGTTCTTTTAATTCTTCCAAATAAGATTTAACCTGCGAGGGATTGATGTAATCGTAAAGATTATTTCCTAAAACATTGCTGTTATTATTAAATATTGGCCCATTTAAATTAATATTAGCTATAATATTATTTGAGCTAGGTATACCTTCAGTCATTACAAACTGTTTTTTTTCTAGTTCATTCGAAAAATGAAGTAACAAATTAATAATTATTATAAAAATTAATAATGCACTCAAAACACCAAGAGTTCTAAAAAAAACACTGAAAAATATCATTTTTTTTCAAAATATCATAACTTTGACTAATTCGAATTTTTTTTTGTTTTCTTCTTGAATAGGCTTTAATAATGCTTAAATAACTAGCACTCTCATAATGAGAGTGCTAATAAAAAATTATTTAATTTCAATTAGTTAACAAAAGAGGAAATATGAAATTTAGACCTTTACATGATAGAGTCTTGGTAAAAAGAGTAGACTCTGATCAAAAAACAGCAGGGGGAATAATTATCCCTGATACTGCCCAAGAAAAACCAATGGAAGGTGAAGTATTAGAAATTGGTTCTGGAGCAAGAGATGAAACAGGAAAACTAGTACCTTTGGATGTCAAAAAGGGTGATAAAATACTTTTTGGAAAATGGTCTGGTACTGAAGTAAAAATGAATGGTGAAGACTTTCTGATAATGAAAGAGTCTGACATCATGGGAATTATAACTTCAGGGAAGAAAAAGAAATAGTAATTAAGAGAGGATAAAAAAATGTCTGCAAAAAATATATTTTTTGGATCAGATGCTAGATCGAAAATGTTAACTGGTGTTAACAAACTAGCTGATGCAGTTAAGGTTACATTAGGACCTAAAGGTAGAAATGTAGTTATGGATAAATCTTTTGGAGCACCAAGAATTACCAAGGATGGTGTAAGTGTTGCTAAAGAAATAGAATTAAAAGATAAATTTGAAAACATGGGCGCTCAAATGGTTAGAGACGTTGCTAGTAAAACGAATGATATTGCTGGTGATGGAACAACTACTGCTACCGTATTAACACAAGCAATTGCAACTGAAGGAATGAAAGCCGTTGCTGCTGGAATGAATCCTATGGATTTAAAAAGAGGAGTTGATTTAGCTGTAGATGCTGTAGTTAATGAAATTAGAAAAAAATCTAAAGTAATTAAAACTGATAAGGAAGTCGCACAAGTAGGCACTATCGCTTCAAATGGTGATGCTGAAGTAGGTAAAATGATTTCAAGTGCAATGCAAAAAGTTGGTAAAGAAGGTGTTATTACTGTAGAGGAAGCAAAGAGCTTGGATACTGAACTTGATGTTGTTGAAGGTATGATGTTCGATAGAGGTTATCTTTCACCATATTTTGTAACTAATGCAGAAAAAATGATCACCGAACTTGGTGACTGCTATGTGTTACTTCATGAGAAAAAATTATCAAGTTTACAACCAATGTTACCTTTACTTGAATCTATTGTTCAATCTACCAAGCCACTATTAATTATAGCTGAAGATATTGAAGGTGAAGCTTTAGCTACTTTAGTCGTAAATAAACTAAGAGGTGGCTTAAAAATAGCTGCAGTTAAAGCTCCAGGTTTTGGTGATAGAAGAAAAGCAATGTTAGAGGACATTGCAATTTTAACTGGCGGCCAAGTGATAAGTGAAGATCTTGGTATAAAGCTAGAAAATGTTAATCTTGAAATGCTAGGTACTGCTAAAAGAGTAGTTGTTGATAAAGAGAATACTACTATCGTTCAAGGAGCTGGTAAAAAGAAAGACATTGAAGGTAGATGTAATCAAATCAGAGCACAGATTGAAGAAACAACTTCTGACTATGATAGAGAAAAACTTCAAGAAAGGCTTGCAAAATTAGCAGGTGGTGTAGCTGTTATCAGAGTTGGTGGAGCTACAGAAGTTGAAGTTAAAGAAAAAAAAGACAGAGTCGAAGATGCAATGCACGCAACAAGAGCAGCCGTTGAAGAAGGTATAGTACCTGGCGGTGGTTCAGCTCTTGCATATGCTACAAATTCATTGAAATCAGTTAAAACTGCTAATGATGATCAAAAGATTGGCGTTGATATAGTAAGAAGAGCGCTCTTTAATCCAATGAGACAAATTGCAGAAAATGCTGGTGTTGATGGGGCAGTAGTAGCGGGTAAAATTCGTGAAAGTAAAGATCATAATATTGGCTATGATGCTCAAATGGACAAATACACCAACATGGTAAATGCTGGTATAATTGATCCAACTAAAGTTGTTAGAACTGCACTACAAGATGCAGCATCTGTAGCTGGTTTACTAATTACAACTGAAGCTATGGTAGCTGATGCTCCTGAAGATAAATCTGCAGCACCTGCAATGCCTGACATGGGAGGCGGCATGGGCGGCATGGGTGGCATGGGCGGCATGGGCGGCATGATGTAACCTTAATAAGAATAATTATGAGAAGAGGGCAAATTTATTTGCCCTTTTTTTTTAAATTAACTGATCTATTATATTTGTGATTTTTGTACTATCTGGTTTTGTCATAGAGGACCAAGATTTAACAAGCTGTCCATTTCTATCAAAAAGATATTTATAAAAATTCCACTTTGGCTTTTCGTTATACTCATTATCAATCCAAGCATAAATTGGATGGGTATTACTTCCTTTAACATCCATTGGCGATGAAGTAACAAAACCTACACCGTAGTTAACTAAACATATTTTTTTAATATCTTCAGTGTCTGAATATTCTTGATTGAAAGAATTGCTCGTAGTAGCTATTATTGTTAGATCACTTTTTCGATAGTTAACAAATAAATTTTGAAGATCTTCATACTGTGGAGTGAAACCACATCTCGAAGCTGTATTTACTATTAAAATTGGCTTACCTGCAAACTTCTCTAAATTTACTTGATTGCCGTCTATATCTTCAAATGAGAAATCGTATAAATTCACTGTTTCATTGGCTAATAAAGTATTCTTTAAGTTAAGCATAATCAAAAAAACAAGTAAAAATTTAATTTTCATGATAGTGAGTATTAGATATATCGCTTATGGAATCATTCAATAGCTTTACCGACCTTTTTTTAGATGTTTGGAATAATGGTGTTTTTGGCATAAATGCTACTGATATCATAGTAAGTCTTGTAATTTTCCTGCTTTTTTATTTACTTAGAAGACTTATAGCTAGATTTATTCTTAATCGATTATCAAGAATTGTTTCGAGAACATCCAATCAAATTGATGATGCTGTAATTGAAGTACTTGATGGACCATTAAAATTTCTACCTGTTGTTTTAGGTTTTTTTATAGCTTCTTCATATTTGGATGTTTCTGATAACAATCAAGATTTTTTAGATTTACTAAACAGATCATTAATTACAATATTTATATTTTGGTTACTGCATCAATTGATTATACCATTTTCATTTGTAATAAAAAACTTTGAGTCAAAAATTTCAAAACCTTTAGTTGATTGGACTCTTAAAGGTTTAAAAATTCTTGTTATTGTTCTCGGGGCTGTAGCAATTTTAGAATTGTGGGGCATAAGAGTTGGACCAGTAATTGCAGGATTAGGTTTGTTTGGTGTAGCAGTTGCACTGGGAGCTCAAGATTTATTTAAAAATTTAATTAGTGGTATTATGATCCTAATGGAAAAAAGATTTACAGTTGGGGATGTAATACTAGTTTCTGGTGAAGTTGAAGGAGTTGTTGAGCAAATTGGATTTAGGTCTACCCTCGTTAGAAGATTTGATTCAACACCAGTAATGGTGCCAAACTATAAATTTGCTGAGCAGTCTGTTACTAATTATACCAGAAGACATCATAGACGCATAAGATGGTTAATTGGATTAGAGTACAGAACAACAATTGATCAATTAAAAAAAATTAGAGATGAGATAAATTCTTTAATTGAGAAAGATGATAACTTTGCAAAAAATCAAAATGCAAGTTTCTATGTTAGAATAGATAGTTTTTCTGATAGCTCTATTGATATGTTAGTACAAACTTTTACAGTTACGAATGATTGGGCTGAATTTTTAAAAATTAAAGAAACTCTTGCTGTAAAAATAATTGAAATTATTGAAAATAATGAAGCAGGTTTTGCATTTCCAAGCCAATCACTTTATGTTGAAAAATTATCTGACGAAAAAACTGAGATTTTTAATCCTCAATCTTCTAAAAAATAATGAACGAAAGTAATCGTGTAATTTCTGGCTCTCTTTTTATATTAGCTAGTATTGCTGTGGCATTTATTTTAAATTTTTCTCAACCTATTATGGTTCCATTTGTATTAGGACTTCTTTTAAGAATTTTAATTGATCCAATAATTGATTTTCAGACTATTAATCTTCGCGTTCATAGATTTATTGCAGTTTTTATAAGTATTTGTTTAATTGTACTATTATTCTCAATAATAGTTCCTTTTATTGTTTCTTCTGTAGCCACATTCTTGGAGTCTGCAGATGATTATAATCAAAAAGTAATCATTTTAATTGAGGCCATCATAATTCAGCTTCAACAATTTGAAATTGATATTGATAGAGAAACAATTAGAAATACAATTTCAGAGTTACCTATTACTAATTGGGCTGCAATTATATTAAGTAATAGTGCGAATTTTATTTCAAAGTTTCTTTTAGTTGTAATAATCACCCTTTTTTTATTACTTGGCACTCCTCCTAAAAATACCTCTGATGAGTGGAACGACATTATTAGATTAGTAAAAAAATATATATTTACAAAATTTTTAACGTCGGCTTTTACAGGTATTGCTGCAGGATTAATTTATTGGTTTTTAGGTTTAGAATTAGCTTTTATTTTTGGAAGTTTAACATTTATTTTAAATTTTATTCCAGTTATTGGTTCTGTAATTGCTGTTTTACTTCCATTACCAATTGCTTTTCTTCAATATAACGATCCAACACTAGTTGTATTAATTATAATATTGCCCACGATTATTCATCAAATAGTAGGAAATTTTGTAGAACCTAAAATATTTGGTGAGAGTTTTGGATTACATCCAATTACGATTATTTTATCTTTAATTTTCTGGGGAATGATTTGGGGTTTTATTGGAGTCCTTCTTGCAGCACCTTTAACTGCAATCATCAGAATTACATTTGAAAGATTTGCAACAACCAAACAAATTGCAAGATTATTAGAAGGTAAGATTCATATTAAAGAAAATTAACTTAATATTTTTTTACATATATCATAACTAAAACCAGCTCTTGCCATTTTTGCTAATTTTTTTTCAAAGCTTTCATTTTTTTCTAGCAACTTTTTTTTCTTAGCAAAAATTTTTGCTGACTCTAATTCCCAATTATCGTTATTTTGATTCATTAAATTTAAATTACTTTGAATTTGAGATTTACTCACTCCTTTTTTTATCAAGTAATTAAAAATAAAATTTTGAGATTTTCCAGAATTTGATAAAGAAAGTATTTTTGTTGAGCTATATCTATCATCATCAATAAATTTATTTTTTTCTAATTTTAAAATTATACTTTCAATAATATCTATGAGTTTTTTTTTCTCAAAATTTGTTACATTTAATCTAAATATTTTTCTTTTAAGCACATTAACTAAATTATTCTTTGAGGAATCGTATTTACTTAAGTAATCAACCGCATATTTTAAGAGTTTTTTTTCGTCCACTAAATTAATATACAAATAAATTAAATATATTAAAAGAAAACTCCTAATATGGTTTACTATAATTATCTTTGTTTTCTTACATTAGTCAAAAAAGAAGTCTTTAGGTTTTTAAAAGTTGGAATACAAACTGTGATTGGACCAGCTATTAGCTCTTTATTATTTTTAGCTGTTTTTAGTCTAGCTTTAGGTAGATCTGTTAATTCAATAAATGGTATAGATCTTCCTTATTTTATTGCACCTGGTTTGATAATGATGACGATGCTCCAAAACTCTTTTGCTAATTCAGCATCAAGTATTGGTCAATCAAAATTTCAAGGTAATATTGTAGACATATTAATGGCTCCATTAAATAATGTGGAATTAGCGTTTGGATTTATAATTGGCTCAGTATGTAGAGGTGTTGTGTGCGGTATAGTAACAACTTTAGGAGTTATGATATTTGTGCCACTTCATGTTCACTCTTATATAGCACTATTATTTTTCACACTGATGGGATGCACAATGATGGGAACCTTGGGTACAATTGTTGGTATTTGGGCAGACAAATGGGATCAGCAACAAGGTATAACCAACTTTATTGTTTTACCTCTTACTTTTTTATCGGGAACATTCTATTCAATTTCAAGATTGCCTGAGTTTTGGCAGAAAGTTTCTTCATTTAATCCATTCTTTTATAATATTGATGGGTTCAGATATGCTTTTACAGGTATTTCTGATAGCTCGTTAATTCATGGCTCAATATTCTTAATAATTATTAATATAATATTAATTTTAATATGCTATTTTATGTTTCTCAAAGGATATAAAATTAAATTTTAAATATGGTTAACAAACCCTTATCAAATGTTATGCCAACTTATGGCAATAAAACTCTTGAATTTGTAAAAGGAAAAGGATGTTATTTATACACTAGTCAAAATAAAAAATATTTAGATTTTGCAAGTGGAATAGCTGTAAACTCTCTTGGTCATTGTCATCCAAAACTAATAGAGGCACTGAACAAGCAATCGAAACAACTCTGGCATGTTTCAAACTTATATAAAATAAAAAAACAGGAACAATTTGCAAAATTACTTTGTAAAAATTCTTTCGCGGACAAAGTGTTTTTTACTAATTCTGGAACTGAGTCTATCGAATGTGGAATTAAAATTATTAGAGGATATCATTCATATCACAAGACAAAAAAAACAGAGATTATTACTTTTGAGGGTGCTTTTCATGGAAGAACTTACGGTGCACTTTCAGCACAAAAAAATAAAAAATACTCTAATGGCTTTGGCCCTATGCTTAAAGGCTTCAAACAAGTTGAATTTAATAATGAAAAAAAATTAATATCAACAATAAATAAAAAAACAGCTGGTATTATTATTGAACCAATTCAAGGAGAGGGCGGTATTCGTCCTGCTAATCTAAATTTTTTGAAATTATTAAGAAAAATTTGTAATGAAAAAAAAATCTTGCTTTTTTTTGACGAAGTTCAGTGTGGATTTGGCAGATCTGGGAAATTATTTTCTCATGAATGGGCAAAAATAAAACCTGATATAATGTCTGTTGCAAAAGGTATTGGATCGGGTTTTCCACTTGGCGCTTGCATGGCTACAAACAAAGCATGTGTTGCAATGACCAAAGGAAGTCATGGATCAACCTATGGTGGTAATCCATTAGCAATGAGTGTAGGTTTGGAAGTTTTAAAAGTAATCTCAAATAAGACATTTCTTTCAAAAGTTGATAAAATTTCGAGATATTTCTGGAAAAATTTAAAAAAATTAGAGATTACATCTAATATTATTTCAGAAGTTAGAGGCGCAGGTCTTTTATTGGGAATCAAAACAAATATTAGCAATATAGATTTTTCTGAACAACTTAAAAAAAATAAATTACTAAATGTACCTGCTGCTGATAATACAGTAAGATTAGCTCCACCACTAATTGTATCTTATAAAGAGATTGATAAATCAATAACAATAATTAAGAAGAGTTTGAAAGAGCTATCTATATGAAACATTTTATTGATATTAACAATTTTAAAAAAAAAGAAATTGATGAAATAATTTCAGTTGCAAAAAAAATTAAAAAAAATCCAAAAAATTATTTTTCCTCTTGTAAAGATAAAACTCTTGGTTTAATTTTTGAAAAGCAGTCACTAAGAACGAGACTAAGCTTCAATGTAGGAATGCAAAAATTAGGAGGTTCCGTTTTAGAACTGCAAAGTAAAGATATTGGCTTTGATAATAAGAGAGAAAAAGCTGAAGATGTTCTTAATGTATTAAGCCAATATATTGATTGTTTAATGATAAGAAATAATAATCACAAACAAATAGTAAATTTAAGCAAAGAAAATATTCTTCCAATAATAAATGGTTTAACTGAATACAGTCATCCATGCCAAATACTTGGAGATTTTTTAACAATACAAGAGAAATTTAAAAACTATAAAAATGTAAATATTGTTTGGATTGGTGATTATAATAATGTTTTACGTTCACTTATACATTTACAAAATATTTATGACTTTAAGCTGAATGTTGTTGTGCCAAATCAAATTTTTAAAAATTATGAAAATGAATTTATAAAATTTAAGAATAAAAATTTGAAATATTTAGCAGATCCTATTGAAGGTGTAAAAAAATCAAATTGCATAATGACTGATGTTTGGGTTTCTATGGGTGAAAAAAATAATAAAACAAAATATTTTAAAAATTTTACTGTTAATAAAAAAATTATGAGTAAAGCTGAAAAAAATGTAATTTTTATGCATTGTTTGCCTGCTAAAAGAGGACAAGAAGTTACATCAGATGTTTTAGATGGTAAAAATTCTGTAGTATTAATGCAAGCAAAAAATAGAATGTATATTCAACAAGCTATATTAATATATGTACTTAAAAAATAATTTATTTGTAATTTTATTTTTCGTTTTATCATGTCAACCAGTTGAAATATTAAAACCGGCTCTAATTGATATTTCTAATTTTGAAAATATTTCAATTAATACAAAAGAAATAGAGGTTAATACAAAGTATAATCCAGTTTTTGCTAAAAATAATATTGAGGATCAATTTAATAACCCACCAATTGATATAATGATTAAATGGAATAACGAAAATATTATAAAAATAGGAAATGAGAATAAATTAGTAATAAATATTTTAGATGCATCTATAACAAAAAATGAAGTTGAAAATATTGATGCTAAAAAATATGAAGATAAAACAATATTTAAATATGAATTATTTTTTTTAGTTGAGTATGAGCTTTATGATAAAAGTGGATTCTTAAAAGCTAACACTACTGTACAAGCCTCAAGATCTACAACTTCTCAAAAATATATTTCATTAAATGAAACTGAAATAATTATTAATGATTTATTAATTTTAACGATGCAAGATTATATAAATGAAACAAAAAATCAGTTATCAACTTATATGGGAAATTATTTAAGTTTTTAACTTCTCCAAAAATTTATAGATAATAAAACTAATACTGTAAAGATTTCTAGTCTTCCAACAATCATTGTAATTGATAATATCCATTTGGCACCATTGTCTAATAAAAAATAATTTCCACTAGGCCCAATCATTTCACCTAAACCTGGACCAACGTTTGAGATTGCAGAAGCTGCTGCTGAAAAGGCAGTTAAAAAATCTAAATTGAACAAGCTTAAACTTACTGCCGATAAGATAAATAAAAATATATACATAAAGAAAAAGCCCATGATTGAGTTATAAGTATTTTCATTTACTGTTTTGCCATTAAATCGCATAACCAAGACTGCATGAGGCTGAGTTAGCTTTCTAATTTGTGTAATTGCTCCTCTAAACAAAATTTGTAATCTAAATATTTTAATTCCACCAGTGGTAGATCCTGCACACCCACCAACAAACATAATAATCATCATTATTACAATGCCAAAACTTCCCCAATTGGAAAAGTTACTACTAGTATAACCGGTCCCAGTTAAAATTGATGTAATATTGAATAAAGCAATTCTAAAAGCAGAAATTGTATCTATAGATTGATTAGTAGTTAGCCAAATTGTTGTTAACAAAATAATTATAAATAAAATTATAAAGAATAACTTTATTTGATCATCTTTAAAAATCAATTTTTTTTGATTATGTATAAATTGCAAATACAAGACAAATGGTAAACTTCCTATCAACATAAAAATAATACTTATACTTTCTATTTTAAACGAATTAAAATATGAAAATGATTCATCATAATTAGAAAATCCACCAGTTGAAATCGTAGTCATTGCATGGATAATTGAATCAAAACCTTGCATTCCATTTGCAAAATACAAAAAGCCACAAATAATTGATAAAGATACGTAGAGTAGAAATAATTCAATTACAAATCGATTAACTTTAGGAATTGTTTTTTCATAAGGATCATCATGTTCCATGTGTAGCAGTTGCATTCCACCAATTTGTAAAGTTGGCAAAATAGCCATTGCAAGAACGATTATTCCTATTCCTCCGAACCATTGAAGAAGAGATCTCCAAATTAATATACCCTCTGATAAGTTGTCTAAATTATTAATAACAGTTGCACCGGTTGTAGTAATTCCACTTACTGACTCAAAAAAAGCATCTGTATATGAAAGTGAAGAAGAGGTATAAACAAATGGAATTGCACCAAAAAGAGATATCACTAACCAAGAAGAAATTGTTAATAAAAAAGCCTGCCTAATTCCGAGTTTAATATTTTTTTTTCTAAATGAAATATATAAAATTATGCCAATAAAAAATGTGATTAAACTCGAGTAAAAAAATTGTAACCAGTCATAATTACCGTAGTAAAGATCAAAGCTCATTGGTATTAACATTGCCACCGCTTCAATACATATTAGTATCCCAATTATGTTTAATATTGACCTAAAGTCTCTCATTGTTTTTGTGAATTAATTTAATTTATTATTTTCAAATGGTGTATCTAATGAAAACTGAGGTATTTGAACATCAAATGTATTACCATTATCATTTTGCATTTCATAAGTTCCTTCCATGAAACCTGATGATGTAGTTAATGGCGTTCCACTTGTATATTCAAACTTTTCACCCGGATTTAATATAGGTTGTTCGCCTACTACACCTTTGCCTCGTACTTCTTGAAGAGTGCCGTTAGCATCAATAATTTTCCAGTGCCTGTTTACAAGTTGTACTTTTTCATTGCCTTGGTTATCAATGGTTACCTTATACGCCCATACATAATGTTGATCCTCTGGCTCAGACTGATCTTCAAGATAATAAGGCTTAACAGTAATGTTTATTTTTTTTGTCGTTTTAGAGTACATTGAAAAAAGCTCAATATACCAAAATAATTATAAACAAAAGTTAATTTGTTTTTTTTATTTCTACTCTTCTATTTGCTGGTTGTTTGGTATCATCAGGAGTATCTACAGCTAAAGATTCCTCACCTTTACCTAGAATTTTAATACTACTTTGATTAATCCCATAATTAATTAAAACTTCTTTTACAACCTCTGCTCTTTTGATTGATAATGATAAATTATATTTATCTGTTCCTTTAGTATCAGTATGTCCAACGACAAGATACTCATTAATAACATTTCCATAAGTATTTAAAAATTTTTCTATTTTGTCTTTACTAACTTTAGATAAATTGAATTTATCAAAATCAAAATATATTATTTGCATTAATTTTTTATTTTCATTTTTAGTAACAATCGTTACTTCATCCTTCGTTTCATTTTCTAAATTACTATTTTGGTTATCTAAAGTTTCCTGCTCATTTTTCTGACTAGATATTTTTTCATAAATATTATGCATAGCTTTTAAGAAATCATTCTTGCAACTATTAATATCCCATGTTTGCCATTTTTCTTCCTGTTGCTCTGACCAGCAATCTAAAGATGAAATAGCTCTTGCTAAATTAAAAGGATCAATCTTTTTTGCGTCTTTATAAATTGTCATAAGGTTATCATATGCAATTTTTATTTCATTAATATTTTCTTCTGGAATTTTCCAATATGTAATTTCTTCAGGATATATTTCATCAGTTTCTAAACTCTTGAGAGCTTTTTCAGAATATAATTTTGCAGAATTCCAATCATGCATTTCTTCTGCCTCGAAACTAGCTCTTTTTTTGTATTCGGTTAGTAAGTGTTCTTGAAAGTTTTTTGGTTCTTTATTTTCCATTTTAGAGAGTTGTTTATAACTAGCTGAACAACCGCCTAAAAAAATTAGTAAAGAGATAATAGGTAGTAGTAATTTAAGTTTCATAGAGTACAAATATCAAAATTTGCTGTCAAAACTAAGACGAAAATTTGACCTAATTAAGGTCCACCATTTTTTTTACATCACATACATTTTATCATTGCAGAGTATTTAAAGATTAAATACAGAAATAGCATATTTATTTAAGGAGTTTATAATGATTAAACATTCTACGTCGGTGGATCAATCAGATAGAAAGGTTCCCTACAATTTAAGACAAAGTGGTCCTACACCAGTTCAAATGCTTATCTCAACCAGAGTGAGAAAATCACCTTATTGGCATTTGTCAATGGAGGCGGGATGTTGGAGAGCAACAGTTTATAATAGAATTTATCATCCGAGAGGGTACGTAAAGCCTGAAGATGGTGGAGCAATGGTTGAGTATGAGGCAATTAAAAAACATGTCACCATGTGGAATGTTGCTGTTGAAAGACAAATTCAGGTTAAAGGTCCTGACGCTGAGGCATTTGTTGATTATGTTATAACAAGAGATGCTACTAAAATATCTCCAATGAGAGGAAGATACGTTATTCTTTGTAATCAATATGGCGGTGTTTTAAATGACCCTATTCTTCTTAGAATTTCAAAGGACGAGTTTTGGTTTTCATTATCTGACTCAGATATTGGTCTTTATTTACAGGGTGTAAATCATGATAATAGGTTTAATGTTCATATTGACGAAATTGATGTAAGCCCAGTTCAAATTCAAGGCCCTAAAGCTCATGCTTTGATGAATGATTTAATAGGTGATCAAGTTAAAGTTGATGAAATGCCATTCTATGGACTTGCTGCTGCGAAAGTAGGTGGAAGAGATTGTATAATTTCTCAAACAGGTTTCTCTGGAGAGGCTGGATTTGAAATTTATTTATATGATTCTACTAAGTATGCTGATGATATGTGGAATGCTGTTTTAGAAGCAGGAAAAAAACATAATCTTATGGTCATAGCTCCCGCTCATCATCGAAGAATCCAAGCAGGAATTCTATCTTGGGGTCAAGACATGGATAATCAGCATAATCCTTTTCAATGTAATTTAGGTTATCAAGTATCTCTATCTGGTAAAGGTGAGTGGAATAAAACTTCTGATTACGTTGGTAAGACTGCTCTTGAAAAGATAAAGGCAGATTTAAAAGATGGAAAAAAACCATATAAGCTTCAGTTAGTTGGATTAAGCTTAGGTGGAAAACCTATCGAAGAATATGCTCCTGATTTTTGGCTTGTTTCAGAAGATGGTAATGAACCTTGTGGATTCATAACATCTCCTTGGTATCATCCTGAGCAAGGAAGAAACATTGCTATGGGCTATGTGCCATTTGATGGAACTTTAAATAAAAATGGTTTTCCTATTGGAAATTTTGGTCGTAAATTCAAGGTTCATCTTCCTGATCAATATGCAGACTCACCTGGTGTGCCAGTAGATGCAGAAGTTGTGCCAATTCCATTTACTGAATCACACAACTCTAATACTAGAGAAGTAGTAGATAAATAAAATATTTTAAGAAGCTCTATTTAATTAATAGAGCTTCTTTATTTTAATAAAGCTTTAATTCTATCAATGGAGATATAACCAACAACAAGTTCTTCATTAACAAAAAAAGTAGGAGTACCACGCGCACCTGATCCATTAGCTAAAAAAGAACTCAGTCTTACAATATTATTAACACTTTCTTTTGTCATATCGATATTTAATTTAGCATCATTTAACTCAAGATTTTCTATTATTTGTTTTAGTTTTGCATTATTTAAATTTCCTTCAACTTCAAACAATGCATTATGAAAATCGATTCCTTTGTTCTGCATGTTTGCAGCTATAACCATATTTGCTAGTAATTTAGAAGACTCACTTAAAATTGGATGTTGCAGGAAAACTATCCTTGTATCCTCTCTTTCGTTTGCAATTTGAAGCAATTCAGGATGGACTTTTTTACAGTATCCGCAAAAATAATCCATAAATTCAATAATGGTATTGCTCGCATTTTCATCACCAATTTGAACAATTCCCTCTTCAGGAATAACATCTAATATTTTTAAATGAAAAGGCTTAGACTCATCAAAAAATAATTCTTTAAGAGTCATTTCAGCCTTTATAGGAAGACAAATAAACGCACTCATTATAACCACCAAAATTATTTTTTTGAAGTATCTCATGATTGACCCACCTTATTTAATATGATTAATGAAGTACAGTATTAAATAGTAATAATGAAATCAAAGTCAAAAGCAGTTGTTATCGGTGGAGGTGCAGTAGGCGTTAGCACTCTCTATCATTTAGCAAAAAAGGGTTGGTCAGATGTAGTTCTGGTTGAAAGAAAAGAATTAACTTCAGGATCAACATGGCATGCAGCAGGGTTACTTCCATTGTTCAATATGAGTTATTCTGTAGGTCAATTGCATAAATATGCAGTCAAACTTTACAAAACTCTTGAAGAAGAAACAGGACAAAAAGTTGGTTTTAGTGTGGTTTCAAATATCCGATTAGCAACTACTCAAGATAGAATGGATGAGTATTATCAATATTCAGGAGTAGCTAAAACAATAGGTGTAGATGTTAAATTTTTAACACCTGAACAATTAAAAGAAATTTGGCCACTTTGTAATACAGATGGATTGATAGGTGCAATTCAGCATCCTGAAGATGGATACATTCAACCAGCCGATCTAACTCAAGCTCTTGCAAAAGGAGCAAGAGATAAAGGTGCAGAAATTTATAGAAATACTTCTGTAACAGGGATTAAAAAAAATAAAGATGACTTATGGATTGTAGAAACTGATAAAGGATCAATTGAATGTGAGCATGTAATTTCATGTAGTGGTAATTTTGCTCGACAGACTGGAAAGATGGTAGGACTTGATATTCCAGTTATACCTGTTGAACACCAATACATAGTGACTGACGATCATCCTGAAATATTAAAAAGAAAAGAACAAGGACTTCCTGAAATGGGAGTCTTAAGAGATTCTGATAGTTCTTGGTACATGCGTGAAGAAAGAGGAGGATTGATTTTAGGGCCTTATGAAAAAGGAGCTCCCGTTTGTTATGTTGATGGACCTGATAAAGAATCTGAATTCGAATTATTTCAAGAAGACCTGGAGCGTTTAGAACCTCACATTGAATCAGCAATGCACCGTGTTCCTATTTTTGGAGAAGTTGGAGTTAAGAAAGTTTACAATGGTGCTATTTGTTATACGCCAGATGGAAGTCCAATTGTTGGACCGGCATGGGGACTTAAAAATTTCTGGTTAAATGAAGGTCATAGTTTTGGAATTACCGCTGCTGGTGGAGCTGGATGGCAAATTGCTGAGTGGATAGTAGATGGTGAACCTACAATTGATATGTTAGGTGTAGATCCTAGAAGATTTGGTGATTATGCAACAGAGGCATATTTGATTAAAAAGAATGAAGAAGCTTACGCCAATGTCTTTACAGTACACTATCCTGATGAAGAAAGAGAAGAGGGACGTCCTTTAAGACAAGCTCCTTGTTATGATAGATTAAAAAATCTTGGTGCAGTTTTTGGTCAAAAGTTTGGTTGGGAGCGCGCCAACTGGTTTGCACCTTCAAAAGAATTACAAAAAGATGATTGGTCATTTAGAAGATCAAATTGGTTTGAACATGTTGGCAACGAGTGCTTAAATGTTCAGGAAAATGCTGGCCTTCTAGATATGACTGCGTTTGCTAAATGTCGGATTTCAGGACCTGGTGCAGAAGAGTTTCTAGACTACTTGGTTGCAAATAAAATTCCAAAAAAAATTGGAAGAGTTAATCTTTGTCATGCGTTAAACACTGCTGGAGGAGTTCACTCAGAATTCACAATTGCAAAAGAAAAAGAAAATTCTTTTTATTTAGTTTCAGCAGGAGCATTTCAACGATTAGATCATGATTGGATTCATAAATGGATGCCCAAAGATGGATCAGTGATTTATGAAAATTTAACTAATAGTATGGGTGTTCTTGTTTTAGCAGGACCGAAATCAAGAGATATTCTCTCTAAAATTACAAAGACTGATTTATCTAATGAAAATTTCCCTTGGCTATCGGCAAAAAAAATTAATGTTGGTTTAGCTCCAAGTATTGCTATGCGTATGAATTTTGTTGGAGAACTCGGATGGGAATTACATCATCCAATTGAATATCAAAACCATATTTTTGATAAATTGATGGAATCCGGAAAAGATCATGGACTTAAACCATTTGGTATTAGAGCCATGGAAAGCTTACGTGTTGAAAAAACATATAAATTGGTTGGTACAGAAATGTCTATAGAATACGCAGCTTTTGAGTCTGGGTTAGATAGATTTGTACATTTAAACAAAGGGAATTTTATTGGAAGAGATTCTCTTGTTAAATGGCAGCAAAATGGTTTTAAAAACAAAATGGTAACTTTAGAGGTTCATGATGTTGAAGATGCAGATGCTTTGGGCAATAATCCAATTTATAATAATGGGAAAGTTATAGGTCGTGCGACAGGAGGTAACTATGGTTTTAGAGTGAAAAAATCATTAGCTATTGGTATGGTAGATCCTCAATTTGCAGATGTCGGTCAAAAATTAGAAATGGATATATTAGATAAAAAATACAATGTAACTGTAATAGAGGATAGTCCTTATGATCCTAAAAATGAAAAACTAAAACAATAGTATGAAGTTACTTGTCACCGTAAAAAGAGTCATAGATTATAATGTTCAAATCAGGGTTAAAGCTGATGGTTCTGGAGTTGAAAAAGATAATGTAAAAATGTCTATGAATCCTCCTGATGAAAACGCAGTAGAAGAAGCTCTACGAATAAAAGAAGCTGGTAAAGCAGATGAGATTATAATTCTTTCTATAGGTAATGATAAGGCACAAGAAACTATTCGAACTGCATTAGCAATGGGAGCCGATAGGGGTATTCATATTAAAACAGAAAATGATTTAGAACCTCTAGCTATTTCTAAAATAATTTCTAAAGTTGCTGAAGAAGAAAAACCATCAATTATTTTAATGGGAAAACAAGCAATCGATGATGACTGTAATCAAACTGGTCAAATGACATCTGCTTTACTTAACTGGCCGCAGGCTACATTCGCATCTAAAATTGAAATCCAAGGGCAAAATAATGCTATCGTTACTAGAGAAATAGATGAAGGTTTAGAAAGAATAAAAGTGTCTATACCATTTGTAGCATCATGTGATCTTCGACTGAATGAACCTAGGTATGCTTCTTTACCAAATATAATGAAAGCAAAGAAAAAACCAATTGATACAAAAGAAGCATCTTCACTTGGTATAAATATAGAACCTAGAATTGAACAAATAAAAGTAGAAGAACCACCTGTTAGACAAAAAGGAATTATGGTAAGTGATGTTACTGAATTGGTTCAAAAACTAAAACATGAGGCAAAAGTTATATGACAATATTAGTATTAGCAGAACATAATAATATAGATATCAAATCATCAACCTTAAATACTATATCTGCAGCATCGCAAATAGACCAAGATATCCATGTTTTGGTAACAGGTTATGAATGTGAAGAGTTAGCTAAAAATATCTCTAAATTTGAAAAAGTTTCAAAAGTATATTTAGCCAATAATGAAAAACTTAAAAACCCAATTGCTGAAAACATTGAGCCTATCGTTGTATCTTTGGCTAATAATTATTCCCACATTATGGCACCTGCGACAACATTTGGAAAAAATATTTTTCCTAGAATTGCAGTTAAACTAGATATTGCACAAGTTAGTGATGTTATAAAAATAATAAGTTCTGATACTTTTATGAGGCCAATTTACGCTGGTAACGCTATTGCAACAGTTAAATCAAATGACAATATTAAAGTAGTAACAGTAAGACCAACATCATTTGACCCTGTAGAAACTAGCGGTGGAAAAGAACAGGTCGAAAATATTTCTTTTAATAATGATAGTGGCAGTGTTGAATTTATAGATAGAGAAGAATCTCAATCTGAAAGACCAGAGTTAAGTACTGCTAGAGTTGTGATATCCGGTGGTAGAGGATTACAAAGCGCCGAAAATTTTAAACTTTTAAATGAAATAGCAGATAAGCTTAATGCGGCAGTTGGAGCTTCTCGTGCTGCTGTAGATGCTGGTTATGTTTCTAATGATTATCAAGTTGGGCAAACTGGCAAAGTAGTTGTCCCAGATTTGTATATTGCTGTCGGAATTTCTGGTGCAATACAGCACTTAGCGGGTATGAAAGAAAGTAAGGTAATTGTTGCAATCAATAAAGATGAAGAAGCACCAATATTTAATGTCGCTGACTATGGATTAAACGCTGATTTATTTGAGGCATTGCCTCAATTATCTTCTGAACTAGATAAATTAAATACTATTCAACAATAAATTAATTTATTAAAATAAATAAAATGGAAGTAGAACGTGAGTCAATGGACTATGATGTTGTGGTGGTAGGTGCTGGTCCATCAGGCCTTTCAACCGCAATTAAACTAAAACAGCTGAATCCAGAAATTAATGTTTGTGTGTTAGAAAAGGGATCAGAAGTAGGAGCCCATATTTTAAGTGGTAATGTCTTTGAAACAAGAGCACTCGATGAATTAATACCTGATTGGAGAAGTAAAGACTCACCAATTAAAACTAAAGTAATAAAAGAAAAGTTTTTATTCTTATCTAAGAAAGGCTCGTTAAATTGGCCTACATGGCTTCTACCTAGTGTTCAAAAAAATCATAAGAATTATATCATTAGTCTTGCAAATTTATGTAGATGGCTTGCAAGTGAAGCTGAAGGTTTAGGAGTGGAAATTTTTCCAGGATTTGCAGCATCTAAAATATTATATTCAGATGAAGGTCATGTAATTGGTGTTCAAACTGGTGATATGGGTATTGATAAAGATGGCAACAAAAAAGATAGTTTTGAACCAGGTATTAATATTAACGCTAAAGTAACAGTATTTGCTGAGGGTTGCAGAGGTCATTTAGGTAAAGAATTAATTAAAAAATATAATTTATCTAAAGATAAGTCACCACAACAATACGGTATTGGGTTTAAAGAAATTTGGGAACTAGATGAAAGTCAGCATGAAGAAGGTCTTGTTATGCATACTGCTGGATGGCCATTAGATAATGCAACTTATGGTGGCAGTTTTTGTTATCATGCTGAAAATCAACAAATATTTTTAGGATATGTAATCGGTCTTGATTATAAAAATCCATATTTGTCCCCTTACGATGAATTTCAAAAATTTAAAACTCACCCAGCAATTAAGAAAATTCTCAGTAATGGAAAACGTATTGCTTATGGAGCAAGGGCACTTATTGAAGGTGGTATTCAAAGTTTACCTAAAATGTATATGCCAGGTGCATTACTAGTTGGGTGTGATGCAGGAACCTTAAATATGCCAAAGATTAAAGGTTCACATACTGCAATGAAAAGTGGAATTATAGCTGCTGAAACAATTAATGATTATTTAAATAAATCTGTACCTCTTGCAGCATATGAAGATAAATTTAACCGTTCATGGCTTTATAAAGAATTGTTTGCTGCAAGGAATGTAAAACCAAGTTTTAATTGGGGACTAATACCTGCAATAATATTTACAGGAATAGATCAAATAATATTTAGAGGTAAGCTTCCTTTTACACTAAAACACAAACATGCTGATCATGAATCTTTAAAATTAACAAAAGATTCAAAAAAAATAGATTATCCAAAATATGATGGAATATTTACTTTTGATAAAACCAGCTCTGTTTATTTGACTGGAACTAATCATGAAGCTGATCAGCCAGTACATTTACAATTAAAAGATAAGGAATTGCCAATAAAATTTACTTTAAATGCTTATGATGAGCCATCTCAAAGATATTGTCCTGCAGGCGTATATGAGATTGATAAGACAGATATTCAAAATCCTAAATTTGTAATTAATGCACAAAACTGTATTCATTGTAAAACATGCGATATTAAAGAGCCATCACAAAACATAAATTGGGTTGTACCTGAAGGTAGTGGGGGGCCAAATTATGCTAATATGTAATATGTTTGAAAAATACTTATTTTATTTAAATTAATTCATTTTCATTATGAATAAAAATAAAATTGTATTTACTTTTGCAACAGCGGAAGTAAATTTTATTGGCCAAATATTTATTAAGATTACTGAATTATTAACAGGAAAATTAAAATTAAAAAAATTATATGATGAATATTTATCTGAAAATAGACCTCCTGAGTTTTTTTGGGATGATGCAGTAGATAAATTAAATTTTACTTTAATAACAAATTTTCAGGAAGGTAGTTACATTCCAAAAAAAGGAAAATTAATTGTTATAGCAAACCATGCTTTTGGAGTTGCAGATGGAGTATCCATATGCTCAACAATTTCAAAAGTAAGACAAGATTATAAAATGGTTACACATAAAGTCTTAAGGCAAGCAGAGGCAGTAAAAGACAAAATATTGCCAATTGATTTTAATGAAAATAGAGAAGCTCTAATAACTAACATTAATACACGTAAAGAAGCTGAAAAAGTTTTGCATAATGAAGGTGTTCTAGTTCTTTTTCCTTCTGGAACCATAGCAACTAAACAAAACTTAAAAAAAAATACAAAAGCTGACGATGGTGAGTGGAAACAATGGGTATCGAAACTAGTTCTTAAAACTAAAAGCCCTGTTTTACCAATTTTTTTTGATGGTCAAAATAGTCAACTTTACCACATTGCTAATAAAATCGGACAAACATTTAGATACTCTTTATGTATGTATGAACTGAAAAGAAAGATAGGTGATGATATCCATATGTACTTTGGTTCACTTATACCTTACGAAAACCTTGTAAAAATTGGAGATATCAAAAAAATTACTCAGTACTTAAGGTCAACCACATATTCTTTGGACCCACAATTTAATAATTAAATATTTATTTTTTACACTTACCGTTTTATAGAGTTGGTATGGTAGGTTTTGTTGGTTTACAAGCAAGAAGAAGAAGAAGAAACAGAATCTTACTAGTCATTTCAATTATAGCTATCTTTGGTATTTTTTTCTATTTGCCTTCTTTAGATTTTTCAACTGATCAAACTGAGCCACCTATTGAAATCATTCCTAGTAGTGTCGTTGATGAAACAAGTTTACGATCTGAAATAGAAGAACTTAAACTTGAGATATTTCAAAAAGATCAGCGATTAAAATTTAGAGATGATCAAATAAAAAATTTACGTGAAGAAATAAGCGATTTAAATGAATCCTTCGATACAATTAAGAATGATTATGAACAATCTTTAAACAATATATCAGATCTAGAAAATAACACATTAGAAAATAATTCGGAAAGTATTGAGAAACTTAACACACTTGAAAGTAAAATAACTGAATTAACTAAACAATTGTCAAAATATGAAGATCTTGTTCAAAAATTAGAAATAGAATTAGAGAGTTCTGCATCAAATGAAGATATGGAAGAAGTAAATATTAAAAATTCAATACTAAAATCAGAACTTAGACAAATCGAACAAAAAAATCGTAGTTTTGAAAATGAATTAAATGAGCTAAAAAAAATAATCAAAAATAAAGATAAAGAAATAGAAGATTTAATGTATTTAAAAGATTCCCAACATCATGGTTGATTATTTATTTTTCTTTCTGAATAAATAAGGCTCTTCAAAATCACCAATCCATATACCTTTTTTTTCTTGTTTTGCTTCTTCTTCTTCTTCAACATAATCTTTTGAATAATAGCGATAAGCTATCGCCCATCCATTCAGAACCATTTCACCATTTAAATCTAAATTATCTTTGTAGCAGATTCCAATAAATCTATTATAACGATCCTTACCTTGTGTTATGCATTCAATTTTATTATTACCAATTAATTCTTTTAAGAATTTTGTTGATTCCAAACCACAATTCCAGACTCTGCTATTTTTATAACAAGTTTGATTTGTTTCAGGTGCATCAATAGCATGCAGTCTTATTTTATTTTTGTTAATATGTATAGTATCTCCGTCAATTACTTTTGCTTTTCCAAATATAGTTTTACCAAATGATACTGTACTTAAAGAGATTAAGATAAAAAATAAATTAAATATTAAGATTTTTACTACCATCAACTAATAAATCATAAACATATTTTGCATGTGATCTGTTTAAATGTAAATCTAGTGAAGTCGCTTCTTTATCAGTATTATTTCTGATAAAAAGTACTGGAATTTTTATAAATATAGTTTGAGCTACAGAAAAATTAGTTTCCAAAATTTTTTCTAAGTTGGCTACAAGAAATTTAGAAAGTAAAATAAAAACTTTTTCCCCTTCAAGCCGTAAAACAGTTTTATTAAACGAAACATCAGTTATCGCTGTTTTTTCTGGATTAAGTTTAGATTCTAATAGAGAAATAATTTCATCTTTCTCATTTTCTGGTGTCTCGACTAACCATTCATTAGGACCAAGCCACATAATACTAATATTATTATTAAAAATTCTTACATTTGGCTCAATTGGTAAAACCAGGTTTAAAACTGAGCCTATATTTTTCATAAATTCTTTATCTGAACTTTTACCTCGTATATTTATTTTACCTGATAGAGTCTTTTCTTCTATTGTTACTCCATTGTAATTTTTTTTGTTTATATTCAAAACATTACTGTAAGTTAAACTCATTGATTAACCCTTTGATTCTCAGGATCAATAAATATTGGACTAGTTATTTCTACTTCAATATTTTCATTTTCCATTGGAGCAATTAAAACACTTCCTTTTTTTTCAAGACCACCTTTGATTAAAGCTAAAGCAAAAGAGCTTTTTAAATTAGGTGAATAGTAACTAGAGGTCACGTGACCAACCATTTTCATAGGTAGGGCAGTTATTTCTTCAACCAATTGAGATCCTTCTTCAAGAACCTTATTTGGATCTTTAGTTTTTAATCCAACCAATTGTTTCCTATCTTTTTTAATAGTATCACTTCTATATAACGCTCTTTTACCAATAAAATCATATTTCTTCTTACTAACGATCCAGTCCATATCCAGATCTACTGGTGTCACTGATCCATCTGTTTCTTGACCAACAATGATAAAGCCTTTTTCAGCACGAAGTACATGCATCGCTTCAGTTCCATACGGAGTAATATTAAATTCTTTACCTTTATCTATACAAAATTCCCAAAGATTTTTAGCATACCCAGATGGAACATTTATTTCGTAACACATCTCCCCAGTAAAACTTATACGCATGACTCTACACTTTATTCCATAAATATTAATATTCTTAAAACTCATATGAGGAAAATTTTCTTTTGAAAAATCAAAATCTGGAACTAATTTTTGCATTAATTTTTTTGAATTTGGACCATTTAAGCTTATCGTTCCATAGTTTTCTGTCACTGATGTTAAATATACTTCTAATTCTGGCCATTCTGTTTGTAACCAATCTTCTAATTTTGACATTACTGATGCCGCATTTCCTGTAGTTGTTGACATAAGATAGTGATACTCATCTAATCTAGTTGTTACACCATCATCAATAACCATTCCATCGTCACCTAACATTACACCATATCGACATTTTCCAATTTCTAATTTTGACCATGAATTTGTGTAAACTCTATTTAAAAATTCACTTACATCTCTACCTTTAATATCTATTTTACCAAGAGTTGATGCATCTAATATTCCTAGACTATCTCTAGTTGCTTTTACCTCTCTATTTAAAGCAGATTGAAAACTTTCATTCTTTTGAGGATAATACCAGGCTCTTTTCCATTGGCCTACGTCCTCAAATAAAGCTTTATTATCAATATGCCATTGATGCATTGGGCTTGTTCTCTCCAAATCAAAAAATTCTTTAACATGACGCCCAGCAATTGCTCCAAATGTTACTGGTTTATAGGGTAAACGAAATGTTGTTGTACCTAATTCAGAGATTTCAGTATTTGTTAATTCTGATATTATTCCAAGTGCATTAACATTACTGGTCTTGCCTTGATCAGTTGCCATTCCTGTAGTTGTATATCGTTTGACATGTTCAATGGATTGAAAACCCTCTTTTAAAGCTAGTTTAATATCTTTTGCTGTTACATCGTTTTGAAAATCTACAAACATTTTTGTTCTTGAGATACTGTTCTTTGATGTAATCCAAATATTTTCGTGTTTGCCATGCTTCACATTATCTGATTTGTAATTTACTTCACCAAGTTCATTTTGCTGATTATTATTTAAATATTTATATGTATCTTCTTCAGTTTTTATTAATATTTCATTTAAATTATAATCACCATTGCAACTACCAACACACAGTGTATCTTGATAAACTTCATTAGGAATAAAACTTCCATCTACATCTCTAAATTTGAGTTTTCCTTTTGATTGAGTAAATAAATGAACAGTAGGAGTCCAACCACCAGCAATTGCTAAAAGATCGCATTTAATATTAATAGAAGATTTTTCATTATTGTTTTCAGTTTTTATTTTTCTTAATTTAACTTCTCTAATTTTTAATCTTCCAACAGTATCACTAATTTCATAACCTTTTAGTATAGTAATACCTAATTTATTTGCTTTTTTAGGGTAATATCCATCACTACCATCTCTTGTATCGACAATAGCCTCTACTTTTATACCTTGTTCAAAAAAATCTATTGCAGTTTCATAGGCACTATCATTGTTTGTAAAAAAAACTAAATTTTTTCCAGGTGAAACTCCATACTTATTTAAGTATTTTTTTGCACTGTTAGAAAGCATAATACCAGGCCTATCATTATTGTTAAAAATTATTGGTCTTTCTATTGTGCCTGTTGCTAAAATAACTTTCTTTGATCTAATTTTCCAAATTCTTTCTTTAATATCATTTTTTTTATATAATCCTTTTTCTGGATCAATTTCTTGGACAGCTAATAATAAATTATAATTTAAATAAGCAAAACAAGTTGTATTTTTTACTATTTTTATATTTGAATTTTTAGAAAGTTTATCAACGATTTTATTTTTCCATTCATTAATTGGCAAGTTATCTATTTTAATATCTTGATTTCTTGTAGATAAAATTTCACCTCCGAGATCATCTTCTTGCTCAATAAGTAATACTTTATAATTATTATTTGCTGCAATTTCTGCTGAAATTAATCCACTCACTCCTGCTCCAACAACTAGAACATCACAATGATAATGAAAATGTTCGTATTTGTGGGGATCATCTTTTTTTGGAGATTTACCGAGTCCTGCAGCATGTCTTATAAAAAACTCATATGCCTTCCAAAACTTTGGTGGCCACATAAAGGTCTTGTAATAAAACCCTGCAGGAAAAAATGGTGATAATAAATCATTTATAGCACCTGCATCAAATTTCACTGACGGCCAATTATTTTGACTAAAAGCTTTTAACCCATCATATATCTGGACTTCAGTCACTCTTCTATTAGGTTCGGTGTATTCTTTAGTCTCAAGCTGAACTATTCCATTAGGTTCTTCACTACCTGCGGTATAAATACCCCGCGGTCGATGATATTTAAAACTTCTTCCTACTAAGTGAACATCATTTGCAAGAAGTGCTGAAGCTAGGGTGTCACCTTCAAATCCAAAATATTCTTTATTATCAAAATAAAACCTAACAGACTTATTATTTTCGAGATTTTTATTATTTTTGTATCGCATCTTTATTTTTAAAATCTATCTTTTTTTGATGTTGATAAATTACCTGATCCAATACTTGGCTCACCTGAAGGAGTAGCTGGAGTATTTGCTTTTAATTTAGGAGGAGCTTCTCCCATCTTATATACTGCTAGAATTTCATCGGTTGATGTATTTCTTGCTAAATTAAACCATTGTCTGCATCCATATTCATGGTTCCATCTTTCATAATGAATACCTTTTTCGTTCTTTCGCAAGAATAAATATTCTGCCCATTGATCATCAGAGAGTTCAGGAGGATTTTTTGGTCTTGCAATATGAGCCTCACCTCCACAAGAAAATTCAGCTTGATCTCTTTCTCCACAGTATGGGCAATTTATTATAAACATGATTTAATGTGCTACGGCAGCTGCACCATGTTCATCAACTAATTCACCGCTAGAAAATCTATTTATTGTAAAAGGAGCATTTAATTCATGGGCTTGATCATTAGCTATAGTGTGAGCAAATACCCAACCAGAACCTGGTGTTGCTTTGAAACCACCTGTTCCCCAACCACAATTAAAATATAGTCCGTTTATATGAGTTTTACTGATAATGGGGCTTGCATCAGGACATATATCTACAATCCCTCCCCAATGACGAAGCATTTTCATTCTAGAAAATATTGGAAACAATTCAACGATCGCCATTAAAGTATCTTCAACAATGTTAAAGCCACCTCTTTGAGTATATGATATATATCCATCTGTTCCAGCACCAATAACTAATTCTCCTTTATCTGATTGAGATACATACGCATGAATTGTATTGGACATTACTACAGTATCAATAACTGGTTTTACTGGTTCTGAAACTAGAGCTTGCAATGGCTTACTCTCTAAAGGTAATTTAATTCCAGCCATATTGGCAATAACACTGGTATGACCTGCAGCAGCTATTCCAATCTTATTTGAATTAATAGTTCCTTTTGTTGTCTCAATACCAGTTACATTTCCATTTTTTACATTAATACCAGTTACTTCACAATTTTGAATTATATCAACCCCCATCTCATCAGCTCCTCTTGCATAACCCCATGCAACAGCATCATGTCTCGCAGTTCCTGCTCTTCTTTGTAGTGTTGCTCCTAAAACAGGATATCTAATGTTTGGTGAAGTATTTATTATTGGACAAAATTCTTTAACTTTCTTTGTATCAAGCCATTCACAATCAATATCATTTAGTCTGTTTGCATGCCACCGTCTTTTTAATTCTCTTACATCATGAAGATTGTGAGCAACATTCAAAACTCCTCTTTGTGAAAACATTACGTTGTAATTTAATTCTTGAGACATATTTTCCCAAAGTTTTAATGCATGCTCGTATAAAGCTGCACTTTGATCCCATAAATAGTTTGATCTAATTATAGTGGTATTTCGCCCTGTATTCCCTCCGCCTATCCAACCTTTTTCAATAACTGCAATATTATTAATTCCATGGTTTTTTGCTAAATAGTAAGCAGTAGTTAAACCGTGTCCACCACCACCAACTATTATTGCATCATAACTTTTTTTTGGTTCAGGACTATTCCATGTCTTTTGCCAATTCTCATGATGATTTAAAGCGTTTCTAGCAATAGAAAGAAATGAGTATTTATTATTATTAAACATTATAACTCTTTATAGCAGTTTTAAAAAAGACCTTCAATTTCTCCATGGTCATTTAGCTTTATCGAATTTGCCGCAGGAACACTTGGTAGACCCGGCATGGTCATAATATCACCGCAAACAACTACTATAAATTCTGCTCCTGATGACAATCTTACCTCTCTAATAGGTAAAACGTGGCCAGTAGGGGCACCTTTTAAATTAGGGTCAGTTGAAAAACTATATTGAGTCTTTGCAATGCAAACAGGTAATTTGCCAAATCCTTTATTTTCAAAATCCTTCAATTGTTGACGTACTTTAGTGTCTGCCACAACTTCACTTGCGTGATAAATCTCTTGTGCAATTTTTTCTATTTTTTTGAATAGAGTTAAATTATCTTCATATAAAAATTTAAATGTATTTTTATTTTCTTCACAAATATCTATTACATTTTGAGCTAATTCAGTTGCACCATCTCCACCATCGGACCAGTGAGTACACATAGAAGCCTTGACTCCTTGAGTTGTACAAAAACTTAGAACGGCTTCAACTTCAGCTTTAGAATCAGTGACAAAATGATTAATAGCAACAGTTACTGGTAATCCAAATTTTCTAACATTATTAATATGTCTTTCTAGATTTACTAAACCTTTTTTAAGAGCATTTACATTTTCATTTTTTAAATCTTCTTTGGAAACATCGCCATGCATTTTTAGTGCTCTAATTGTAGCTACCAAAACCACACAATCAGGTTTTAAATTTGATTTTCTACATTTTATATCAAGGAATTTTTCTGCTCCTAGATCAGCCCCAAAGCCTGCTTCAGTTACAACGTAATCACTTAATTTTAAACTAGCTTTAGTTGCAATTACAGAATTGCAACCATGAGCAATATTTGCAAATGGTCCACCATGAATTATAGCAGGATTATTTTCTAACGTTTGTGTTATGTTGGGCCTAATGGCATCTTTTAATAATACTGTCATTGGACCTTGTGCCTTTAAATCTTTTGCATAAATAGCTTTTTTGTCTCGTGTATAAGCAATAGTTATATTTCCAATTCTCTCTTCAAGATCTTTTAAATCTTTTGCTAAGCAGAAAATTGCCATTATCTCCGATGCAACAGTAATATCAAAACCATCTTGTCTAGGATATCCATTTGCAACTCCTCCTAAATCAACAACAATAGATCTAAGTGATCTATCATTCATATCCATTACTCTTTTCCAAACAACCCTTCTAACATCAATATTTAATTTATTTCCCCAGTAGATATGATTATCAATTAATGCAGAAAGTAAATTATGAGCGGATGTAATTGCATGAAAATCTCCAGTAAAATGTAAATTAATTTGCTCCATTGGTACTACTTGAGCATAGCCTCCACCAGCTGCACCACCTTTCATACCGAATGATGGCCCAAGACTCGGCTCTCTTAAACAAACTATTGATTTCTTTCCTAGTTTATTAAGACCATCACTTAATCCAACAGAAGTTGTTGTTTTACCTTCCCCTGCTGGTGTTGGAGTTATTGCTGAGACTAGAACAAGTTTACCATCTTTATTTTTATTAAGTGACTCTATGTACTCCAAGTTTATTTTTGCTATATGACGACCCATAGGACTGAAGGCTTCAGGTGTGTCTGGTACATCAAGCCCTTTTAGAATTTCACTAATAGGCTTCATTTTAGCTTTCCTTGCTATTTCAATATCTGACATGAGACTCCTTAATTATTAGATTCTTAATCTATAAATTAACTTAAATATCAAACAACTTTTGTTTCATTAAAAGATAAAAAAATTGTGAAGAAGCTAATTTAACTCGAATTTCTGTTTATTATTATAAGAAAAATCTGAGTTATTAAATTGATTTAACCACTCTGATGTTTTTTTCATACCACCAAACGCATAGAAGTGTATTTTTTCAAGTTTAGAGTCTTTGTTTATTTGGCTATGTTCAGCAAGATCATAAATTAATTTGTCAGGAGTGCTCAATGTTGCAAGTTTAGTTAAGTTAAAAGCTTGTTTTGTAATAAATCTTAAAGAATTTCCAATACCGCAAGACCTTGCATAATTTACTAATGTTTTAATAGAGGCAGGACCTGGTATTCCAGCGTGGATTGGTAATTTATTTCCAATTTTTACTAAGTGTTTTTCCCAGTCGATTAAAGATTTAGCTTCGAAAAAAAATTGTGTTGCTAAATACATTTTAAAATCAACATTTTTTGCAAAATCATTCTTCTGTTTAATTGCTAAATCTAAATTTTCATTTGAAATATCTGGGCTTCCTTCGGGATGTCCAGCCACACCTACAAATTGATAATTATATTTTGAAAGAAAATCTGTTTTTAAAACATCAATTGAGGAAGAGATTTCGCCAGCTTGATTTCCACCACCACCAATAATTAACATTTTTGAACACCCAGATTCATTTGCAAGTTCACCAATATATTTTTCTAAGTCATTTTTATTTACAATAGTTCTCGCAGGCAAATGAGGTATAACATCATAACCTTCTAATTTTAATTTTTTTGCCGTTCTAATAACATTTTTTGAATTTTCATCTGGTAAATAAGTTATATAAACGTCATGATTTTTATTAAGAAATTCAGAAAAGTTTCCATATTTTTCGTAAACATTTGGAGTTGTTTCTATAGAATAACTATTGAGAAACTTTTTAACAATATTAATGGTTTCTTTAGACATAAATTTTTAAAGTTTTTTATATTAATTAGATAAATGAACAACAAGTACTTTACTATAATTACTTTTTATCAATTCAAAATAATTAAAGATAAAAATGATATCATTACTAAACTTAAAGATTTTTGCAAATTTAATAAAATAAAGGGTACAATATTGATTGCTGATGAAGGCATTAATGGAACAATAGCTGGCTTAGAAAAAAACATAAATTCTTTCATTCTATATCTTGAAAATTTTAGTTTTGAGAAACTTAATCTTAAACGATCAAAATATAAATATATGCCTTTTCAAAAACTTAAAATTAGAAATAAAAATGAAATAGTCACACTCAGAACCAAATTTGCTGATCCTACAAAAATATCTGGAAAAAAAGTTAAATACAATGAATGGAATCAACTAATTAAAGAAAAAGACACTATTGTAATTGATGTAAGAAATGAATTTGAGGTTAAAATAGGATCTTTTGAAGGGGCAATTAATCCAAAAACTAAAAGTTTCACTGACTTTAAATCTTTTGTTCAAAAAAAACTAAATAAGTCAAAAGACAAAAAAATTGCAATGTTTTGCACTGGGGGTATCAGGTGTGAAAAGGCTTCATCATATATGATGATGAAGGGTTTTAAAAATGTTGCTCAGTTAGATGGAGGTATACTAAAGTATTTAGAAAAAACTCCAAAAAAAGATTCAATGTGGAATGGTGAATGTTTCGTATTTGATGGAAGAGTATCTTTGAAAAATGAATTAAAAGATGGAACTTACAAACTTTGTCATGCTTGTCGGTTACCTATTACTAATAAAGATACTTATAATAAATATTATAGACCAGGTGTATCTTGTCATAATTGTTTTGATAAAACATCTGAAGAAAAGAAAAAAAACTTACTTGAAAGAAATAAACAAATTAAACTTGATAAAAAAAGAGGAAATTTTAACCGTTTTATTAAACAGTCAATTTCTGATTATGAATAAATAATACTTTATTTCATCTAATTATTCTGTATAGACACCTCATGGCAAAAAAAACTTCATTCGCTCTTAAACAACTAGTACCTGAAGAAAATCCAAAAACAGGAACTAAGTATATTGTAAGAAAACCGACAAAAGGATTGAAAGTTGCTGAAAAGCTTCGAATGAAAAAATATGATCCAGTGTTAAAAAAACACGTTTGGTTCGTAGAGAAAAAAATGCCTCCTCATAGCAAATAATAGATTTACCTCTTTAATTTATTCTAAATTAACATAATTTAAACTTATGGCAGCCACTTATGGAATTCATTGGTTTAGACAAGATTTGCGATTACATGAAAATCCATCTTTATTATCACTTTCAAAAAAAGTTGATCAGATAATTCCAATTTATATTTTTGATTTAAATCAAAGAATTGGATCCACATCAAAATGGTGGTTAGAAAAATCCTTAATTAGTTTATATGACTCAATACAAAAACATAATGGCAAACTAAATATATTTGCTGGTGATCCAGAGAAAATTATATCTTCAATATTAAAGAATTTAAATGTTAAATATGTATCCTGGAATAGACTATATGATCCATATTCAATTAAAAGAGATACTAAAATTAAATCTATAGTTACTTCATCTAAAATAGAATGCGACTCGCACAATGGATATCTTTTAAATGAACCTTGGAATATTAAAAATAAAAGTGGAACCTTTTTTAAAGTATTTACTCCTTACTGGCGACATTGTGATGAACTACTAAAACTAAAAGATATTAAATTTAAAAATACAAAAATAAGCTACGCCGATTCAAAATTTAAAAATGAAATAACTATACAAGATTTAAATTTAACAAACAAAAAAGAGCAATGGATCAAAAAAATTGAAAAATATTGGATACCTGGTGAAAGTAATGCAAAATTACAATTAAAAAAATATATTTCACAAAAAGCAAATAACTATTCAGTTGGAAGAGATAGACCCGATAAAGATTTAACTTCAAAATTATCACCTTATCTTCATTTTGGAGAAATTTCTGCTTTAGAAGTTTATCATACCGTAAATATTGAAAAAAAAATTGATCCTGAAAATAAAAAAAAATTTCTCGCTGAACTTGGTTGGAGAGATTTTTCTTATAATCTTTTATTCCATTACCCAGATATGACTCATAAACCTATACAAAGTAAATTTAATAAATTTCCATGGATTAAAAATGCTAAAAATTTATCATTTTGGCATAATGGTAAAACTGGTATTCCAATTGTTGATGCTGGAATGAGACAACTATATAAAACAGGCTGGATGCATAATAGAGTAAGAATGATTGTAGGCTCGTTTCTAACAAAAAATTTATTGTTACACTGGAAAAATGGAGAAGAGTGGTTTTTTGATACCTTAGTTGATGCTGACGTTGGGTCTAATTCTGCAGGTTGGCAATGGATCTCTGGTTGTGGTGCAGATGCAAGTCCATATTTTAGAATTTTTAATCCAATATTGCAGGGTCAAAAATTTGATCCAGATGGTGATTATGTAAAAGAATTTGTTCCTGAGTTGAATAATATTCCAAAAAAATATATTCATAATCCTTGGGAGATGTCTATGGAGGATCAAAAGAAATATAATTTTGAGATTGGTAATTCATATCCAGCACCAATTGTAGATTTAAAAGAAACAAGAAATAGAGCACTATCAGCGTTTAAAACTATTAGTTGATGTGAGAGAAAAAATAGCAATTATTGGTTCTGGTATTTCAGGAATAAGTGCAGCTTACCTTTTGTCTTCTAAATATGATGTTTATTTATTTGAAAAAAATAATAGATTGGGCGGACATACAAGAACTATTTATGTTGAAGAATCAACAAAGACAATCCCAGTCGATACAGGGTTTATTGTATTCAATGAAAATAATTATCCAGATTTAACAAATTTTTTTAAATTACTTGATGTGAAATGCAAAAACTCTGATATGTCTTTTGCCGTCTCAAATCAAGATCCTCAAATTGAATATAGTGGCAAAAATATATTTTCTCTTTTTGCTAATTTTAGAAATGTGTTTTCTTTTAATTTTTTTAAAATGTTATTTGAAATAAGAAAACTTTATTTATTATGTAGTAGCTTGAATGTTAGTGATTTAGAGCAAACTAAAACTTTAAATGATTTTTTAAAAGCTAATAATT
>CACNSY010000006.1 GCA_902623255.1 uncultured Alphaproteobacteria bacterium | reverse complement strand
AAATGTATTCAAATATAATTTTTTCAACAATATCCTTAGAAAAAATTGGCATTGTAATTATTTCGCCATCATTAAATATTGATTTTAAATAAAATACATCTGAATCATTATCTACTTCAGAAAATGAATTCTTTTTTATGAGAAAAAGAACATTTTCGTTCCAATCATTCTTTTGAAGATCAAAAAGTATTTTTAAATCATCTTGGTTTATTAATTTATTTGAATCTAAGGCGTGAGTATTTAGTGATAAAAAAATAAAACATAAAAAAATTAATTTTTTCATAAAAAACAAGTGTGAATTAAAGAACGATACTGATAGATATATTAATAATCTATTTATTTTCAAATATTTATGAAAACAAGAAATAAGGGGCTTATACTATCATTTGTTGGGGTTTTAATACTTAGCCCTGATAGTTTATTTATTAGATTAGTAAATTTAGATGATTTTAGTTTAATATTTTATAGAAGCGCTCTACCAATTGTTACGATATTAATTTTTCTCATTTATACTTACAAAAGATCTTTTCTTAAATCATTTTATCTAATTGGTGTACCAGGGATAATCTATGCTATTCTCTATGCTATAACTCATATTTGTTTTGTATATTCAATTCAAAATACTGCTGTAGCTAATACATTAGTTCTAATTGCATCAGCTCCCATTTTTGCTGCATTATTTTCAGTTTTTATACTTAAAGAAATACCTAGTCTTTTTACATGGATAGTGATTTTAATTGCTATGCTTGCAATGATAATAATTGGAATAGGAAGCTTTACAACTACGGGGTTATATGGAGATATTATGGCTCTAATTGTAGCAATAGGAATGGGTTTTAGTATGGTTCTTGTTAGGTTATTTAAAAACAAAGATTTGGTACCTGCATGTTTATTAGGATGTTTAATATCGGCTCTTTACGCTTTACCATTTGGAATTGACTTTGATTTAAATAATGATCAAATTTTATTTCTTTTCATAATGTGCTTATTAATACTACCTATTCCATTTATGATTTTAACAATTTCTCCTAAATTTGCTCCAGCACATGAAGTAGCTCTAATATTTTTATTAGAAAGTGTTTTAGGTACTGCTTGGGTTTGGTTTGTTATAAATGAAATACCTCCTCTAAATACAATTATAGGAGGAGCTCTACTGCTTGGATCTGTTACAATATTTACTTATCAAACAACTAGAAAAACTAATTAGTTTTTTAAATCTCTCTTCTTTCTCTAATAAAAATATAAATACCGCTAAAAACAATCAAAGATAATCCTAAATAAATCCAAATATCAGGCAAATCACCGAAGAAGGCATATCCAACAAGTATATTTGTGGAGATCTCAAAATAACCCAAAGGAGCTAATTTAGAAGCTTCTCCAAGTCTTAAAGAAAGAATTATTAAAAAATGTCCCAAAGTTCCAATTGAAGCTAATGAGATAAGTAATAATAATTGTCTTAAATCTAAATTTATCCAGTAAAAAGGAACAATAAGAGATATAAAAATACAACCTACGATACCTGTAAAAAGCAAAGTAACAACAGCACTATCTGTAAAAGATAATTTTCGAGTATAAATTATGTAAAAAGCGTATGAAATTCCTGCTGCAATAGCTGAGAAAGATGCGAAATTAATTTCTATAAAACCTGGTCTTATAATGATCATAACACCAAAAAAACCTATCAAAACTGCAGTCCATCGATGAATTCCAACTTTTTCTTTTAAATAAAAAATTGATAATATTGTCACTATTATTGGAGAAATAAATGCAAGGGTTAAAGCTTCTGCTAAAGTTATAACTGAAATTGCATAAAAGAAAAAAACAGTAGATAAAAATAAAAAAAAACTTCTAAATAACTGTATTGAAATTGTTTTAGGAAAACTAATTTCTTTTCTAAAAAATATAAATGCTAGTGGAAAACTAACTAAAAGCATAAAAAAATATCTACCCCAAACAACTTGTATGAAATGTATTTCTGAAGATAGATATTTTGCAATACCATCCATGAAAGGTAATAACAGCCAACCTGATATATTAAGAATATATGCTAACATTAATTTTATTTAAAAGATGATGGATCACAAATCTTACAAATTAAATCTCCAATTGATTTTTTAGGATTATAAGTTTGATAGAAAATGTCTTTTGCAGAAATATTATTTTCAGATAAATATTTTTCTATTTCCCAATAATATCTAAAACATTTTGAACATTGTGCAGCATTTTCTTTATGTGATGGTTTATATATTTCATTCCAAAGTTTGGACATTTCATTTTGCTTATCAGGAGAAATATTTTCTGAAATAATTGATGGAATATCCATAAAACACTTAGCGCATTGTATTTCAGATGTTACATTTTTATATGGTTCATCTTTATAGTTTTTTCCTATAGAAGTTTTACCAATATATTTAACTGAACTACAATTTGGACAAAAAAAATTGATTTTATTTCTAAGCATTTTATTCTATGAATAAATTTTCATAACATTTATAAATAAAGAATAGAATTATTATTTATAATGAACCTATATCTTTCATATCTATTTATCTTTTTTTGGAGCAGTGCTTTTATAAGTGGTCAATTTATTGTGCAATCAGCAAGCCCTTTTGCAGCACTATGTTTTAGGTTTTGTATTGTAAGTGCATTTTTTTTAATTTTTTCTATTATTTTTAGGGAAAGAATAAGAATAAATCGAAATTTAATCTTTCAAGCTATGATTACTGGAATTCTTTTTCATGGATTTTATTTAGGTGGAGTATTTTTTTCTTATTCTATGGGACTTACTGCAACATTATCTGCATTAATTGTATGCCTCCAACCTATTTTAACAAATATTCTAAGTGGACCTATTTTAAAAGAAAAAGTTACTGTTACGCAATGGATAGGAATATTTTTTGGTTTTTTAGGCACTATATTAGTTATAGGTTATGATATTGGAACAGAAATCCCAACAATAGGTGTTATTGCTTCTATTGTTGCACTTTTAGGAGCAACTTCAGCTACTATTTGGCAAAAAAAATTTACTCATGAAATCAGTCTTTCAGTTAATAATTTTTATCAAGCATTAAGTGCTGGAATATTTTTATTTATAATTTCACTTTTTTTTGAAATATCATTTATTAATTTTGATACACGTTTTATTTTATCAATTTCTTGGCAAATCATTATGGTATCCTTTGGAGCTTACGCAATTCTAATGTACTTGATAAAAAATGGAACAGCTTCGAAAACATCAAGTCTCTTCTTTCTAGTACCTCCAACTACAGCTGTAATGGCTTGGTTTGTATTAGGTGAAAAATTATTATTAATAGATATTATAGGGTTGTTAATTTGTACTTTTGGTGTTTATATAGCAACTCGAACCAATGTGAGTAAAAATGTACATAATTCTTAAAACACTAATCAGTGCAATTATAATTGTTGCTGTTTCAGAAATAGCTAAAAAATATACTTGGACTGCCGCAATTATTGTTTCTTTACCATTGACTTCACTATTGGCATTTGTTTGGTTGTATTGGGATACAAAAGACTATCAAAAAGTTATAGATCTCTCTTATAGCACAATTGTTATGACTGTACCTTCAATAGTATTTTTTATTGTTTTACCAATACTTTTAAAATTTAAACAAAACTTTGTTTTCTCTCTGATAGTTTCAATAATTAGCACTGCAATAGCTTATGCTATTTTCATGTTTATAATTAAAAAATTGAATTTTAATTTTTAATTATATTATCTTTATTCATTAAAATTGGCCTTCCATCATGTGCAGTATTTAATGGATAATAATCACCATTATATTTAACACATAATGTTAAGCCATTTCTTTTTTCTTTGCCTAGATTTACCTCTAAATCGACAATTACTAATTCAGTTTTTTCTAAAACTTTAATAATTTTCATAACTATCCTTTCAAAATATATAAATATATTTAGTAAGTACTATAAGATGTATCAAGTTTTATGATTAGAGTTTTACTTATATTTATTTTAATATTCTTGATTAAGAATGCTCTAGCTAATGATAAACATATAACCATAGCAAGCACAACTTCTACACACGATACGGGCTTATTAGAATATATTAACAAAGAATTTGAAAAAAAATATAAAATAAAAGTCAGAGCATTATCTCTTGGGACAGGTCAAGCAATTAAAGTTGCAATGGATGGAAATGTAGAAATTTTATTAGTTCATCATAAAAAATCAGAGCTAGAATTTATGAATAAGGGATATGGCACCATAAGATATGATTTGATGTATAATGATTTTGTCTTGATAGGACCAAAAAAAGATAACAAAACATGCTCTTCAATTGAAAATAAAATGATTGAAATTAAAAAATCAAAATTATTATTTGTATCAAGAGGTGATGAGAGTGGAACACACAAAAAGGAAAAAGAGCTTTGGGAACTATCAAATATAAAAATACCATTTAAAGAAAATTGGTATCTCAGTGTTGGTCAGGGAATGGGCTCAACATTATTAATAGCTAATCAAAAGAATGCATACACTCTTACTGATCGTAGCACTTGGATAGCTTTTAATAAAAAAGAAAATTTACAAATTGTCTGTGAAAATTTACCACCATTATTTAATCAATATGGGATAATTTTAGTAAGCAATAAGATAAATAATAATTTAAATATTGAAGAGGCTAAAAAATATATTGATTGGATTACATCAGAAGAAGCAAAAAAATTGATTAATAATTATCGTGTAAATGGAAAACAATTATTTTTTTTTAATCACAATTAGTTAATTCTGCCAAAAAACGTTAATCTTGCATTTTCTGAGAGCATTGTCCCCTCCTCTTCATTATAATTAAGCGTTACTAGTATTCTTGGTTTTTCTGACTCTACTGGTGTAACACGATGCAAATAATTTCTACCATAAAACAATATAAGAGTACCGGCATCAACATCTGCTTTTTGTGGTAAAATTTTTCTATCTAAAATATCTTTAATATATGATTTATCGATATAGTTTTCAGAAAAATTTCTACCTTTGCTAACATATTCAAATTCACCACCTTTATCTGATGATTGTATCATTAAAGTGATAGCAAATGATGCATTATCAAAATGCCATCCTAGCTGTTGTGATTTTTGATAATAATTATAATTTATGGAAGATAAGGTATCACTGTATGGGTAAATATCTTTTAAATCTAAAACACCTTTTAAAAAATTTTTAAAAAAATTTGATTGATATAAAATAGTTAATTTTGATTGCTGATTTAACAGATCATGAGGGACACAACCTTTATCACTAACGACCTCTCTATTTAAAGGATCATTCAAGTCACTTAATTTATCTTGTTTATGAAGTAAGATAGTATGATTTTGAGAACAATAGAAAGCTTGATCTTGTAATCCATGTGCTTCAGTAATTAATTCACTTAAGCAGTCATTTGTTAAAAAATCATTTAATATTAGTATAGAATTTTTTTTAATTTCATCATTGCAATATTGTATATATTCATTGCTATCTATTGGATGTTTTGACTGATTAACTATATCAATTAAGGTATTCATTACAGACTTAATACTTATATACTAAAGTTGTAGATGTTAAATTTAAAAAATTTATATATATTTATTTAATATGGTTTGGAATTTTCAAGATAGTTATACGAAACTACCTAGTATTTTTTATAGTAAAGTTAATCCTGAAAATTTTAGTAATAAAAAATTAGTTTTGTTTAATAGTGATCTTGCAAGGGACTTAAATTTAGATTTTAGTAAACATGATGATGATGAAAAGTGTAATATTCTTTTGGGAAAAAATAAATTAAATAAAAATTACTTTTCTCAAGCTTATGCTGGACATCAATTTGGAAATTTTACAATTTTAGGCGATGGTAGAGCTGTAATTATTGGTGAACATATTACTAATAATAAACAAAGGGTAGATATACAGTTAAAAGGATCAGGCCAGACACCCTACTCTAGAAATGGAGATGGAAAAGCTGCATTAGGTCCCATGATAAGGGAATATATATTGAGTGAAGCTATGCATAATCTTGGCATATCATCAACCAGAGCACTAGCTGTTATTACTACAGGTGAAAATGTATTGCGTGGTAGATTAGAGCCTGGTGCAATTTTAATTAGAGTTGCAAATTCGCATATTAGAGTAGGAACTTTTCAATTTGGAAGCCTTTTAAAAAATAGAGAGGAATTTCAGAACTTTATATCTTATACAATTTCAAGGCTTTATCCTGATATAGATAATAATAATGATAAATATTTAAAATTTTATGAGACAATATGTGATTTACAAATTAAGTTAGTCGTAGATTGGATGAGAGTTGGTTTTATTCATGGTGTTATGAATACCGATAATATGTCCTTATCTGGTGAAACTATAGATTATGGTCCAGCAGCATATTTGGATGAATATAATCCAAAAAAAGTTTTTAGCTCAATTGATAAAATGGGAAGATATTCTTTTGAAAATCAATCAAAAATAACGTTGTGGAATTTAGCAAGATTTGCTGAAACTTTCCTTCATTTAATTGATTCGAATGAAAAAACAGCAATTAAAAAAATCGAAGATATATTAAATAAATATAAAAAATTGTTTGATCAATCTTGGTTGACAATGATGTCAATGAAATTAAATTTAGATACTAATAATAATAACGAAGAAATTGTTAAAGATTTTTTAGATTTGATGCATATTTATAAACTTGATTATACAAATACATTTTTAGATTTAGAAAATAATACTCTTGATAGAAAGATTTTTAAAAATTGGGAAGAAAAATATAAAAATAATAAATTAAGAAAATTTAAAAATGTAAATCCTCAAATTATACCTAGGAATCATATTATTGAAGAAATAATTAATGAAGCATACAGCAATAATTACGATCAATTATATGAATTTGAAAAATTACTAAAAAATCCTTATGAAAAAATAGAAAATAAAAAATATATTACCCCACCTCTTGAAAGTGAAAAAGTATTTGAAACTTTTTGTGGTACTTAATTAAATAGCTATATTGTATCTAAAATTTTTTTGGAAAGGAAAAATTGGTTTTTCCCTAAATAAATTTTTAATTCTTTTAAAATCTTGGGTAACAAATCCATCTGTTAAAATCATAAAATTATCTGCTTTAAGTTTTTTAAGTTCTGGCGAAAGATATCCTGATTTTACAACCAATATTTTATATTTTTTTAAATTTATATTTAATTTCCTAAAATCACTCAGATAATGAAAAGGTTTTCTGTATTTAGTAAAAATTACTGTGTTATTATTTGAGATTACAATCGCATTATCATTTTTTAGATAAAATTTATCAATTGAAATAGAAATTTTCTTTTTTGAGATACTATCTTTTATGATAATTTTGTTTTTTTTATTTTTTAGCTCTCTAAAAATTTCTTCATTATAAATTCCTGCAAATAGAGTGTTCTCTATCTTGTTTTTAAATACGTACTCTAATACATCAATTCTACTACCTACTCCTCCAGCTGTTGGATTGTCTCCGCTATCGGCTAAAATTGTAAATCTTTTTTTATTAACTTCATGAAAAATCTTATTTAACTTATAAGATTTCATATCATAAACTAAATTAAACCTATTATTCCAATAACTTAGTGCTATTTTCTTACAAATTCTTTTACCGATATTAACATCTGTGCAATTTACAATTGCAGAAGCTGTTGCCCTCTTAGTATCAGCCCAAACATATCCTATAAGTAAATTACAATCATTAATACCTTTCAATTTATTAAATATATTAAGATTTTTATAAATTTTTTTACATGGCTCAACTATTGTTGATGACATTTCACCTGAAACTAAAACGGGTATTTTTTCCCAAATAATATGATTTTTCTTGTTTTTTAATATTCCATTTATTAGCATTTTAATTGCTCTAGAATAAGTTTGCTTAACATCAATGTGTGGGGCAGTTTTATAAGCTGCAAAATAATCAATATTTTTTATAATTGTATCAGTCATCTGTCCGTGAAGATCGTAAGATAATGATATTTTACAGTTTTTAGATACTTTAGAGCGAATTTTTTTAATAAAAAAACCTTCGGGATCATTTATACCTTTAACATACATTGCACCATGCATTAAAAATAAAATACCATCTATTGATGTATATTTTTTTAAATCATTTGTAATATTTTGAATTGTTCTTAAAAAAAATTTTTTATCTACCGGCCCACCAGGTAAACTGCGATAAAATTTACTAGGCATAAAAGTAATATTCTTATATTTTGAATAATTAAAATCTATATATTTTAAAAGCTTTTTATCACTTAAAATTTCAAAATCATTTTCATCTTGTATTAATGTTGAGTAAGAACAACATTCAGTACTTATTCCACAAATGAAAATCTTTTTTTTATCCACTAATTAAAAATTAAGAACTAAGTTTATTTTTTGAAAATATATCAACTAGATAAACTAAAATAATATGATGAGACATTTCAATAAAATTATATTGATCAGAATTTATATGAAAATTAACATTTCCACATTTTGATAGTGGATTATTTTTTTTAAAACCGCTTAAAGTAATCAATTGAATTGAATTTTTTTTACAATATTTAGCCGCATTAACAATATTTTTTGAAGTTCCACTACTACTAATTAAGATCATCATATCATTTTTATTTAAGTAAGCTTTTATTGCTTCTACTACCCAATTTTCATAACCATAGTCATTTGCAAAACATGTTATTAAATTTGCATTATTGAAAGTAGATGAATTAACTCTAGCTACTTTTGCAAAGTCTACACTAACGTGACTAGCTATTGAAGAACTGCCTCCATTACCAACTATATAAACTTTTCCTTTTTGCTTTTGTGTTTTTTTAATTAAATTAATTGATTTTTTAAATAATTTGTCATCAGTGTCTAATAGCAAATTAAAAATGGACTTGCTGTAATTATTAAATCGCTCTCTATGTTTCATTATTTTTAATATTATCTATTTTTGCTGCTAAAATAAAATCATTTATTGATAATCCATTTATAGCATGTGTATGAATCATTAGTAAACAATATCCCCAGCCAATAGATATATCAGGGTGATGACCTTCTGTTTCTGCAATTTCTCCAACTTTGTTTGCAAATGATATTGCTTTATTAAAATTACTAAATTTAAATTTTTTGAAAATCATCTCTTGATTATCATTAACTGACCATTCATTAAGTTCAGATAAAAATTTACTAATTTCTTGATAATCTAATTTAGGGGTATTCCCATTGCATGGTTCACACTTTCCTGAAGATAAAGTTTTATTCATAAAATCTAGCACCTTGTTGATTTAATTCAATGGAATATAAACTAGTTGTGGCTGTTATGTACAAAATATTTCCTTCCACTCCTCCAAATTCTAAATTTGATACTAATTCAGGTATTACAAGTTGCCCAATTAATTCATTTTGAGGATTAAAACATTTAATTGCTTTTCCAGCACTTGTCCAAACATTACCATCTTTATCACATCTGAAACCATCCGAGAAAAAGGGTTTAAAATCATAAATTAATTTTCTATTTTTGGGTGCTCCATCAATCATATCATAAACATACAAATGCTTGATATATTCTCCTGTATCAGCAACATATAATTTTTTTTCATCTGGAGATATAGCAATACCATTGGGTCTATCAAGGTCGTCAATTATAACTTTTAAAGTATTTAGTTTAGGGTCAAAAGAAAACACATTACAGCCACCATATTCTTGCTCACCAGGATAACCCTCATAATCTGATAGAATACCATAAGGTGGATCTGTAAACCAAATTGTATCATCCGATTTAACAAATAGGTCATTTGGAGAGTTAAGTTTATTACCATTATAACTATCAACTAAGACTTCCACTTCTAAATTATCATTAGTTTTATAGATACATCTTCCTCCATGTGAACAAGAAATTACATTCTCTTCTTTATCAATAGTATTTCCATTACAATAGTTGGAGGGATTTTTATATTCAGATACTATATCATTTGATAACTTTAACATCCTGTTATTTGGTATATCGCTCCAGACTAATGTATCTAAATGAGGAATATAAGCCGGACCTTCTCCCCATAACATTCCAGAAAAAATTTTTTTAACTTCAGCAGACTTTACATAGTTATTGAATTGATCAGTATTTTCTACATGTTCATTATATTTATTTTTGTAAGCATAACTTGGATTTCTTGGATCTAAATCGGCAGGTAACAATTTTTTATCTGACATATTATACTTCTACACCTTTTTGCTTTTTTTGTTTATCAATTAATTTTTTTGGGAAATTTTTTGCTCTTAATTTGATTTTTGCATCTTTTTCAATTAATTTAATAATACTAGTACTAAATGATCTTTCACCTAAAATTTTGATACCAAGTTTAAATTTTTTACTTAGATAATTTCCCAGTTCTAATTTTATATTTTTTCCAAGTTTATTAAAAAGATTTATATCTTTATTGACTAGATCCATTGTAAATCCAACATCATAACTGCCTCCAAGTATGACCTTTGTTTCAGTTTCATTTACAAAACTATTCCCAGAGCTTATTTTTATCGCTTTATACGTTAAACCTAAGTCAATTTTATTATTTTTTGCAACACTCAAAGCCTCACCTATACCTACTAAATGTAATGATGCTAAATAATTTGTAATCACTTTTAATATTGAGGCATTTCCAATTTTTCCACAATATAAAATTTCATGACCAAGCAATGATAAAATTGGGAAACATTTTTTGAAAGTTGATTTTTTGCCTGCAGCTAAAATAGATATATTCCCTGATTTAGCTCTATGTTCTCCTCCGGTAATAGGACATTCTAATACTTTTCCACCTTTACTAGTTACTTTTTTGGATAAACTTATCATATCGTTTTTGTCTGTAGTACTCATCTCAATCCAGATATGTTTTTTAGTTAAATATTTTAATATAGTTTTTAAAACTTTGCTTACCGCTTTTGGTGAAGGTAAACAGGTTATTATAATATCACTCTTTTCAGTTAATTCTTTTAAGGTTTTACAAGGCTTGTTTTTTAGATTTTTTAACCTTGAATAAGATTGATTATTTTTATCATACACAAAAACATTATTATTTGATTTTAATAAATTATTTGCAAGGTTTGAACCAACGTTTCCTACACCTATGAAACCAATAAATTCTGATTTCATAAATCAATAATCATTCCATCATATCCAGGTTTAACATTTGGTGGGCAATTTGTTATTAATTCTTTTTCATCTAGTAAAGCTGTCATATGAGTAAAAATAGTTTGTTTAGGTTTAATATATGAAATGAAATCCATTATTTGATCAAATCCAGCATGAGCAGGATGAGTATCTTGTCTTAACAAACCAACTATCCATAAATCTAGATTTTTTAATTTATCAATATCTTGATTATAAAATTTTTTTAAATCTGTAGAATATGCAAAATTACCAATCTTGTATGTTTGAACATCAATTGACCCGTGATTATGCTTAAATGTTTCAATATTTACATTCTGAAAATTTATAATAGAATCTAATTCTTTAATTTCCATAAATGGTAAATAATCTTTTTCTCCTTTAAAAATATATTTATAATTTGTTTCCATCTCAGGAATCATTTCTTTTGGCATATATGCTGGAATAATTTTTTTATTTATTAAAGACATTGCTCTCATATCTGGCACACCTGATGTATGATCAGAATGAATATGAGTATAAAGTACTGCATCAATATTTGTACACTTAGCATTATAAAGTTGCTGTCTAAGGTCTGGACTAGTATCAATTAGAATATTTGTATTTTTATATTCAATAAGTACAGATGATCTTGTTCGAAAATTTCTTTTATTATTAAGATCAATATTACCATGTCTATTCCATGCTAAAGGCGATCCGAAAGATCCTCCACAGCCTAAAATTGTTATTTTCATTATAGATAATTATCTCTTTTAGCTTTCGTAAACAAATTAAAAAAATTATTATCAGTGATTTTTTCAAATTCTTCTAAGGATAATTTAAAAAATTTTGCCAGATATTCAGCTGTGTATTTTACAAAAGATGGCTCATTAACTTTACCTCTCATAGGTTCGGGTGCTAAAAAAGGACTATCAGTTTCTATAAGTATAGAATCTAAAGGAGCGTACTTAATTATATCTCTTAAACTTGATGCATTTTTAAATGTTATTATTCCAGAAATAGAAATGTAGTAGTTATTCTCTAAACAAAAATTTAGTAGTTGTTTTGAACCTGTAAAACAGTGAAAAATTAGTTTTAAATTATTTGATTTATAATTTTTTAAAATATCTACAATTTCTTTTTCAGAATTTCTCTGATGTATGATTAATGGTAATGAATGTTTTATTGATGCTTCAATATGGGTTTCAAATACTTGTGTTTGTTCTTTGAGGTGGTTTTGGCTATGATATAAATCAATACCTGTCTCTCCTATTCCTATAACTTTTTCATTTTTACAAGCAATATCAAAATTTTGTAATTGAATTTGATTAAATGTATCAACCTTATCAGGATGAAGACCATATGAAAGATAAACAGAGTTATAGTTTTTTATTAAATTAAGATGGTCTTCAAAGTCTTCAGGATCAGTATTTATTGATAATATTGAAGTTATATTATTTAGTTTTGAATTATTAATAATATTATGAAAATTTTCTGCTAATTCATTAAAATTGAGGTGACAATGTGAGTCAATCATTCAATATTCTTGGAAATATTGGTTCTGGGTTATTTATTTTTATATTTTGATTGATTAGTTTAGTGAAATTTTCAAATTTATTATTATCCATATTATAATTAAAAATATTAAGAATTTTTTTTGAACTAGTTGGTATTATTGGATAGAGCATAATAGCTGATTTAATAATTATATTTGTAACTATATATAAAACTTCTTCCATTCTAATTTTATTTGTTTTTTTCAGTGTCCATGGTGCTTGAGTGTCAACATATGCGTTACCCGCAGATATTAACTCCAAGACAGACTTAATTGCTTTATCAATTTGCTGATTATTCATAAATTTACAATATTCATTAAATTTATTCTGAAGAATATTAATTAAATCCTGATCTTCATTAGTTAAATTTTCTGCTGGTTTTAGTAAAGAATCATTATTTTTAACAATAAATGACGAAATTCTTTGTACTAAATTACCAAAATTATTTGATAAATCAGCATTAATTCTATTTGCGATTGCTTTTTTAGAAAAATCTCCATCATTTCCAAAGGGTACTTCTCTAAATAAAAAAAACCTAATTTGATCCAACCCATATTCATTGATAATTTCATAAGGATCGATGACATTACCAAGTGATTTAGAAATTTTTTGTCCTTCATTAGTCCACCAACCATGCGCAAATATTCTTTTAGGAGGTTCGATACCCGCAGCCATTAAAAAAGCTGGCCAATACACTGCATGAAATCTTAATATATCTTTTCCTACAATGTGTGTTGCAGGCCAAAATTTCTTGTAATTATTATTATTTGTATCTGGATAACCAATTGCAGTTAAATAGTTACATAATGCATCAATCCAAACATACATAACATGCTTAGAATTATTTGGAACTGGTACTCCCCAGTTAAAAGTTGTTCTTGAAATAGATAGATCTTTTAATCCACCTTTAATAAAACTTAAAACTTCATTATATCGCGTTTTTGGTAAGATTGTTTCTGGATTTTTTTCATAATAATTGATTAACTTATCTTGCCATTCTGAAAGTTTAAAAAAATAACTCTCCTCCTTAACCCACTCTACTGGCGATCCATTATCGGTAACAAATTTACCATCAATTTTTTTTAATTCATTTTCTAAATAAAATGCTTCGTCTCTAACCGAGTACCAACCTTCATAATTTGAAAGATATATTTGATTATTTTTTTCTAATTGCTTCCAAAGTTCTTGTGAAGCTTTAATATGTCTTTCTTCAGTAGTTCTTATAAAATCATCTATTTCACATCCTAAAAAAGGTATTAAATTAATAAAATTAACTGAAAGTTTATCGACAAATTCTTTAGGTTTTAAGTTTGAATTAATAGCAGCTTTTTCTACTTTTTGCCCATGCTCGTCTGTGCCTGTTAAAAAGAATACATTGTTTCCTAATAATTTGTTATATCGCGCAATAATATCGCAAGATATACTTGTATAGGCATGACCTATATGAGGAATATCATTAGTGTAGTATATTGGTGTAGTTATATAAAAATTCATTTTATTGAGTTAAAAAATTTAATATAAATATTTTTTTATCAAGATTTAAACTAAATAATTCTTTTTGGTTATTAGTTAAATAATCAAATCTATCAATAAGATTTTTTTTACTAAGATTTGTAGATAAAGACTCTAACGCTAGATAATTAGGCATATTAACCAAGCTTTTATCATCTCTGTTTACTTTTAGCTTATTGGCAACAATAAGGATAAATTTTAGCATTGATAAATAATTATTAAATTCATCATTAGTAAGTTTTGATAAAATATTAGATAAATTTATTTTATCATCATCTAGATCATTTGATAAAAGACATTTAATTGATAATTGGAAAATATCCAAGAAATTATTTTTATAATAAAGAATAGTGGTTCCAGGTGATCCATAAGTTAATTCAAAGTAAAAATTTATTTCTTCATTAGATATTTCACCAATATTATTTTTAATGATATTAGTAAAATTAGTTAAATTATGAGTATTAAATTTAACTTTTAAACATCTTGATCTAATTGTTGGCAGAAGTAATGAAATCTGGTTTGATATTAAAAAAATATAGGTATTTACTTTTGGTTCCTCTAGGATCTTAAGCATACTATTTGCAGAACTAATGTTTAAATAATCAGCAGAATCAATGATAACTATTTTAGAAGAATTTTGTATTATTGATGTTGAATTTAAAAATGTTTTTAATCTTCTAATTTGATCAATAGTTATATTAGTTTTAATTTTTCCAGTTTTGGTATCAATTTCTTTTTCAATTATTTTTATATTAGGATGTGTATTATTTTTAAATAGATTTAAATGATGATCAACATTATTATCTTTAAATTCTATATTTATAATATTTTTAACATATTTGTTAAGAAAAGTTCTCTTACCTATACCACTCAATCCATGAATTAAAATTGAATTTGGAAGATTATTTGTTTTGTATCTGTTAAGAAGATCTCCATACTCTTTTTCAAAACCTATTAATTCAATCATCAATTACAACTTTAATTTTTCAATAATATTTTTATGAATAATATCTCTAGATAAAGAAGCGTCTACAGTTATATATCTTTTTGGATTTGCTATTTTTTTATATCCTTGAATTACTTTTTGATGAAATAATAAGTTAGATTTATCATATTTGTTTTTAACTTTTCTTTGTTTTAATCTTTTGATTATTTCTTTTGGATTGATTTTAAAAATAAAAGTATAGTCAGGAAAGAAATTATTTAGAAGTTCTTGATGAAGTTTTTGAGCTCTTTTAATACCAAAATTATTTACATATCCTTGATAAACAAATGAAGAATCTGCATATCGATCTGAAATGACAATCTTACCTTTTTTAAGATTAGGGATAATTACTTCATTGATATGGTTTGACCTGGCTGCCATAAGAAGAAGTAATTCTTCTAAATTATTAATTTTGGATCTATTATCTAAAATTAATTTTCTTAATTTTTCTGCAAAATCAGTTCCTCCTGGTTCTCTGGATACAATAAAAGGAATTTTATTTTTTTTTAAATATTTTGATAAAAGTAATATTTGAGATGATTTTCCACTTGCCTCAGGTCCTTCAAAACTTATAAATAAACCTTTATTTAATTTCATCTAAACTTCTTCCAAAAATTAAGTATTTTGCTGCAGCAAAAATTTTAAATAAAGGATTAACTTCAGTTACATCTTTTTCGGCTATAAGCGGTACTTCTATTTTTGGTTTTCCATCTATATTTATAATTAATTTTCCTAATTCATCACCTTTTTTAATTGGAGCAGATATTGGTTTTGTATATGTAATAGAAGAATTCATTAATTGAATTTGATCAAATGATAATGTTGATACTAATTTTTTTGCACTAATTAAATTAATACTACTGTCACTACCCAACCACACATCTACTTCTTTAATAAATTGATCTTTTTCAACTAATGTTTGTTGAGAAGTTTGATTAAATGCCCAATTTATTAAATTAGATGACTCATTTAACCTCGATCTTGAACTATTTGTGCCATTTATAACAACTGTAATCCTTCTATCATTCCTTAAAGCTGTAGCAGCTATTCCCCAACCAGATTCTTTTGTAAAACCTGTTTTTAAACCATCAGCTCCTTGAACTTGATATAAAAGTTTATTCCTATTAGGTTGAGTAATATCATTATAAGTAAATTCTTCCATTTTGAAATATGTATAAAGATCGGGAAAATCTTTAATTATTGCATTTGAAAGAATTCCAAGATCCTTGACAGTGGAATAGTGATTATCATCAGGCCAGCCTGATGAATTAACAAAATTTGTATTTGTCATTCCTAAACGTTCTGCATAAACATTCATCAGTTTAGCAAAGTCTTCTTCAGTACCTCCTAAACATTCCGCTAAAGCTATAGAAGCGTCATTACCAGATTGAACGATTATACCTTTTAATAAATCATCAACTGTTACATTATCATCTATCTCTAAAAATGTTCTGGAACCTCCTTTTTTATAAGCTTTAGGAGATACTCTGCATTCATTAGAAATTGCAAAATTTGTGTTTTTTATTCTATCAAATGCAACGTAAACAGTCATAATTTTAGTCATCGAAGCAGGAATAACTTTTGTGTTAGAATTTTTTTCAAAAAGAACTTCATTTGTATCAAAATCAATTACAATAGCTTGCTCTGCCTTTGTATCAATAGCGTAAAGTTTTAAAGAAATAATAAAAAATAAAAAAAAGCTAAAAATTTTTACCATAAATATTAATAATTCTTAATTATGACCTTTATTTGTTATTCAATAAGAATTTCAGTCTCCTTATAACCTTTTGAGATAAAGTATGAAACCAAATTATTTGCTTCTGTATTTTCAAGAGGACCAATAATTACGTCATATTTAGAATTATTTTTTTCAGAAGTGTATTTTAAATTGTTATCATAATTATCTAATATGGATCCAATACTCTCATAATTTTCAAATCCTGAAACTCTCAAATATAATTTAAAATCAGTTATTTTTTCTGAATTAAGCTCAATTGGCTCCTCAGCAATAGTATTAGTTTCATCATTGGTTTCTATAATTTCATCAATTTCTTCTATAGAAACAATTTCTGTTGGTGCAGATGATATAGTTTCATCAAAATTTTCTTCATTTAAAGAATTTGCAACACTCTTCCATTGTTTACTAGCATCAGAGAGTATTTCTACTTTAACAGTAGCTATTTTAGATTTATAAAACCCAAGAAGTTGTGCAACTTTTCTTGAAACCTGAATAATAACTGCATTATCATCATGTCTATCTATAATTTTTAAATTGATAGAAAGTCCGTTATCTAAATTCGTAACCTTGACCATACTTGGGATAGGAAGTGTTTTATGTCTACCAAGTAATTCTGTAACTTTATTTATATCATTATTTACAGTTTTAACATTATGCAATTCTTTACCATAAAAAGAAGATAGTCCAATTTCTGAATAATTATAATTTTCCTCTGGAGTATAACTAACACCTTCAATAAAATACGGTTCACCAACATAATAAAAAATATTATCTTTTATTCGATTATTGTTTGATTGTTTTTTTTCTTTTTTATCCTCTTTTTTATTTTCGATTATTTCTTCAATTTTATTAGTACTATTTTCTACAACATCAGAAACATCATCAAGATTTAATTCATTACAAGAAAATACAAGAAAAATTAAAATTAAACTAATTAGATATTTTGTCACTTAGAAGACCTACTGATACAGCGTAATATGATGAACAATTGTAATAAAGAATATTTTTGTAATTTGGATAAACTATGAACATTCTTCCGTCTACCCCATCTGGCATTATTAATCTAGCCTCTAAATCATCCCTTATTGGTAAAGGATCTCCGTTGATTTTTGTAAATCCTAATTTTGACCATTCCGATAATGTTTTTGGAATTGATCTACGTTTAACTGCACCACAACCTTTGGGATTAAGTTGCTTTATAGAATCAAAGAAAGATGAAGAAATATTTTTTGAAGGGAGCACTTCTCTGCCCCAAGTGCTATCATTAGACCATGGATTCTTATCTAATGACGTTAAATAATTTGCAGTACTAGCAAAAGCATCTGCATAACTATTCCATATATCTATTCCATCACCATCCCAGTCGTATGCTGTTTCTAGAAACGTTGTCGGTATCATTTGGGTCATACCAACTGCCCCACCCCAACTTCCTTTTAATTCTCCACTAGGAACAAGATTTTTATCTAAAATTTCAAGAGCTGCAAATAATTGTTTTTTATAAAAATCACTTCTTCTTCTATCAAATGCAAGAGTTGTTATTGCAATAATGGAATTAATTTTTCCTTGATTTCTTCCATAATAACTTTCCATACCTAATACAGCTACTATAAACCTAGGTTGTATTTTAAAATGTTCTCCAATTTCTTTTAGTAAATCTTCGTGTTTTTTTAAAAAATTTTTTCCTGCAAATATTTTATCTTTTGTAATTGTATAAAATAAATATTCATCTAGAGTCATTGTTGATGCTGGTTGGCATCGATCACGCATAATAATTTTACTTTGTGGTTTAACATTATTTAATTGTTTTGAGATAGTATTTTGGCTTATGCCTATTTCTAAGGCTTCTTTTTTAATATTTGAAAGCCAACTATTCCATTCTTCATCAGTTGGCATTTTTGGTTTTTCACAATCTGCTGAATAAAGATTAAATGATATAAATAAAAATAATATTACAAACCTAAAAATCATTATATAAAAATACCAAAACTATCGTTAATTAGGAAATGATATATACTTAATATTTTGACATTTTTATGCTGAAACTATAGTAAGCTCTTAAACGGAGAGATGGCTGAGCGGTTGAAAGCACCGGTCTTGAAAACCGGCAACGGGGCAACTCGTTCGTGAGTTCGAATCTCACTCTCTCCGCCATTATTAATTAACGATTTAATATTTTAAAATAATTAATTTTTATCTTCAAGTTTATCTACTCTTTTTTTTAAATCTTGAACTAAAAAATAAATATAGACAATTGGCCCCATAATCATGACTCCAACTAAAAAAGCTAAAAATTCAAACATATTAATATTATAAATCAAAAAGAATTTTTCTCAATAGACACAAAAAATTATTTTTTTTCAAATAACCATAATTTATCTTGAGCTAAAAAAAATATTTTACCATTATCTGGATGTATTTTAATATCTCTTATTCTTCCAATTTCTTTTTTAAAAATAATATCTTCTTTTACATTATCTAAATTTGAAAAATCTAATGAGCGTAAAGATTGATCTTTTAAAGATGTTATAAGTGCAAATCCTTTAAATTCTGGAAATTCTTCTCCATCATATATTGTAATTGCACTAACAGCAATTGAAGGCACCCAGTAATGAATTGCTTTAGTATAACCCGGTAACCATTTGGGGCCAATGTTGGAATTATCATAATTAGTTCCACCCCAGCCTAAAATTTTCCAACCATAATTTTCACCTTTTTTTACTTCACCAAACCAATCACCGCCTTTTGCTCCGTGATTACTAATATAAATTTTATTATCAAAAGGTGAGATGGACATTCCTTGAGGATTTCTTACACCGATTTGATATATTTCTGGTAACCAAGTTTCTTTTGAAACGTAATGAGGGTTATCTTTAGGTGAAGTTCCGTCTAATTTAATTCGAATGATACTTCCAGGATGTTGTTTTGCATCCTGAGCTATCATTCCTTTCCCTCTTTCGCCCACAGATGCATATAAATAATCATCATGAATAGCTATTCTAGAACCAAAGTGATAAGGTGATCTTATTGGTGGATTAGCCCTAAAAATGTTTTCAAAATCTAAGAAATTTAAATCAAAATCAGCTTTTGCAATAGATGTGGTTGAAGGGCTAAATAATTTATCACCAATCTTTTCGGAGTAGGATATATAAATCTGATCATTATAAAAGTTAACATCTAAAAGACCTCCTTGCGAATTTTTATCTCTAATAAAATTCAAGTTGTGATCTATCGCAGTAATCTTATCATTTTGAATATCAAATAACTTAATTTTTCCTGTTTTTTCACTTATTAAAATCTGATTATTATTTATAAATGTTAAACTCCAAGGAGAACTTAAGTTTGATTTTAAAATTTCAAGCTTATATTTTTTGTCTAAAGACAAAACATTTTTACCAAATAATAAAAAAATAAAAAAATTAAATATGATAATAAATTTAATCATTATTTAATAAAATTAATCACATTTTTAGATAATTCAAATCTATCATCAATTAAATTACCACCAAAATCATAAAAAATTTTTTGATCAGGTCTTAATATAAAAGAACTATTTTTTGATAATGAAAGTTCTAACAATTTTTCTGGATTTTTTGGTTTATTTTGAAAAAAACTAATTAATATACCCTTTCTACTAAATTCAAACTTTTCAATGTTATTTTTTAAACAAATGATTTTAATTTCTACTAATTTTAATAAATTAATTAATTGAATAGGCAATTTTCCAAATCTGTCTATTAATTCTATCTTAATCTCTTCAATTTCTTTATTATTATTTATATTTGAGATTCTTTTATAAATAGAAAGTCTTAGATCAACATCGTTAATAAAATCTTCAGGTATATAAATTTCAACAGGAATTTTAATCATTGGTTGAAAACTATCTTTTTTTATAAAATCTGAATTAATTTTACTTTTTTGTAAATTAATCTCTTCTTCGAGCATTTGATGATAAAGCTCAGTTCCAATTTCTTTGATAAAACCACTCTGTTCTTCACCAATAATAGAACCACCACCTCGAAGGTCTAAATCTTGAGATGCAATGTTAAAACCTGCCCCAAGATGATCAGAAGAGTTTATTATCGATAATCTTTTTCTACCAATATCTTTTAACTCATTTTCTTTATATGTAATGTATGCGTATCCACGTTTAGAAGACCTACCCACTCTTCCTTTCAATTGATATAGTGCGGCTAAAGAAAAAATATTGGATCGGTAAACTATAATTGTATTTACGTGAGGCAAATCTAAACCATTTTCAATAATATTTGTACTGAGCATTAAAGGAACTTCTTGATTATAAAATTTTGAAATTCTACTTTCTAATAATTTAGGGCTAAGCTGGCCGTGAGTGATTACATATTTTATTTCTGGTAAATTATCATTTAAAAATTGTTCTACAAAAGGTAAATCTTTTTTTCGTGGCACTACAAAGTAAACCCCATTTTTTCTACCATATATCTCTCTCTTTATAGCTTCTTTGATAGTTAAAGAATCAAAAGGTGAAACATAAGTTCTAACTGCCATCCTTTCAAATGGAGCTGTAAGAATTAGACTTAGTTCTCTTATTCCTGAAAGAGACATACTTAAAGTTCTTGGAATAGGTGTTGCGCTAAGTGAGATACAATGCGCTTTTGGAGCTATTTCTTTAAATTTTTCTTTTTGAATTGTTCCTAGTTTTTGTTCTTCATCGTAAACTATTAGACCGAGCCTGTTAAATTTTAATTTATCGTTTAATAAAGCATGAGTTCCAACTAAAACATCTATTTTACCAGTATTACATTTTTCAAAAATTTCTTTTTTATCTTTTAATGATACTAATCTTGAAATTTCTGCAATATTAATTCCAAAAATAGATAACCTTTTTTTAAAATTAATAAAATGCTGCCTAGATAAAATTGTAGTTGGCACTAAAACTACAGATTGTAAATTTGATTTTGCAGCTAGAAAAATAGCTCTTAAAATTACTTCTGTTTTTCCAAATGCAACATCGCCTACAATTAATCTATCAGATGGTATCATCTTAGAAAAATCATTAATTACATCTTGAATTGCATTCAATTGATCATCGGTTTCAACATATGGGAACGTGCTAACAAATTTATCGTATTCAGGAATATTTGTATTGATTTCATAAGATTGAGATTGAAGTCTCTTAGAAGCTATTGAAATAAGTTTTTTTGCAGCATCTCTAATTTTCTTTTTTGCATCTGCTTTTCTTTTTTGCCAATGAGAAGTACCAAGTTTATCTAAAATAATATTTCCATCAGTATCATCACTGTATTTTGATACATAACTTAAATTTTCAACTGGTAAAAAAGTTTTTGATTTTCAAAAAATTCTAATTCTAAACACTCATGGATTGAGTCATTTAATTCAATTTTTCTAATATTATTAAACTTACAAAGACCATACTCAGAATGAACCAGAATAGAATCAATAGATAATTTATTTAATTCTTCAAAAAAAATAGTTTGTTTACGTGATTTAGATATTTGCGTATTAAAAAAATAACCAAACAAGGATTTTTCATTAATAAAAATATATTTATTAAATTTAAATGACTCTTCAATATCCAAAATAGTTAAAAGAATATTATCTGAAAGTGAATGATTAAAGTTTGTTACATTATTTAAATTTAAACTTAAATTATTCTGTAATATTTTAGATACTCTTTCTAAACTTCCTTTACTACGACAACATATAAATATAAAATTTTCTTTAGAATTAGTTGTAAAAAATTGATTTATAAAACTAAAATCAATTTCTTTTTTTATTGATGATAAATTATGAATAATATTTACATCAATATTGATATGATTATTTTTATCAAATGTATTAAAGTAAAAATGCTCATTGTTATCTAAATATTTTTGGAAAATTTCTTTATTTAAGTAAAAAAATTCAGGTGATAAAAAAAAATTTTCTTTATTATTTTTTCTGGCTAAATAAAAATCATTTATATTTTCTAATCTATTTTCAAATATATTTTTAAATTCGTCATTTAATAGTATTGTATAGTCTTTAATATAATCAAACAATGTTTCGAGATTATCATAAAATAAAGGCAAGAACTGTTCACCACCAGATGGAATAATATTTTCAGAAAAAAGATTATAAACTTGACTATTTCTATACTCTGGAAATATTTCTCTAAAATTTTTTCTAAATAAGTTAAGATTATTTTCATTAAGAATTAATTCATTAATAATATTAAACTCTAAATCACTATTTATTTCTTTTAATCTTTTTTGAGTAATTGGATCAAATTCAAAAATCGTCTCTATTTCTTCATCAAAAAAATCTATTCTTATTGGCTTAGATCTATCATTTGGAAAAATATCCAGAATTGATCCTCTTACAGAAAATTCTGATTTATCACGCACTAAAGAAGTTCTTTGGAAGCCTAAGAGGACAAGGTTATTAATAAGATCCTCAAATTTAATTTTTTGATTTTTTGAAATTTTAAAAAGTTGTGAATTAATAATTGATTTAGGTATTATTTTTTGAGTTATTGAATTAATTGTAGTGAGTATTATTCTTTTTGCGTTAGAATTTGATAAAATTTTAAGTGTTTTTAATCTTTCTATTTGAACTTCTTTTGAAGGAGAGACATTATCGTATGGAATTTGATCCCAAGATTTAAATAATAAAATTTCAACATCAGGTAATAACCATTTAATTTTTTGTTCCATAGATGATATTTCTCTCTCATCTTTTCCAATATATAAAATTGACTTATTAGAATTTTGATAGAACTGAGAAATGAAAAAGGGCTCAACATTGTGAATTGATGGACCGATTGTATTTTTATTCTTCATTAAGTATTTTATTAAATATTTCCCTAAATTCTAATGGGATAGCTACCTTAGAGGTGAGAAAATCATAAATTTCATTATCGGAGAATTGATTAAATATGGATTTAATATCCTCAAGATCTTTTTTAGTAAATTTATCTAACTGATTTATTAAATATCTTTTGTATAAAATATCTGTCTCTTTTGTTCCAGAGTAAGAAACCCTATACTTTATCGTTTTTTTAAGTGAATTGAATGACATAAAAATTGAATATAGAATATAGTTTATAATTTTATAAAAATCTATGCGACCAGAAAAATTAAACTACATATTATCTTCAATATCTTCTCTCAAAGGAGTTGGTCCAAAGTTAGAACAAATTATTAATAAATTAGGTATATATAAGAATATTCATTTTGTTTGGAATATACCAAATAATATTCTTGAAAGAAAATTCTATGAAAATATTCATGATGCTAAGATTAATTCTTTAGTAACATTAAATTTAAAAATAATTAAACATGAACCTTCAAGGTTTAAAAGGCAACCCTACAAAATTAAATGTATCTGTGGAGATACAAATATTGATTTAGTGTATTTTAATGCAAGACATCCTATGTTGAGACAAATGCTTCCAACAAATGAAAATAGATTAATATCTGGAAAATTAGAATATTTTAGAAACACATTTCAAATAACGCACCCTACTCATGTAAGTGCTTTAAACAATAATAAAATAATCAAAAGTAAAGAGGCAGTATACAGTTTAACTAGTGGCCTCAATCAAAAAATAATGAATAAATTAACAGATCAAATATTAAATAATTTACCAAATTTTAATGAATGGATAGAAACTTCAATATTGAATAAATATAAATTTAAAGGATGGAATGAAGCAGTTAAAAATCTTCATAATCCAAGTGATGATAATATAAAAAATAAAAATTTTCTCAGAAGAAGACTAGCATTTGATGAATTATTATCTCATCAATTAGCTATAGGCATTATGCGAAATTTTAATCAAAAGAAAAAAGGTTTAAAAATTACTAGTGAAAATAAAACATTAAATAAATTTTATAGTAATTTAGATTTTCAACTTACAAATTCACAAAATAATGTAATAAAAGAAATACTTCAGGACCTAGGAAGTTCTAATCAAATGATCAGATTGTTGCAAGGAGATGTTGGGTCTGGAAAAACTATTGTTGCTTTAATATCAATGATAAAAGTATTTGAAAGTAATTTTCAATCTGCTTTAATGGTACCTACTACAATTCTTGCATTTCAGCATTATGAAAATATTATAAATTTATTAAAAGATTCAAAAATAAATGTGCTTGTTCTTACAGGAAAGGATAAGGGTAAGGAAAGGAAAGAAAAATTAGACGAAATTGCAAATGGAAAAGCAGATATAATAATTGGGACACATGCTTTAATACAAGATACTGTAAAATTTAACAATTTAGGTTTAGCAGTTATTGATGAACAGCATAGATTTGGTGTTTATCAAAGAATGGTATTTAACCATAAAAATCATAAACCAAATATTTTAGTAATGAGTGCGACTCCCATACCAAGAACATTAACTTTAGCAGCATATGGAGATATGAAAGAAAGTAAATTAATAGAAAAACCTTTAGGTCGTAAACCAATTATAACCAGCTCTTTGTCATTAAAAAAAGAAAATCAACTTATTGATAGAATAAAAGAAAAAATTAAAAATTCATCGTCTAAATTTTACTGGGTATGCCCTTTAATAGAAGAATCTGAAGAGTTAGATCTAAAAGCCGCAGAGGAAAGATACAAAATTTTAAAAAAATATTTCAAAAATAAAGTTCTTTTAATGCATGGACGTTTAAGTGAGTTAGAAAAAGAAGAAATAATGACAAAGTTTAAAAATGAGGATTATAAAATTTTAGTTTCAACAACTGTTATTGAAGTTGGTGTAGATATTCCTTCTGCAACAACAATTGTAATTGAACATGCAGAAAGATTTGGTTTAGCTCAACTTCATCAATTGAGAGGTCGTGTTGGTAGAAATGACATTCAATCATATTGTATACTTTTACATAAAGATAATATTGGGGAAATTTCAAAACAAAGAATTGATATAATGAAGCAAACAAATGATGGTTTTAAAATCGCTGAAGAGGATTTAAAAATAAGAGGTCCAGGAGAAATTTTAGGAAAAAAACAATCTGGCAGCCCATCTTTTTATGTAGCTGATCTTAGTTTTGATTACGATCTATTAGAAGATGCTAAAATTATGGTGGAAGATATATTATCCAAAAATCCAAAATTGGAAAACATAGAAGGAGAAAATCTTCGAAACTTATTGTATCTTCAAGAAAGAGATGCAGCAATTTTAACACTTACTGCTGGATAATAGTTATGGATATAGAAAAAGGTATTAGATTTGAATGCCAGGGTTCTGGAAATTGTTGTGTTTCAAGAGGTAACTATGGTTTTGTATATTTAAGTAAGAAAGATATTAAAAAATTGTCAGATGGATTTAAAATAACAGAACAAAACTTTGTAAAAAACTATTGTCAAAAAACTGATGGTTTCATTCACTTAAAGGAACTAAAAAATAATAATGGAAATTGCATATTTTTGAAAGATAACAAATGCACTGTTTATAAATCAAGACCTATACAATGTAGAACTTGGCCTTTTTGGCCTGAAAATATGAATACAAAAACTTGGAATAACGATATTGCTAAAAATTGCCCTGGTGTAGGTAAAGGTAAAGTAAAAACAAAGAAAGAAATTTTAAAGCAAGTACAAATTGATTATGAAAACGAATTAAATATTAGGAATAAAATTTAACCATCAGACTCAAATTCCATTTCTTTAAAATATCCGATATATTTATTAGTCTTTTTTTTAAGCAATATCTTTATTGTTGTTCCTTCGAGAACTACTTCAAGAATGTTATCATTTTTTCTTAAAATATCACAATTTTTTTCAATTCCAGATGCAATATTTTTAATTTTTGCTTTTTTCATTTTGGATGGTGAGCCCTGCAGGATTCGAACCTGCGACCCATTCCTTAAAAGGGAATTGCTCTACCAACTGAGCTAAGGGCCCATCGAATTTGTATTCTATATAGTTCAAATATTGTAAGCGCAAGTGATTAACTAAGAGTTTTTTTTATTAAGCTGCTCTAAAGTATTTTTAGAAACAAAATTTGAAACATCACCACCTAGTTTGTGTACTTCTTTAACAAAATTAGATGAAATGAATGAGTTTTTTTCTGAAGTCATAAGAAATATTGTCTCGATATCGGGGTTAAGTTGGTAGTTCATGCCTGTCATTTGGAATTCGTACTCAAAATCAGATACTGCTCTTAAACCACGTATTATACATGTGGCATTTTGAACTTTAGCAAAAGTTGTAAGTAATCCTGATAATTCAGTAACATTAATTTTTGAATTTAGCTCATTTACAGAACTGATATCACTTTTGATAATATTAATTCTATCTTGAACACTAAATAATGAATCTTTGTTAATATTATTAGCCACAGCTATTACTAAATTATCTACTATCCTTAATGATCTTTTAATTATGTCCATATGACCTGCTGTCATAGGATCAAAAGTACCTGGATATATTCCAATTTTATTCATCATTTTCGAATTCTTGTATTCTAGAAACAGAAACAATTCTATCACTTTCAGGAATCTTAAAAATACTTACACCTTTTGTTGATCTTCCAGCTATTCTAATTTGGTTTACATTAACTCTAATTATTTGACCCTTGTCACTAACAAGAATAATTTCATCGTTGTCCTTAACAACAAAACAATCAACAACTTCACCATTTTTTTCTGATGTAATTATACCAGTTATACCTTTCCCTCCTCTATTTGAAATTCTATATTCATAAGCAGATGATCTTTTTCCAAAACCCTTTGATGTTATAGCTAAAAGAAATTCCTCATTATTATTTAATTCTTCAAATCCATTTTTGAGTGATGAAGTTTCTTTTCTACTTTCGGATGCTGCTCTTAAGTATTCTTGACGAATGCTCATATCAATCACTGAATGTTTTAAAATTGCTAAAGAAATGATTGTATTGCCCTTATCTAATTTTATACCCCTTACACCTGAAGAATTTAAACCAGAAAATAATCTTAATTTTTCAACTGGAAAACGTAAACATTTTCCATTTGATGAAGAAAGTAAAATATCATCATCTACTGTACAAAGCTTAACACCAATTAATTCATCTTTTTCATCAAGCTTAATAGATACTTTACCTGAGTCCCTCAATTCTCTTTTTCCACTCTTAGCAACATCAATTAATTTATTTTTTCTAACCATTCCATTTTTAGTTGTAAAAATAACATAAAATTTTTCCCACTGATTTTCATCTAGGGGCAATGGTAGGAAAGTTGATATTTTTTCAGAATTTTTAAATGGCAATAAATTTACTATAGGCTTTCCTCTTGCCTTTAAACTTGCTTCAGGAACATCATGAGATTTTAGAGAATAAACTTTTCCTAATGAAGAAAAAACTAAAAGTTTAGTATGCGTATCTGCAAAGTGAATTTCTTTAACAAAATCTTCTTCTCTAGTAGACATACCGGTTTTACCTTTACCTCCTCTATTTTGAGAACGATAATTAGATAATAGTGATCTTTTTATGTATCCATTATTAGAAATAGTTAAAACTATATCTTCTTGTTGAATATATCTTAAATCATCTACTTGCTCGTATTCTTGATCAATAATCTCACTACGTCTTTCAGTTGCAAATTCTTTTTTTATTTCAATTAATTCTTTTTCTATTTCTTTTAAAAGAATGTCCCTAGAATTAAGTACAGATAGATAATTTTTAATTTCTAAAATTAAACTTTCTAAATCTTTTTGTATATCTTCTCTTTCTAAAGCAGTTAATTTTTGGAGTCTTAATTCTAAAATAGCTTTAGTTTGTGCTTCAGAAAAATTAAAACTATTACTTTTTAATTCTACAGTATCATCCTCAACTAATTGAATGAAATTAAGATTTTGTTTAGATACTTTCCATTTCTTTTTAATTAATTTTTCTTTTGCTTCTTTTGTATCTTTTGAACTTTTTATTAATTCTATAATTTCATCAATATGTTCATTTGTAACAACCAATCCAACTAAAATATGAGCTTTTTCTCTAGCTTTTTTAAGATCAAATAATGTTTTTTTAATTATTACTTCTTCTCTGAAATCTAAAAATGAAGATAAAATTTCTTTTAAATTCATTTGTTCTGGCTTACCTTTATTTAAAGCAAGCATATTAGAATTAAATGTAGTTTGAATTAATGTATGTTTATAAAGTTGATTGAGAATAATATTTGAATCTACATCTTTTTTTAATTCAATCACAACCCTAACACCGTTTCTATCTGACTCATCTCTTAAATCTGAAATTCCTTCAACAATTCCATTTTTTACAATTTCTGCAATCCTTTCTAATAATTTTGATTTATTAACCTGGTAAGGTATTTCATGAAGAATGATTGCTTCTCTATCCTTTTTAAAATTTTCAATACTAGTCTTCGATCTAACTACACAACCTCCTTTTCCAGTTTCAAAAGCTTCTGTTATTCCGTTTTTACCAATTATTTGTCCTCCTGTTGGAAAATCAGGACCAAAAATATATTTTTGAAGGTCTGAGATATTACATTCTGGATTTTTAATAAGATATAAAGATGCATCTATTACTTCTCCTAAGTTATGTGGGGCAATATTTGTAGCCATTCCAACTGCAATTCCTGACGCACCATTAACTAAAAGATTTGGAAATTGGGATGGCAAAACAGAGGGTTCTTTTGTTGTGTCATCATAATTAGACTGAAACGTAACTGTGTTTTTATCAATATCTTCAACAAGTTTCTCAGATACTTTAGCAAGTCGTGCTTCAGTGTATCTCATTGCTGCAGGAGGGTCGCCATCTAAAGATCCAAAATTCCCCTGACCATCAACTAGCTCTAATCGCATAGAAAAATCTTGTGCCATTCTAACCATAGAATTGTAAATAGCTGAGTCTCCGTGAGGATGATATTTACCCATTACATCACCCACTATTCTTGCAGATTTTTTATATGGTTTATTAAAATTGTACCCTGACTCACTCATTGAGTACAATATTCTTCTATGAACAGGCTTTAAGCCATCTCTGCAGTCTGGAAGTGCCCTACTAACTATTACAGACATTGCATAATCCAGGTAAGATTTTTGCATTTCTTGCTCTAAACTTATTGAAGGTATATTAGCAGGTTCTTGATTGTTGTTATTTGATGTATCTATATCGTCAGCCACTAAAAAAATCCAAGTTTTGTAAGAGAATTAAGTATTTTTTATAACAAAAAGGACAATTTAAACCAATATAAATAAATGATTAAATTATATTAAAAAAACTATATTTTTCAGTAATTAAATATTATTATCTAATATAAAGATTTAAAAAGGGATATCTTCATCTAAATCATCAGAATCACCTGATTGATTTCCAAAAGAATTGTCTTCAATTGTCTTAGATTGATCCATTTCTTGAGAATTATCAGATATCTGAGAATTACTATTTCTACTGTCTAAAAGGGTTAAATTACAATTATATCCCTGTAAAATGACCTCTGTAGTGTATCTATCATTTCCATCTTTATCTTGCCATTTCCTTGTTTGAAGCTCTCCTTCAACATAAATTTTAGAGCCCTTTTTTACATATTTTTCTACTATATCGACTAAGCCATCTCCAAATACTACTATGTTATGCCAAGATGTTTTTTCTTTTTGTTCTTGTGTGTTTCTATCCTTCCATCTTTTCGATGTTGCAATTGAAAATGAAGCCATTTTAGCTCCAGACTGCATAGACCTAATTTCAGGATCTCTTCCCAAGTTTCCTAATAAAATTGTTTTATTAACACTACCAACCATAAGAATTCTATATATATCCATATAACATATTAACGTTATTAGATAACACTAATATTCATGAATTTAGATAAAATTGTTATAAAAGGTGCAAGAGAGCACAATCTTAAAAATATCAACTTAGAAATACCAAAGAATAAACTCGTAGTAATAACGGGTGTAAGTGGCTCAGGAAAATCAACATTAGCATTTGATACAATTTATTCTGAAGGACAAAGAAAATATGTTGAAAGTCTTTCTGCATATGCAAGACAATTTCTTCAAATGATGAATAAACCAGATGTAGATAGTATTGATGGTTTATCACCAGCAATATCTATAGAACAAAAAACTACACAAAAAAATCCAAGAAGTACTGTTGGAACTGTTACTGAAATTTATGATTACTTGAGAGTGCTATATGCTAGAGTTGGAATTCCCTTCTCTCCAACAACAGGTAAGCCAATTAAATCACAATCAGTAAGTGAAATGACTGATCTTATAATTAAAAATAATATTGATAAGAGAATTTATATTTTATCTCCCATAGTGAGAGATCGAAAAGGTGAGTATCGAAAGGAAATCGAGGATCTAAAAAAAAGAGGTTATCAACGTCTTAAAGTCGATAACGTTGTCTATGATATTGATGAAGTGCCTTCACTTAAAAAGAATTTTAAACACAATATTGATGTTGTGATTGATAGGCTTGTCGTAAAAAAAAATATCCAACAAAGACTAAGTGAAAGTATAGAAGTTGCTTTAACACTATCAGATGGTTTATTATATTTAGAAAACCTAGATACAAATAAAATATCCATATTCTCATCAAAATTTGCATGCCCTGTATCTGGATTTAGTATTGAAGAAATTGAACCTAGATTATTTAGTTTTAATGCTCCGCAGGGTGCGTGTTCTGAATGTGATGGTCTTGGAATTGAAAAATATTTTGATGAACACAAGATTGTACCTGATGAAACTAGATCAATTTCTGATGGAGCTATTAAACCTTGGGAAACGAAAGTATTTGGTTACCAAAAAAAATACTTTGTTGAAACAATAGATAAAATTTTAAAACAATTCAAAGTAAAGAAAAATGTTCCATGGCGCGAAATTCCGAAAAAAGTAAAAAATATTATCCTTTATGGAGATGAAGGAAGCGAATTAAATTTTTTATATGATTTTGAAGGAATAATTAACTTTATTGATCGAAAATATGAGGAAACTGAGAGATGGTGGCTTCAGTATGAATTAGAAAAATATTTATCTGAAAGAGACTGTGAAGTTTGCAATGGTTACCGTCTTAACGAGAAAGCTTTAGCCGTAAGAATTGATGAAAATCATATTGGTAATATTACTAAAAAATCAATTAGCGAGTGTTTACAGTGGTTTTCATCTCTTGAAGATAAACTTGATAAAAATAATAAAAAAATTGCTGAGGGAGTAATTAAAGAAATTAAAGATAGATTAGTTTTTTTAAATAGAGTTGGTTTAGATTATTTATCATTGGCAAGAGCTAGCAAAACTTTATCTGGAGGAGAAAGTCAAAGAATTAGATTGGCAAGTCAAATTGGTTCAGGTTTAACAGGAGTTTTGTATGTTTTAGATGAACCTTCTATTGGATTACATCAAAAAGATAATCAACAACTAATTGAAACTTTATTTAGATTAAGAGATTTAGGAAATACAGTAATTGTTGTAGAGCACGATGAGGATGCAATAAGACAATCAGATCATATAATTGATATTGGAGTTAAAGCTGGCGTTAACGGAGGTCACATAATTGCAGAGGGAGGACTTAAAAAAATACTAAAAAGTAATAAAAGTCTTACAGCAAAATATTTGAATAAATCCTTAGAAATTAAAGTTCCAAAAAATAGAAGAAAATTTAATAAAAATAAAGTTTTTAAACTTAGTAAAATAAAAACGAATAACTTAGATAATCTTAATGTCACTTTACCTTTAGGGAATTTTATTACTGTGACAGGTGTATCTGGAAGTGGTAAATCTTCATTAATTATTGATACTTTGTATCAAAGGTTAGATGAATACTTTAATAAATCATTAAATAAAGATGAAAGTCGTTTTAATTTTAAAGGTATCAATCATATCGATAAAGTAATTGATATTGATCAATCTCCAATTGGAAGGACACCAAGATCAAACCCAGCAACATATACAGGATGTTTTACTCCTATTAGAGATTGGTTTGCAAACTTAAATGAGTCAAGTGCTAGAGGGTATAAACCAGGTCGTTTTTCATTTAACGTTAAGGGTGGAAGATGTGAATCATGCGAAGGCGATGGAGTAAAAAAAATAGAAATGCATTTTTTAGCTGATGTTTATGTTGAGTGTGATATTTGCAAAGGAAAAAGGTATAATAGAGAAACTTTAGAAGTAAAATATAAAGATAAATCCATTTCAGATGTTTTAGAAATGACTGTTGAGGAGGGTTATAAATTTTTCGATAAAATTCCCGCAATAAAGCAGAAATTACAAACCCTAATGGATGTTGGATTAGATTATATAAAAATAGGTCAATCAGCTACTACTTTATCTGGTGGCGAAGCGCAGAGAATAAAGTTATCAAAAGAATTATCAAAAAGATCTACAGGAAAAACATTATATATTCTTGATGAGCCAACAACTGGTCTTCATTTTGATGATGTTAAAAAATTACTTAAAATTCTTCATACGCTTGTTGATGAAGGAAACACTGTAATCGTTATTGAACACAATCTCGATGTTATTAAAACAGCCGATCATATAATTGATCTTGGTCCGCTGGGAGGTGTTAATGGTGGTCAAATTATTGGAACAGGAACACCTGAAGATATTGCAAATAATAAAAAAAGCTATACAGGTGAATTCTTAAAAAAAATTTTATAAATCAAAGGAAATAAAATGATAAATCTAGAGTTACCAGATCTACCCTACAGTAAAGATGCTCTAATGCCGTATATGTCGGCTGAAACTTTAGAGTTGCATCATGATAAGCATCACATGGCTTACATAACTAACGGAAATAAGTTTATTAATGAACAAAATATAGCGGATGACAATGTTAATGATATCGTTATCAACTCTTATAAAAAAAATGCTCCGGTATTCAACAATGTGGCACAACATATAAACCATGTTCATTTTTGGGAAGTAATGAAAAATAATCCAAATGGTAAAATTCCCTCTGAACTCGAAAATAAAATAGTTTCAGACATTGGTTCAGTTGAAAAAATGAAAGAAGATTTTATAAATGCAGGTATTGGTCAATTTGGTTCAGGTTGGTGTTGGTTAGTTTTAAATAATGGAAAATTAGAAATTACTAAAACACCAAATGGAGAAAACCCAATCGTACATGGTCACACTCCCCTACTAGGATGTGATGTTTGGGAACATTCATATTATGTTGATTACAGAAATAGAAGGCCTGATTATTTAAAAGCTTTTATTGACAATTTAGTTAATTGGGAAAAAGTTACTGAAAACTTAAATAACGCTTAATCATCTTCATCTTGCGGTCTAAACTTAAAGATCAATAATGTTGGGACCGCTATAAAGACAGATGAATAAGTTCCAATTACTACACCTATAATCATTGTTAAAGCGAACGGTCTAATAACCTCTCCACCAAATATAAATAAAGATACTAAAGCAAGAAGTGTAGTTAGACTTGTCATTATAGTTCTCGATAATGTATTATTAACTGATAAGTTAAATAAATCTACTAAGTCGAGTTTTTTATATTTTCTTAAATTTTCTCGAACCCTATCAAATATTACAACTGTATCATTAATAGAATAACCAGCAATTGTTAGAATTGCTGCTATTGTCGCTAGAGAAAATTCTACATTTAAAATAGAGAGCAATCCAAGAGTAAATAATACATCATGAGTTAATGCCACAACTGCCCCAAAACCAAATTGCCATTCAAAACGCAACCAAATGTAAATTAAAATAGCAATTAATGCAAAAGAGACAGCTTGGAAACCTCGAAACAAAAGTTCAGAACTTATTGTGGGACCTACAAATTCAGACCTTCTAAACTCAACAACCTTGTCTTGAATTAAATTTTTTACAGAATTGACTGTTTCAATACTCTCTTGATTACTTTTATTTTGAAGTCGTATTAAAATAATATTCTCATTACCAAATTCCTGTAAAGATACATCACTATAAGAAGAAGATAAAATTTCTCTTAATTCACCAATTGAAGTATTTTTTGTATTGACTTCAATTAAAGTACCCCCCTTAAAATCTATTCCTAGATTTAAACCTTTGATACTTAATAAACTAATTGAACTAAATATTGCTAAAATAGAAAAAATTAAAAAATTTCTTCTTAAACCAAGAAAATTAATATTAGGTTCAACAGGAATAATTTTATTTAAACCAAACATTATAGTTTTAATTCCTTTTTATTTGCAAATGATAAGTACATATAAACTAAAAAATTTGTAAGCATTAAAGCGGTGAACATTGATGCTATCACACCCAAAGACAGTGTAATTGAAAAACCTCTAATTGGACCAGAGCCAAATGCAAATAGTAAAACAGCAGCAATCAGAGTAGTAATATTGGCATCAAGTATAGTTGACATAGCTCTATCGAAACCATTTTTTACAATCTGAAAAACTTTAGTTTGTTTTAAACTCTCTTCTTTAATTCTTTCAAAAATTAAAACATTGGCGTCCACTGCCATACCAATTGTTAATACAATTCCAGCAATACCAGGCAATGTTAATGTTGCACCTATAGTACCTAATAATGAAATTATTATAAATAAATTTACTATTAAAGAAACATTAGCAAGAGCACCAAAAGTTCCATAAATGAGTATCATAAATATGCATACTAAAACCATTCCAATAATAGCAGCTATTTGACCAGCAGCTATAGAGTCTGCTCCTAAACCAGCACCCACTGATCTTTCTTCAACTATTTCTAAAGGCGCTGGCAAAGCACCAGCTCTTAATAAGACAGCCAAATCAGATGCTTCTTGGGCATTAAAGTTTCCAGTTATGATACCTGAGCCTCCTGTAATAGCACTACTAATTCTAGGAGCTGTAATAACAACACCATCTAATACAACAGCAAGATTTTTACCGATATTGTTTGTTGTGACTTTACCAAATTTTTGAGCCCCTTCTGTATCAAAACGGAATGACACAGCATGACCTTCGGTTTGATCAAATGAGCCTTTTGCATCTACTAAATTTTCTCCACCCACAACTGCTCTTTTATCTAATAAGTATTTTGTATTTTCATCATATATGTCTGGAACAATGATTTTTCCAAAAGGTGCTAAATTATTTTGAAGGGCTGAAGTATTCTCATTATCAACAATGTGAAAAGTTAATTTTGCAGTTTTACCTAATAAATCTTTAATTCTTTCAGGATCTTTAACTCCTGGTAATTGTAAAAGTATTCTTTTTTTACCAGATCTTTGAATTAAAGGTTCTTTAGTTCCAGATTCATCAATCCTTTTTCTAACAATTTCAAGTGATTGCTTAATTGCTGAGTCTTGAATAATTTTTTTATATTCGTCATTTAACTTTATACTAAGTCTATTATTACTAATTTGTAAGGAAACCCCTCTGTACATTTGGAAAAAGTTATCTCTAATATCTTTTATTTTGTCTTTATTAGCAAAAAAAACTAAAACTTCATTTTCTTGAATATCAATTTTTTCAATTTTTACTGCTTCATCTCTTGATATCAAACGAATACTATCAACAAAATTATCTAATTCTTCTTTATATAAAACATCTAGTTGAACTTCTAATAATAAATACGATCCACCTTGTAAGTCTAAACCTAGATTAATCTTATTTTTTAAAAACCAATTTTCTGAATTTTCATCATAAATAATTGAAGGAATTGCAAAAATTATTCCTAATAAAACCAACGATATTACGGTGAATGATTTCCAAATAGGATAATTCTTCATTAATAAAAAAAATTATTTTTTTCTAGAAAATAAAGAGAAGCCAGATTTACTCTTATTCTCTTCTTTTGGAGGTTCTTTTTTTTGAACTTCTGGCATTGCATATAAATCCGCAACCATTCCTGATGCAATTTTGATTTCAACATTATCTGCAACTTCTAAAGTTAATTCCCTATTATCAGCAACCTTGTTTATAGTACCTATAATTCCACCAGAAGTGACAATTTTATCACCTCTTTTAAGATTAGATAGCATTTCTTTATGCTGTTTAACTTTTCTTTGTTGTGGTCTAATTAATAAAAAATAAAAAACTACAAATATTAAAATAAGTGGTAAAAATGTTCCAAATGCTTCCATAATAGTACCTATGATGATTTAATTTGAGTGATTTATTATACTGTGTAATAAGAAAAATCAAATAAAGTATTTATTATGTTTTTAAGCAATTTTTTAACTAATATTACACTCTCTAGAGCAAATGCATTTATTTGGGATAGTAAAATAAAAAACCTTAAAATAATCTCACATTTTAGATACTTAGATTTAGATCTATTAATTGGAATAGAAAGACAAAAAAAAACTATTTATAATAATACTATTAATTTTGCTGAAGGAAATTTTACCAATAATGCTTTGTTATGGGGATCTAGAGGAAATGGTAAAAGTTCTCTGATTAAATCAGTTTTTTATAAAATAAATAAAAAGAATAAAAATTTAAAATTAATTCAATTAAATAAAAATAATATTTTTGATATCGAAGTTATTTACGAAAAATATGCTAATTTAAAAAATTATAATTTTATAATTTTTATTGATGATTTATCATTCGAAAAAATTGATAGTGATTACAAAATAATTAAATCAACATTAGATGGGAGTATACAAAATCAACCTAAAAATATTGTTCTTTATGTAACATCTAATAGAAGGCATTTAATGCCAAGAGATATGATAGAAAATGAAAGATCTTCTGCTATTCATACAGATGAAAGTGTTGAAGAAAAAATAAGTTTAAGTGATCGTTTTGGTTTATGGATTGGTTTTCATAATATTTCTCAAAATGATTTTGTTAGTATAATTTTAAAGTATTGTGAAAAGTTTAAATTACCTTTTAATGAAAAGACTGAAAAAGAAGCAATTAAATGGAGTTTACAAAGAGGTAATAGAACTGGAAGATCAGCATGGCAATTTATTATTAATTATGCAGCTGATAATAATAAAAAAATAGATTTTTAATTTTATTCAAAATCAAAATTTATTTTTTCTAAACCTGATACACCATCCTTTAAATGATAAATATTTGTTTGATTTAGTTGTTCAACAAATCCATTTGCTAATATTGATGATATGTCTCCATTTTGACTTATGAAAATAACCTTCTCTCCTATTTGAATATTTTCTTTATACTTTTCAAAAAAATCAGGGAAAAAATTCCCATTTTTATCAAATGCTGTTATCTGAATGGCTCCTGGAATTTTATTTTTATTAGTTCTTTGGTCATCACTTCTAATATCTATAATTTTAAAATCATCGGTCATCGCTAGTTTTAATTGGTAACCATCTATCTCCTTATACCCTGGGGGAGTTACTTTTATCACCTCTATATCAAAAATAAGATTTGATTTTGGAGGAATTAAATTTCCTGCACCACTTTCACCATAAGCCAATTGATAAGGAATAAATATTGTTCTCTTTCCACCCTCTTTCATTCCAAGCAACCCAGTTTCCCAACCTAGGATTACTTTCCTTACCCCTATTTGAAAATCAAAAAATTGCCCTCTATCGTAAGAACTATCAAAAACAGTATTATCTTCTAGTCTGCCAATGTAATGGACAGATAATTTTGAATGATTTTTTACTTCTAAGCCATTGCCAATGGTTTCATTTAAGATTTTAACTTCGTTAGAAAAAGATTTATAATTAAAAAAGAAAAGAAATAAAAATAAAAAAATTTTATACATTAATTTGCTTCCTTTAATTGCTTTATTTGTGAAGGTAATGAAACAATTCCACTTAAAACTATAAATATTGCTCCAATATAAGCATATAAATTCATATATTCATTAAATATAAATATTCCAACCAATGATGACCACAATACCTGAAGGTAAACTAAACTAAAAACTGATGCATAATGCTTTTGTGCAATCTTAAAAGCAGTAGTAGCAAAAAACATAGCTGAATTGATAAATAATGCTGCAGTTAAAATTAAAAAAAACTCAAAAAAAGTTACTTTTAATGGATTTAATAAAAATAAAGGTATTGAAACTAAGTGAACAAAAAAGCCACCATAAAGAAAATACCCAATATTTGTAGTTACATGATTATATTTATTTACAATAAATGTTGTAATTGTAATTAATAATACCCCGATAAGAACAATTAGGTAATGAATATTAAAGCTTTCAAATCCAGGCTGAATAACAAATAAAACTCCTAAAAAACCAATTAACAAAGATATATAAGTTAAGAAATTTAACTTTTCATTTAGTAAAAAAATAGCAAAAATCGTTCCCATCAATGGTGCAGTCATATTTAATGTTGTGAATTCTGGAAGTTTAATTTGTTCAAGTGTTATAAAAGCAATAAATGGCAAAGGTATATTTAAAAAACCTCTAAAAATAGGGGGTAAATAATTAGTACATTTTATATTTTTTTTTAAAGTTCCATTAATAAATAAATAAAATGGGAAACATAAATAAATCGGTATTCCATAAAAAATGAAATGATAAAATTTTACATTTGTTTGAGATAAATAATTTATTATTGCATCATTTGTTACAAAAAAAATACCTGCAAAAAATAATAAAATCGATGAATAAGCAATACTTTTTTTCATTACATTAATAATTTAAATTAGATAATATCATTAATAATCATTTAATTGTTTCTTTTGAGCTTGAAGAGATAATAAACCGCTAATAATAATGAATAACGCTCCTAAAATTACAATTATATTTTGATGTTCATTAAAAATAAATATACTAATTATAAAAGACCAAAATATTTGTAAATATAATAGACCAAAAACAGATGAAAAATGTTTCTGTGAATTTTGAAGAGCATAAGTAAAACAATAAAATCCAATAAATACAATAAAATTAGCAAACATAGATAATTTAATTAATTCAAAATCAATTAAAGGATCATAGTAAAATAATACAAAGGACAATAAGTTAACAGGTAATACTCCGTATATAAAAAAACCCAAAGTAGAACATATGTTATGAAATTTGTTGGCTAAGAAACTTTGTAAAGCCAAAGTAAAAGCTCCAAACAATGGACCTAAGTAATATATATTAAAATTACTAAATCCTGGCTGAAGAATAAATAAAACACCTATAAACCCTAAGGTTATCGAAATTATCGTGAATAAATTAATTTTTTCTTTCAAAAAAATTATAGCCAAAATCATTCCTAAAATTGGTGATAGCATATTTAATGTTGTCCATTCTGCTAAAGAAATATTTTGTAAACTTACAAATAATATAAATGGTATAGGTAAAAAAATTGTACCTCTTATAATTAAGATTGTGTAATTAGATGATGAAAGATATTTTTTAAAATTTCCTGATAAGAATAAATATATAAATAATAGAAATAATAATGGACTCCCAAAAACAACATGATGATAAAATTTAAAATTTAAATAAGATAAATGATCAATAATTGCATCATGAATAACAAAAAATAAACCGCCACAAATTATTCCTGATGAGCAGTAAATTATTTGCTTATTCAACATATTTTAAATTAAAATTAGGATTGTATGTATAAAAAATTACTTATATTGTTAATCTGATGAATACAAATGAAATAAAAACTTATCGCTTAATAATTAAAGGAAAAGTTCAAGGAGTTGGGTTTAGACATTGGTTTAGTGATTTAGCAATCTCTTTAGGATTAAACGGTTATATTCAAAATAAAGAAAGTAAAGATGAAGTTGAAGCTATTATTCAAGGAGATATGCAAAGTATACTATCTATTACTGAAAAAGCAAAAGATGGTCCATCACTAGCTCTAGTTGAGGGAGTTATTCCAAATAGTATCATTAGTAATGTTAAGTATTCAGGTTTTATAGTTAAATACGAAACTTAATTAAAAACTTGTTTTATAGTTTTATGAAGTGAGTCAAATATTTCATCAATCTGATTTTTAGTAATTATAAACTGAGGACACAAAACAATTGCAGGACCTAAAGGTCTACAAATTAATCCATTATCAATTGATAAATTAGCAACTTTATCTCCCATATTAAAATGACCTTCAAATGGTTCTTTTGTATCTTTATTTTTTACCATCTCTAATGCAGCCATAAGACCTATACCTCTAGTTTCTCCAATGTGTTCATAATCATTAAATTCATTTAATCTTTCAAAAAAATAGGGTTCAATCAACTTTACATTATCTAACAAACCCTCATTCATAATTACATCTATTGCTTTCAAAGCAATTGCACATCCAACAGGATGACCACCAGCTGTAAAACCATGTGGAAATTCTTCAGCTTCTTCTGATACTTCAACAAATTTATCTGAAAATTCTTTATTAACTATAACTGCACCCATAGGAAAATACCCAGCTGTCAAACATTTAGATGAGATAATTATATCTGGTTTGATATTATAGGTTTCACAACCCCATAAATTTCCAGTTCTACCAAATCCACAAATTACTTCATCTGCGATAAAAGGAATATTATATTTTTTTAATATAGGCTGAACTAAATCAAAATACGATTTTGAAGGAGGTATACAACCTCCTGCACCTTGAACAGGTTCTGCAACAAAACCTGCAATAGTTTCTGGATCCTCTTTGATGATTTTTTCTTCTAAATTTTTGGCCATCCTAAGAGAAAATTCTTCTTCAGTTTCATTCTCTAATCCATATTTCCAATAATGAGGACATTCAATATGAATAAATTCTTCAGATGGTAAACCAAACTCTTTATTATATGGTTTAGCTGTCATTGAAGAGGCTCCTAAAGTAACGCCATGATATCCATTAATTCTTGTTATAATTTTTCGTCTATTTGGCTTTCCAATTCTTGCATTTAACATCCATAACATTTTGACCATGGTGTCATTTGCTTCGGATCCTGAATTACAAAAGAATACACGACCTTGATCAAAAGGTGATACTTCAATAATTTTTTCAGATAGCTGCAACGTTTCTTCAGACAATCTTCCAAATAAAGAATGATAACCAGCAAATTTTTCATACTGTTTTTTTGCAACTTCAATTAATCCAGGATGGTCAAAACCAGCACACTGATTCCATAGGCCAGAATTCCCATCTAGATATTTATTACCTTTAGTATCGTAAACATATATTCCTTTTCCATAAGAAATAACTAAAGGGCCTCTTTCATTTAATGACTTCAAGTCAGTAAATCCATATAAATGGTTGGAAGTATTTCTTTGTAACATATCAGTTAAATATTTTTTTTTATTATGAAAAGCAAGATTTTATTTTCAGTTGGGACGATAGGTGTAATTTTTATGATGGCTGGCCAATTATCATTCTCTATAAATGATAGTTATGTCAAACTTGTTGTAAAAAATATAGGTGATGACAATTCATTATATTCTGTAATTTTTTTAAGAGGTTTAGTTACATCAAGTCTATTAGGTTTATATTTAATTTTTTTCGAAAAAAAGAATTTAATTAAAATACTATCAATCAAAGGTTTTCATATAAGAGGTTTGTATGAAGTTTTAACGGCATTATTTTTTTTGGTTGGATTAATATTACTTCCAATATCTGAGGTTTACACACTTTTAATGACTAATCCTTTCTTTGTCACAATATTTGCTTTTCTTTTTTTGGGAGAGAAGGTTGGAATAAGAAGATGGTGTGCAGTTATTATTGGGTTCTTAGGTGTTATAGTAGTTGTAAATCCACAAAATTTTCAATTTAATTATCTTTTAGTGTTACCAATTTTAGCTGCTATTTTTTTGACTATTAGAGATATTGCTACAAAAAGTTTAGCAACTAAATCAAATAGTGTTGAAATTACATTTGTGACAGCATTGTTAATTACTGGGTTTGCAGGGTTGGGTTCAATAATTTTTGGTTATCAAGTTAGCAGTGAAGATCTAAATTATATTCTAGCTTCTAGTATATTTGTTTTATTCGGATATTTATTTTCAGTATTAACAGTTTTTTATGCACCACTCTCATTAACGGCCTCTGCAAGATACAGTGTAATTATATTTGGTATGATTTTTGGGTATTTAATACTAGGTGAAACTCCAACTTATAATATGATTATTGGCGCAATAATTATTACGTTAAGTGGTTTATTTGTAATCAAAAGAGAAAAAGAAATAGGTAAAATTAAATAAAAATTTACTGATCCTTACAAAAATTATATACTTCTTCAACATGACCTTTAACTTTTACTTTATGCCAAGAATTTAGAATTTTTCCATTTTTATCGATTACAAATGTAGATCTATCTATCCCAAAATATTTTCTACCATACATAGATTTTTCTATCCAAATACCAAGTTTATCACAATTTTTTCCTTCATCCGAACCAAGTGGGTATTTCAATTTATACTTATCTGAAAATTTTTTATTACGATCAACAGGATCTTTAGAAGCTCCTATTACATCAAAGCCAATTTTATTAAATTTTATTAAATATTTCTGAAAATCTGCAACTTCTACTGAGCATCCACCAGTTAACGCCTTAGGGTAAAAGAATAAAACTGTTTTATTCTTTAATTTAGATGAATCAAACTCATTATCGTTTGTTAACTGAAGTTTTATCTTAGGAATTTTTTTCATAATTATACTACTAGTTTAAGACCGTACCCAGCTTTTTTAACTCTTGTTTTAAAATAATTTTTATTAAATTTATTCAATGTTGGCTTTGTATTTATTTGATTTTCAACTTTAATTCCAGCTTTCTTAATGGAATTAATTTTATTTTTATTATTTGTAATAAGATTAACTTTATTTATTTTTAATAATTTCAGTATTCTAGCTGCAATATTAAAATCTCTTTCATCATCTAAAAAACCAATATTATGATCAGCGTCTATTGTATCCATACCCCTTGCTTGAAGAGAATAAGCTCTCATTTTATTAGCTAATCCTATTCCCCTACCTTCTTGTTCTAAATATAATATAATTCCACCATTATTTCTAACCATGTAATTGATTGATTGATTTAATTGTTCACCACAATCACATTTTAAAGAATGAAAAATATCACCTGTAAAACAAGCTGAATGTATTCTTAAATTAACAGATTTTTTATTTATTTTTTTTGGATTAACAATTATCGCTACGTGTTTATCTGAGCCAATATATGATTTAAATATTTTAAAATTAGAATTTTCATTTTTTGGTAGTGGAACTTTTGCACTAGAAACTAATTTGATACTTTCACAAATTAATTCATTTTGCTTCAATAAATCTTTATAATCAAAAATTAAAATTCCATTTTTAAAACCAAATTCATTTATATTTTTGTAATATTTTTTATTTATTTTTTTAAAAACTAGCGATGGTATCATTTTAGCATTTTTGGAAAGATCAATACAAACATTATGAAAATTTTTAGCTTTGAATTTTTTAATATTGGTAAATTTAATTACTTTATTATTGCTAAGAGGATTAACAAATAAATTTATTATTTGATTTACATCTGTTTTGGGATTTATCTCAAAATAAATATTACTTTTAATATTCTTATTAAAAATTGATTGAGCTTTTTGTTTAGTTATAAGTAGATACTTTTCATCAATTAAGTGCTTATTAAATTGATTAAAAATTTTACTTTGGGAATGCTCTATATTAAAAAACATCCAATATTCCTTGTTATTTTGAATTATTAAGGGTCTTCCGGTCCTGAGTTCGTTAATTGCCCTATCTATTATAGTTCCTGTATTAGATTTGAAACTCATGAAAACTTTATATAGATATAATTGAAATAAAAACAAATGATTACATCAAAAAATATAGGAATTTTACTAGATTTTATAAAAAATTCTAAAAAGAATAGTGATTTATATTTATTGGTTAAAAAAAATAGTATTTCTTTATCAACAAAAAGAAAAAGTAACTTTTACATAAAAAATAATAATCTGGAATCTAAAATTAATATAAGTAAATTTTATCAGTCAATCTTAAATATCCTTCTCCCGATATTAAGAAAAAACAAAAAATTAGTAATAGCTCAGATAGGACAAAGTATTGATGGTAGAATTGCATTAAATAATGGTAATTCACACTACATAAATAATCCTAAGAGTATAATTTATCTGCATTGTTTACGAAGTATCAGTGATGCAATTATTGTAGGCTCAAATACCATTAAAAAAGACAATCCCCTATTAACAACAAGAAAAATAAAGGGCACAAATCCAAAAAGAATTATTATCGATGGTAGTCTTTCGCTAAATAACAAATATAAAATATTTAATGACGGTAATGAAAATATAATTTTTACAAAAAGTAATAAAAATATTAGATTGAATAATTCAACAATAATTAGATTAAAAGAAAAAAATTTTACTAAAAACTTAATTACGCAAATAAAAAAACTTAAATATAAAAATATTTTAGTAGAGGGAGGATCAAAAACTATTTCAGAATTAATAAATAATAAATATATTGATATTCTTCAATTTATGATTGCCCCAATATTAATAGGTTCAGGAATTAATTCATTAAATTTAAAAGAAATTTCAAATCTCAATAAAGCTATCAGACCAAAACATAATTTTAATGAATTAGATAATGAAATTATTGTTAATTTATTTCTTAATAGCTAAAAAATCTGTATTATTTAAAATAAATCTAGAATTTTTTTCTTTAATACTTTTTAAACGAAATTTTAACCAATCATCAAAGTTAAGTTTATTTTTTTGAATAATTTCTCTACAAAAATTTAAGAAATAAACTTGAAATTCATAATTAGTACTAACATCCCATGTAGAGTCTGAAACATATGTTTTGTGAGTTCTTTTAAATACTTTATTTATTAATTCAGTACAATCTGGTCCAACAGCCAATTCCCCTATTCCTTTGTCAGATTTTTGATCTTTATTAAAAATATTAAGAATTTTTTTATCATCCTTGTGTTTTGGAAAAAATTTAAAATTACCATTATAATTTAAGGCAAAATAGACAATTTCTGTATCAAGATTTAATTTATGAAAATTTTTAAACCATGTTTTTGGAAGAATATCTAAAAAAGCAGATCCTGTAACTAAATTATAATCACTAAAATTTATTTTTTCTAAATTATTAATTACATCAACAATTTTAAAATTAGTTTTTTTTATTTTAGAAGATAATTGTATATTTTTTTTAAAATAATTTGTTGATTGATGTGATATGTCTACAAAAGACCAATATTGATTATTTAATAATCGTGACTTAAGAAATCTATAATTAGATCCAGCGCCTGAACCCAAATCAACTATTCTAATATTTTTTTTATTTTTAAAAAATTTATTAATTAAATATAGTATTCTTTTGTTTCGTGAATTTCTATCGACAGTTTCTCTAAGATTTAACCATTTATTTTGAAATTCATGCATATTAAATTAATTTAACAAATTTCTTAGCTGACTCTAGAGGAGTAAGAAGATATCTTTTATTTTTATTTATATTAATATTCAATTTTTTAAAATTTTTTTTATTTAATATATTTTTAATAATTATATTTCTAAGATCATTTACTTCAAATTTTTTGAAATAAATAACACCCTTTTTCCCTAGTGTATTTAAGATAGTATTAGTAAAAAAGGTTATAATTGGCTTTTTAATTATTAATGCATTTGCTAAAGACATACCAAAACCTTCATATTTACTTACCGAAATGTAACAATCTGTTTTAGAATATAATTTAGCTAATTTTGTATCTGAAATAGTGCCATGGAATATGATTTTTCTGCTCATTGAATTTTTAGAAATATATTTTTTGAGTTTTTTGTAATAACTTATATCTCTTGTAGTATCACCAACAATTTCTAAAATAAAATTATCTAAAGGCTTTAAAACTTTTAATAAAAAAAGATAATTTTTTCTATTTATTATACTTCCACATGTTAAAAAATAAATTTTACTATTATTTTTAAAATTATATTTTGCAAGTCTTTCTATACCAGGTTCAACTACAGAAATTTTATTATTTAGTACCTTAAATTCATCTATTAATAATTTTTTTGTATTTTTAGAAGTAACAATAAATTTATTTATTTTTTTAAAATTTGCTTTTTCTAATCGTAAGAATTTTTTTGACCTTTGACCTTTAAATTCAAGATATAAAGGATGATGTATTAGCGCGATAACATTATAAGTAAGTATTTTTTTGAAAATTGAATACATTCCTTCTAAAGCTAATCCATCAATTATAATTTTAGAGTCAGGATCAATTTTATCTAAAATTTTTAGAAAATATTTTATATCGTTATTTGTAGGAAAAGGATAATTTTCACTTAGAGAAATTGGTCTAATATTTATATCTCTTATCTTTGCATATTCTAGGATATTTTTTTCATAAATATATCCTCCAGTTTTTGCATTAATATTTCCTGGATAAACAAAATAAATATCAGATTTATTATTAGATAACCTCTTTTTCATATGATGCCCATGCAACATTTGATTCTTGCAAAGTTATTTTAATTTTTTTTAAAGATTTATAATCTTCAGAGAATTCTTTTCTTAGTCTATTCAAGATCTTATTGCAGATATCCTCTGCTAAAAACTCTGTTGAGGTAATTTTTCCCTTAAATTCATCAATTTCATCTAAATTTTGATAATTATATATTTTAAGAATATCTTTTAAAGTAGTGGACACTATTCCTAAATCCATAATTATATTGTATTTATTAAGTTTATCAGTGAAAAATTCAGCATCTACTAAATATGTAGCTCCATGCATATTTTGGGCTGGTCCAAATACTTCTCCAGGTAAAGAATGAGCTATTAGAATATTTTCTCTTACTTTTATCGAATACATAATTAATATTTAACTAGATGCATTATTGTATCCTTATTTTGAAGGATTTTATAGTAATCTTTTTCTAAATCAAAAAAATTACTTTCACTAGTAATTAATTTTTCTAATTTTGAATTTTTTAAAGATTTAATTGCTAATTTTAATCTTCCCTCAAAATCATATTTATTTTTCATGTATTTTGGTATTTTAGATACCTGTGAGCTAATAATTTTTAATCTTTTAGAATGAAAATAACCGCCTAAGGCAACTTCTCCTTTATTTTTACCATACCAACTAGCTTCTACTATTTTTCCTTCGATAGATAATTTTTCCATTAAAGAATTTAAAACTTTATAATTAGCTGTAGTGTTTATTGCTACATCTATTTTCTCAATCTTTCTTATATCAACAAAATTTAATCCTAAATAATTGGCAATTTTTTTTTTATTTTTATTATTATCAAAAACATAAACATTTTTATATCCATTAATTTTAAAAAAGAATGCCGTTAATAATCCTACAGAGCCAAGCCCTACAATTAGAATTTTGTTATTACTTTTAGATTGAGCGTCCCAAAAGATATTAATAGCTGTTTCCATGTTTGCAGTTAGAATATATTTTCTCAAATTTCTTTCTGGTAGAAAAATTAAATTTTGAATAGAAATTTCATATAAATCTTGATGAGGATAAAGACTAAATATTTTTTTATTTATATATTTCCTTGGACCATCTATAATATTCCCAACATTTATATAACCGTATTTTATAGGTAAATTAAAAGAACCCTCTTGAAAAGGAGCTTTCATTAATTCAAATTGATCCTGACTTACACTTTTAGATGAAACTAATTTTTCAGTCCCCTTGCTAATACCTGAGTATATAGTTTTAACTAAAACTGTTTTGTTATTTTTATTGTAAACAAGTTTTTTTTGATAAATTTTAGCTTGTTTTTTTTTATCAATCCATAAAGAATAAGATTTCATAATTTACTTATAAATGTATAATAAAAAAATGCTAACAAACTTTTGGGAAGATTTAACAACAAATGAAATTAAAAAAATAAATAGAAAAACAGTTTTAATTTTCCCATTTTCATCGATAGAACAACACGGTCCGCATCTTCCATTAAATACTGATAAAAAAATTCTTGAAGGAATATTATTAGAATTTAATAAAAAATATAAATCAAATAAATATTTAATTATGCCTGAAATATATTTTGGTTCAGCTGCTGAACATACAGATTTTGATGGAACCATAAGTATCGATTCATTGGAATTTATATCACACTCTTTGTCAATTTTAGAAAATGTATGTAAATTAAAATTTAAAAATATATTACTTTTAAATAGTCATGGTGGGCAAATTAGCCATATTGATATTATTGCAAAAGAATTGAAATCAGAATTTAAGATAAACATAGTAAAAGGTACATATTTTTTATTTGATCAATTTAAAGGAATTATATCAAGTAAAGAAAAAGACTTTGGTTATCACGGTGGAGAATTTGAAACATCTATTATGTTATATTTATTTCCAAACCTAGTTAGGCAATCTAAAATTTCTAAACATAGATTATCTCCCGATTATTTATCATCTAAAACGATTTCTTATGAGAAAAATATTAAGAAAGCATGGACAACTAAGGAATTAAGTAAAAGTGGAATTATTGGAGATCCTAGAAAATCCAATTCAAAGATAGGAAAAAAAATAATTGATAGAGTAATACAAAAATTAAATAAAATAATAAATGAGATGTTTTAGAGTTTTATTTATAAAAAATTAAATTAAAAAAATTTTTCGTATACCTCATTGTACTCACAATCATATACCTCACAGTTATCCAGCATATATTCAGTTATTTGACTTAAGAATGTACCATGACTGACTAATACAATTTTTTGTAAATTAATGTTTTTGATAGATAGCAGAAAAGACTTTAATCTCATTTTAATATCATTGTGAGACTCTTGTATAATTTTTTTTTCATTAATAGGTTTGTTATTATTCCACCAAAAATCATTTAAATTATTAAAATCAAAATCATTAAATTCTTTTTTTAATTTTTTTGGTTGTCTTCCTACATCACATGAATGGTACAAATGTTCTCTTATTAAAGGTTCAATTACAGGTTTATTAGATGGAAAAACAATAGAGAATGTTTCCAATGTTCTTGTTAAGGGGGAACAAAAATAATTATCAAATTTAAGATTTTTAATTCTATTATTTAATTTTTTTGCTTGCTCAACTCCTCTTTGAGTAATTCTTGCATCATAATAATAAGTTGGATTATCTAAATCTGATGCTGCATTAGCTTCTGACTCTGCGTGTCTAATAAGATATAATTTCATTTTTTAACTTTAAATACGATAAACTTTCATGCATCAGTAAGTATAAAACTTAGCTTTATTTACGGGAAGAAACGGCCAATAACAATGGCACAATCATAACTAAGGTTGTTAAGACTGATGGATTAAATAACCAATAAAGAACACCTAGAGAAAATATTAACATCCAGAATTCATTTTTATATAAAAATTTCATTATTTTTTAATTATATTAATTCAAATTATTTTCTACTAATACTTTTTTTACAGTTTCACCCATTACAGAAGGGTTTTTGGAAATTGTAACTCCACACTCTTTAAGAAGTTCTACTTTTTCTATTGCGCTTTCACCATAAGCAGAAACAATTGCACCAGCATGACCCATCACACGACCTTTAGGTGCAGTTAATCCTGCTATATACCCAATTACTGGTTTACTCATATTTTCTTTAGCAAATTGTCCAGCTTCAACTTCTTGTGGGCCACCTATTTCACCTATCATTAAAACTGCAATAGTTTCATCATCATTTTCAAACTTTTCAATTATATCTCTAAAAGAACTTCCATTTATTGGATCGCCTCCTATACCTACACTTGTTGAAACACCAATTTCCAAATCTTTAAGTTGTTGTGCAGCTTCATATCCCAAAGTGCCAGATCTACTAACTATTCCTATTTTACCCTCTTTGTAAATGTGACCAGGCATAATACCTAACATAGATTTACCAGGGCTAATTATTCCTGCACAATTCGGACCTACTAATCCCATTTTTTTATCTTTTGGATATCTTCTCATGTATCTTTTTATTTTAACCATATCATGAGAAGGAATTCCGTCAGTAATAGCCACACACGTTTTAATACCTGCATCAGCAGCTTCCATTGCTGAATCTGCTGCAAAGGCTGGTGGGACAAATAAAATTGATGTTGATGCTCCAGTTTGATCTACAGCTTCTTTAACAGTATTAAAAACAGGAAGATTTAAATGAGTCATACCACCCTTGCCAGGTGTTACCCCACCAACAACGTTAGAACCATACTTAATCATTTCTTCAGCATGAAAACTTCCAATTTTTCCTGTAAATCCTTGGACTAAAATCTTTGTATTTTTGTGAATGATTATAGACATGATTATCCAAGAGCCTTTACTGCTTTATTTGCTGCATCTTCTAAAGTTGATGCTTCAATGTAATTAATATTGCTTTTTTTAAGTATTTCATTTCCCTTTTCGACGTTAGTTCCAGCTAAACGTATTACTAACGGATGTTTAGTTTCAATTTTTGATAAAGCTTGAACAATTCCTTCTGCAACCCAATCACATCTGTTAATCCCTGCAAAGATATTAACTAATATTACCTTAACTTTTGTGTCCATAGAGATTAATTTAAAAGCTTTAACTATTTTTTCAGGTGTTGCACCTCCACCAACATCTAAAAAATTTGCTGGTTCACCACCAGCAAGTTTGATCATATCCATTGAAGCCATTGCTAAGCCTGCACCATTAATAATATTACCAATATTCCCATCTAAGCTTACATAATTCATTCCTCTGTCAGAAGCATAAACTTCATTTGAATTTTCTTGTGTTTTATCTCTAAGTTCTGCAATTTCGTCTCTTCTAAACATTGCATTATTATCAAAACTCATTTTACAATCTAATGCTAATATTTCATCTTGGTGTGATACAACTAATGGGTTAACTTCAACCATTGTCGCATCAAGCTCACTAAAAGCTTTATAGCAACCAATTATTGTATTTGCAGCTCTTGAGATCAATTTGGATTCAATTCCTAAACCAAAAGCTATTTCTCTTGCTTGAAATTGTTGAATACCAACTGCTACTTCTATTTTAGATCGTATAATTGTTTCAGGTTTTTCTTTTGAAATTTCTTCGACACTCATTCCACCTTCTGTTGAGGCTACAACCATTATACTTTCTGAAGATCTATCAAACACTAAACCTAAATATAATTCGTGTTTGGTATCAGTTGCTTCTTCAATATAAATTCTATTTATTATCTTTCCCTCTGGACCAGTTTGGTTTGTAATTAATTTTTTACCTAACAATTTATCGGTTGCATCAGCAACTTCTAACGGAGAATTACACATTATAATTCCTCCCGCTTTACCTCTAGCACCTGAGTGAACTTGCGCTTTTACAACCCATTTTGAACCACCAATTTCTCTTGCTTTGTTTTCTGCATTTTCCGGACTATAAACAATACCACCAGTCGGAATTTTAACACCAAAATCAGACAATATTTTTTTTGCTTGATATTCGTGTATATCCATTACTTACTTTCAATTAACTTATTTATATTTACAATATTTTCAGCCATTCTTGCAGATGCAGCATCGATCATTCTTCCATCAAGCTGAGCGGCACCTTTTCCTTCAGCAGCTGCTTTTTCTAATTCTAATAATATTTTTTTTGCTTTATCTATTTCTTCTTTAGGTGGAGAAAAAACTTCATTAGCAAGATCTATTTGTGATGGATGTATTGCCCATTTACCCTCAAAACCAATTGCTGCAGCTCTTTTTGCTGCATCAAGATATCCTTCTTTGTCATTAAAATCACCAAAAGGTCCGTCTATTGCTCTTAAGCCATATGATCTACAAGTCATTACTAATGTTGATAAACCATGATGCCATTGATCTCCAGGGTAATCAGGATTTAAACCTCCTATGACAACGGTTCTTGCTCGCATACTTGCTGCATAATCTGCAACTCCAAAATGTAATGCTTCTAGTCTTGAACTTGATGTTGCAATTGATTGAATATTAGACATTCCTAGTGCTGTTTCAATTAAACATTCTAAACCTATTCTATTTTCAAATTTTTTATTTTGCTCAATTTGATTAAGCAAACAATCGACCATATATACATCAGATGATGAGCCTACTTTTGGAATTAATAATGTATCAACTCTATCACCTACCTCTTCTATAATCTCAATTACATCACGATACATATAGTGTGTATCCAAACCGTTAATTCTTATAGAGATTGTTTTACCTTCTTCTTTCCAATTATATTCTTTTATTGCATTAATAACATTTCTTCTTGCATCAATTTTATCATTTGGAGATACTGCATCTTCTAGGTCTAAGAAAATATAATCAGCATTTGATTTTAATGCTTTTTCAAACATCTTTGGATTAGAGCCAGGAACTGCCAATTCACTTCTGTGCAATCTAGATTTAGCAGGTTTATAAAATAAATGGCTCATTTAAAAAAAAATTATATATTTGATTAATATTATAAAAGCGATAAAAAAATTTAAATATTATAAAGATATTTCCTTAAGGCAATTTTCATCATTATTTTTTGGATTATTTACAATTTTTGATACTGGATAAAAGTCTAAATCATCCTCGATAATACTTTTGTTTTTATGTAGGAATTCATTTTCATTATCATTAAGAAAATCAAGACCCTCATTATGAGACATAATAAGAGGCATTCTATTATGTATATGGGAAAGGTTTTCATTTGCTTCCTTAGTAATGATACAGACAACATTCATTTTTTTATTATCTCTTATTTCTTCCCTCCAAATTCCACCAAAAAACAATAATTCATTTCTAGGAATTGATATTAAATATGGTTGTTTTTGATTATTTATATTTTTCCATTCATAGTATCCATTTGCAATAATAAGACATTTTCTTTTAGTAAATGATTCTTTGAATAAATATTTATCATTAATCGTTTCAATTCTTGCATTAATAACAAATTGAGTAACATTATTTTGTTTACTAAAAAAACTATAACTCCAAATAAAAGTATCTATTAAAAGTTTATGATTGTTTTCATAAATAATATTAACAATATTAGAAGGTGATATATTGTAAGACTTATGTGAGTAATTTAAAACTTCAGAGTTAGGAAAAAGTTTTATAATTTTTTCTTTATCTTCAGTACTTGTAAATCTTCCGCACACTATGATGCTTGCGATAAAGGCATTGGTCTAGAAACACCTACGGTCATCCAACAATCTTTAAACTCACCATTTTGCTCTACTTTTTCTACTGTCCATTCGAAACCAAATTTTTTTCCATTACTATCTGTAAGCTCTACAAAGTAATATGAACTTTTTTCTTGTTCCTGAACTGGAATTATATTGTGTTCTAAGTGATCAATCATCATTGAGTAGGATGGATTTTTAATCATCCTAATAAAATTGTCTAGAGGACCTGTGTACATTCTATTATTTGGATGTGCAAATTCCCAAGTTTGTTCAATACCGGCATCGTCAAAAGGTGAATTATTTTTTTGTAGTGCTTTTAATTGAATTAAAATAACTTCTTTAGGACCAATTGAAGGATCTGGTTTTATCATTTCTCCATAAACACTTTTTGATAATAAAATAAACAAACTAAAAAATATAATTTTGTGCATATTTTTAAAATAGTGTAATTATAATTTAAGGCAATATGTATATTTATGATTTTATCCAAGGATTAATAATTGGAGGAACATTAATTATAGCCATAGGACCTCAAAATTTATTTGTAATTCAACAAGGGCTTAAAAAATCTTATGTTTTTACAGTTACTTTATTTTGCAGTTTATCTGACAGTTTACTAATTGTAATTGGAATATATCTATCTAATTATATTGTTCAAATTAATCCAAGTATCATAGGAATAATAAAAGTATTAGGTGGAATTTGGCTTATATTTTATGGATTAAATAAAGTTATAAAATTAAATCAAATTAAAGATATAAATAAAAAATTAAATATAATTAACGAATACGGTAAAGTATTAATTACCTTATTCCTTATTACATACGCAAATCCTCATGTTTATCTAGATACAATTATTTTGCTGGGATCATTATCAACAAATTTTAATGATCAATTTTCATTTGGCGTTGGAGCAATTTCAGCTAGTTTTTTGTTTTTCTTTTCTTTGGGATATATGTCAAAGTTTTTATCAAAATATATTTATTCAAATAAAACTTGGTTTTGGATTGATCTAACCATTGGTCTGCTAATGATTAGTTATGGAATATATTTTATAATTTTTTAAAAAAAGTTTCTAAGTTTTTACATACCTGATCAACATTTAATTTTGTAAATACAAGAGGTGGTTTTATTTTAATAACATTGTCATAAGGTCCATCAGTGCTCAATAAAATACCTTGATTTCTCATATAATTAATAAGCAGTTTAGCTAATTTTTTATTTGGTTTAGAAATATTACTATTCTGAATAATATCTATTCCTAAAAAAAGCCCCCTACCTCTAACTTCACTAATATATTTTTTATATTTAAGTTGGATTTTTTTTAATTCTTTTAAAAAATAATTACCAACTAACAAAGCATTTTTTTGTAATTTATTATTATCAATAGTTTCTAGTACTGCTTTACCGATAGCACAGGAAACAGGATTACCACCGAATGAGTTGAAATATTCCATCCCGTTATTAAAAGTTGAAGCGATTTTTTCTGTAGTTATAACAGCAGCTATAGGGTGACCATTACCCATAGGTTTGCCCAAGGTGACTATATCAGGAACGACATCATGCTCTTCAAATGACCAAAAATGTCTTCCAACGCGTCCAAAACCAGTTTGTACCTCGTCAACAATACATAATGCATTGTTTCTTCTAATTTCTGAAAATATTTCTTTTAAATAATTTTTTGGAAGAATTACTTGACCGCCACAACCAAGTATACTTTCAGTAAAAAAACATGCAATATTGGCTTCTTTAATTTTATTTCTAATTACCGTTTTAGCTTCATCTATATATTTTTGAATCCAATTTGAATTTTGATATCTCCACTTACCTCTTAGGGGATCAGGCATGTCTAATACATGAACATAATCTTTTTTACCCGAACCACCCTTACTATTAAATTTATATGGACTTAGATCAATTAAAGCGTTGGTATGCCCATGATAAGCATTGTCCATCACAAAGACATCTTTTGCTCTAGTATAAGTTTGGGCTATTCTATAAGCTAAATCATTAGCTTCAGATCCTGTACATACGAAAAATATCTTATTTAATTTCTTTGGAAACTTACTTAAAAGTAATTCACTATAATCGTTAATTGTATCGTATAGATATCTCGTATTAGTATTAAGTTTTAAATTTTGCTGAGTCATAGCTTCATGGACATAGGCATTTGAATGGCCAACATGGGAAATATTATTTACACAATCTAAGTATCTCCTGCCATATCTATCAAAAAAATACTGATCTTTAGCTTCAAGCATATGAAGAGGTTTCTTGTAAGAAATTGATAAATTATCAGAAATATTTTTTCTTCTTTTCTTTAAAGTATCTTTAAAATTATTATTATTATTATTAGAATAAAAAGATTTTGGAATTCGTAGAATTAAATTTGGATCAGGTGAAATTTTATTCCAAATATTGAATAAAAATTCTTCACCTACTCCTGGAAAATTCTTATCATGTCCTAATAAATCTAAAATAATTTGAAAATGTAAATGTGGTAACCATTTTCCATTTTCATTAGAATTACCAATTTTACCAATCCATTCACCTTTCTTAATTTTTTTTCCAATTTTTAGTTTTTGAAACATTATTTTAGATAAATGACCGTATAGAGTATAAAATTTATATTTTTTAAATCTATGCTCTAAAACTAGAGTGGGGCCATAGTCATATTTAAAATTATTATTTTTTAAAATTATAATTTTACCATCTATTGGAGCAAATAAATCTGTTCCCTGATCAATAAAAATATCAATTCCTAAGTGAATATTACGTCTTTCATTCGTATTTAATTCAGAAATAAAGTTAGGTCCCTTATAAACTTTTCTTTTTTCATTGTATAAACCTATACCTATACGAGAATTATCTTCTTTAAATATTTTATTAACTCTTTTTTTAAGCGAACTATTATCTGGGTTACCTTTCAATAAAGGTGAATCAGAACTTAATTTTAAGATAGATTTATTTTTATCAAGTAAATTAAATTTAAAAATATTACCAAAGTTGAATTTATTTATATAATTTATAATTTCATTATGATGGTGAATAATATCAAAGTCGCATATTTCGCGAACAATATATATTAAAAAATTGATAGGAATTTTATCTAATTTTTCTAATAAAGACCATGCATCTTTCTCACTAATACTTAAATATTGATTTGATGGATATTTAATTCTTTGTTTTTTTGCCATTACAACAGTAATCATAAGTCTTGACTTACATAATGATATTAATGAATTAATTTCATCCTCATTAATAGAAAACTGTTTATTGTACTCTGTTATTATATTTTTAAGTGTAAGATAAATATTATCATTGTTCATTAATGCATATGAAAGGCATATAGCTAAATCATTTATTGTTGGAGAATAAATAGAATCTCCATAATCTAGTAAACCACAAACATTGTTTTCTTTAATAACAATATTATAATTATTTGGATCTGAATGAGTTATTGAATATCTTAATTTATTTAAATTATTTTTTACAAATTTTTCATATTCTGAAAAACATTTTAATAAAATTAATTTTTTTGAACCAGTAAAAATATTAATGTCTTTTTTAATCCATTTTATATTTGATGGATCCCAAATAAAATTTCTATGGGCATCCATATCGTTAAATGATTTCAACTTAGTTGATACTTTTCCAAGTAACTTACCTAAAGAATTTTCAATTTTATCGTTACTTTTTGTATCTCCATACATTCGCCCTTCAATATAAGATAAGATCCTAACAAAGCATTCTCTATTTTTTTTATCTAAATATTTTACAATCTTTGCATGGTGTATTTTTGGTATAAAAGATTTAAGACTAAGGTCACTTCGTAAATAATTAATTAATCTATCTTGGTATTTTAATATATTTATTTTTTCTGATGGGTTTGAAATTTTTAATACATATTTTTTTTTATTATTTATCAATATAATAAAATTTATATCCCTTTCACTATCAAGTTGTTTAATTTTGAGTAATTTATTTCTTAAGAAAGAAAAATTAATCTTTAACCATTTAATTAAATGTTTATTATCAATAATAGGTGGATCAACATCAAAAACTGACATAAAAGGTGTATAATTCATAATGCTGAAATCTAAAAACATTTTTGTTTGTATTGGGGCAATTCATCACGATTATTTATTAAATCTTAAAAAAAATATTATTAATTTTAGATCTAATCAAATTACACAAAAAAGCAGAATTGGTGGAGTGGCGTACAATATTGCAGAATTGCTTTCGAATTTTGTTGATGTAAACTTTTATAGTTTAGCTATCAATGAAGAGATTAGAAAAAAAATCTCAAAAAAAATCTATGTTCATCAAGTGAATAAAGATTATGCAGATAGATACTATTTAGCTTTATCAGATAAAAATAATAAATTTTTATTAGGATTAGCTAACACAGATGAATATGAAAATAATAAATCTTTAAAAATACCAAACATCAAGAATAAAAATATAATATTTGATCTAAATTTTTCTAAAACCTATTTGGAAAAATCAATAAATAAACTATCAAAAAAAAATAAAATTATAGTGTGCGCAACATCAGTGCATAAAGTTATTAAAATTAAAAGGATTATAAATAAAGTTGATTTTATATTCTTAAATAAAGCAGAGTTACTTAAACTTACAAATTCTTCAAATATAATGTTAGGTGTAAAAAAAATATTAAAACAAAATAAAAAAATAAAAATAATTACTACTAATTCAAAAAATAATGTAATCTTTGGAAGTAATGAATTTATAAAAAAAATAAAACCCCCATCAATCAAAGTAGTAAACGAAAATGGAGCTGGAGACGCACTAGCAGCTATGATGCTGTATTTGTTCAGTATAAATGAAAAAATGAATTATATTTTGAAAACTTCTGTAGCATGCGGGTCTTATTATGCTAGTGGTAAAAGTCTAAAAACTAAGAGTGATTTTTTAAAAATTAAAAATCTTTCTAAGAGAGTGATTGTACAATAATATGCATGAAATATTTGATATAAGTAAAAAAGTTCAAGAAGCAATAAATAGAAAAAAACCAATAGTAGCTTTAGAAAGTACATTGATTAGCCATGGATTGCCCTATCCAGAAAATATTAAAGTCGCAAATGAGTCTATAAAGGCTGTTGAAGATAACGGTGCAATTGCTGCAACAATAGGAATAATTAGAGGTAAGGTTAAAATAGGATTATCGGAAGAAGATATTCAAATATTAGCAAAAGAGAAAAATGTACAAAAAGTTTCAAACCACAATATAAATTTATCAATATTTAATAAAGAAAATGCTGCTACAACAGTAGCAAGTACAATTTCTATAGCTTCTAAATTTCAAATAAGATTTTTTGCAACAGGAGGAATTGGTGGTGTGCATCTAAATGCTGAAAATACCAATGATGTATCTGCAGATCTATATGCACTTTCTGAGAATTCAAATTTTGTAATCTGTAGTGGTGCTAAATCTATATTAGATTTAAGTAAAACAAATGAACTTCTTGAAACTTTAGGAATTACAAGAATTGGTTATCAAACAAATTATATGCCTGGTTTTTGGTATGAAGAAACAGAATATAAAGTCGATAATAAATTTGATGAAATTCATGAAATTTCTTCTTTTTTAAAACTCAATGAAAATATGGGAAATAAAAAATCAATTCTCATATTTAATAAAGTTCCATTAGAAAAAGCACTTAATAAAAATGACGTAGAAAAATGGATAAATAATGCAACAATAAAAGCTGATAGAAATAATATTAGTGGAAAAGAATTAACACCGTTTCTCATAAAAGAAATTAACGAACAATCAAAAAATGAAACTCTAAATGCTAATGTATCTCTAATAATTAATAATGCGAATTTAGCTGGAAAGATTGCAAAGAGTTTTTATAGTTAAGGTAATAACGATAATTTAGCTTTAAGTAATTGAAAAAATTTTTCATCATTAGCTTCATTCATCACAAAACAATTTACTGGTCTTTTAGTAACACCTAGCCAATCAACAACAGTCTCCCCTCTTGTTAATTCAGAATTTTCTTCAACTGTGACATTAACTTCTTTTCCACTAAAAATAGATGGATCTAATAAATATGCAATAACACATGGGTCATGCAAAGGAGTTTCCTCAGTTTCGTATAATTCTTTATGAAATATTGTATAAAATTCCATTAGTTCTCCAAAAAACTTAGAACTTTTATTTTTATTTTCATTCATTGATTTGATAATTTTTGAATTTACATTTACCTGATGAGTAACATCTAAACCCATCATTGTTAAAGGAATGCCTGATTCTAAAACAATATTAGCCGCATGTGGATCCACATAAATATTAAATTCAGCTGATGGTGTAGTATTTCCTAAGCACATAGCAGCTCCACCCATAAAAACTATTTCTTTTATATTTTCTTTAATAGATGGATCTTTTTTTAAACTTAAGGCAATATTTGTAAGAGGTCCTGTTGGACATAAATAAATTTGCTCTGTTGAAAATTTACAAGTTTCTACTATGAAATCAACTGCATGTTTTTCTTGAGGTTTATAATTTGTATCTATTATTATAGGATCACCTTTTTTATCTAATCCGGTTTTTCCATGAACATATTCAGCTGTAAATAATTCATAATGAATAGGTTTATTTGCACCAGAGTAAACTTTAATGTCCGTTCTTTCAATTAACGTACAAACTTTTAGAGCGTTATTTACTGTATTATTTAAACCACTATTTCCACCGACACAGGTGATACCCAGTATGTCAATCTCTTTAGAGGAAGCAGCTAACATTATTGCTACAGCATCATCATGACCTGGATCACAATCTAAAATTATTTTTTTAGTCATTAATAAAACTTTTAAGAGGTATTGAAGATCTTTGTAACCAATTCCATTCAGGATATTCGTTGTTATTATCAATTACATGAATTGTGTAAGCATGTCTTGATTTCAAACTTGTGTTCTCACATGAATAATGAGGAAGTCTACCATGTAATAAAACAAGTGATCCTTTTTTTACTTCTACAAAAGTATCAGTTTCAGGAAATGGCTCATCATTTAGATCTATCATTTGCATTTTACCGTCTACTTTTTTAAAAAGTTTTCTTAATGGGCCTTTATGACCTCCGCTTGCAACTTGTAAACATCCGTTTGTTTTATTTGCATCTTCTAATGCAAACCAGAAACCGATAGTACTTTCTGGCTCAGTATATAAAAAAGTAGAATCTTGATGGCAAACTACTTCACCACCTATTTTAGGTTGTTTAAAAATATACATAGACTGAAGTAATTTTGGTTTTGAGAAACCAAGTGATAAAGCAATATCTTGAAGTTTTTGTTTATGAGAAAATTTATAAAAAACTTTATCTAAGTCGTGCAACGCGTGACCGATTTTATTTACAATAAAATGTTTATTTTCTTCTATGTTATCATCATTTAAATTAGCTTTTTCTTCAAAGAAGAAACGAATTTTATCTCCTGATTCTAAAAAATAATTATCATCATTATGAGCTTGATTGACTGTATCAAAAATAGATTTTTGATTATTAAAATTATTATGTTCGATAAGATATGATGACCGTTCCATTAATTCATCACATTCTTTATCTGTGTTGAAATTTTCTATAACCAAATATCCATTATCATTCCAAAATTTAATCATTTTATCGTTTAAGGGTAGATCGTTTGTTGAAAAATATTTCATTATATTCCTATTAATTTTGTCAAGAATGGTAAACCAACTTTAATAAGATTTAATAACTGTGGTATTAAGAATTTTCCAGTTGTTGCAAGGAAGAAGATTATACCTCCAATTATGACTATCAGAATTAAATTTCTATAAAAGTTACCATAATTATTATATTGTGATTTGGCTCTTGATCTCAAAATAAATAGTATAACTACTATAACAATTAAAACTATTAACAATCGGATCATATATTTTCTATATTTAGTAAAAATTAATTTGCAATACTAATTATATCTTAATAAATAGTTTTTAGTAGATGATCAGATTAAGCATATTATTTTTATCAATTTTTTCTTTAATTTATGGAATTTATTTTTTGTTTTTTCCATATAGTTTTGTCAATTTAACTGTTGCTGAAACAACAAATATTGCATGGCTAAGAAATCTTGGTGGAGCTATAACAGGTCTTTTATTTATTGGTCTTTTAATGATCTACTTAAATACAAAAGGCTCAATCAGATTACTCAATGTTATTATTATTACATCCATAATACAGAGTTCAGCTTTAATATATTCAAGAATATCAAATGAGTTTTCTGCAAATAATTTAATAATTATTGATATTACTATTTATGCTGCAATAATTGTTACTATTTACTTATTATATATTTCAATTAGATTTAAAAAACTATTTATTTAAATTTAAAAAAAATTCTAAATAATAAAAAAATAATTAATATTAAAAAAATTAAAATTAATTCAAAAGATAGGATATTGCTCAGTTGAAATTCTTTGATTTCAATAAGACTTGAAAACTGATTGCCAATATATGAAATAAGAAGAAAATATGGAGAAAAACCTATAAATGAAGATATTACAAATTTAGTTTTTGAAATATTCAATGTTGATAAAAATAAATTTTGAACAAATAATGGTACTCCAAAAATCAATCTTAATAAAATTAAGTATTCAAGAGATGATTTTTTAATAACTTTATTTAGTTTATAACTAAATCTTTCAACCTGTTTATTAAAATATTTGTTAAATATATTTTTAAAAAAAAGAAAGAAACATAAACTACCTAAAACAATAGTAGTTATATTGATTATAAAACCTATTACAAATCCAAAAAAGAAACTTGATGCAAGTATGATAATTAAACTACCGGGTATAGAAAAGGTAAAAACTAAAAATGAAAATAAAAAGTATAAAATTAAAGATAATTCTAAATTATTTTTGATTAATAAATCAAATTGAATTAAAAAATTAAAAATAACATCAATCATTTAATAATTTTAAAACCTTTGAAAAAAATAAATGATGTAATAATCAAAGTTAATAAAATAAACAGTATTATAAAGATATTTTCAGCTAAATTAAATGAAAATTCATCATTAAATGAATTCCTAAAAAAGCTTACAACATAATAGTAAGGATTATATAAAAGTATAGCTTTCAAATTATCAGGAAGATAATTTATTGAAAAAAAAGTTCCTGATAAAAAATTAATAGGCGAAACAAAAAAGCTCGAGAATGTACTTTGTGAATCCCAAGAATTAAAAATTATTCCTACGAAACATCCTAGACATGAGAAAAATATTATAACTAAAAATAGATAGTAAAAAAAATAAAAAAAATTATAAATTTCAATATCTATTAAAAAAGTAAATATAAAAAAATTAAACAGTGCTAAAATAATTCCAATTATAAGAGATGTGAATATTAAAGATATTAATATTTCAATCCTATAGATAGGTGCCATTAACCAATCATCTAAAGATCCAATTTGTTTCATATGAATTAAAGTAGCAGACGAATTATCGTAACTTTCCTGAGCTACGATCATAATTATCAATCCGGGAGCAATAAATTCAACGAAAGAACCTGAATCCATAGAAAGTGAGTAATAATTTTCTACTGTTATAAAAACTAATATAAATAAAAGATTTGTAGTTAAAGGTGCTAATAAAGAATAATGATATTCTTGTAGAAATTCTTTTATTCTAAATGCGATTATTGAATAAATCGCACTAAAATTTAACATCGATTAAGATTACTTAGAAAAGTATTTTTGAACAAGGTCCACCCAAAAATTTACACCAATGGGTAATAAATTATCATTAAAATCATACTTTGTTGTATGTAGATGAGCGCTATGTTCTGCATCTCCTTGACCAAGATAAAGATAGGAACCAGGTTTTTTTTCTAACAAATATGAAAAATCTTCTCCTCCCATTGACGGGTCAATATCAGTAATAACTTTATCATCACCGACTAAATCTTTAGCTACATTTGCAGCAAATTTTGTTTCTTCTTTAGAATTTATAGTAGGTGGATATTTATTTACTAAATCAAACTCAATTTTTATTTCTGCACCATGTGCATCGGCTATACCTTTACATAATTCATTTAATCTTTTTTCTATATATGCTCGTGTTTCTCTTCTAAAAGTTCTTATAGTCCCACCCATTTTAACCTGATCATCAATTACATTATACGCTGTACCAGCATTAATTTTTGTAATACTTATAAGAGCTTTATCAACAGGATCTGTGGATCTACTTATAATTGTTTGAACAGCAGAAATAACTTGTGCAGAAATTACAACAGGATCAATTGCTAGATGAGGTGATGCAGCATGACCGCCCTTTCCTTTTACAGTAATATCAAATTCATCAACTGCTGCCATCATTGGTCCACTATTTACACCAAACGTACCTAAAGGTAACTCAGGCCAATTATGGAGTGCATATACTTCATCAATTTTAAAATCATCAAACATACCATCTTGAATCATTTTTTCTCCTCCAGCAAAACCTTCTTCTCCTGGTTGAAAAATGAAATATACTCTTCCATTAAAATTATTATTTTCACTTAGATATTTCGCTGCTCCAAGAAGCATTGTGGTATGACCATCGTGACCACAACCATGCATCATACCTTTATTTTGTGATTTATGATTAAATTCGTTTTGTTCTGGCATAGGAAGAGCGTCAAAATCTGCTCTTAAACCAATTGTCTTATCATTAGTAACTTCATTACCATCTACCCAAGCAACAACACCTGTATTAGCGTAACCATCTTTAAATTTAATATTAAATTCACTTAACTTATTTTTGATATATTTTGATGTTTCAAATTCTTGGAGGCCTATCTCAGGAATTTTATGTAAATCCTGACGCCATTCTGTCATCTGATCTTGCATTTGATTTATACTATTTAAAATTGGCATTATAGTATTCCGAAGAAACCTTTTTTATTTAGTTTTTCTTCACATTGTTTTAGTTGTTTATTAAACATCTTAGTATTTCTTTCTACATTTTTAGCAACATCAATCAACCAATCTTTACTTTTAAATGTCTCTTTCGACCATCCGTTTTGACCTTCATGGTATGCTAAATATTGATTATAGTAATCATTTTTTGAAATTCCAATCATATTTTCGGACTGAGTTGTGTACCAGCCAATAAAATCGGTTACATCTTTAAAGTTCGCCCTTGATGCATTTTGATTTCCAGTTTTATTCTTATACCAATCCCAAGTGGGATTTGTTATTTGTGCATAACCAAAAGCAGTTGATGGTCTAGAGGTTGGTATTAAACCTAAAAATTTTTTTCTTTTCGGTTTTGCAAATTGAGTAAAAGATGATTCTTGTTTTATAACTGCTAATTGGAATGCAATTGGGGTATTCCATTTATCATAAGAATTTTTAGTTGCTTTATACCAGCTTTTCTTTTCATCAAAAATTATGCAACTATCAGCAGTATTTGTTAACTGATTTGAGGTGCATGCATATAAAAATAACAATGTAATGCACAATAATTTAAAAAAATTATCAAATTTCATTATGAACCTAAATACCATAACTTTTACTTATATAGTCTTAAATGTGGCAAAAAATTATTGCTTACTATTGAATTATAGATATGAATGCTTAAATTTCAAAAATGGCAGAAAAAACTAAAGAAAATTTAACATTTCAAGCTGAAGTCAGTAAGCTTTTAGATCTTGTTGCTAATTCCCTTTATAGTGAAAGGGAAATATTTCTAAGAGAACTAATATCAAATTCAGCTGATGCCTGCGAAAAATTAAGATATCAATCACTTTCCAAAAAAAATCTTTTGAAAGATGAAAAGGATTTAAAAATTAATATCAGAGTTTCAAAAAAGAAAAAAATTATTGAAATTGAAGATAATGGAATTGGAATGTCAAAAAATGAACTTATTGATAATTTAGGAACTATAGCGAGGTCAGGTACTAGTAAATTTATTGAAGCAATGAAAAATAAAAAAAGCAACGATATTTCTGCAATTGGACAGTTTGGTGTTGGTTTTTATTCCTCATATATGGTTGCAGATAATGTTGAAGTGCTTTCTAAAGATGCAGAAAATGAAGAAACAAATCTTTGGTCATCTAATGGAAAAGAAAATTATACTATTGAAGAAGCCAAAAAAGATAAAAGAGGCACTTGTATCACTCTAAATATCAAGAAAGATGCTGATGAATTTTTGGATTCATTTCGTTTAAGATCAATTATAACAAAATACTCAAATTATATTCCTTTTCCAATTTATCTTAAGGACCTTGATGATAAAGAAAAAGAAGAAAAAATAAATGAAGGTAGTCCATTATGGCTAAAAGATAAAAAAGATATAAAAGAGGAAGACTATAAGCAATTTTATAATAATATTTCATTTAACTTTGATGATCCCTTAAAAACTATCCATTATAACGCTGAGGGTGTAATTAGTTATAAGGCTTTACTTTATTTTCCTACAAATCAACCTATGGATTTATTCAATGCTGATAGGAAAAATAAAATAAAATTATATGTTCAAAAAGTTTTTATCACTGATGATTGTGAAGACATAATTCCTAATTGGTTACGTTTTATTCCAGGAGTAGTCGACTCACAAGATATTTCTCTCAATATAAGTAGAGAAATGCTTCAAAATAATCCTATTATTACAAAAATAAAAAAAGGTATTACAAATAAAATTTTAAGTGAAATTGATAGCTTGGCTAAGAAAGAAAAGGATAAATTTGAGACATTTTGGAATAATTTTGGTCCTGTTCTAAAAGAAGGGTTATACGAACATAATGATCATCATGAAAAAATCCTACCGCTATTGAGATTTGAAAATTCTTTAAATGATAAAAAAATATCTCTTGAAGAGTACACTAAATTAATGGCTAAAGATCAAAAAGAAATTTATTATTTTGCTAATACTGATAAGGATCATATTAAAAACTCCCCTCAATTAGAAGTTTTCACTGATAAAAAGATACCAGTTTTGTTTATGGTTGATGCAGTAGATGAGTTTTGGATACAAAATGTAAATAAATTTAAAGATTTAGAATTTAAATCAATAACCAAAGGTAAGGTTGATGTTTCAAAAGTTGGTGAAAAATCAAGTAAGAAAGACGAAGATAAAAAAGAAGTAGATAGTAAAATCAATGATTTAATCAACATACTTAAAACAGAGCTTAAAGAGACAATATCTGATGTTATTGTATCTAAGAGATTAACCAAAAGCCCAATTCTGCTTGTTGCTGAAGAAGCTGGTATGGATATAAATATGGAAAAACTGATGAAAATGCATAATCAAAAAACTCCTGTTTCGAAAAAGATACTTGAAATTAATCCTAACCATCCGATGATTATAAATTTATCACAAAATTTAACAAAAATTGACCATAAAAAAGCTTCAAATTTAATTTTAGATCAAGCTAATATATTAGATGGTAACATTCTCTCAAATCCATCCGCTTACTTAGAAAATTTAACAGAAATTTTTATTAAGTAACTGAATTTATTATTTTTTTATTATTAAAAAATTCAACAAATTGATTAGCGACCATTTCTGCTACAACTATTTGTGCTTCATCAGTAGAAGCAGCAATATGTGGAGTTAAAATTATATTATCTAAATTATAAAACCCACTTTCTTCCAAAGGCTCATTTTTAAAAACATCTAATGCAGCGCCTTGAATTTCTTTTTTTTCTAGAGCATTTTTAAGATCATCTTCATCAACTAAGTTACCTCTAGCAGTATTGATAATGATACAATTTTTTTTCATTAGTGATAAATGATTTTTATTCATAATGGGGTTACCATCTTTACTGGGTTTACAGTGAAATGAAATTATATCTGAATCTTTAATAATCTCATCGATAGAACAAGAATTATATTCAGAAAATCTATCCTTAATTGTTTCAAAATATGTAGAAAATATTGAAACTTTCATTCCCAATACATTAGATATTTCTGCAACTCTTTTGCCTACATTACCAAAACCTACGATACCAATTTTTTTACCTTTAATTTCATTTCCCTTTAATTTCTTTTTTTCCCAAAGACCCTTATGAGTTGTCTCATTGGCAACAGTAATTTTTCTTTGCAATGCAAAAATTAAACCAATTGTATGTTCTGCTGTAGCATTTGTATTGCCTCCTGGAGTATTCATTACAATAATATTTTTATTTTTAGCAGCCTCCACATCAACATTATCTACTCCTGCTCCTGCTCTACCTATAATTTTTAAATTTGAAAGAGAATCAATTGTGTCTTTTCGCACTTTAGTTGCTGAACGAATGATTAAACCATCATAATTATCAATTATTTTTTTTAATTCTTCGGGAGATAAGTTTGTTTTAGTATCAACTGAAATATTATTCTTTGTTAAAATTTCAGATGCGATACTATCTAGTGGATCTGATATTAGTACTCTAGGCATGTTTTGATTTAATTTCTGAATAAGCCCAATCAATCCAAGGTAAAACTAATTCTACATCTGAAGTTTGAACAGTTCCTCCAGCCCATATTCTAAAAGAGGGTGGTGCTTTGGGATATCCATTACAATCAAATCCAACATTATTTTCAGAAAGTAACTTGCAAATATCGGCCATTACAGCTCTTTGATCACTTTCATCTTTATTAGTAAACCAATCTTCAATAATTTTAAAAGTTATTCCAGTATTTGAAATATAATTCTCATCTTCAATTTCAGATAAAAATGTCACCCAATCTCTCTCATTAATCCATTCTCGAATTTTTTGTAAAGAGTTCTGAGATTTGGAGATTAACGAATTTAAACCTCCTTGAGAAGAAACCCAGTTTAAAGAATCAATAATATCCTCAACGCATATCATTGAAGGTGTATTAATTGTGTTTCCTTCAAAAATACCTTTTATCAATTTTTGGTTTTCAGCTAATCTAAATAATTTTGGTACTGGCCAACTAGGTGTAAAACTTTCTAATCTATCAACAACGCGTGGAGAAATTGCTATCATTCCATGAGCAGCCTCTCCTCCAAGTATTTTTTGCCAAGACCAAGTTATAACATCGCATTTATTATAATCTATAGGCATACCAAAGATTGCCGAAGTAGCATCACAAATGGTTAGGCCTTTTCTGTCATCAGGTATCCAATCTCCATTTGGAACTTTGACGCCAGATGTTGTTCCATTCCAAGTAAAAATAACGTCATTATCAAAATTGACTTTGCTTAGGTCAGGTAGTTTCCCATAATCTTCTTCATGAATATTTAAATTATCTAATTTTAATTCGCTGATTGCATCGATTACCCAATCTTTACCAAAATTTTCCCATGCAAGAATATCGACTCCCGTTTTACCTAATAGGCACCACATAGCAGCTTCTAAAGCACCAGTATTTGACCCAGGCATTATACCCAATAAATAATCATCAGGTAATTTAAGAATATCTTTAGATTTATCTATTGCTTCTTTTAATCTTGCTTTACATTCAACAGATCTGTGAGATCTGCCAATTAAAGCATTACTCAAAACAGATATGTCCCAGCCTGGTCTTTTTGAAGTTGGTCCACTTGAAAAATTTGGATTATTAGGTTTAGTATTAGGTTTATTCATACATTTTTTTCAAACTCATAAACTACTAAGCCATCTAAAGGTTTTGGATCAAACCATGTTGATTTAGGGGGCATAGTCAAATTTTTATTCGCGACCGTAATAACATCACTTATTGAAGATGGGAAGATAGAAAATGCCACACTATCATTATTTTCATCAACTTTTTTTTCCAAAGCTTCCAAACCATGACATCCGGCAATAAATCTTATTCTTTCATCATTATTAACATCAGATATATTTAAATGTTTTTTGAAAATAAAATTATTTAAAATATTAATATCTAGCGTATCAACAAAATTATCAGTTTTTAATTCAGTTTTAAAATATAATGAATACCACTTTTTTTCATGATACATTCCAAATTGTTTATTAGATTGAGGTTTGAAAGGATTTTTTTCTTTTTTTATTTCGAAGTTTTCAGAAAGAATGTCTAAAAAATTTTCTTCACTTAAACCATTTAAATCTTTAACAACTCTATTATAATCAAATATTTTAGCCTCATCACTTGGAAACGCCGCTATCATAAAATCTTCTTGTAAAATATTTTTATTATAATTTAATTCACCAATAATTTTCATTGCACCCATTCTATGATGTCCATCAGCAATATAAAAATTATCTACCTCATTTATAAACAAAGAAGATAGCTTTTTAATGAAAGACTCATCAGAGACACACCAAAGTTTATGAATAGATTTATCAAAACTTTCAAAATCATAATCTGGAGTATTTGATATTATAGAGGATAATAAATCTTTTATCTTATTGTTTTTTTTATATACCACATAAATAGGACCAATTTGTGTTTTTATATTTAACATTTGTTCTGCTCTTTCTCTCATCCTTGTTTCATAAATTTTTTCATGCGCTTTAATTTTTTCATCTACGAAATCTGAGATTTTAGAAAGAGACAAAAAGCCTAGTTGAGTATGGCCTTTAAATTCAATTTGATAAATGTAATAAAATAATTCTTTATCTTTTTTAATTACGTCATTTTCTTTCATTTCATTAAAATGTGATTTAGCTTCTAAGAGAGTATCTACTTCTTTTAATTGCCCAACAGGATTCAAAATTTTTAAGTAATTCCAATAATTATTTTTTTTAAATATTTCTATATTTTCAATACTTAAATGATCGGTAGAGGGAGCAATTAAATTTTTTGCATCTTCGTTGTAAGGACGTGTTCCTTTAAAAGGTTTAATTTCAACCATAATAAAGAAACACCTTTAATTAAATAAAAAAAAATTTAAACTTAAATTACGCTACTTCTGGTATTTGAGAAATAGATTTACCAATCCCATCATCATCAATAACATCATCAGCCATTGATCCATTTAGATAATCATCATAAGCTGACATATCAAAATATCCATGGCCACATAAATTAAAGAGAATAGTTTTTGACTCGCCTTTTTCTTTACATTCTAAAGCTGCATCAATAGCACCTTTGATTGCATGGTTTCCTTCTGGAGCAGGAATAATTCCTTCTTGTTTTGCAAAAGTTAAACCAGCTTCAAAACAATCTTTTTGACCGTAAGCCTTTGCTCTCATCAGACCTAACTCATATAAGTGGCTTAAATGATAAGACATGCCATGATATCTTAATCCACCAGAGTGATTAGCCGGCGGTAAGAAATCAGATCCAAGAGTATGCATTTTAATTAATGGAGTCATTTTTGCCATATCACCATGATCATAAGCATACTTACCCTTCGTAAATGAAGGACATGATGCAGGCTCGCAACCAATTATATCAATTTTTTGACCACCTCTTAATTGTTGTCCTAAGAATGGAAACATCAATCCAGAAAGATTACTGCCGCCACCTGTACAGCCAACAATTATATCAGGATAATCTCCAGCCATCTCCATTTGCATAATGGCTTCATTACCATTTATAGTTTGATGCATTAATACATGACCTAAAACACTTCCTAGTGAGTATTTTGCTTTGCCTCCACTTTTAACAGTTGCTTCTATTGCTTCTGATATAGCTATTCCCAAACTACCAGGGTTATCAGGATTTTCTGATAATAACTTGTTACCGAAATCAGTTAAATTAGATGGGCTAGCGTGACAGTTAGCGCCGAATGATTGCATCATTAATTTTCTGTAAGGTTTATGATCAAAACTAACCTTAACCATGAAAACTTCTATATCTATACCAAAAATCTGACCTGCAAAAGCTAATGAACTTCCCCACTGACCTGCGCCCGTTTCAGTAAATATTTTACTAATTCCTTCTTCTTTATTAAAAAATGCTTGTGGGACTGCAGTATTTGGTTTGTGACTTCCTGTAGGACTAACACCTTCATATTTGTAATAAATTTTAGCTGGTGTATCTAAAAACTTTTCTAATCTTCTTGCTCTAAATAAAGGAGAAGGTCGCCATTGTTTGTATACTTCTCTTACTGGCTCAGGAATTTCTATTTCTCTTTCAGTAGAAACTTCTTGCATAATTAAACTCATTGGAAATAAAGGAGCAAAGTCATCAGGACCAGCCGGTTGTTTAGTTCCAGGATGTAATGGTGGTGGTGGTGGACTTGGTAAGTCTGCATTAATATTATACCAAAACTTTGGTGCTTTATTTTCTTCAAGTAAGTATTTAATTGAGTCGCTCATAATAAAAGTATATTGGACTATAAAAAATTAAATTTCAACCATAAATGAAATACTTTAACTTCAAAAATGTGTCTATTTTTATTGCTGTTTTATTAGTATTATATGTTTTTTACGGATATTTTACTCATTGATTTTTTTTGCCCAACAAACAGACCAATAAAAACTAGAATAATTCCGACTACAGAACTAAATACTATTTTTTCAGAAAGAAATATGAATCCCCATATTAATGCAAAAACAGGAATTAAATAGGCAACATAAGACAAGAAAACCGGACCAGATTGTTTAACTATATGATAGCGCATATGAAATGCAATAGCTGTTGGAAAAACACCTAAATAAATAATAGAAATTAAAGATATCATATTAATATTATTCTCATAATTAATAAAATCATAGAATAAAAAAGGTAATGATATTATCGCTCCAAATAATGTAGCAAAAGTAGTAATCGAAATAGGGCTTAATTTCTTCAATTTATTATAAGCAGCAATATTTGAAATCATATAGCCAAATGCGGCTATTATCACAAAAATTTTTGCTAAAGTACTAATGTAGTTTTCATCTTGAAAATTAAATTTACTTATATCTAAAATAAAAATAATACCTATAAAACCTATAATAATTGATAAAAATTTAATCCAAGTAAACTTATCGTCTGAAGTTAAAACATGAGACATTAGTAATGTTATTAAGGGACCAACCGACATTAATAACCCTGCAGTAGAAGAAGGAATGTATTGTTCAGCCCAACTAATCAGATAGAATGGTAAAAAATTTCCAGTAATGCCAATAAAAGAGAGAATTAAAACTAAATCGAGATTTAATTTAGGATTATTGTTATATGAATAATATAAAATAATTAAGAAAATTGATGCTATAATTAATCTTAAGGAAGCAATACTTGTAGGTGTAAAACTAGAAAGACAAATTTTAATAACAAAAAAAGAAGATCCCCAAATTGCAGCTAAAATTATAAGAAGTATTAAATTATTTGATAATAATTTATTAAACAAAAATTAGATTTTATTTTTTGGTTGTGGAATTTCAATATTTTCAGAAGCTTTCATAAATTCATCCCTTCTTCCATCCCAAAGATAATCTGCGTAATCAAATTCTGTAATCATTCTATCTGATCGTTCAAATGTTAAACCGTATTTCCTACAATAACTGGCAAATTCTTCTGCATTATCTATTGGTAAATTTTCTACAGTCCATTTTCTAGAACTTCTATCGAATTTGAAACCATTTTTTTTGAACCAATCTCTGTGATAATATGAATCTCTACCAAAAGCTGAAAAAGTTATTTTCTTCGTCATAATGATATGCGCTCTTACATGAAAAACTTAGAAATAACAAATTTAATTTTTAAAATTAATTTTATTTAAAATAGTAGAAATCTAATGGTATTTATAATAAGATAATATAATGGATCTTTACAGTAGCAGTGAAATTACAGTTCATCAATTAAATGAGTTAAAGCAAGATGACAAAAAAATTCAAATTATAGATGTAAGAGAAGATACTGAGAGAGATCATGCCCATATTAAAGGTACAATACACATGAAACTTTCAGAGATCGCTAAAAGATACACCGAATTAGATAAGAAAAAAAATATTTTTGTAATGTGTCATACAGGAACAAGAAGCCAAGCTGTATGTAAATGGCTTAAAGCACAAGGTTATAATCATTGTGTTAATGTACTTGGCGGAATAGACGCATGGGCTGCTTTAATTGACAGAAATATTAGAAGATACTAAGAAATACTCTCTAAGTACAAACCTAGAAAAATAATAATTACACTAACTAAAAACATTATTATCCTGAACAGGATTTCAATAAAAAGATTAAATCTTATTCGTTTTTTTATAATTAGTTTGTATAGAGGATTACTAATTGATAGAGAAATTAATAGTATCCCAATAGTAATAACTAACCAATGCATAAAGTTAAAAAATACATAGCTGAAGATTTAAAATTTTCAAATCAAACTATCAAAGAAATGAAGATTAATTCAAAAAAATTTTATAATAAAATTAAAGAAAGAAGAAGCATACGTGAATTTTCAAATGATAAAATCGATATAAATATTATAAAAAATGCAATCTTATCTGCAGGATCAGCTCCAAGTGGAGCAAATCTTCAACCTTGGCATTTTGTAGTAATAAAAAATAAAAACGTAAAAAAGAAGATTAGAATAGAAGCAGAAAAAGAAGAAGAAAATTTTTATAAGTACAAAGCTCCTAAAGAATGGTTAGATGCATTAACTCCTTTAGGAACTGATGAAAATAAAAAATTTATTGAAAATGCACCTTATTTAATAGCTATATTTGAGAAAAAATTTTCAGTTTCAAAAAATAAGAAAATAAAAAATTATTATGTAAAAGAGTCTGTCGGTATAGCTACTGGTATATTAATTACTTGTTTACATTTTTCTGGCTTAGCAATGTTAACACACACTCCAAGCCCAATGACATTTCTTAATAAAATTTTGAAAAGACCTAGTAATGAAAAACCATTTGTTTTACTTATTGTTGGACGACCAGATAAAGATGTAAAAGTTCCAAAGTTTGCAAAACAAAAGAAAGCGTTTGAAGAAATTACTTCAATTTTTTAACCAAGTTCTTCTGGTTTCATAGTTTCATAAACCTCATAAGGCATATGTATCCAAGGAGAATCTTCTAAATAATCAACATAGTAATTTGGTTTAAACGAAGATACTGATTTATAAAACAAAACTCCAGTTCTTATTGGTTCATCTATATAAAAACCATAAGTATGATTTAACCAATCAATACTTTTTTTAAGAGTAATTCCTGAATCTGCCAAATCATCTACTATTAAAACTTTTGATCCAATGTTAGGGCTTGTTTTTGCTAAATCTCTAGAAAATGTGATTGCACCTCTTTTATTTTTTACCCCCTCACCTTTATATGATTCAACAGAAAGAATTGCTAAAGGAACATCAAATATTCTTGCCATTACATCCCCTACTCTCATACCTCCTTTTGCGATGCATACAACCTGATTAAAATGCCATCCATCCTTATGAATTTGTTTTGCTAAATCTTCTGTTTTACTTCTATATTCGTCCCAACTAATGTGTAAATCAGACATAAATCTTCCTTTGAAATTAAGAATTAAACCTCTCCCTTTAAAAGAGAGAGGGTTATAAGAATTTTAATTATTGTGGTACTTCGCCGTCAATACCTTGAACATAAAAGTTCATTCCAAGTAACATTCCATCAGGCGCTACTTCACCTTCAGGAACCACAAGCTCACCAGCTTGATTGTAAATTGGACCCGTGAAAGGATGGATAGTTCCATCTTTAATTCCAACTTCCATATTTACTGCTTCTTGAATTAAACTTGCTGGCATAAGTTTAGTATTATATGGTGACATTACAACCATACCTTTATCCATACCATCCCAAGTATCACCAGAAGACCAAGTGCCGTCCACAACGGCTTTTGCTCTTTCAGCATAGTAAGGGCCCCAAATATCTTCAATTGAAGTTAAATGTGCATCAGGACAAAATTCTTCTTGGTTTGAAGCTTGACCAAATGCATAAACACCGGCTTTTTGAGCAGCTTGGCAAGGAGCATATGTATCAGTATGCTGAACAATTATGTCAGCTCCTTGATTAATTAATGTATTAGCTGCATCAGCTTCTTTACCTGGGTCGTACCAAGTAAATACCCAAATAATTTTCATTTTGATATCTGGATTTACTTTTGAAGCTGCTAAATAAAATGCATTAATTCCTCTTACAACTTCAGGAATAGGGAATGAAGCAATATAACCAATAGTATTAGTTTCAGTCATATGACCAGCAATATGCCCTTCAATCATTCTACCTTCGTAAAATCTAGCTGAATACGTAGCAACGTTATCTGCTTGGATATACCCAGTAGCATGTTCAAATTTTATATCAGGAAAATCCTTAGCTACTTCATGTGTCTGATCCATATAGTTGAAAGACGTTGTAAATATTAAATCATGTCCTGAGTCTGCTAGTTTTCGGATTGCTCTCACAGCATCTGCGTTTTCAGGAATATTTTCAAGATAAGTAGTAGTAATAGAGTCACCAAGTTGGCTCTCCATATATTTTCTACCTACATCATGCATATATGTCCAACCATGATCACCTGGAGGACCTATGTATATAAATCCAACTTTTTTAGGGTCTGCATATGCTGAACCAAATGCAAATACCAAAAAAGTAGATAAAAAAGTTATTATTCTAATCATTTTAACCTCACCTGCTAATATAACGATTACTCAGCTATATACTTAATATATACAAAAGGGTTTGATCAATAATTCTATATGTTTATAGAAAAAAAAAAGTGGATATTTATCTGCCTTTATAAAAAGGAATAGTTAATGAAGCTGGTGCACTAAGTTTTATTCTTAATTTATTGCTAGAAATTAACACTAATACGATAATAGTTGCAACATATGGAGCCATACTGAAAAATTGACCAGGAAATCTTAAACCTAAAGCCTGAAGATTCATTTGAAGAATAGTAACACCTCCAAATATATAAGCTCCAATAAGTACTCTTTCTGGCTTCCAAGTTGCAAATACAACTAATGCTAACGCTATCCATCCACGTCCAGCTGTCATACCTTCTTGCCACATTGGAGCATAACAAATTGAAATATATGATCCTGCAAGAGCACACATAGAACCTCCAAATAAAATTGATAAAAATCTAATTTTAATAACGCTATATCCTAGAGCATGTGCAGAATTATGGGATTCCCCTACTGCTCTTAAAATCAAACCAGCTTTAGTTTTATAAAAAAAATAACTAACCAAAAAAACAATTAAGAAAGAAAAAATAACAAAAAACCATGGTGACAGACCATCGATTGGTGTTCCAATATATTGTTTGCCAAGCATCGAACTAAGACCTATTCCAAAAATAGTTAATGCTAATCCTGTAGCAATTTGATTTGACATTAAAAATAGAACAAGAAAAGCAAATAAACCAGACATGATAATTCCAGATAATATAGATACAAAAAAAGCTAAAAAATAACTTCCAGTAATTACTAAGATAATAAAAGCGGACACTGCTCCTACCAACATCATTCCTTCTACACCTAAATTTAATACTCCAGATTTTTCTGTAACTAACTCACCTATACCAGCAAAAACTAGAGGTGTTGTTGCAATTAAAACAATTTGTAATATTCCAAGTATTAAATCTAAATTCATAATAATTTTTTGTAAGTTAATTTATAGTTAATTAGTAATTCCGCACCTAATAAATAAAATAAAACCAAACCCTGAAATATAAAACCTACCGCTGAAGGTATTTGTAAAAACAATTGTGCATCTTCAGCACCAAGATAAGTAAGAGCGATAACTAAAGAAGCAAAAATAATACCAATTGGGTGAAGTCTACCTAAAAAAGCAACAATAATAGCAGTAAACCCATAATTTGGAGAAATATCTCTATATAATAATCCAATTGGGCCAGATACTTCAGCTAAACCTGCAATACCTGCAAAAGCGCCACAAATTGCAAAAGCAAAAAAAACTAAAGTTGTTTGATTAAAACCAGCATATCTAGCAGCTTTGGGGCTGTAACCGGATACTTTTAATTGAAAGCCAAAAATAGTTTTTGAAAATATAAACCAAGATACAAAAATTAAAAATAGCGTTATAATTAGTCCAAAGTGCACCCTCAAACCATCAAATAATAGAGGCATTCTTCCAGATTCACTAAATGGTCTTGATTTAGGAAAACTATAACCAAATGGATCTTTCCAAGGTCCCACTACTAAATAATCTAAAATAAATAAAGCAACATAAACTAACATTAAACTTGTTAAAATTTCATTTGTATTAAATTTTGTTTTTAAAATTGCAGGTATTAAACCCCACAATGCTCCTCCGATTGCTCCTGCAAAAATCATTAATGGTAACAACCAGAAAGCATTTGTATCATGAAATAATATTCCAATACCTCCTCCAAAAATTGCACCCATGGTAAGTTGTCCTTCAGCTCCAATATTATAAATATTATTCTTAAAACAATATGAGAGACCAATTGCAATTAAAGCTAAAGGAGTTGCTTTTACAAACAATTCAGAAATACCATAGGTTGAAGAAATAGGTGAAATAAAAAATGTATACAATGCATAAACTGGATCAAAACCAAGAAGAACAAAAATAATTGAACCTGTAATTAAAGTTAAAACTATTGATATTATAGGAACAAAAAAATTCATTAAACCCGAACTCTGTGAGCGAGAAACTATAGATGGAAATAAACTATTCATTTTTTCCACCCATCAATAATCCTAATTTTTCTATTTCTATTTCACTAGTTTTAAAAGGTTTGGATAAATTACCATCATAAATAACAGATATTTTATGAGTAATTTCAATCAATTCATCTAAATCTTGAGAAATAACAATTATAGACGTTCCATTTTGAGATAATTCTATCAAAGACTCTCTTATAGAATGCTCAGCACCAGCATCTATTCCCCAAGTTGGATGTGAAATAATTAATATTTTTGGCTTAGATGATATTTCTCTACCAATGACATATTTTTGTAAATTTCCTCCGGACAAGCTTGATGCTTTAGCATCATTACCAGGAGTAATAACTTTAAATTCATTAATTACATTATTCGCAAAATCATCAACGTTATTTCTCAATATTATGCCATTTCTAATAAAATTATTTTTTGGAAATTGACTCAAAAGAATATTTTCAGACAAACTTAACTCGGGTACCGCACTATGACCCAATCTATTCTCCGGAACAAAAGAAATAGATAAATCTCTTCTTTTTTGTGGCCCATACTTTTCAATTTTTTTATTATCAAAAGTAATTGATCCAGATTTAATATTTATATTTTCTCCTGTTAAAATATCCATTAATTCTGATTGTCCATTACCAGCAACTCCAGCAATGCCATAAATTTCACCCACTCTAACTTGAAAAGAAATATTTTTAAGATCTGTTAAAAATGGATCATTAAAGTCACATGAAATATTTTTTACTTTAAAGTTAACTTCGTCTTTTATATGTCCATAATTAGTTTTTAAGTCATCTAATTTTTGTCCTAGCATTTTTGTTGCAAGTGTTTTTGCAGTTTGATTTGCAGTACTTGAAGTGTCTATAATTTCACCACTTCTCATTATAGTAACTGTATCACATATTGATATTACTTCTTCGAGTTTATGAGTGATATATAATATTGTACGACCTTCTTTGACGAGTGCATTTAATGTTACAAATAAACTTTCAACTTCTTGTGGTGTTAAGACTGAAGTTGGCTCATCCATAATTAGTATCTGAGGGTCTTGTAATAAAATTCTTACAATTTCTACACGCTGCTTTTCTCCAGCTGATAAAGCAGTAATTGGAGCATCTAAATCTAAGGGAAGATTATATCTTGAGCTTATATTTTCTAGCTTATTTTCTAAATCTGAATAAGACATCTTTTCATCAATTCCTAAAATTAAATTTTCTTTTACTGATAAAGAATCAAATAAAGAAAAATGCTGAAATACCATTCCTATTCCTTGTTTCCTTGCTTCTGCTGGGGAATTAACTTTAAAATCCTTATTATTTAATTTAATATTTCCTTCATCTGGTTCTAAGAGACCATATAAAATTTTTACCAATGTAGATTTCCCTGCTCCATTTTCTCCTAAAATTGCATGAACTGCATTTTTTTTAATATCAAAAGTAACCTTTTTATTTGCAATTACTCTTGGAAAAGATTTTGTAATATTTTCTATATTTAATATTGTATCACTCATAATTTAATTCAAATATTTCTGATTGTTCAAAATTATAAATCTCAATATTATTATCCGCATCTTTTTTATCAATGGTAATATATTTTTCATTCTCAAGAGATATTAGAGGAAAATGCCATACTTTGGGATTAAAATTTATACCATCACCACCGCTTACTTTGAATATTTCAATTAAATCAATTTTAGGTTTGTTACCTATTGGAGCAACTAAAACTAAAAAACCTGTAGCATTAAAAGGAAGAAATACTTGAGAGCTAAAGGGATGATTTTCTAACATGTTTATTTTTAAAGGAAAGTTTCTTTTCTTTGCCTGAAAAATATTTAATCTAGATCTTTTGTCATCACCAATTATTTGAATATTTGCTAAATCAAAAAAACTATCGGTTGTATCTTTATTAATACTTTCATAATTTTTATTAGATGTTGTAATTAAATCACCATAATTTTTGAAATTCTCTTTACTAATATTCTTTATTTTATAGTTCACAAAAACTTTCCAATTGCCCTGATCCGTGAAATACCACCGTCAGGATAAATATTTAACTTCAAATAATTCATTTTTTTAATGTGTTTAGATGAATTAATTTTTAATGATGAATTAGGTTTAAGATTTTTATTTTTTATTAAAAATTTCCAATTTTTGCTTTCATTTATTAATTTGCTTATATTTATATTTTTTATTGAATAAAAACCTTGTACTGAGCAATGAGACGGATAATTACCTTTAAAATAATGAGTTTCAATATTAAACTTTTCAATTAAACCAGGTTTGCCAAGTTTAATTATAACCCAGTCATATCCTGATCCTCTTCTTCTTTTAGTTTCCCAACCATTGCCCATATTTTTAGATTTAAATGGAAGTAATAAATTTTCTGCCCTCCCAAAATGTTCATCACTACATGCCACAATTTTTGAACCATTAAGGATGCTAAGTAAATCAAATTTTTTATTTGGAAATTTTAATTTTGATACATCTAGATTTCCTAATAATTTTAATCTTGCAACTCCTCCATCTGGATAGATGTTCAATCTTATGAAGTTAAAAACTTTATTATTCTGTTGAGTTTTAAAACCATGAAGATAATTTGGATGAAGTTTCCTTTTTGATAAAATATTAACCCAATTAAATTTATTTTTTTCAAAATAACAAGCATCAATGCTTGCGTATTCAGGTTGATTACCATTAAAATAGCTTGTGTCTATTTCAGCAAAATTAATTTTACCAGGAAGGCCTAATTTAATAGTAACATAATCATTTCCTTCAATTCTTTTTCTTCTTGTTTCCCATCCATCCATCCATTTCCCATTTTTATCGTAAACTCCTTCTTTAAAAATTGGCTGTTCATCTTTAAGCAATCTGGATGCTAATCCAAAAAACTGATCAGAAAAACTATGAATTTTTGTACCTAAAACCTTACTACATAAGTTTATATAATTTTTTTGAATGTATTTCTTATTCATTAATTAATTCTGTTAATCTTAATTTAGCAATTTCTTTTACTTGCGATATTGAAGTTTTTATTTCTAAGCTTAAATCATTATTTTCTAATCTATTTTTAAACTCTGTTATAATTTCATTCTTATTTTTATTTCTAACTGCAAAAATAAATGGAATATTAAATTTATTTTTAAATCTAGAATTTAAGTCATTAAATATGTTAAATTCTTCTTCTGAACAATCTTTTAAACCTGATCTAGTTTGTTCTTCATCAGATAGTTCAGACAAACCTTTATTTATTTTTATTTTATCGGCTAGATCAGGATGTTTTTTAATTATATTTATTTTAGTTTCTTCATCTAAGTTATCAAATAATTCTAAAAACACTAATATCATTTCTTTTTTATTTTTAAATGGTCGCTTTTTATCAGCATGTTCTGTTATAAATTTAGATTCTTCATAAATATTTTTAAAAGAATCAATAAATTTTTCAGAGTTATAATTATTAATATCTTCAATTTTCATCACTAAAATTTTCATACCAATAATTGGCAATTTCCTCTCTTTTGCATATCCAAATATCATTATAACCAGAAACATAATTCAAAAATTTTACCAAAGACATAAATCTTCCAGGTCTAGCTATTAAACGACAATGTAAACCCACACTCATCATTTTTGGTTTATTGAACTCGTTTGCTTCTCTGTATAATGTATCAAATGAGTTTTTTAAGTAATTATAAAAATCCTCACCTGTATTAAAACCTTGTAAGGTAGAGAATCTCATATCATTATTATCTAAAGTGTATGGAATGATTAGATGTTTTTTATTTTTTACTTTTATCCAGTAGGGTAAATCATCAGCATAAGAGTCACTATCGTAAATAATATTTGTATTTTCTAAAATTATATTTCTTGTATTCGGGCTTGTTCTACCAGTATACCAACCAGACGGAGAATAACCAAAAATATCTTTAATAATGTTGTTACATTTTATAGTATGTTCTTTTTCAACTTCCTCAGTTATATTTTGATAGTCTATCCATCGATAACCATGGCTAGCTACTTCATACTTTGATTTAATTATTTGTTCACAAACATCAGGATTTTTTTCTAAAGCCATGCCAACGCCAAATATTGTTAAAGGTAATTTTCTTTTTTCAAACTCATTATGTATTCTCCAAAAACCCCTTCTTGAGCCATACTCATATATTGATTCCATATTCATATTTCTGGCACCTATTATTTGCTTTGCATTAATTATTTCCGATAAAAAAGTTTCTGATCCTTCGTCACCATTCATTATTGAATTTTCAGCACCTTCCTCATAATTTAGAACAAATTGAAGAGCTAGTTTTGATTTATTAGGCCAATAAAAGTTAGAGTCATTATTTCCATAGCCTTTATAATTTCTGTCGTCTTTCATAAAAATGCTTGATTTAATATTTAGCTAAATACTGTATAAACGAATAAGTATTATGTCTAAAGGATATTTAACTACTCATGTTTTGGATACCTATAATGGTAAGCCTGGTTCTGGTATAAAAGGGTCACTTTTCAAAATTGATGGTGAAAATAAAGTTAAAATTTCAAATTTCATTCTCAATGAAGATGGCAGATGTGATGAGCCTATATTAAGTAAAGAGAATTTTATACTTGGAAAATATGAGTTATTATTTCTTTGCGGGAGTTATTTTAAGGAATTTACAAATCTTGATGAACCATTTTTTCTTGATGACGTAATAATTAGATTTGGAATTAACAAAGAAGAGCACTACCATGTACCCCTTCTTATTACCCCGTGGAGTTATTCAACATATAGAGGAAGCTAGTGTCTAAAGCGTATGTCGATTTTCTTCTTAATGAAGAAAAAATCTCTATCAAAGATTTAGACACAAATACAACGGTCTTAAATTATCTTCGAAACAATCATGAGTTAACTGGAACAAAAGAAGGTTGTGCATCTGGTGATTGCGGAGCATGTACTGCAGTTGTAGGAGAATTAAAAGAGAATAAAATTTCTTATAAAAGTATAAATACTTGTATTACTTTTTTGTACTCTCTCCATGGCAAACAATTAATAACGGTTGAACATATAAAAAAAAATAAACTTCATCCTGTTCAACAATCAATGATTGATAGCGATGGATCTCAATGTGGTTTTTGTACACCTGGTATTATTATGTCAATGTATAATATGTACGAAAACAAAATAAAACCAACAGAAGAAAATATAGATAAATTTCTTTCTGGAAATTTATGTAGATGTACAGGTTATCTTCCAATTAAAAACGCAATTAAGAATATGTATAGCTATAAAAGTAATAAATTTTCAAAAAGTAAAGTTATTAGATTATTAAAATCAATTAAGAAAACTGATATTGTTATTAAAAAAAATGATTCTAAGTTTTTCATCCATTATAATTTAAATTCTCTAATAAAAGACTATCAAAAGATTAGTAATGGACATTTACTAGTCGGTGGTACAGATCTCGCTCTTGAAGTAACAAAAAAAAGAAAAGATTTAAAAAATATTTTTTATTTAGGATCAAATAAAGATTTAAATTATGTTAAAAATAAAAACAATAATTTACACATTGGATCCGCTACCCCCATAAATGATATTTTACCAATTTTAGAAAATATTTATCCAACATTTGCGAAAATGTTTGAAAGATACGGATCTGAGCAAATAAGAAATACTGCATCTCTTGGAGGTAACATTGGAAGCGCATCTCCAATAGGTGATAGTTTGCCTGTGTTAATTGCACTCAATAGTAAAATTGTAATTCAAGGAAAAGTTAAAAAAACTTTATTATTGGATAATTATTTTCTCAGCTATCGAAAAACTAAATTAAAACCTAATGAAATAATTAAAGAAATTATAATACCCATTTATAAAAAAAATATTCTTAAATGTTATAAAATTTCAAAAAGAATAGATGATGACATAAGTTCTGTTTTCATGGCTATAAATGCTAGGATTGAAAAAAATATTATTAAAGAAATAAAAATTGTTTGTGGAGGTTTGGCAGAAACTCCAAAAATAGCTGAAAAAGCACAAAAATTTTTATTGAATAAAATATTTAATGAAGAAAATATTAATGAAGCAAAGAAAATTATTAAAAAAGAATTTGATCCAATAGATGATATGAGAGCGTCAAAAAATTATAGAACTAAAATTAGTCAAAACCTTTTAGAGAGATTTTTAAATGAAAATAATAAAATTAAATCAACGTTATATTAATGGATAAAATATTTACAAAAAATATTGAACATGAAAGTGCAGTAAAACATGTTACTGGAAAAGCAATTTATACTGATGATATATCAGAGCCTAAAAATTTACTTCACGCAGTAATTGGATACAGTAATTGCAGTAAAGGAGTAATAAAAAAAATTGATTATAAAGATGTTTTATCTTCAGAAGGTGTAGTAGACATTATTACTGAAAAAGACATTGAAGGTATAAATGATGTTGGGCCAATATTTAAGGGAGATAAAATATTTACTTCAAAAAATATAGAATATTATGGGCAACCAATTTTTGCAGTTATAGCAAAGACCAATAATTTAGCAAAAAAAGCTGCATTAAAAGTAAAAATAGACTTAAAAATATCTAAACCAATCGTTTCAATTGAAGAAGCATTAAAGAAAAAATCATTTGTTTTAAAACCGAAGCATCTAACTAGAGGAAATATAAAAGATGGGTTTAAAAAATCTGACAACATTCTAAAAGGTAAATTGTATTCAGGGGGTCAAGATCATTTTTATTTAGAAGGTCAAATTGCAATGACTATTCCACAAGAAGATAATAATTTATTAGTTTATTCTTCAACACAACATCCATCAGAAACACAGCAAATTATCGGTAAAGTTCTTAAACAAAATTACAATAGTATCCATGTGATAGTAAGAAGAATTGGTGGTGGTTTTGGAGGAAAAGAAACACAATCTTTTTTGTTTGCAGCAATTACAAGCATTGCAGCAAAAAAGTTATCTAAACCAGTTAAGTTAAGAGTCGATAGAGATGATGATATGATCATGACTGGAAAAAGACATGATTTTTTATTTGATTATGAAGTAGGTTTTAAAAATAGTGGTGAAATACTTGCTCTAAAAATAATGATGGCATCGAGATGTGGTATCTCTCCAGATTTATCAGGAGCTATAAATGATAGAGCCATCTATCATATAGATAATGCCTACTTCTTACCAAATATAGAAATTAATTCGTATAGATGTAAAACAAATACTGTTTCTAATACAGCTTTTCGTGGATTTGGTGGGCCTCAAGGAATGTTTTGTATTGAAAATATAATTGAAAACATTGCTCAAAAATTAAATCGAGAAGCAAGTGAAATAAGAAAAATTAATTTTTATAAAGATAAAATTAAAAATACTACTCATTATGGGATGAAAATTACTGACAATGTGATTGAAGATATTTTTAATAAACTAATTAAAAAATCTAATTACAAAAAAAGAAAAATAGAAATTGATAATTTTAATAAAAAAAATAAAGTTTTAAAAAAAGGAATAGCAATAACACCTGTAAAGTTTGGAATATCATTTACAACTACTCATTTAAACCAAGGTGGTGCCTTAGTTCATATCTACACTGATGGATCCATTCATTTAAATCATGGAGGAATTGAAATGGGTCAAGGATTAATGACAAAACTTGCTTTAGTAGCTTCAAATGAATTTGGCCTTAATTACGAACATATAAAAATCTCTTCAACGGACACAGAAAAAGTCCCTAACACATCAGCAAGTGCAGCATCAGCTACAACTGATATAAATGGAGCAGCAATTGTTAATGCTATAAATAATATTAAATCAGGACTAAATGAATTTATTTATGATTATTTTAAAACGAATAGCAAAATAAAATATGAAAATAATTTTGTTTATTTTGATAAAAGAAAAATATCTTTTAAAGAATTGATAAATACTGCTTACCTAAATAGAATCCCATTGTCATCTTCGGGTTTCTATAAAACTAACAAAATTAATGTAAATACAAAAACACTTCAAGGTAGACCATTCTTATATTTTACTTATGGAGCAGCGGTAACAGAAGTAATCATTGATAAATTAACAGGTGAAAATAAAATTCTTCAAGTTGATATAATTCATGATGTTGGTAATTCTATTAATAAGAGAATTGACAAGGGGCAAATTGAAGGTGGTTATATTCAAGGATTAGGTTGGCTTACAACTGAAGAAGTGTCTTGGAAATCAAATGGAGTTCTAACAACTCATAGTCCTTCTACTTACAAAATACCAACTGCAGGTGAGACACCATTTAAATTTAATGTCGAAATTTATGATCGTGGTTTTAATAAAGAAAAGGTTATTAATCGCTCTAAAGCTGTTGGAGAGCCACCATTTATGCTAGCAATTTCAAGTTTTATTGCATTAAAGGACGCAGTATATAATGCCAATAAAGGAAAAAATTCTGAAAATTTAATTGCACCTGCTACTGCTGAAAATATATTAAAAAGTTTGCATTAAAATGTATCTTAAAAAATTAAGTAAAAATATAAATTTTAATAGTAAAATAGTTAAGGCTAAAATTATTGAAGTTAAAGGATCATCGCCCAATAGTTTAGATGACATTATATTAATCTCAACTGATACTATCTTTGGAACTATCGGTGGTGGAAACTTAGAATATTTAGTTATCGATGAAGCAAGAAAATTAATTGATAATAATATAGCAAATAAAGTAATGAATATTCCTCTTGGGCCAGGAATTGGACAATGTTGTGGTGGATACGTACAAGTTAAATTAAGCTTACATAATAATTCCAAAGATGCACTAAAAAATGAATATGTTGTTAATAATATTAAATCCAACTTATATATCTTTGGATCAGGACATATTGGTCAAGCGTTAATTTCTAAATTAGAAAATATTAATTTTAATACTTTTATAATTGATTCAAGAGAAGATTATTTAAAAATGACAAATATCAAATATGTAAATTATTTACTTTCGAAAAAACCTTGGGAGATTGTATCAAAACTAGAAGATAATTCTTATTATATAGTCTTAACTCATAGTCACGATTATGACTTAAAAATATTAAATGAAATTTTGAAAAAAAATAATACTTTTGTTGGTCTAATTGGATCTCTTACTAAGAAAAAAAGGTTTTATAAAAGATTGATTGATAATGGTCACAATAAATCAATAGTTGAGAAAATTGAGTGTCCGATTGGAATTGATATTGGCAACTCAAAAGATCCAAATGAAATAGCTTTCTCAATAATTACAAGAATAATATCTATAAAAAATAAATTAAAACATTTATCAAATAATAAAATTAAAGAAGTTATATGACAAACATAGATTTTATGAAAAGAGCTATTTTACTTTCAATTGATAACATCAAAAATAATGGAGGTCCTTTTGGATGCGTAATTGTAAAAGAAAATGAAATTATTGCAGAGGGAGTAAATAGAGTAACATTTAACAACGATCCTACTGCTCATGCTGAAATTGTTGCTATTAGAAATGCATGTCAAAAATTAAATACCTTTAACTTAGAAGGTTGTGAATTGTATTCCAGTTGCGAACCATGTCCTATGTGCTTGAGTGCGATATATTGGTCACATATAGACAAAGTATATTATGGTAATTCTAGAGAAGATGCTGCAAAAATTAAATTTGATGACAAGTTTATTTATGATGAACTATCAGTAGAAATGAAAGAGAGAAAAATTCCTATCAGTCAAATATCACGTGATGAGGCAATAAAAGCATTTAATATTTGGGAAAAAGAAGAAAATAAAATAAGATATTAAAATGGAATTATTTCTTAAAATTGTTGCACCAGTTCAATCTTATGACTTCCAAACCTTTTTTCATAATTTACTTTTGTCACTACCAGCATCAGCATTATTAGGATTATTATTATTTTTTGTCCTTGGGGCATTTTCAGGTTTAAAATCTAAAGAACAAAGGCTCTATATTGTAATTGCAACTACAATAGTTATAGCTTTTACTGCAGCTTTTTATAATTTAGGAGTTCCAACAGAAACTTTATTTGCGGTATATTCTGAGTGGTTACATTTAATTGTCAGATGGGTTCATATAATTGTTGGTGTAGCATGGATTGGAACATCATTTTATTTTAATTGGCTAGATAGTAGACTGGAAAGAGATGATCCAGATTTTAAACACCTTGATGGTTATTTATGGTCTGTTCATTCAGGTGGGTTTTATAGAATTGAAAAATTAAAAGGACCTCCTAAAAAACTTCCAAAAGTTCTTCATTGGTTTAAATGGGAGGCGTATGCAACTTGGATAAGTGGTTTTGTACTACTTATTTTAGTTTATTACTTAAATGCAAGCTCTATGATGTTGGGAGCAAGCGGTATAATATTAACACCCTTTCAAGCAATTCTAATATCTATATTCTTACTTATAGGATCTTGGCTTCTATATGATTATCTTTGTAAAAATGTTTTAAAAGATAATGAGCAAACTTTGATTGCAACTGGTGTTTTATTATTTGTATTATTAAGTTATTTTTTAACACAAATATATGGATCAAGAGCTGCATATATACATGTTGGAGCAATTATTGGCACCATTATGGCGGCTAATGTTTTTAGAGTCATTATTCCTGCACAAAGAAATCTTGTTACATCAGCTGAAAATAATCAAAAGCCAAATTTAAATCTTTCAATAGAAGCAAAAAACAGATCAATACATAATAATTATTTTACCCTCCCTGTTTTATTTATCATGATTAGCTCACATTTTTCTTTTACGTATGGGGCAGTAAATAATTGGTTAATATTAGCTGTTATATCAATAGCTGGTATTTTAACTCGCCATTACTTTAATTTAAGAAATAAAAAACAATATAAATTTTGGATTTTACCATCAGCTGGTTTAATCATGTTTTTTTTAATGACTTTAAGTAGTCTTTCAATATTTGAAAAAAAAGATGCAAATGCATCTCTTTCTTTAGAATTAGTCAGTTTCAATGAAGTACAAAATATAATTAAATACAGATGTGGAACATGTCATGCTAAATATCCAACCTTTGAAGGTATTGAAGCGGCACCAAAGGGAGTTGTATATGACACAGCTCAAGATATTGTAAATAATATAAAATTAATCAAAGCTCAGGCTATTGATGCTGAAATTATGCCTCCGAATAATCTTACTGGTATTACAAAAAATGAAAGAGAGATATTAAAAGTTTGGATTGAGCAAGGAGCAAATATCAATAATTAACTGGAATGGGGTCTAATGATCTCCATAAATACCATGTGGCTTGTGAACTATATGGACTCCATTTTTTATAAAGCAACTTAAGTTTTCTTTCACTTATAGGAAGCTGAACCTGATAAAGTTTTGAAATAGCTTTCAAAAAACCTAAATCACCTATTGGAAAAATATTTGAACTTCCATAACTAAACATTAAAAACATATGAATAGTCCAATTCCCTACTCCTTTTATTTCAATTAAATTATTATAAATTTCTTCTTCAGAGGTTTTATTTATATTTTTTATGAATTTCTTGTTTTGTAAAAAAAATTTAGAAATGTTTCTTATATACAAAATTTTTTGTCTTGAAAGACCACATTTTCTTAAATCTGTAGTACGTAATTTAGATACAGTTTGTGGTGTTATATTTCTTTTAAGTTTAAAAAATTTAGTTTTCATCGAATCAGCTGCTGATACTGATATTTGTTGACCAATTATTGAATTAATTAATGAATGAAAATAATTAGAATTTAGATTTAAATATTCATTTCTATAAGTTTGAATTAATTTCTTCAAAACTTTATCTTTATTTGATAGATAAATCTTACCTTTATTCCAATATTTAGGCTTCATATGAATTATTATAACAAATTTAAAAAAATTATATCATACATAAATTTTATTTTTGGAATTTATTTATGGGCTTTAGTAATATATGCAATATTAAGAGCTACAGGATTAATTAAAAGATTTGCATTGCAAGAACATCTTTTAGGTGAGTATTTATCAATACCTATTAAATTTATTTTAAGTTTATTTTAATAAATAATATGATTTATTATTACTTTATTGCAATGGCTGCTGCACTATGTTGGGCAGTGGCATCTTTAGTATCAGCAGATGTTACAAGAACTATTGGAGGTTTGGCTTTTAATCGACTTAGATTATTTTTTGTATCTATAATGTTAATTGCTTATACCTTTTATATTAATACTTGGAATACAATTAGTGTTGATTACTTAACTTTTATTATAATTTCAGGAATTATAGGCATATTCTTAGGTGATACTTTATTGTTTATTGCTTTACAAAAAATTGGTCCTAGAAGAAATAATATTTTATTTTCATTAGCTGCTCCTTTTACTGTCGTAATTAATATTTTTTTTCTAAATGAACTTGCTTCAACTATTAGTATTATTGGATGTTTTGTAGTTTTTTTTGGTGTTGTTTTTGCAATTTCCTATGGAGACAAAAAAGGATCTGAACATAGATGGGAAAAAGTAGAGGGATCAATTTATGTAGGAATAATACTATCCATTGGAGCTGCATTGTGCCAAGCAATTGGGTTAGTTATGATGAAGCCTATATTGTCAGATGGAGCAGATCCAATAGCTTCAGCTGCAATTAGAACAACAATTTCATGTATTTTTTTATCATTTACATTTTTTTTTAATTATGAAGTTTTTAATACAAAAGTTAATCTTTCAGCAAAAATTATCTACCAATCAATTCTTAGTGGCTTTTTAGGGATGGCTTTAGGTATGAGTTTACTTTTAATTGCATTGCAAAAAGCTGATGCAGGTATTGTTGCAACTTTATCATCCACAAGCCCAATAATGATATTATTTCTTCTTTGGATATTAACAAAAAAAATACCCTCTTATGGGGCATGGGTGGGAACAATTATTGCAATTTTTGGAACAGGATTAATTTTTATCTATTAATTTAATACCTAATTCTTCTAATCTTTCTTTATCGATACTTGCAGGGGCATCCATCATTAAATCCATAGCTTGTTGATTCATTGGAAATGCTATTACTTCTCTAATGTTTGGCTCATCAGCAAGTAACATAACAATTCTATCAATACCTGGTGCACTACCTCCGTGAGGAGGTGCGCCGAACTTGAGAGCATTAAGCATTCCTGAAAATTTATCCTCTAATTCTTTTTTTGAATATCCAGCTATATCAAAGGCTTTATACATAATTTCTGGTTTATGATTTCTAATTGCGCCAGAAGATAACTCTATACCATTACACACGATATCGTATTGATATGCTTTTATATCAAGAGGATCTTTTTTTTCTAAGGCCTCCATCTCACCTTGAGGCATTGAAAAAGGATTATGACTAAATTGTATTTTGTTAGTTTTTTCATTAATTTCATACATTGGAAAATCAACTATCCAACAAAATTCAAAAGAATTTTTATCAAGTAAATTTAAGTCATTACAAATTTTTTCTCTTACTTTACCAGAAAATAATTGAGCCTCTTTTAATTTATCACAAATGAAAAATATCGAGTCATTTTCTTCTAATTTTAATGATAGTAATTGATCTTCATTTAAATTCTTTGCAATAGGACCTTTGAAACTATTTTCTATAAATGAAATATAGCCTAATCCAGCAGCGCCCTCTTCTCTTGCCCAATTGTTTAATTTATCAAAAAAACTTCTAGGTTGATCGCCAGTATTTTTTACAATTATTCCCTTAACAACTGATCCTTTTTCTATTTGATTACTAAATATTTTAAAATTTGAACCTTTAAATACATTTGTATAATCATCTATGATAAGCGGATTTCGTAAATCAGGCTTATCAGAACCGTAAACTTCCATCGACTCATTGTAAGGTATTCTCCTAAATGGATAGGGACTTACCTTAATTTCATTACTTTTCTTATTTTCATCAAATATTTCAAATAAAACCGGTTCTATAGCTTCAAATACATCTTCCTGTGTCACAAAACTCATTTCAAAATCTAATTGATAGAATTCACCTGGAGATCGATCTGCCCTACTATCTTCATCTCTGAAACATGGAGCAATTTGAAAATATTTATCAAAACCAGCTATCATTAATAATTGTTTAAATTGCTGAGGTGCTTGAGGAAGAGCATAAAATTTTCCTTGATGTATCCTAGATGGAACCAAATAATCTCTTGCTCCTTCTGGAGATGATGAAGTAAGGATGGGTGTCTGAAATTCTACAAAATTTCTATCTATCATTTTCTTTCTAATGTCTGATATTATTTTACTTCTTAAAATGATGTTTTTGTGTAGTTTATCTCTTCTTAAATCTAAAAATCTATATTTTAATCTAATTTCTTCACCATATTCAATATCGGAATTGACAGGTAGAGGAAGTATTTCAGATTTTGATAATAATTTATAGTCTTCAATCTGAACTTCAATTTGGCCAGTTGAAAGATTTTTATTTATTGTTTCATCAGATCTTTTGATTACTTTTCCTATTATGGTCAAAACGCTTTCATTACTTAATTTGCTAATTTCTTCAAACTTTGAATGTGTTCCATCAATAACACATTGAGTAATTCCATAATTATCCCTTAAATCAATAAATAATAAATTTCCATGATCTCTGATTGTATCTGCCCATCCTGATAAAGTAACAACATTTCCTAAATTATTTATCGTTAATTCTGAGCAGAAATGTGATCTATATTTATTCATTTTTTGAACCATCTATATTATTTCTTTTATTAATGGTATTGTTAATTGCCTTTTTTTTTCCAACGATAATATATCTAACTTACTTACAATATCGTTAATACCAAGATAGGTTCGATCTACTCTTTTAAGTATATAATCAAAGATATCATTAGAATTTATTATAAATTGTTTATCAATTAACAATTTGGTTAGAATTGTTATAAGCATTTCGTCATCTGGTTGTTTAATTTCTGTATTAGAAAATGTTTTTAAACGAGAAGATAAATCTTTGAATTTAAATTTTATTTCATTTATTTTACTGTGAGAAGTAATTAATATTTTTAAATCATTTAACAAAGAATTATTAACAATATGGAAAATTTTTTCTTCATCATAATATAATAATTCATCAATTAATAAATTTTTTCTATTATCAAAGAATAATTCGTATTTTTTATTTAATTGTATAGCGTTATTTTTCTTTAACCAAATTTTTGATAAAAAAGTTTTTCCTGATTTTTTAGGCCCATATAGAAATAAAAAATTAGCATTACTATTAATTAAAATATTAAATGCACTATAATTTGTTTTATTAACAAAAAAATTATCTTCATCATCTTTATCATTAAATTTATAACTGAAACTTTTTTGCTTATTTATCATAATCTGATTATACAAATATCATCATATTTATTAATTTTTAAATTATTTAATTGAAATAATTTAAATAGAATCTTTGTATTTCCATAATAATAAATATCATAATTAATACTTTTATATGACAAAGATTTTACATTTAAATTTTCAATAGTTGATATATTATTAATTTTATTTCTGATTTCTTTTAATTCAAACATATTAAAATATTTAACCTGACAACTTAATAAATTTAAAGAATTATTTTGAATGCTATTAATTTTTTTCCAAATATTTAAAGTTTCATGTTCTATTTTTTTAAAAAAATTATCCAATTCAATTTTTTTGGAATCTTCTTTTACTTCTAAAATTACTCCATCAGAGTATACTAATAATTCGTAGGTAAATTTATTTTCAATAGCTTTAATTAAAATAATAACAGTATTATTTAAGTTATATTTTTTAGAAAAATTTCTTATTTTATCTAAATTCCTATTCTCCAAGTCTTCTTTTTTTAAAATAAATCTATCGTTAATATCCATATTTGGTAATTTAAATAAATTATGATTATCTATATTTTTTTTTATATAATTATAAAAAACATTATTTTTTGTAAAAAGATTTTCAATAAATTCGTTTTCTTCATAGATTATTAATAAAATTTTTTTTGGGTAATATTCAACATAGGAAATTTTTTCTTTTCTATAAAAATCTATTATTTTTTTTTTATCAAAATTTATTTTAATCTTTGACACATATAGATCATTTAATATTTTCTCATCATTGATTAATATATTTTTTATAAAAGTATTGATTAAGTCTTCAGTTAATAAATTATTAACCTCTTCAATATTCTCATCTAATAATGTTTTTTTAAAGATAGATTCAATAGTTTTAAATTTAATTTTTTTGATTTCATTTTTTTTATCTTCTTCAATGTTCTTTGATGTAAATTCGATATTATAAAATGGTGTTTCAAATAAATTATTAGCATATAAATAGCTATTTATAAAAATTACAAATAAAGTTAAAAAAAAGTATTTCATTATATTATTGCAAAAAGCCAAATATTAATTATTATAATTAGTATGGATTATAATAAAGATAATATTGCCAAAGATAAGGCGCAAACATGGAAAACTTTTAATAAACTAACAATTTATACAATTATTTTTGTAGCAATTATTTTGTTGATTATTTTTTCATTATTTAGTTATTAAATATTTCATCATCATTAAAAAAATAATTTATTTCAATTTTAGCATTTTCATTTGAATCTGATCCGTGAACAGAATTTTCTTGTATATTTAAAGCATGTAATTTTCTTATTGTTCCATTTTCAGCATTTTCAGGATTAGTAGCTCCCATTATATTTCTATATTTTTCTACAGCATTATCACCTTCTAAAACTTGAACTACAACAGGTCCTGATGTCATATATTCAATAAGGTCTCTAAAGAAAGGTTTTTCCTTATGAATAGCATAAAACCCCTCAGCTTTCTCTTGAGAAAGTTTAATTCTTTTTTGAGCAATAATAACCAAATTATTATCCTCAATAATTTTATTAATAGAACCTGTTATGTTTCTTTTTGTAGCATCAGGCTTAATAATCGAAAAAGTTCTCCTCATAAATACTCCTTTATAATCTAAGGCTTCTAATTAAGTAATTTGATTTTGTCTATATTTTGATAAAATTAAGGAAAAATTAATAATACATAATAATTAAAACCTATATTGTATTAAAAAATTAAAGAAGTTATGGTTATTTATAAAATCAAAATCTATTTATTATTACAAATAATAAAATACTTTACTTTAGTTTTGTTTATTTTTTTATCAGTTGCTTGGTTATTGCAAGTAACAAGACTTTTTACTATAACTAATTTTTTAAATATAGAAATAATAGATATATTTTTTCTTTCGTTTTACCTAATTCCTAATTTAATTACAGTTATTGTTCCATTTATATTGATTTTTGGATTACTCTTATGTTTTTTAAAACTAAACAGAGATAATGAATTAGTTGCTATTGTCTCACTAGGGCTTGGTTTAAGACCATTTAAAAGCTCTTTGTTATTATTTTTTTTAATAATAATTACAATATTTACATTACTAAATCTTTATTTTGCACCAAGAGTATACGAAATTTATAAATTTAAAGAGTTTGAACTAAGAAATACAATTGATTTTAATAAGATGGGTTTTTCTAATTTTCTAAACCTAAACAATAACACTATACTTGACTTTGAAAAAAATAATAACGAATATAATGATATATTTATCAGTTTTAGTGATGATAAAGAAAATATTGTATATGCAATAAACGGAAATATAATAAGTGAAAACAATCAATATAACTTTAAATTAGATAATGGTTTTAAAATTAGCATTGATGAAAATAAACAAATAGAAAAATTAGAGTTCGAAAGCTATATTTTAAAATTTGAAAATAAAAATATTAATAATAACACAATATTTGATAAAAATACGTTTACTATTTTTGATGATTACAGAGAAGGAAATTATCTAAATGTTTCATTTAAGTTTTTTGATATTCTTTTAATCATACATATCATAATATTTTTTTATATAAATAATATTAAAGTACTTAATTTTAAAACTTATAATAATATTTATTTTTTGAGCTCATGTATATCTTTACTAATTATAAATCAGATTTTTAAAAATTCAGAAATAACAATTTATAATTATACAATTTTGATATTAAGTTTGATATTTTCTTCTTTTATAATTCTAAGCATAAAGAAAAAATATGAAAAAAATTAATTTTTATTTATTTTATTTAACAAATAAATATTTAATTATTAATTTTTTGATTATTTCAATATTCATAATTTTTATAAATTTATTAGAGTTATCTCGAACTATTACAGAAAATAATAAGAGCATTTTCAACTTTATTTATCTTTCTTTCCTAAAATATCCATCAATACTAAATCAAATTACACCTTTCGTTACAATAATTAGTACTACATTTTTAATCAGAAATTTGATTAATAATAATGAATTTGTTTCAATGAGAAATTTAGGATATTCAATTTTTGATATCTTTAAACCTATTTCTTTGGCAATTTTTACTATGGGTTTATTTTTTTTATTTTTTTTAAATCCACTTTCAGTTTTCATGGAAAAAAAATATGACAAAAGATTAGATAATAAAGATAATAGTTTATATTCAATTAAAGTCACAAATAGTGAAATGTGGATCAAGAATAAAATTGATATAAAAAATTATAGTTTTATTAACATTAAAAATATAAATTTAAGAAATATGAATGCCAATAATATAAAAATTTTATTAATTAGTGATGAATCTAATAAATTTATAATGGCTGAAAGTGGTGAATTCAAAAATAATAACTTTTTGTTAAATAGTGTAAAATTTTATGATTTTACAAATGAGAATTATATAAATTTGGATAATTATGCTCTAAAAATTAATTTCGATAAAAATAATTTAGTTAATTCTATTTCAAAATATAAATTAGTCCCTTTTTATAATTATTTAAATCATACAAAAACATTATCAAAATTTAATTTATATTCGTCAGAAATAGGTTTATATTATCTATCAGAGATATTTAAACCAATATTCTCTGTAATCTTAGCATTTGTAATACTAGGTTTTACTAGCAAATTTCAAAGAAATGAAAATTTCTTTAAAGTATTATTTACTGCAATTTTAGTTGGCTTTATCATATTTTTATTAAAAGAAGTAATTGCTAAATTAACAGTTGTTTTGTCTTTAAATTTTTTAATATCTTATTTGTTTGTTTTTTTAATTCCTCTTTTTATAGGTTTGTATCAAATTAATAAAATTGAGAATGAATAATAATATTAGTATAAACTTTATTAAATATATAATCTTAATTAGTATATTTTTAATTACTAGTAATAATAATGCAAAGGAAATATTGATTTACGCAGATTCTATTACTTATGATGAAAAAAAAAATATTATAGCAAAAGGAAATGCAAAAATATTTCAAGATGATCAATTAATTCTTTCTGATTTAATTATTTTCAATCAAGCAGATGAAAATATTATTTTACCTTCTAAATTTACCTTCAAAGATAATAAAAATAATTATTTTGAAGGAGAAAATGGTTATTTTTCAAAAAACCTTAAATTTGCAGAATTTGAAAATCCTAAAATAATGTTAAACGATGGATCTAGATTAATTGGAAATAAAATAAAAAGAAGTGGCGACATAGATATAATTTCTAAAGGTGTTTACACTCCATGCAAATCAAGAATTAAAATTGGTAATTTTATATGTCCAACCTGGCAATTAGAGGGTGAAAAAATATTACATGATAATAAAAATCTATTTTTATATCAAAAACACTCTAAAATGAGAGTGTTGAACACACCTGTATTCTATATCCCATATATCGTTACTCCATCGCCCTTAAGAAAAGATAGAAAATCGGGTTTTTTAACTCCTTCTGTAGCTTTAAATTTTTTTGACACAAAAACTTCTCAATCAACATCCTTTCCATATTATTTCAATATAGATATTGATAAGGAACTTTTATTTACTCCTATTATAAACTATGGAGCAGGTGTTGATGCATCACAAAGATTTGCATTTGATTATAATCAGATTATATCTGGTGGTAATTTTAAAAGTAATTTAACATTTGATTCAAATTTTGAAAATCAAAACAACAATAAATGGTTAACTGATGCAAGTTTGATTACAAATTATAAAAAAAATATAAATAAAAATTATAGAATTCAAATAGACTCTGCACTGCAAACATCTAAAAATTACATCCAAATTACTAAACCTAATGATGATCTTAGTTACACAAATTCATTATCAACTAATATCAATTTGGAAGGTTTTAATTTACACAAAAAAGATGATCAATTAACAATTGGTCTAAATTTTTACCAAACAAATCAAGAAAATGAAGATAATAAAATTATACCTACTGTATTTCCAAAAATAAAATACTTTTCAGGTTATAATAAAAATAATGGAAATATTACAAATTCAACTTATGAATTTTATAATATATTTAGAGAAAAAAGTACGAATGTACACGCCAAGAAACAACAAAAAATTTCACATAAATATAATTTAAATAGAGAACTTATTGATTATAATTCTAAAATATCAATTAATGCAGAAATCTATAATCAAATATTCAATACTGAAAGCAAACTAGTAAGTGATAACAAATTTACGACTGGTACATACTATCGTTTTTTCCCAATCTTAGGAATTAGAGCGGAAAGTCCATTTAAATTTAAAGACCATATATCTAATGTAACTTTTACTCCAAAAGTAAATCTAGTTGTTGCACCTGGCATTTCTAATAGTAATAAGCTATCTAATGAAGATTCAACTAATAATGATTTTACTATTGAAAATATTTATAGATTAAATAGATATACCGGCAACGATAAGATGGATAATTCTAAAAGAATAAGCTATGGATTATCAATAAATACTCTAAACTTTAAATCCTCTTTGTTACAATCATATGAATTTGCTGATAATAGTAACTTCCATATCGAACAGGGAAACGATGATAAAGCAAGTGATGTTTTAGGCGCATTAGAATATTTAGGAAGAAACAAAATATCATATAATTTTAGATATGACTTAAATGATTCTTATGTGAAAAAACAAAGCATAGATTATAAATCATCTAGTAAATATGGTGATATAAATGTCTCATATTTTGATCAAAACACAGAAATTAATAACATTGTTAATAAGGACACAGAAACAATAAATTATTCTTTTTTAAGCAAAAAATTTTCAAAATTTTCAAAAATTAATTTTTCTGGTTTGTATGATCTAAAAGAAGAAATAAATAAAGAATACACAATTGGTTATAGTTATTTTGATGATTGTTTTGGAATTAATCTAAATTTTAACAGAAAATCATATGAAGAAGAAAATCTAAAGCCACAAGATATTCTTACTTTAATGTTTTCATTTAAAAATATAGGTAGTTATAAGTCTTCAAACTTATTAGCTTCTGAAAATAATACACTGGATAATGATTGGGAAATAATTAATATTGATGATAATGAATTTGAAAATAATTAATAAACTTACATTTTATAATACAATTTTATTTTTTTTTATTTTACTTAACTTCAAAATTGTAAATAGTTTAGAAAATAGAATTATATTTAAAATTAATGATCAAGTATTTACATTATTAGATTTAGAAAAAAGAAAAGAATATTTGGATTTTGTTGGAACCAATAAAGAAATAGATACCAGTATCGTTTTAAATGATTTTATATCAGCAAATATTTTTTTTGAATATTATAAAAATACAAATAATAAAATTAATTACAACAATAAGTTAGAGGAAATTTATTCTAATATATTAGAAGCAAATAATCAAAACAACAAGATTTATACATACGAAATAAATAAAAAATTAATTTTAGAAAATATTAAAATTGATTTTATTAGAAAAATTATTTTAGAGAAAATTTTAAATTCAAGTATAAGCAATATAAATACTTCAAAAGAAGAAATTGATTTATTGTATAATTTTAAAATCAAGTATATTA